>NZ_KI535608.1:0-19689 GCF_000492855.1 Enterobacter sp. MGH 38 | reverse complement strand
CGGACGGACCGGAGACGTTGCCCACGCCGTCGGTCTCTTTCGCCGTCAGGGTGTACCTGCCGTCCGGCAGCGGGGTGGTCGGTTCGAGGGACCAGGTGCCGTCGGCCTGCACGGTCGCGGTGCCAATCACCTTGTCGCCGTTGTACACGGTGATGGTGTTGCCCGGCTCTGCGCCGGTACCCTTGATCAGCGGACGGTTATCGTCGGTTTCTTCGCCGGAGGCAATCACGCCTGCGGTGTTCACGTCGTCGTAGACTTCGGTGATCGCCACTTTGCTCGCGTCAGGCGCGGTGTAGTCGGTGATCAGTACAAAATCATCTGATTCCGGACCCGTGTTACCGGCCTTATCGGTTGCGGTAGTGGTGATATGGTGCTCACCCTCTGGCAGCGCGGTGGTTGGCGTAAATTGCCAGCCGCCATTTTCGTCCACCACGGTAGAACCAATCAGCTCCCCGTTATCATAGATATCGACACGGCTGCCCGGCTCTGCGGAACCTTTGAAGGTTGGGTTCGCATCGTCGGTGGTGCTGCCGCTGCTCAGATCGCCACGGCTGGAACCCACGTCATCTGTCGCAAGGCCGACAACCGGTTTTTCCGGTGCCACGGTATCGACAGAGATATCAAAGGATGGAGAGGTCACGTCGTTTCCGGCCGGGTCTTTGGAAATCACGGTCAGGCTGTGATCGCCATCGGCCAGATCCTGCTCTGGGGTGAACGTCCAGTTGCCGTCCGGATCCACCACGGTGGAGCCCAGTACATCGTCGCCATCCATGATGGTTACGGTGCTGCCCGGCTTGCCTTTACCGCCCAGTTCCGGACGCGCATCATCGGTCACGTTGCCCGGCCTCAGGTTACCCACGATCGGCCCCTGATCGTCCACCACTTCGCCCACGGTGACCTGGTTTGGATCCGGATCGACGGTGAAGGAGATCCCCGGTGACGGTTCGCTGGTGTTGCCAGACGGATCGGTCACGGTAGTGGTGATCTCATGATCGCCTTTAGCCAGAGGCTTGTCTGGCGTATAGGACCATTTACCTTCGTCATCAACGATGACGGAACCGATCTTCTCGTCGTTGTCGTAGATGTCCACCACGCTGCCCGGCTCGGCTTCACCGCTCAGGGTTGGAGACTGGTCGTCGGTGGTGTCACCGTCGCCTACCGGCCCCTGCTTGTCGCCCACGTTATCATTGATAACGATATTTTCTGCCGGAGACGGTGCCGCAGTATCGATCACGATCGGGAAGGTACCGCTGGTGCGCGCGTTGCCCGCTGCGTCAGTCGCCGTGACGGTGAAGGTGTGCTGACCATCCGCCAGCGCGGTATCCGGGGTGAACGACCACTTACCGCTGCTATCCGCCTTGACGGTGCCAATCACTTTCCCGTTGTCGAGGATAGACACAACGTCGCCCGGTGCAGCGCTGCCGCTCAGGGTTGGGGTGGTGTCGTTGGTGGTTTCGCCTTTCTGCATTGGGCCGACGTGCGGCTCGGCGTTGTCCACCACGCTGTTGATGGACGGCTCGGTGCTGACCGGGATCAGAACGGTAATATCATAAGACGGTGCTTCACCCGCCACGCGGTTACCAACGGCATCCTGCGTTTCGAGCGTCAGCTGATTAAGCCCTTCCACCAGCGGTGTATCCAGCGCCAGCGTCCAGGTGCCTTCACTGTTGACTACGGCTGAGCCCAGCAGATGTTTGCCGTTAGCATCCGTGCTGTAAACAAAGACGGTGCTTCCCGCTTCACCAATACCATTGATAACCGGTTTGCTGTCATCGGTGATTTCACCGCTGGCCACGTTACCCTGACGGCCGCCGACATCATCCATTACGGACGTAATGTTCAGCACATCGCCGGTTGCTACAGGTGGGGTGTAGTCGGTCACCAGCACAAAATCATCCGATTCCGGACCGGTGTTGCCCGCTTCATCCGTTGCGGTAGTGGTGATATGGTGCTCACCTTCTGGCAGAGGCGTAGTTGGCGTGAACTGCCAGGCGCCTTTATCGTCCGCAATCGTCGAACCAATATGCTCACCGTTGTCGTAAATATCGACACGGCTGCCCGGCTCTGCAGAGCCGTTGAAGGTTGGGTTTGCGTCGTCGGTGGTGCTGCCGTTGCTCAGATCGCCGCGAATAGTGCCCACGTCATCCGTTGCGGATCCCAGCACAGGTTTTTCCGGCGCGGTCGCATCGACGGTGATATCGAAGGACGGTGAGGTCACCTCGTTACCCGCCGGATCTTTGGACACCACGGTCAGGCTGTGATTGCCGTCAGCCAGATCCTGCTCTGGCGTGAACGTCCAGTTGCCGTCCGGATCCACCACGGTGGAGCCCAGCACGTCGTCGCCATCTTTAATGGTCACGGTGCTGCCTGGCTTACCTTTACCGCTCAGTTCAGGGCGAACATCATCGGTCACGGTGCCCGGCTTTAGGTTGCCCACGATCGGGCCCTGATCATCCACCACTTCACCCACGGTAACCTGGTTTGGATCAGGGTCGACGGTGAAGGAGATCCCCGGCGACGGTTCACTGGTGTTGCCAGACGGATCGGTTACGGTAGTGGTGATCTCATGATCGCCTTTATCCAGCGGTTTGTCTGGCGTATAGGACCATTTACCTTCGTCATCAACGATGACGGAACCGATCTTCTCGTCGTTATCATAGATGTCCACCACGCTGCCCGGCTCGGCTTCGCCACTCAGGGTCGGGGACTGATCGTCTGTGGTGTCGCCTGAACCTACCGGTCCCTGCTTGTCGCCCACGTTATCATTGATAACGATATTTTCTGCCGGAGATGGTGCCGCAGTGTCAATCACGATCGGGAAGCTGCCGCTGGTGCGCGAGTTGCCCGCTGCGTCAGTCGCAGTGACGGTGAAGGTGTGCTTGCCATCAGCCAGCGCGGCGTCCGGAGTGAACGTCCACTTGCCGTTGCTGTCCGCCGTGACGGAGCCAATCACCTTACCGTTGTCGAGGATCGACACGATGTCACCCGGCGCAGCGCTGCCGCTCAGGGTTGGCGTGGTATCGTTGGTGGCGTCGCCTTTTTGCAGCGGGCCAAAGTGTGGTTCTGAATTGTCCACCACGCTGTTGATGGACGGCTGAGTGCTGATCGGGATCAGGAGGTTGATGTCGTAAGACGGTGCATCGCCCGCAACGCGGTTACCCGCCGGATCCTGTGTCTCCAGCGTCAGCTGGTTCAAACCTTCCGTCAGTGGGGTTTCAGGCGTCAGGCTCCAGGTGCCATCGCTGCCCACAACCGCTGAACCAATCAGGTGTTTACCGGAGGCGTCGGTGGTATAGACATAGACGGTATTGCCCGCTTCGCCGATACCGCTAATGAGCGGCTTGCTGTCATCGGTGATTTCACCGCTGGCAACGTTGCCCTGACGATCGCCTACGTCATCCGCTACGGCGGTAATTTTCAGAACATCTGCTGAAGCATCAGGCGCGGTAGTGTCAACTTCAAACTCCAGCGCTTCCGAGGGGTCGCTGGTATTGCCCGCCTTATCCGTTTGCGTAACGGTGATGCTGTGATCGCCTTCGCCCAGCGGTTTCTCCGGTTTCAGCGACCAGTTGCCTTCGTCATCGATGACGGTAGAGCCCAGAACTTCATCACCATCATAAATGGTCACGGTGTCGCCCGGTTCACCTTTACCGCTGAATACCGGACGCGTTTCGTCAGTGACGTCGCCGCCCTTCAGCTGGCCGGTAATCGGACCGGTATTATCTTCAGCATAGACCCTGTCCGGTCTTGCCGGCGGCGTGGTATCGACAATGATCTGGATCGGATCGGAGGGTTGGCCGACATTACCCAGCGGATCTTCTTCAATCACCTCAACGTTATGCTCACCCTCGCTGAGATCTTTCTCAGGCGTGTAGGTCCACTTCCCTTCGTCATCGACGATAACGGAGCCGATCTCTTTGTCGTTATCCTTGATAACGATGGTATTGCCCGGCGTGCCTTCACCGCTGAATGAAGGTTTAGTGTCATCCGTCACGTCACCCGGCTTAAGCGGACCCGTTACCGGACCGTTGTCGTCAATAACTGACGGCGTTTCTGCTTTCCCCGGAGGTTCCGTCAGAACAATAAAATCACGTTCATCAGAAGGCTCGCTGACGTTACCCGCTTTATCCGTCTGGCTAACCGTGATGCTGTGGTTGCCGTCAGTCAGGTTTTCTGAAGGTTTGAAATACCAACGACCGTCGTCGTTAACGCTGGTTTCGCCGATCTTTTTACCGTTATCGTAAATGGTAATCGTCGCGCCCGCTTCACCGGTACCGCTCATCTCCGGTTTTGGATCGTCGGTGTAAGCGTCTTCAAGGATCTCGCCGGTGACTTTACCCACTTTATCCATGATGTGCTCAATCGTTGGCGCATCTGGCGCAACGGTATCAACCACGATGGTAATGGGGTCAGACGGCGGGCTCATGTTGCCGTCCGGATCTTCAACCACAACGGAGAGGTCATGTTCACCTTCGCCCAGCGGCTTATCCGGCGTATAGCTCCATTCGCCTTCGTCGTCGACGATGACGGAGCCAATTTCCTTATCATTATCGATGATATGGATGGTATCGCCCGGCTTGCCTTTACCGATTAATGAAGGCGTTGAGTCATCAGTCACGTCTCCGGACTTAAGCGGTCCTTTAATCGAGCCTTCATCATCCACAGCCTTGCCAATGCTCGGTTTTTCGGGGGCGGGCTGGCTATCGCTTTCATCCTTGTCCAGTTCGGACAGAGCAAACGCAGCGCCAACACCTGCCGCCGCAAGCGCAAACCACCCTAACATGCCAAACAGCATGTCATTTTCGTCGTCCGGGGCAGACAAAAGAGGCCCACCGGCGCCTAACGGTTCACCGCCCAGGGCAACCGGAGCCAGACCACCTTCAGCCATGAGATAGCCATTATCGTAGCTTTCACCAGACAAAGGGATATAGGCATAAAGCAATCCATCTTCGGCCATACCCATCAGGGTTGGGTTTTTCGAATCGCCGTCAAAATAATTTTCAATAATAATGCTGGGCTGTGTGTCGCCTTCCTGAATAATATGTAACGCTTTGCCAACGCGTTGAAGCGTAATATTTTCTGGCGCAAAGTCGTCATTCACATTTTTCAGCAAATATTTATTGCCGGAGATAAGCTTTACCTTAACCGTACGGCCTGCATCTGCTGTCAACAACCGCGTTTTACCGTCTCCGTTGTTGACCGCTAAAATGACCTTATTTTCAGTCATACTTAAAGTCCTTGGTGAAATTCAATGCTAAATTAAGGACATATGCACATCGGCGTGAATACATCCTTTAGTGCCATGCTCTTATGCCTTCCTTACATAATTCACGCCCATAGAGTCTATTGACATGATGCTCAAAAATAGCATGACTGGTTTCTTTATAGAGGTAGGAAAAAACCACGAGAGAATCTACGCAGGATTAAGAATAGTTAACACCAGAGGGTTATTAAGAATGACGTGAAAACAGAATTATAAGAGGAGGGAAATGATGTAATTAACCTACACTATTTTTAAGCGGATTAGAATTGATTAAATACAAAAAACAGAATGGTATAAATATGATTTTCAGCAGATGTGCCAGAGCAGAAATTAAGGAAAACATGAGAAAGAGGAAAAACAAAAAGGCCCACGTTACAAGTAACGTGGGCCTGAATAGTGGCGGAACGGACGGGACTCGAACCCGCGACCCCCTGCGTGACAGGCAGGTATTCTAACCGACTGAACTACCGCTCCACTGTTCCCGTGTGGGGAACGAGGCGAATATTACGGTTTGACTCTGAACTCGTCAACGCTTTTTCTTAACTTTTGAATCGTTTGCTGCAAAAATCACCCAAACGATGAATTAACAAACGTTTCGGCACCTTTTCAGGCGCGCCACAGACAGCTCCCGCCCTTCTTCTGCACCAAATCAAGACGAGACTCGTGATTCATCAACTCTTCATCACTGGCTAAAACGACCCGTAAGCGATTCGCCTGACGCACAATGCGCTGAATTCCCCCTTCATCTCGCGTCTGCTGGGATTCATTTTCCATACTGAATTTCATCGACGTTTGCCCGCCGGTCATGGTCAGGTAGACATCGGCCAGGATCTGGGCATCGAGCAACGCGCCGTGCAGCGTTCGCTTGGTGTTGTCTATCTCATAGCGAGAGCACAGGGCATCAAGGCTGTTACGCTTGCCGGGGAACATCTTCCTTGCCAGCGCCAGGCTATCCGTGACTTTACAGAACGTATTCGTCTTCGGAATATCACGGTTGAGCTTGCTGAACTCATAGTCCATAAAGCCGATATCGAACGACGCGTTATGAATGACAAGTTCCGCACCTCTGATGTAGTTGAGAAATTCATCTGCGACGTCGGCAAAGGTGGGCTTATCCAGCAAAAACTCATCGGCAATTCCGTGAACGCCGAACGCTTCCGGGTCCACCAGCCGATCGGGTTTGAGGTAAACGTGGAAGTTGTTGCCCGTAAGGCGACGGTTCACCACTTCAACGGCACCAATCTCAATGATTTTATGCCCTTCGTAGTGGGCGCCAATCTGGTTCATACCGGTGGTTTCGGTATCGAGAACTATCTGGCGAGTAATTGCAGTGCTCATAGCGGTCATTTATGTCAGACTTATCGTTTTACTGAACGTTTCAAATACAGGAAGTCTACCAGAGATGCGTAAACAGGTAGAAATTTTCACCGATGGATCTTGTCTCGGTAACCCAGGGCCCGGCGGCTATGGTGCCATTATGCGCTATCGCCAGCATGAAAAAACCTTTAGTGAAGGCTATTTCCTGACCACCAACAACCGCATGGAGTTGATGGCGGCCATCGTGGCGCTGGAAGCGTTAAAAGAACATTGCGACGTGGTGCTGAGTACCGACAGCCAGTATGTCCGCCAGGGCATTACCCAATGGATCCACAACTGGAAAAAACGCGGCTGGAAAACGGCAGAGAAAAAACCGGTCAAGAATGTCGATCTCTGGAAGCGTCTTGATGCCGCCCTCGGACAGCACGAAATCAAATGGGAGTGGGTAAAGGGGCACGCCGGTCATCCTGAAAACGAACGCTGTGACGAGCTGGCTCGCGCGGCGGCATCCAACCCAACCCGTGAGGATGCAGGTTATCAACCTGAATCCTGATCACGGTTTTTTGTATTGCCGCGTGGCCCCCACGGTCTGGCGGATCCGCGTTTTTGATTTGCTTTGCTTCATTGGGTTTAGCGTAAGGGGGATCGTCCTCTTACGCGCGACAATAAATTGCATGCAGCCCAGCGCGGGTAAATGGGTGCTTAATAAGACCCCGCCTTTACGCGTCCAGGGGATGACCTGAAAACCCCCATAGCTCAGCACTTCGAAATTTAACAGTGAAAGCCAGTCCAGCTGGCGCATCATGGTAAACATCCTGCTGTTATAGGGCGGCATGCGGCGCAGAACGGGCGTCAGTTTACGTAGCCCCATCAGACTCAGCGGATTAAAACCGCTCAGGATCAGCCAGCCGTCATCAATCAAAACGCGGTCGGCTTCCCGCAGCAGACGATGGGGATCGCTGCACCAGGGCAGCGTATGGGCGAGCAGACAGGCATCAATGGATTTTTCCGCAAACGGCAAATGCAGCGGATCCGCTTTCACCTGAACCGGGGAGCCATTAAGCGATACGCTAACCTGATGCGAGATAGCGCAGCTTTCGGTATTGATTTCTGCGCTCAGATTGCCAATCTTAAGCAGGTGAAAACCATACATTTTCGCGAGCCAGGGTTTAAGCTGAAGTTCTAAGGCCTCGCGATAATATTCACCCCAGGGCAACTCTGCCCAACGTTCCGGTGGTGCGACAGTCTGAGGTATCCTTGCCGGTTTCATCAAAACACCCGCCACGCTATAAGAGGTAATGCATGAATCTTATCAGTATTTCCGCCTTTCAGGACAATTACATCTGGGTTTTAGTCGACGACGATCGCAGATGCATCATTGTTGATCCAGGCGAATCCGCACCGATCCTGCACGCGATAAAAGAAAACGGCTGGCAGCCTGAAGCGATCCTACTTACCCATCACCATCACGATCATGTCGGCGGTGTTCCCGATCTCCTTGCGCGCTATCCTCATCTTCCCGTCTACGGACCGGCAGAGACACAGGATAAGGGTACGACGCAAGTTGTCGAAGAAGGCGAAAGTATCCTCATCCTCGGGTGGGAGTTTTCCGTATTTGCTACGCCAGGTCACACTTCCGGTCATCTCTGTTTCTACAGCAAACCTTATCTGTTTTGTGGCGACACGCTGTTTTCTGGCGGCTGTGGAAGGCTGTTTGAAGGCACGCCAGAACAGATGTATCAATCTTTACAAAAAATTAATGCGCTTCCAGCCGACACCGTAATTTGTTGCGCACATGAGTATACATTAGGGAATATGAAGTTTGCTGCAAGCGTGCTGCCTGAGGATCGGGCGATTCAGGATTATTACCTGAAAGTGAAGGAGTTACGTGCAAAAAACCAAAAAACACTCCCCGTAATTCTGAAAAATGAACGACAAATTAATTTATTTTTAAGAACTGATGATGTTGATTTAATTAATAAAATTAATCAAGAAACAAATTTGTTACAACCTGAAGCGCGATTTGCATGGTTAAGGTCAAAGAAAGATAACTTCAGATAATTGCGGGTTGCCTTTTCAAAATTTCGCCGTTATCATCGCTCGTCTTTTAAGCAACTATTGACACACACATGAAGGCAAAAGCGATATTACTCGCCTCTGTCCTGCTTGTAGGTTGCCAGTCACAAAACGGCAGCAACGTACAACAGCACGCACAGAGCCTTTCTGCGGCTGGTCAAGGGGAAGCAGGGAAGTTTACGAGTCAGGCGCGATGGTTGGACGATGGGACATCCTTCGCGCAGGAACAAGACTTGTGGGCCTCTATTGGCGACGAGCTAAAGATGGGAATTCCGGAAAACAGCCGGATTCGCGAACAGAAACAGAAGTATTTGAGAAATAAGAGCTATCTCCACGATGTAACATTACGGGCAGAGCCGTATATGTACTGGATAGCCGGGCAAGTTAAGAAACGTAACATGCCTATGGAACTGGTACTACTACCCATAGTGGAGAGCGCTTTTGACCCGCACGCGACGTCTGGCGCCAATGCAGCAGGCATCTGGCAGATCATTCCGAGCACAGGGCGAAATTATGGTTTAAAGCAGACCCGCAACTACGATGCGCGTCGTGATGTTGTCGCTTCAACGACAGCCGCTCTCGACATGATGCAACGTCTGAACAAGATGTTTGACGGCGACTGGTTATTGACTGTCGCGGCGTATAACAGTGGTGAAGGTCGTGTACTGAAGGCAATGAAAGCGAATAAAGCGCGTGGAAAATCCACAGACTTCTGGTCGCTCTCACTGCCACAGGAAACAAAGATTTACGTACCGAAAATGCTGGCACTGAGTGACATTCTCAAGAACAGCAAACGTTACGGTGTACAACTGCCAACACCAGACGAAAGTCGTGCACTGGCGCGTGTCCGCCTCAGCAGCCCGGTTGATATTCAACAGGTTGCCGATATGACGGGTATGTCGGTAAGTAAGCTTAAAACCTTTAATGCAGGTGTTAAAGGCTCCACGCTGGGTGCTAGTGGCCCACGCTATGTGATGGTTCCGCAGAAACATGCGGAACAGTTACGAGAGTCTTTAGCTTCGGGTGAAATCGCAGCCGTTCAGTCCACGCTGATCGCTGATACGTCGCCTGTAAGCAGCCGCAGCTATAAGGTGCGTTCAGGTGATACGCTTTCAGGTATTGCATCACGTCTTGGCGTGAATGCGAAAGATCTCCAGCAGTGGAATAATCTGCGCGGATCTGGTCTGAAAGTGGGTCAAACGCTGAACGTAGGTGCAGGTAGCAGCGCACAGCGTCTCGCTAAAAACAGCGATAGCATTACCTATCGCGTACGTAAAGGCGACTCGCTGTCCAGTATTGCTAAGCGTCACGGCGTAAACATCAAAGATGTGATGCGCTGGAACAACGATACTGACAACCTGCAACCTGGCGACCAGCTGACGTTGTTTGTGAAAAACAGCGCTACGCCAGATTCCTGATAGTACGTTCGCTTGTTAAAAAGGCACCGATTCCCCTCGGTGCCTTTTTTGTTTATCCTGCTTTTTGCGCTTCAGCCATAATGGTGTCGCTAGTAAACGAACCATCGTCATGCAGCTCAAAGTACGCCTTCACATCAGCAGAGGCGCTCTCCTGGTACAATCGGATCGCCTGAGTTAATGCCTCGGGGGTGCGCATCCGCGCAATCCATGACGCAAACTCCAGCGGCAAACGGTCGGTTATCAATGAGCGTGAAATCAAGCCGGCTTCGGTGATAAACGTAAGCCACTCTCCACTGGAGTAGTTTTGCACGTGCGAGGTATCACGCAGCGCTTCAACCGTCTGGAGCCAGATATTTCGTACCGGATGTCCGGGAGACATCACGTCCATGATGATGAAGATTCCGCCCGGTTTGAGTACGCGTTTCACTTCCCGTAATGCCTGCCCCACATCATGCCAGTGGTGTGCAGAGTAACGGCTAATCACAACCTCAAACGATGCATCCTCAAAGGGTAATGATTCAGCGTAGCCCTGGCGCGTCGTGACGTTATTCAGTCCTTTCGCTTTCGCCGCTTCAGCGACCACATCGAGCATCTGGCTCGATAAGTCATACGCCGTCACCTGAGCAACCTGCTCTGCGGCGGTAAAACTGGCATGCCCTGCCCCGCAGCCTAAGTCCAGCACGTGCGCGTCAGGAAACGCGGCGAGCCGCTCGCCGAGACGCACCAGGTCGCGGCCAGAGGCGTGCACGGCGCTGCTCAGGTAGGCACTTGCCTGCGAACCAAACTGTTTTTCGACGTTGTCATGATGGGAGTGTGTTGTTGTCATGTTGCTGTCCTTTTATGGGTTAAAAAATAAAGGGCAGCACCCGCACAGGCCTGCCCCACGGCAGACCTGACGCACCATTATTTATCAGGTTTGCCGGGACTGAATTCAACTAGTAGAGGATTATGATCGGAGGCGCGCGTCACCAGAACGGAGGCGTCGTGCACGCTTAAACCCCGATAGAAGACAAAATCGAGAGGACGACCAAACGCTTTCTTGCGCTGGTCATCGTTAAAACGAACTTCACGCAGCGACATTTCACGCGCGAAGCGGTACAACGCGTTCATACGCGGACGGCTCCAGGCATTGAAGTCCCCTGCCATAATGATCGGCCCACTGTGATGAGCAATCTGATCGCCAATGGGAAGTAACTGCTTACTGTACACATCAACACCGAGGCTGAAGTTCACCGCATGAATGTTTACCACCATCAGCAGACGGGTGTCGGGCAACGGATAGACTGTGACCAGCGCCGATTTTGCCAGACGCAGGATCGGCTCACGTTCACGCAGCGGGCAGCAATAGACCGGATGTGCGGCTGAAAGGGTCATCACCCCAGAAGGATGCTGTGGCAGAACAAAGGCAGGCACCTGATCGGCTGCAAGATAGTTTGTCGTTGCAAACCTGACCAGCTCAGGCGTGGTTTGCGCCTCCTGTAACAGAACCAGATGCGCATCTTTACCAAAATTTTGAAGTACGGATAACCACTCCGCACGCTGTTGTTTAAAGATGTTCCACACCAGTACGCGAATTTTTTCGTCACTGCTTAATGGCGTACCCGCTGGTAATGCCTGACCCAGGCTCGCAAACGACCCCGGAGGCAAGATCCTCTCCGCGGGCATTCCGGCAACATAACGCATGGCATAGGTATTTTTTCGCACTTTTGGAAACGGCCTCTGTAACATGAACCAGCCCGGAAAACGGACTGGTTCTAATGTTATAGGGATTTTAGGTCACACTTTCAACGCAATTACTGAGAAACCGCTTTCCAGTTTTGTAAGCAAGCACTTACTGATACTTACCCAAGCGCGACACGAGCGGGTTTATCAAGCCGTCCACTCAGACCAATAAGGAGGAAAGCGACAAGCACAATTACCGCACCAATCCATGGCGTTTGGGTTAATCCAACGTGTTCAACCGTCTGCCCGCCGATAACCGATCCGAGTGCGATGCCGATATTGAATGCGGCGATATTCAGGCCGGATGCGACATCCACCGCATTGGGCGTATAGCGTTCGGCTTTCTGTACAACATAGACCTGCAATCCCGGTACGTTACCAAACGCGAATATTCCCATAACCAACACGGTTACCAGCGCGGCGTATTGTATCGACGCGGTGAACTGGAAAATCATCAGCAGGACAACCAGCGCGGCGAAAATGAATTTCAGCGCCGGTACCGCACCATGCTTATCCGCAAGTTTGCCGCCCCAGATATTGCCGATTGCGACGGAGATACCGTAGCCCAGTAAAATCCAGCTCACTGCGCCCGGAGAAAAACCAGCCAGTTCCTGCATCATCGGTGCAAGGAAAGTGAACGCAGTGAACACACCTCCATAACCCAGAGCCGTAACGGCATAGATCAGCAGCAGGCGCGGGTGTGTGAGAACCTTAACCTGATCGCTCAGGCTGGCGGTCGCGCGCCCCGGAATACTGGAGGGTACCAGCAGCAGGCTGGCTACCAGAGCAATCACGCCCAACAGCGATACCGCGAGGAAGGTTTCTCGCCAGCCAAAATGTTGCCCAATAAACGTTCCTAACGGCACGCCGGTGACCAGCGCAACGGTTAAGCCGCCAAACATAATCGCAATGGCTGACGCCGCTTTCTCTTTTGGCACCAGGCTGGTTGCAATCGTGGAACCGATGGAGAAGAAGACACCGTGCGCGAGGCCAGTCAGCAAACGGGCGATGACCAGAGTGGTGTAGTCCGGAGCCTGCCACGCCAGAATATTGCCGGCGGTGAAGAGCACCATCAGGGCAACTAACAGTTTTTTACGCGCAAAGCGCCCAGTCAATGCGGTCAGCACAGGCGCCCCAACAGCGACGCCTAACGCGTAAATAGATACCAGCAGCCCGGCAGAAGGCAGCGAAATGGCGAGTTGTTCAGCAATGGTGGGAACAAGTCCTACAATAACAAATTCGGTCGTGCCAATTGCGAAGGCACTGATCGTCAGGGCAAGAAGCGCCAGTGGCATAAATACTCCGTCTCTTCAGGATTAAGATGACAGGCAGTATGCGCCAGTGTTTAAATAACAAAAATGGTTAGAATCTCAATAGAATTTTGCGGATGATGCAATAATGAAAGCCACATCGGAAGAACTGACTATCTTTGTTGCCGTTGTTGAAAGCGGCAGCTTCAGCCGTGCGGCCGAACAGCTCGGGCAGGCGAACTCCGCCATTAGCCGCTCGGTGAAAAAGCTGGAGATGAAGCTCGGAGTGAGTCTGCTTAATAGGACAACGCGGCAGCTCAGCCTGACGGAAGAAGGTGAACGTTATTTTCGACGCGTGCAGTCCGTTTTGCAGGAGATGGCGGCGGCAGAAACGGAAATAATGGAATCGCGCAGCACCCCGCGCGGATTGCTGCGCATCGATGCGGCTACGCCGGTCGTGCTTCATTTTTTGATGCCGCTGATTAAGCCCTTTCGTGAGCGCTACCCGGAGATGACCCTGTCTCTGGTCTCCTCGGAAACGTTTATCAATCTTATTGAGCGTAAAGTGGATGTGGCGATCCGCGCCGGAACCCTGACGGATTCAAGCTTACGCGCTCGCCCTCTGTTCACCAGCTATCGCAAAATTATCGCGTCACCGCAATATATTGCAGAGCATGGCAAACCGGAGACCGTTGAGGAGCTGAAGCAGCACCTGTGCCTGGGCTTTACGGAACCTGTCTCGCTGAACACCTGGCCCGTAGCCTGTCATGACGGACAACTTCATGAGATCACCTGCGGACTTTCGTCTAATAGCGGAGAAACGCTGAAACAGCTTTGTCTTGAAGGAAATGGGATCGCCTGTTTATCAGACTATATGATTGATAAGGAAATAGCTGCGGGTCAGCTTGTAGAACTGATGGCTGACAAACGCTTACCTGTAGAGATGCCTTTTAGCGCAGTGTATTACAGTGACAGAGCGGTAAGTACGCGCATACGCGCTTTTATCGACTTCCTTAGCGAACATATAAAAACAGCTCCCGGAGGAGCTGTGTGAGGGTTTAAAGGTACAGAGGGAGGGTTTTTATTAATCCCAGTCTGGTGCTAACCCTTCCGGGCTGACAAGACGATCGTTGCATTCCAGTGCAGCGATCGCGTTTTTATCTTCATCATCAAGCTGGAGATCCCGCGCTAACAGGTTACTTGCCAGGTTTTCACGTTTGGTTGAAGACGGGATCACGGCATAGCCCTCACCCATCGCCCATGCCAGGATCACCTGTGCGGCTGTCGCATTGTGTTTCTCAGCGATGCGCGCAATCACTTCATCTTTCAGCGCCTTACCATATGCCAGCGTCATGTACGAGGTGATGTGAATACTATGCTGTTTCGCCCAGTCCACGACTTTGCGGTTTTGCAGGTAAGGAGAGAGTTCAATTTGGTTGGTGGCAATATTCTCTTTACCCACTGCGGCGATGGCCCTTTCCATCAACGGGATGGTGAAGTTAGAGATGCCAATTTCACGCGTTAAGCCTTGCTCTTTTGCTTCCAGCAGCGCTTGCATAAACTCTTCCACAGAGACGGCATCATCAGGAGATGGCCAGTGGATCAGCGTCAGATCAACATAATCAGTACGCAGCTTTTTCAGACTTTCCTTCAGGCTTGGGATCAGCTTGTCTTTGCTGAGATTCTCAATCCAGATTTTAGTGGTGACGAAAAGTTCGTCGCGCGGTACGCCACTCTCTTCGATGGCCTGGCCTACGGCAGCTTCGTTATCATAAATCTGCGCCGTATCAATAGCACGATAGCCCAACTCGAGTGCGGTTTTAACAGATGCAATAACAACATCGTCTTTCAGGCGAAAAGTGCCCAGACCCAGTGCAGGGATAGTCATATGATTCCTCAATCGTTATGTTCGTAAACTGAGGAAGATTATCGCTGTAGTTGTTATGACGAAAAAGATCGTAAAACGCAGAGGATTTTTGCTAATTTCGCAACAATCAAATGACAGATAAGAAAAAAGCCCTGAGCGTTAGCTCAGGGCTTTTAATAAGTGGCGGAACGGACGGGACTCGAACCCGCGACCCCCTGCGTGACAGGCAGGTATTCTAACCGACTGAACTACCGCTCCACCGAATACTTCTGTAACCACCGGATTAATGCACCGGCTTACTACTTAATTTGATGCCTGGCAGTTCCCTACTCTCACATGGGGAGACCCCACACTACCATCGGCGCTACGGCGTTTCACTTCTGAGTTCGGCATGGGGTCAGGTGGGACCACCGCGCTAAAGCCGCCAGGCAAATTCTTGTGCTCTGTCCTGTGTCTTTCGCACTGATACTGCGTTGGCTGCTCTCGTAAAGTCAGTCACATACCTCAGTATGCTCCTTCCTTTCCTTCGTTTGCCGCCTTGTCTCAGCGCAAAATCCTTAGGACTCTGAATCTAAGCTGAAAATCGTGTCTGTCTCTCGTTCGCCAAAACATCTTCGGCGTTGTAAGGTTAAGCCTCACGGTTCATTAGTATCGGTTAGCTCAACGCATCGCTGCGCTTACACACCCGACCTATCAACGTCGTCGTCTTCAACGTTCCTTCAGGAGACTTAAAGTCTCAGGGAGAACTCATCTCGGGGCAAGTTTCGTGCTTAGATGCTTTCAGCACTTATCTCTTCCGCATTTAGCTACCGGGCAGTGCCATTGGCATGACAACCCGAACACCAGTGATGCGTCCACTCCGGTCCTCTCGTACTAGGAGCAGCCCCCCTCAATTCTCCAGCGCCCACGGCAGATAGGGACCGAACTGTCTCACGACGTTCTAAACCCAGCTCGCGTACCACTTTAAATGGCGAACAGCCATACCCTTGGGACCTACTTCAGCCCCAGGATGTGATGAGCCGACATCGAGGTGCCAAACACCGCCGTCGATATGAACTCTTGGGCGGTATCAGCCTGTTATCCCCGGAGTACCTTTTATCCGTTGAGCGATGGCCCTTCCATTCAGAACCACCGGATCACTATGACCTGCTTTCGCACCTGCTCGCGCCGTCACGCTCGCAGTCAAGCTGGCTTATGCCATTGCACTAACCTCCTGATGTCCGACCAGGATTAGCCAACCTTCGTGCTCCTCCGTTACTCTTTGGGAGGAGACCGCCCCAGTCAAACTACCCACCAGACACTGTCCGCAACCCGGATCACGGGTCTACGTTAGAACACCAGCCATTAAAGGGTGGTATTTCAAGGATGGCTCCACGCAGACTGGCGTCCACGCTTCAAAGCCTCCCACCTATCCTACACATCAAGGACCAGTGTTCAGTGTCAAGCTATAGTAAAGGTTCACGGGGTCTTTCCGTCTTGCCGCGGGTACACTGCATCTTCACAGCGAGTTCAATTTCACTGAGTCTCGGGTGGAGACAGCCTGGCCATCATTACGCCATTCGTGCAGGTCGGAACTTACCCGACAAGGAATTTCGCTACCTTAGGACCGTTATAGTTACGGCCGCCGTTTACCGGGGCTTCGATCAAGAGCTTCGCGTTGCCGCTAACCCCATCAATTAACCTTCCGGCACCGGGCAGGCGTCACACCGTATACGTCCACTTTCGTGTTTGCACAGTGCTGTGTTTTTAATAAACAGTTGCAGCCAGCTGGTATCTTCGACTGATTTCAGCTCCGTCCGCAGGGACTTCACCTACCTATCAGCGTGCCTTCTCCCGAAGTTACGGCACCATTTTGCCTAGTTCCTTCACCCGAGTTCTCTCAAGCGCCTTGGTATTCTCTACCTGACCACCTGTGTCGGTTTGGGGTACGATTTCGTGTTACCTGATGCTTAGAGGCTTTTCCTGGAAGCAGGGCATTTATCACTTCAGCACCGTAGTGCCTCGTCATCACACCTCAGCGTTAAAAGGTACCGGATTTACCTGGAACCTCCGCCTACATGCTTAAACCGGGACAACCGTCGCCCGGCTGACATAGCCTTCTCCGTCCCCCCTTCGCAGTAACACCAAGTACAGGAATATTAACCTGTTTCCCATCGACTACGCCTTTCGGCCTCGCCTTAGGGGTCGACTCACCCTGCCCCGATTAACGTTGGACAGGAACCCTTGGTCTTCCGGCGAGCGGGCTTTTCACCCGCTTTATCGTTACTTATGTCAGCATTCGCACTTCTGATACCTCCAGCATGCCTCACAGCACACCTTCAACGGCTTACAGAACGCTCCCCTACCCAACAACACATAGTGTCGCTGCCGCAGCTTCGGTGCATGGTTTAGCCCCGTTACATCTTCCGCGCAGGCCGACTCGACCAGTGAGCTATTACGCTTTCTTTAAATGATGGCTGCTTCTAAGCCAACATCCTGGCTGTCTGTGCCTTCCCACATCGTTTCCCACTTAACCATGACTTTGGGACCTTAGCTGGCGGTCTGGGTTGTTTCCCTCTTCACGACGGACGTTAGCACCCGCCGTGTGTCTCCCGTGATAACATTCTTCGGTATTCGTAGTTTGCATCGGGTTGGTAAGCCGGGATGGCCCCCTAGCCGAAACAGTGCTCTACCCCCGAAGATGAGTTCACGAGGCGCTACCTAAATAGCTTTCGGGGAGAACCAGCTATCTCCCGGTTTGATTGGCCTTTCACCCCCAGCCACAGGTCATCCGCTAATTTTTCAACATTAGTCGGTTCGGTCCTCCAGTTAGTGTTACCCAACCTTCAACCTGCCCATGGCTAGATCACCGGGTTTCGGGTCTATACCCTGCAACTTAACGCCCAGTTAAGACTCGGTTTCCCTTCGGCTCCCCTATACGGTTAACCTTGCTACAGAATATAAGTCGCTGACCCATTATACAAAAGGTACGCAGTCACCCCATAAAGAGGCTCCCACTGCTTGTACGTACACGGTTTCAGGTTCTTTTTCACTCCCCTCGCCGGGGTTCTTTTCGCCTTTCCCTCACGGTACTGGTTCACTATCGGTCAGTCAGGAGTATTTAGCCTTGGAGGATGGTCCCCCCATATTCAGACAGGATACCACGTGTCCCGCCCTACTCTTCGAGTTCACAGCCTGTGTGCTTTCGTGTACGGGACTATCACCCTGTACCGTCGGACTTTCCAGACCGTTCCACTAACACACAAGCTGATTCAGACTCCGGGCTGCTCCCCGTTCGCTCGCCGCTACTGGGGGAATCTCGGTTGATTTCTTTTCCTCGGGGTACTTAGATGTTTCAGTTCCCCCGGTTCGCCTCGTTAACCTATGTATTCAGTTAACGATAGTGTGTCGGAACACACTGGGTTTCCCCATTCGGACATCGCCGGGTCAAGGGTTCATATCACCTCGCCGGCGCTTTTCGCAGATTAGCACGTCCTTCATCGCCTCTGACTGCCAGGGCATCCACCGTGTACGCTTAGTCGCTTAACCTCACAACCCGAAGATGTTTCACTTCTGATTGCGAAAATTTGAGAGACTCGAACACACATGAGCTGTGTGTCGTTTCAATTTTCAGCTTGATCCAGATTTTTAAAGAGCAAAACTTCGCAGTGCACCTTTTCAGGTTCACTCTGAAGTTTTCTTGTGTTCGCAGTAAAAGATGGTGGAGCTATGCGGGATCGAACCGCAGACCTCCTGCGTGCAAGGCAGGCGCTCTCCCAGCTGAGCTATAGCCCCATCGTAGTCACCTCTGTACCGGTAATTTTTGTTGAGGCAAGGCGTGGTGACACGAAGCATACTCAGGTATGTGAGTGTCGCCGCAACGCAGCATCAGCAAAAATTTGGTAGGCCTGAGTGGACTTGAACCACCGACCTCACCCTTATCAGGGGTGCGCTCTAACCACCTGAGCTACAAGCCTGTAGAGGTTTTTTACTGCTGTTTTTCATCAGACAATCTGTGTGAGCACTGCAAAGGCAGGTTCTTTAAGGTAAGGAGGTGATCCAACCGCAGGTTCCCCTACGGTTACCTTGTTACGACTTCACCCCAGTCATGAATCACAAAGTGGTAAGCGCCCTCCCGAAGGTTAAGCTACCTACTTCTTTTGCAACCCACTCCCATGGTGTGACGGGCGGTGTGTACAAGGCCCGGGAACGTATTCACCGTGGCATTCTGATCCACGATTACTAGCGATTCCGACTTCATGGAGTCGAGTTGCAGACTCCAATCCGGACTACGACGCACTTTATGAGGTCCGCTTGCTCTCGCGAGGTCGCTTCTCTTTGTATGCGCCATTGTAGCACGTGTGTAGCCCTACTCGTAAGGGCCATGATGACTTGACGTCATCCCCACCTTCCTCCAGTTTATCACTGGCAGTCTCCTTTGAGTTCCCGGCCGGACCGCTGGCAACAAAGGATAAGGGTTGCGCTCGTTGCGGGACTTAACCCAACATTTCACAACACGAGCTGACGACAGCCATGCAGCACCTGTCTCAGAGTTCCCGAAGGCACCAATCCATCTCTGGAAAGTTCTCTGGATGTCAAGAGTAGGTAAGGTTCTTCGCGTTGCATCGAATTAAACCACATGCTCCACCGCTTGTGCGGGCCCCCGTCAATTCATTTGAGTTTTAACCTTGCGGCCGTACTCCCCAGGCGGTCGACTTAACGCGTTAGCTCCGGAAGCCACGCCTCAAGGGCACAACCTCCAAGTCGACATCGTTTACGGCGTGGACTACCAGGGTA
>NZ_KI535607.1:1895688-2075688 GCF_000492855.1 Enterobacter sp. MGH 38 | reverse complement strand
CTAGTTCCTTCACCCGAGTTCTCTCAAGCGCCTTGGTATTCTCTACCTGACCACCTGTGTCGGTTTGGGGTACGATTTCGTGTTACCTGATGCTTAGAGGCTTTTCCTGGAAGCAGGGCATTTATCACTTCAGCACCGTAGTGCCTCGTCATCACACCTCAGCGTTAATAAGGTACCGGATTTACCTGGAACCTCCGCCTACATGCTTAAACCGGGACAACCGTCGCCCGGCTGACATAGCCTTCTCCGTCCCCCCTTCGCAGTAACACCAAGTACAGGAATATTAACCTGTTTCCCATCGACTACGCCTTTCGGCCTCGCCTTAGGGGTCGACTCACCCTGCCCCGATTAACGTTGGACAGGAACCCTTGGTCTTCCGGCGAGCGGGCTTTTCACCCGCTTTATCGTTACTTATGTCAGCATTCGCACTTCTGATACCTCCAGCATGCCTCACAGCACACCTTCAACGGCTTACAGAACGCTCCCCTACCCAACAACACATAAGTGTCGCTGCCGCAGCTTCGGTGCATGGTTTAGCCCCGTTACATCTTCCGCGCAGGCCGACTCGACCAGTGAGCTATTACGCTTTCTTTAAATGATGGCTGCTTCTAAGCCAACATCCTGGCTGTCTGTGCCTTCCCACATCGTTTCCCACTTAACCATGACTTTGGGACCTTAGCTGGCGGTCTGGGTTGTTTCCCTCTTCACGACGGACGTTAGCACCCGCCGTGTGTCTCCCGTGATAACATTCTTCGGTATTCGTAGTTTGCATCGGGTTGGTAAGCCGGGATGGCCCCCTAGCCGAAACAGTGCTCTACCCCCGAAGATGAGTTCACGAGGCGCTACCTAAATAGCTTTCGGGGAGAACCAGCTATCTCCCGGTTTGATTGGCCTTTCACCCCCAGCCACAGGTCATCCGCTAATTTTTCAACATTAGTCGGTTCGGTCCTCCAGTTAGTGTTACCCAACCTTCAACCTGCCCATGGCTAGATCACCGGGTTTCGGGTCTATACCCTGCAACTTAACGCCCAGTTAAGACTCGGTTTCCCTTCGGCTCCCCTATACGGTTAACCTTGCTACAGAATATAAGTCGCTGACCCATTATACAAAAGGTACGCAGTCACCCCATAAAGAGGCTCCCACTGCTTGTACGTACACGGTTTCAGGTTCTTTTTCACTCCCCTCGCCGGGGTTCTTTTCGCCTTTCCCTCACGGTACTGGTTCACTATCGGTCAGTCAGGAGTATTTAGCCTTGGAGGATGGTCCCCCCATATTCAGACAGGATACCACGTGTCCCGCCCTACTCTTCGAGTTCACAACCTGTGCATTTTCGTGTACGGGACTATCACCCTGTACCGTCGGACTTTCCAGACCGTTCCACTAACACACAAGCTGATTCAGACTCCGGGCTGCTCCCCGTTCGCTCGCCGCTACTGGGGGAATCTCGGTTGATTTCTTTTCCTCGGGGTACTTAGATGTTTCAGTTCCCCCGGTTCGCCTCGTTAACCTATGTATTCAGTTAACGATAGTGTGTCGAAACACACTGGGTTTCCCCATTCGGACATCGCCGGGTCAAGGGTTCATATCACCTCGCCGGCGCTTTTCGCAGATTAGCACGTCCTTCATCGCCTCTGACTGCCAGGGCATCCACCGTGTACGCTTAGTCGCTTAACCTCACAACCCGAAGATGTTTCACTTCATGGTTGCGAAAATTTGAGAGACTCGAACACACATGAGCTGTGTGTCGTTTCAATTTTCAGCTTGATCCAGATTTTTAAAGAGCAAAACTTCGCAGTGCACCTTTTCAGGTTCACTCTGAAGTTTTCTTGTGTTCGCAGTAAAAGATGGTGGAGCTATGCGGGATCGAACCGCAGACCTCCTGCGTGCAAGGCAGGCGCTCTCCCAGCTGAGCTATAGCCCCATCGTAGTCACCTCTGTACCGGTAATTTTTGTTGAGGCAAGGCGTGGTGACACGAATCATACTCAGGTATGTGAGTGTCGCCGCAACGCAGCATCAGCAAAAATTTGGTAGGCCTGAGTGGACTTGAACCACCGACCTCACCCTTATCAGGGGTGCGCTCTAACCACCTGAGCTACAAGCCTGTAGAGGTTTTTTACTGCTGTTTTTCATCAGACAATCTGTGTGAGCACTGCAAAGGCAGGTTCTTTAAGGTAAGGAGGTGATCCAACCGCAGGTTCCCCTACGGTTACCTTGTTACGACTTCACCCCAGTCATGAATCACAAAGTGGTAAGCGCCCTCCCGAAGGTTAAGCTACCTACTTCTTTTGCAACCCACTCCCATGGTGTGACGGGCGGTGTGTACAAGGCCCGGGAACGTATTCACCGTGGCATTCTGATCCACGATTACTAGCGATTCCGACTTCATGGAGTCGAGTTGCAGACTCCAATCCGGACTACGACGCACTTTATGAGGTCCGCTTGCTCTCGCGAGGTCGCTTCTCTTTGTATGCGCCATTGTAGCACGTGTGTAGCCCTACTCGTAAGGGCCATGATGACTTGACGTCATCCCCACCTTCCTCCAGTTTATCACTGGCAGTCTCCTTTGAGTTCCCGGCCTAACCGCTGGCAACAAAGGATAAGGGTTGCGCTCGTTGCGGGACTTAACCCAACATTTCACAACACGAGCTGACGACAGCCATGCAGCACCTGTCTCAGAGTTCCCGAAGGCACCAATCCATCTCTGGAAAGTTCTCTGGATGTCAAGAGTAGGTAAGGTTCTTCGCGTTGCATCGAATTAAACCACATGCTCCACCGCTTGTGCGGGCCCCCGTCAATTCATTTGAGTTTTAACCTTGCGGCCGTACTCCCCAGGCGGTCGACTTAACGCGTTAGCTCCGGAAGCCACGCCTCAAGGGCACAACCTCCAAGTCGACATCGTTTACGGCGTGGACTACCAGGGTATCTAATCCTGTTTGCTCCCCACGCTTTCGCACCTGAGCGTCAGTCTTTGTCCAGGGGGCCGCCTTCGCCACCGGTATTCCTCCAGATCTCTACGCATTTCACCGCTACACCTGGAATTCTACCCCCCTCTACAAGACTCTAGCCTGCCAGTTTCGAATGCAGTTCCCAGGTTGAGCCCGGGGATTTCACATCCGACTTGACAGACCGCCTGCGTGCGCTTTACGCCCAGTAATTCCGATTAACGCTTGCACCCTCCGTATTACCGCGGCTGCTGGCACGGAGTTAGCCGGTGCTTCTTCTGCGGGTAACGTCAATTGCTGAGGTTATTAACCTCAACACCTTCCTCCCCGCTGAAAGTACTTTACAACCCGAAGGCCTTCTTCATACACGCGGCATGGCTGCATCAGGCTTGCGCCCATTGTGCAATATTCCCCACTGCTGCCTCCCGTAGGAGTCTGGACCGTGTCTCAGTTCCAGTGTGGCTGGTCATCCTCTCAGACCAGCTAGGGATCGTCGCCTAGGTGAGCCGTTACCCCACCTACTAGCTAATCCCATCTGGGCACATCTGATGGCAAGAGGCCCGAAGGTCCCCCTCTTTGGTCTTGCGACGTTATGCGGTATTAGCTACCGTTTCCAGTAGTTATCCCCCTCCATCAGGCAGTTTCCCAGACATTACTCACCCGTCCGCCACTCGTCAGCAAAGCAGCAAGCTGCTTCCTGTTACCGTTCGACTTGCATGTGTTAGGCCTGCCGCCAGCGTTCAATCTGAGCCATGATCAAACTCTTCAATTTAAAAGTTTGATGCTCAATGAATTAAACTTCGTAATGAATTACGTGTTCACTCGTTGAGACTTGGTATTCATTTTTCGTCCGAGGACATTAAGAATCCATGTCACTTTGAGTGCCCACACAGATTGTCTGATAAATTGTTAAAGAGCAGTTGCGACGCGCTTCAGCGCTCTGTCGCGAGGTGGCGTATATTACGCTTTCCTCTTTCAGAGTCAACCCTGATTTTCAGGATTTTTTCTCTTCAGCCGACCGGGTTGTTTGTGAAGTGATTCACATCCGCCGTGTCGATGGAGGCGCATTATAGGGAGCCGCCGAGGAATGACAAGCGGAAAAATGCATTTTTATTTCAACCGCTCACCTTTTCGCCAAAACGCCTATTTTTGGTGCTTTTTAATCTCTTTTGGCAGTTCTGCCAGACTAGTTATCACCCAGTCGGCTGCATTTTCTGCTTCTGGGGTGACCGGTTTACCGGTACGCACTAATACTTTGGTACCTACACCTGCCGCCGTTGCTGCCTGCATATCTTCCAGTTTATCGCCCACCATATAAGATGCGGCCATATCAATGTGCAGGAATTCCTGTGCAGAGATAAACATGCCCGGGTGTGGCTTACGGCAATCGCAGGTCTGACGATACGCCTCTACACTTCCCTGCGGGTGATGCGGACAATAATAGATGCCATCAAGATCGACGCCGCGATCGGCCAGAGACCAGTCCATCCATTCCGTCAGCGTCTCGAACTGCGCTTCGGTAAATTTACCCCGGGCGATACCGGACTGGTTAGTTACCACCACCAGCGCATAGCCCATCTCTTTCAACTGGCGCATGGCATCTATTACGCCCTCGATAAATTCGAACTCATCAATCTCATGGACGTAACCGTGATCCACATTAATAGTGCCGTCACGATCGAGAAAAATTGCGGGTACAGATTTTGCCACCGGTTTGCTCCTGAAAAAGGCTTGTTCAGCTAGTATCTCATGAATCGCAGCGCAATAAAGTGCTCATCGCAAAGAGGTGGATTGATTTAGACGTCTGGATGCCTTAACATCCATTTTGTTTACGGTCATTCCCCGTATCTGGCAGAAGAAAATGCCACGGCTAACTTACTTACGATAAAAATAATCTAATGATTAAACTTTCCAATATCACCAAAGTGTTCCAGCAGGGGAACCGAACCATTCAGGCGCTGAACAACGTCAGCCTGCATGTTCCTGCTGGTCAGATTTATGGCGTCATTGGCGCATCGGGTGCAGGTAAAAGTACGCTGATCCGTTGTGTTAACCTGCTTGAGCGCCCAACCCAGGGCAGCGTAGAAGTTGGCGGCCAGGAGCTTACCGCTCTCTCAGAAAAAGAACTCACCAAAGCGCGTCGCCAGATTGGCATGATTTTCCAGCACTTTAACCTGCTGGCCTCACGCACCGTTTTCGGTAACGTTGCGTTACCCCTGGAGCTGGATAACACACCAAAAGAAGAAATTACGCGTCGCGTCACCGAACTGCTCGATCTGGTTGGTCTGGGTGATAAACATGACAGCTACCCGGCAAATTTGTCCGGCGGGCAAAAACAGCGAGTAGCAATCGCTCGCGCGCTGGCAAGCAACCCAAAAGTGCTGCTGTGCGATGAAGCCACCAGCGCATTAGATCCGGCTACCACGCGCTCTATTCTGGAACTGTTAAAAGACATTAACCGTCGTCTGGGCCTGACTATCCTCCTTATTACGCATGAAATGGATGTAGTGAAACGTATCTGCGACTGTGTAGCAGTCATCAGCAACGGTGAGCTGATTGAGCAGGACACGGTGAGCGAAGTCTTCTCGCACCCGAAAACGCCGCTGGCTCAGCAGTTCATTCAGTCCACACTGCATCTTGATATTCCGGAAGATTATCTGGAACGACTGAAAACAGAAGCCGTTGCAGACAGCGTTCCAATGCTGCGCATGGAGTTTACGGGTCAGTCCGTTGACGCACCGCTGCTTTCCGAAACCGCGCGTCGCTTTAACGTTAATAACAACATTATTAGCGCGCAGATGGATTACGCCGGTGGCGTGAAGTTCGGCATTATGCTGACGGAAATGCACGGCACACAGGAAGAAACCCAGGCGGCAATTGCCTGGCTGCAAGAACATCACGTAAAAGTAGAGGTACTGGGTTATGTCTGAGCCGATGATGTGGCTACTGGTTCGCGGCGTTTGGGAAACGCTGGCAATGACCTTCGTATCGGGCTTCTTTGGTTTTGTGATTGGGCTGCCGGTCGGCGTGTTGCTGTACGTCACGCGCCCGGGTCAAATTATTGAAAACGCGAAGCTGTATCGCACGCTCTCTGCGCTGGTGAACATTTTCCGGTCTATTCCGTTCATTATTCTGCTGGTGTGGATGATTCCGTTTACTCGCGTGATCGTCGGGACGTCGATTGGTTTGCAGGCGGCAATTGTCCCGCTGACAGTAGGCGCGGCACCGTTTATCGCCCGTATGGTGGAAAACGCCCTGCTGGAAATCCCAACAGGCCTGATTGAAGCTTCCCGCGCGATGGGTGCAACACCAATGCAGATCGTTCGCAAAGTTCTGCTGCCAGAGGCGCTGCCTGGGCTGGTGAACGCAGCAACCATCACGCTTATCACGCTGGTCGGTTATTCCGCAATGGGCGGCGCCGTAGGTGCTGGCGGTTTAGGCCAGATTGGATATCAGTACGGCTATATTGGCTATAACGCTACCGTAATGAATACCGTTCTGGTATTGCTGGTTGTGCTGGTTTACTTAATTCAATTCTCTGGCGATCGTATCGTCCGGGCTGTTACGCATAAATAACGTTACAAACAACACAAACTCGACGAGTTAAGGATATAACATGGCGTTTAAATTTAAGACCTTCGCAGCAGTAGGCGCACTGATTGGCTCGCTGGCACTGGTGGGTTGCGGTCAGGACGAAAAAGATCCAAACCACATCAAAGTAGGCGTTATCGTCGGTGCAGAACAGCAGGTTGCTGAGGCCGCGCAGAAAATCGCTAAAGAGAAATATGGCCTGGACGTTGAACTGGTGACCTTCAACGATTACGTTCTGCCGAACGAAGCGCTGAGCAAAGGCGACATTGACGCTAACGCCTTCCAGCATAAACCGTACCTGGATCAGCAGATCAAAGATCGCGGCTACAAACTGGTTGCTGTCGGTAACACCTTCGTTTACCCGATTGCCGGCTACTCCAAGAAAATTAAATCTCTGGATGAACTCCAGCCGGGTTCACAGGTTGCCGTCCCTAACGACCCAACCAACCTTGGCCGTTCCCTGCTTCTGCTACAGAAAGTGGGCCTGATTAAACTGAAAGAAGGCGTTGGCCTGTTACCGACCGTTCTGGACGTAACCGAAAACCCGAAAAATCTGAAAATTGTTGAGCTGGAAGCACCACAGCTGCCACGTTCTCTGGACGATGCGCAGATCGCCCTGGCCGTGATCAACACCACTTACGCCAGCCAGATCGGCCTGACCCCAGCGAAAGATGGCATCTTCGTTGAAGATAAAGATTCCCCGTACGTCAACCTGATCGTGACTCGCGAAGACAACAAAGACGCGGAGAATGTGAAGAAATTCATACAGTCATATCAGTCTGAAGAAGTGTACCAGGAAGCCAATAAGGTGTTTAACGGCGGCGCGGTTAAAGGCTGGTAATCTCCCGGCAGTGTAATATCATCAAGACGGGCATTTGCCCGTCTTGTCATTTGTGCGGTCAACTGCTTCAATATCTGACGTTTTGATTATCCACTGAGGAATTATTATGCGTGCTTTACCGATCTGTCTTTTAGCACTGATGCTGAGCGGCTGTTCTATGCTAAGCAGATCTCCTGTTGAACCTGTTCAAAGCACTGCAACCCCGCCAAAAGCGGAGCCAGCAAAACCGAAAGCGCCTCGCGCTGCGCCGGTACGTATTATTACCAAAGCCGACGAGCTGGTCGGTAAGCCATTCCGTGAACTGGGCGAAGTGAGCGGCGAATCCTGCCAGGCAACGAATCAGGACTCTCCACCCAATATTCCGACAGCCCGCAAGCGTATGCAAATCAACGCGTCGAAAATGAAAGCCAACGCGGTGTTGCTGCACAGCTGTGAAGTCACCAGCGGCACACCAGGTTGCTATCGTCAGGCGGTATGTATCGGTTCTGCGCTTAACATTACGGCGAAATGAGTTCATTTCAGTTCGAGCAGATAGGCGTTATCCGCTCCCCTTATAAAGAAAAGTTCGCCGTGCCGCGTCAGCCGGGTCTGGTCATTCACGGCGGCGGCGAGCTTCATCTTGTCGCGCCGTATAACCAGGCCGATGCAGTGCGCGGGCTTGAGGCGTTCAGCCATTTATGGGTGGTCTTTGTGTTTCACCAGACCATGGAAGGCGGCTGGCGTCCCACTGTGCGTCCTCCTCGTCTGGGCGGAAATGCCAGAATGGGGGTCTTTGCCACCCGCTCAACCTTTCGTCCCAACCCCATCGGAATGTCGCTGGTCGAGCTGAAAGGCATACGTTGTCAGAGAGATCAGGTGATCCTGGAGTTAGGTAGCCTTGACCTGGTTGATGGCACACCGGTCATAGATATTAAGCCTTACCTGCCCTTCGCCGAAGCGCTGCCGGATGCCCGGGCAAGCTATGCTCAGGACGCACCGCAGGCAGATATGCCGGTTCACTTCACATCTGAAATAACGACGCAAATCAGCGAGCTGGAAAAGCGTTATCCACGTCTGCGTGACTTTATCGTTGAAGTGCTGGCGCAGGACCCCCGTCCCGCCTACCGCAAAGAAGAGGAAGCCGGGAAAACGTACGCCGTCTGGCTGCTGGACTTTAACGTGCGCTGGCGCGTGACTGCGGCGGGTTTTGAAGTGTTTGCCCTGGAACCCAGGTAATTTTGTTCTCCTCTCTTTTGGCATCTTTGCCACACTGGTAAACTAAACCACTTTTTTTGTGTCAGGCTGGTGTTTCAGCCTGTTCCAATCGTCGAAATGGAACCGTAACAACATGCGTACTAGCCAATATCTGCTCTCCACTCTGAAGGAGACACCTGCCGACGCCGAGGTGATCAGCCACCAGCTGATGCTGCGCGCCGGGATGATCCGCAAGCTGGCCTCCGGGTTATACACCTGGCTGCCGACCGGCGTGCGCGTCCTGAAAAAAGTCGAAAACATCGTGCGTGAAGAGATGAACAACGCCGGTGCTATCGAGGTGTTAATGCCGGTCGTTCAGCCCTCTGAACTGTGGCAGGAGAGCGGTCGCTGGGAGCAGTACGGTCCTGAACTGCTGCGTATTGCCGATCGTGGCGATCGTCCATTCGTCCTCGGCCCAACGCATGAAGAAGTGATCACCGATCTGATCCGTAACGAGCTGAGCTCTTACAAACAGCTGCCGCTGAACTTCTTCCAGATCCAGACCAAGTTCCGTGACGAAGTGCGTCCACGCTTTGGCGTCATGCGTTCTCGCGAGTTCCTGATGAAAGATGCTTACTCTTTCCATACTTCTCAGGAATCGCTGCAAGAGACCTACGACAAAATGTACGCGGCCTACAGTAAAATCTTCTCCCGCATGGGGCTGGATTTCCGTGCTGTACAGGCTGATACCGGTTCAATCGGCGGTAGCGCCTCCCATGAATTCCAGGTTCTGGCGCAGAGCGGCGAAGACGATGTGATCTTCTCTGACTCCTCTGATTACGCCGCGAACATCGAATTTGCAGAGGCGCTGGCACCAAAAGAACCACGCGGCGCGGCAACGCAAGAGATGACGCTGGTTGATACGCCAAACGCGAAAACAATCGCCGAGCTGGTTGAGCAGTTTACTCTGCCGATCGAAAAAACCGTGAAAACCCTGCTGGTGAAATCGGCTGAAGGTAGCGCTTATCCACTGGTTGCCCTGCTGGTACGAGGCGATCACGAGCTGAACGAAGTGAAAGCCGAGAAGCTGCCGCAGGTTGCCAGCCCGCTGACCTTCGCAACGGAAGCGGAGATCCGCGCCGTGGTGAATGCAGGTCCTGGTTCTCTGGGCCCGGTGAACATGCCTGTTCCGGTGGTCATTGACCGCACCGTTGCGGCGATGAGCGACTTCGCTGCGGGCGCAAACATCGACGGTAAACACTACTTCGGCATCAACTGGGATCGGGACGTGGCGACGCCGGAAGTGGCTGACATCCGTAACGTGGTCGCAGGCGATCCAAGCCCGGACGGCAAGGGTACCCTGATGATCAAACGCGGTATCGAAGTAGGCCACATCTTCCAGCTGGGCGATAAGTACTCACGCGCAATGAACGCTGCCGTTCAGGGCGAAGATGGTCGTAACCAGGTTCTGACCATGGGCTGCTACGGCATTGGCGTAACGCGCGTTGTTGCTGCCGCTATCGAGCAGAACTATGACGAACGCGGAATCGTCTGGCCGGATAACATCGCGCCGTTCCAGGTAGCGATCCTGCCAATGAACATGCACAAGTCTTACCGCGTGCAGGAGCTGGCTGAGAAACTCTACGCTGAGCTGAGCGCGAAAGGTCTCGACGTGCTGATGGATGACCGTAAAGAGCGTCCTGGCGTGATGTTTGCTGACATGGAACTGATCGGTATTCCACATACCATCGTCATTGGCGACCGTAACCTCGACAGTGACGAGATTGAATACAAGTACCGTCGCAACGGCGAAAAACAGATGATCAAGACGGGCGATATTCTTGATTACCTGGTGAAAGCCATCAAAGGTTAAGAAACAAAAAACCCCGCCAGTGCGGGGTTTTTTAATGGCTATATCTTATTTGCTTTCGCAGTCTTTCCCCGCAGCAAACTTCGCGTCTTTATCAGCCACCAGCGTTTTCACCAGCTCGCCGCTATCCGGGTTTGGCTCCAGCGTAAAATGCCCTTCAACCGTCAGCAACACTGGCTTACTGTCGTTGCCGCGCGCGACGGCATAGTCTCGCTCCAGCTGGGCATTGTTCGCCACGCTGACTTTCTTCCCGGTTGCACAGTCAGTGAAGATCGCCGCATCCGCCATGTAGAAATACATTCCTCGCATCGCCATTGGGGTGGCTGGCAGGGTCGCTTTCACCGGGGCCAACGTGTAGTTGAACTGGGATTCAATCGGATTGCCTTCGCGATCGAGCATCTCCATCCCCTCGCCTTTGGCGCGGAAGAAGGTTTTATCGCCCGTGGTATCCGTCAATACCAGCTTCTCAGCCGTACGCGCCCATGTTCCGTAAGATGCAAAAGAAGACGGTTCTTTCGCCCCCTGGTAACGCTGGTTCATGACCCAGGTGCCATCTTTTTGCAGGAACAGAGAGGTTTCGATGCCCTCGCAATCTGCACACGGTAATACGCCGCGCCAGCTTTGCTGCATCGGCTTTAATTCTTCATTTTGCGTTGGCTGTAGTACCTGCGTTTCCGAACGGTTATTACAGCCAAAAAGCGCAAACAGGCTTGTCACGGCCAGCGCTGATAATAATGCTTTTTTCACAATACTTTCCTTATGAAAAAGGGTATCCCTTTCATCACATTATGGGTGACGGACTTTGCCACGCAGTGATTTTACGGTGGATTTCTGCGCCTTCGATGACAACCGACGTTCTTTCGATGCCCGCGTTGGACGTGTTGCCCGGCGACTTTTTTGTACAGCCGTCAGCTCTTTGATGACCGCGACCAGCCGGGCAATTGCCGCTTCCCGGTTAAGCTCCTGGCTGCGATACTCCTGCGCTTTAATCACTATCACACCCTCGCTGGTGATCAGGTGATGGCTGGCGGCAAGCAGGCTTTCTTTATAATACTCTGGCAGGCTGGAGGCCCGAATGTCAAAGCGCAAATGGATAGCCGTTGAGGCCTTGTTAACGTGCTGCCCCCCTGCGCCCTGGGCCCGGATAGCGGTGATCTCCAGCTCGTTATCAGGGATGCTGACATTTCGGGACAATACAATCATGATGCGGGCTGCCAGGCCGTGAGATGAATTTCCAGATTATTCTGAGAATCGGAAAGCCAGATGGCACCGTCCTGAATTGTTGCCTGTAGCGCCATCGTCCGGCTGGCGAACGCACTCAGCTGCGCCAGCTGTTCATCATCCAGATACCAGACGGTAAGATTTTTGAACTGCGCACATTTATTTTTATTTTGTTGCCACCAGATCTCCGCCGCGCGCTGGTTGTAGGCAAACAACGCCACTTCAGCAGACTGGGTGCAGGCCTTTTTGATCCGGCGTTCATCCGGCAGGCCAAGCTCAATCCATAAATCGATACCCAGATGATCGTTGCGCAGCCAGGCTTCCGGTTCATCTTCCGCGCTTAAACCACGGGTAAATTGCAGACGCTCGTCGGCATACTTAATCCACGCCAGCAGGCGCAGCATCATGCGCTCCTGGGTTTCAGAAGGGTGACGCGCCAGCGTCAATGACGCATCCAGAAACTGGTTACGGTCAAGATCCGCCACATTGACCACAGCTTTATAAATAGTCGCTTTCAGCGCCATGAGAGAACTCCTTTCGAATCAGGCGTACATTGTAGCGAAAACCGCGGCAAAAGGCTGTTACGAGGTGGTGACTCACTCTTATCAAGGCGCTGATATTGCTTAAATGAGTATGGTATAGTCACCTTGCTAAACCGAGTTTAACTTCGTAGGCTTAATGATATCTCACAGTAAGTCAGTACGCTGGCAGGAGGTGATGTGAATAATTATTGTGAGTTGATTCGCAGACGGTATGCGGAGATCGCCAGCGGAGATCTGGGGTACATTCCGGATGCGTTGGGCTGTGTATTGAACGTGCTAAATGAAGTGGCCTCTGATGAGAGCCTTTCTGAATCGGTCAGGGAAAAAGCAGCGTATGCTGCGGCGAATTTACTGGTGAGCGATTATGTCGATGAATGATACTTATCAACCCATCAATTGTGATGACTATGACAACCTCGAACTCGCCTGCCAGCATCATTTAATACTGACGCTGGAGCTAAAAGATGGCGAAGTGCTAAAGGCAAAGGCCAGCGATCTGGTTTCCCGTAAAAATGTGGAATACCTGGTTGTGGAAGATGCAGGTGCAACGCGTGAGCTACGCCTCGACAAAATTGCCAGTTTCAGCCATCCGGAAATCGGCACCGTCGTGGTGAGCGAATCCTGATAACCAACGGGCAGCCAGGCTGCCCGTTACGCTTTCCATTCAAAATTAACACCCGCTTCAGCCCACCCCTCTTCAGTGATGAACACCCCTGCCGCCGCGATGAGCGTGTCGCCGTAAAACAGAAGCGGCGTGGTATCACGTCGCCAGGGCGGAACGTTCTGTTCCTGCCAGATTTTCTTCAGCTTACGCCCGCCGTTACGACCGACGATATGCAGCATGCCGCTGGCCCTGAAGCGTATGGTAACGTTCTCGTCCGGCTCAGGTAGACGCACATTGCCCGAATGACTTAACGCAACGACACCGGCATTCATCGGTAGCGTTAATGCTTTTTCCGGCGACGGCCAGTCGAGCACAACGTCAGCCAGCGACGGCACAGATTTTACCCACCAGAGTTGACCTTTATAACGCCTGACGTCATAACCATTCAGGTGTATACACGGTGCGGCATCTTCCCTCGCCTGTGCAACTTCCTCCCAGATACGGTTGAGCATCGCCCGGGACGGCATAACCGCACGGTGGTAAGCCAGCCAGCGGCGAATCAGAGCAGCCCGACGCACGGGGCTCATCACCTTCAACGGCGCAACGTTCAGGGCACCGTCAGCGGTAATCAGTGTATTCAGCTCCCCGCTCAGCAACTCATCCAGCAAGCTTTCCTGTTCAGCACACAGCATGGCGCTTCTGGCCGCCGCTTCGGAAAAATGCGCCCAGCGCTCACTCAGCAGCGGTAAGACGCGCAGGCGCAGGAAGTTACGGTCGTAACTGTCGTCCTGATTGCTGTCGTCTTCAATCCAGCACAGATGATGCTGCTGCGCCCAGGCTTCCAGTGATGCGCGCGTCTCACCCAGTAGCGGGCGGATGAGCTCTGTTTCAGCAAAATCAGCGCGCTCAGGCATGGCGGATAAACCCGCAGGCCCGCTGCCCCGCTTGAGCGCCAGTAAAAACGTCTCGCACTGGTCGTCCAGATGCTGCGCGGTGACCAACGCTTCTCCAGGCTGTAATGCGCCAGAAAACGCGGCGTAGCGGGCTTTCCGCGCCTGCGCCTCAATACCCAGCCCCTCATCCTCAAGCGTGACGCGTTCAACGATCAGCGGGATCTCCCACCCTGAGCACACCGCTTCGCAGTGCGCCACCCAGTCGTCGGCATGGGGGCTTAAGCCGTGATGGATATGCATCGCCCGCAGCTGGACGTCAGGCTCACGGTCGCGCCAGAGCTTAAGGCGGTGCAGCAAAACGGTGGAATCCAGGCCACCGCTGAACCCCACCAGCAGCTGGCGGTAGGGTGAAACGGCGTGCGCGATAGCGGGTAAGGTCATAGGAAATTACACATAAAAAATGCCCGAACTGAACGGGCATTATCACACATGACGGCGATTACTGCTGATAAAGCTCCAGCGGCAGGCCGTCCGGATCGTTGAAAAAAGTGAAACGTTTATCGGTAAAGGGATCGACACGAATCGCTTCGCAGGCCACGCCGTGGGCTTCCAGATGTTTTACCGCGCTGTCCAGGTCATCGACGCTGAAGGCCAGGTGGCGCAGGCCGCAGGCTTCCGGGCGTGAAGGACGCGCTGGCGGGAAAGGAAAAGAGAACAGCTCAATCACATATTGACCGTTTAACGCCAGATCGCCTTTCCAGGAGTCGCGCTCCTCACGGTAGGCCTCGCTCAACAGCGTAAAACCGAGAACGTCGCAGTAGAATGCCTTACTTTTCGCATAATCGGTGGCAATGATCGCAATATGATGAACCGCTTTTAAACCCAGCATAGTTTCTCCTTTTTATGATGTCCTGAACGTTACAACCGACAACCCGCCCCTGGCAAGCGGCCCCTTTTATTTTAGGACTCTCACCCAGTACACGCCGTTATCGTCGCGTTTCGCGCCATGAATATCCGTTTCAAAGCCAGGATAGTGGCGCCCCACCGAACAGAGCATCAGCAGGAAATCGAGCACCGCCCGGCTCTCCTCGGTGATCATTTCACCCGGCATCAGCAGCGGCACGCCTGGCGGATAAGGCAGGATCATGTTGGCCGATACCCGCCCGACCAGGTTCTCCAGTTCAACGGTTTCAACCTCCCCTTTCACCTGGCGCTGCCACGCCCTGTGCGGCGTCAGCTTCATTTCAGGCAGAACATCAAATGCCTGCAACATCAGGCGCGGCAGATCGTGCTGGCGGATCAGCCTGTGGATCCCCTGGGCCAGATCCTGAATACGCATATTGCGGTAGAAGTCAGGATCTTCCGCGTAGAGATCCGGCAGCATGTTCTTCACCCGCAGGTTCAGATCGTATGCGCGCTTAAACTCCATCAGTCCCCGGAGCAGCCCCATCGCACGGGTTTTATCGATCCCTATGCTGAACAGGAACAGCAGATTATAGGGGCCGGTTTTCTCCACCACCACGCCGCGCTCATCAAGGAACTTCGCCACCAGCGCAGCCGGGATCCCTTCCTCACCCATCACACCCTGCTCATCCATGCCCGGCGTCAGGATTGTCACCTTAACCGGATCGAGGAACATGTGGTCCGCATCAGCATCCCGAAAACCGTGCCAGCTCTCCCCCGGCGCGACGGGCCAGCATTCTGCCTCATCAATCTCTTCCGGCTGCCAGATATCAAAGAACCAGCCGTCCGCTTCATCTTTAAGTCGCTGAACCTCTTTTCGGAAATGCAACGCCCGCTCCACCGAACGATTGATCAGGCGTTTACCCGGATTACCGCGCAGCATCGCTGCCGCCGTTTCGATGGACGCCACCAGCGGGTAGCTTGGCGACGTGGTCGTGTGCATCATGAAAGCTTCGTTGAAGGTGTCCTCGTCGTACTCACCCTTGATGTGAATGAGAGACGCCTGGGAAAACGCGGCCAGCATTTTGTGCGTCGACTGCGTTTCGAAGAACACCTTGCCCGGCACCCGCTCGCCGCTCATCCCACTTTTACCCGAGTAAATCGGGTGGAAATTAGTGTAAGGCACCCACGCGGAGTCAAAGTGAATCGACGGCACGTCCAGCGTCTGCTTGATCCAGTTCGTGTTGTAAAGCAGCCCGTCATAGGTGGAGTTGGTGATCACCGCATGCACAGGCCAGCTTGCCTCGGGGATAGCCGCGATCTTATTCTCAATGGCTTCATGCGCGAACTCACGGCGAGGAATGCCGCCGAGAATACCCAGCGCATTACGAGTAGGCGACAGCCAGAGCGGCACCACATCGCTCATCATCAGCAAATGCGCCAGTGATTTATGGCAGTTTCGGTCAATCAACAGCGTACTGCCGGCAGGCGCGGCATACATCCCGACGATTTTGTTCGAGGTTGAGGTACCGTTGGTCACCATGTAGCTTTGCTCGGCGCCAAAGGTCCGGGCGATGTATTCTTCAGCTTCCAGATGCGGGCCGGTATGATCCAGCAGAGAGCCTAACTCGGTGACCGAAATCGACACGTCCGCCTTCAGCGTGTTACCGCCGAAGAAATCGTAGAACAGGCATCCCACCGGGCTTTTTTGATAGGCCGTTCCCGCCATATGGCCTGGCGTACAGAAGGTGTACTTCCCTTCTTTCACATAGGTGAACAATGCGCGCGTAAACGGCGGTGTGATGTTATCGAGGTATTCACCGGTGTACTGCTGAATGCGGGTCGCAATGTCCTCGGCAACGCCGAGTGAGTATTCGAAGAACCACAGCGCCATACGCATATCGTGCGCACTCACGTCCATGGTCGAGTGAGTGTTGATAAAGGCGTACAGCGGAAGATATTCGTTGAGCTTATTGATATCGCTGCACAACTCCATGTCGTATTCGTCCCAGTCGAATATCACGCCACAGATGCGCGGATTGTGTTCGATAAATTTCAGCAGGTCGGCGCTGTTTTGCGGCCAGATCAGCTGATATCCGCGTGCTTTAAGGGCTTGCTCCAGCTCCTTGATGGGTTCGTCTTTATAAAAGACGCCGTGTGGCCCCATGATGGCAATGATGTTCATGGTTTACCTCCTTGAAAAACATCAGATAAGCATAGTTAAGGTAAACGGCAGGTATAAAAAAAGCCGCAACAATGTGCGGCTTTTAGGATAATTGTGAGGCTTACGCGTAACCGTAGGTCATCAGACGCTGATAACGACGGTTGAGCAGATCTTCTGTGCTCAGCACGTCCAGGTCCGCCAGGTCTGCCAGCAGCTGCGCTTTCAGGGAAGCAGCCATCACTTCCGGCTTACGATGCGCGCCACCCAGCGGTTCAGGGATAACGGTGTCGATCAGCTTCAGCTCTTTCAGACGTGGGGCAATGATGCCCATCGCTTCAGCAGCCAGCGGCGCTTTATCGGCACTTTTCCACAGGATGGAGGCACAGCCTTCCGGAGAGATAACGGAATAGGTACTGTACTGTAGCATATTCACTTTATCGCCCACGCCAATTGCCAGCGCACCGCCGGACCCACCTTCACCGATAACGGTACAGATGACCGGCACTTTCAGGCGAGACATCTCACGCAGGTTGCGTGCGATGGCTTCAGACTGACCACGCTCTTCGGCGCCAACCCCCGGGTAAGCACCCGGCGTGTCGATGAAGGTGATGATTGGCATATTGAAACGCTCAGCCATCTCCATCAGACGCAGGGCCTTACGGTAGCCTTCTGGAGCTGGCATACCGAAGTTACGACGGATTTTCTCTTTGGTTTCACGGCCTTTCTGATGACCAATGATCATCACCGGACGTCCATCCAGACGCGCGATACCGCCGACGATAGCTTTATCGTCAGCGTATGCGCGGTCGCCTGCCAGTTCGTCAAATTCGTCAAACGCCAGGCGGACATAATCCAGGGTGTACGGACGCTGTGGATGTCGCGCCAGCTGGGCGATCTGCCATGCGCCGAGATCGGCAAAGATTTTGCGCGTCAGTTCTACGCTTTTTTCGCGCAGACGATGCACTTCTTCGTCAATGTTAATATCCAGTTTTTCATCCTGACGGCTCACGGCTGTCAGAGAATCGATTTTCGCTTCCAGCTCTGCAATCGGCTGTTCGAAATCAAGGAAATTCAGACTCATAGTATTCCTGTATTAGTCAAACTCCAGTTCCACCTGCTCCGAACCAATGAGGCCACGGAGATCGTTCAGTAAACGATCGCTCGGAGAGACACGCCACGTTGCACCAAAGCGCAACCGCGCGCGTGCATCCGCCCTCTGATAGTAGAGATGTACTGGAATGGTCCCCGAGCGGTGGGGTTCCAGAGACTGACGGAGTCGGTTTAAAAGCTGGTCATCAATTTGCCTGTCCGTCAGCGAGATAGCAAGCCCGCGAGCATATTTTTCCCGGGCTTCGTCAATGTCCATCACTTCGCGGGCGGTCATTTTAAGCCCCCCGCTGAAGTCATCAAAGCTGACCTGTCCGCTGACGATAAGTATGCGGTCTTTTTCCAGCAATTGCTGGTATTTATCCAGCGCGTCGGTGAACAACATCACCTCCAGACGCCCGGAACGGTCATCCAGGGTACAGATGCCGATACGATTGCCGCGCTTGGTGACCATTACCCTTGCAGCAATCACGAGCCCCGCAGCCGTGGTGATTTTACCACGTTCTGTCGGATGCATGTCTTTAAGCCTGTGGCCGCCGACATAGCGCTCAATTTCTTTAAGATACTGGTTGATCGGGTGTCCCGTCAGGTACAGACCTAACGTTTCCCGCTCTCCATCCAGCACTACCTGTTCTGGCCACGGCTGGCAGTTGGAATAGGACTGCTCGATCTGCTCTGGCTCTTCCGCCAGCACGCCGAACATATCCGCCTGGCCAATGGCTTCCGCTTTCGCATGCTGATCGGCCGCCTTCAGCGCATCGCCGAGCGAGTTCATCAGCGCGGCGCGGTGTGGCCCCAGACGGTCAAACGCGCCGGACATGATCAGTTTTTCCAGCACGCGGCGGTTCAGTTTTTTGGTATCGGTACGGGCGCACAGATCGAACAGCTCACGGAAGTAGCCGCCGTTGTTACGCGCTTCAATGATCGCCTCGATCGGCCCCTCACCCACGCCCTTGATCGCGCCGATCCCATAGACGATTTCCCCGTCATCGTTAACGTGAAAATGATACAGGCCCGAGTTAATATCCGGCGGCAGGATCTTCAGCCCCATGCGCCAGCACTCGTCCACCAGGCCAACCACCTTCTCGGTGTTGTCCATATCGGCAGTCATTACCGCTGCCATAAACTCAGCGGGATAGTGAGCTTTCAGCCACAGCGTCTGATACGAAACCAAAGCATAGGCGGCGGAGTGAGATTTGTTAAATCCGTACCCGGCGAATTTCTCCACCAGGTCGAAGATTTTCATCGCCAGTTCGCCATCGATGCCGTTTTTCTTCGCTCCATCTTCAAAGATGGAGCGCTGCTTGGCCATCTCTTCCGGCTTTTTCTTACCCATCGCACGACGCAGCATGTCTGCGCCGCCAAGGGTATAACCCGAAAGTACCTGGGCGATCTGCATCACCTGTTCCTGATACAGGATGATGCCATAGGTTGGCTCCAGTACCGGTTTCAGGCTTTCATGCTGCCACTGAACGTCCGGGTAGGAAATTTCTTCGCGCCCGTGCTTACGGTCGATAAAGTTATCCACCATCCCCGACTGCAACGGCCCCGGACGGAACAGGGCCACCAGCGCGATCATATCTTCGAAGCAGTCGGGTTGCAGACGCTTAATCAAATCTTTCATGCCGCGGGATTCAAGCTGGAAGACGGCTGTCGTCTCCGAGCGTTGCAGCATGTCGAAACTTTTCTTGTCATCAAGCGGGATAGCCGCGATATCCAGCGGCGGTTCGCCGTTCTTCTCGCGACGGGCGTTGATCATCTCCAGCGCCCAGTTGATGATGGTGAGCGTACGCAGGCCGAGGAAGTCAAACTTCACCAGCCCGGCGTATTCCACGTCGTTCTTGTCGAACTGGGTGACCGGATGCTGGCCCGCTTCATCGCAGTACAGCGGCGCGAAGTCGGTGATTTTGGTCGGGGCGATAACCACGCCCCCCGCATGCTTACCGGCGTTACGCGTGACGCCTTCCAGCTTGCGCGCCATGTCGATCAGCGCTTTCACCTCTTCGTCGGCTTCGTAGATTTCCGGCAGCTGAGGTTCGGCTTCAAAGGCTTTCGCCAGGGTCATGCCCGGATCGGGCGGGACCAGCTTAGAGATACGATCGACAAAACCGTACGGGTGGCCCAGAACGCGGCCCACGTCGCGGATAACCGCTTTCGCCGCCATCGTCCCGAAGGTAATGATCTGTGAAACCGCATCACGACCGTACATATCGGCCACGTGCTCAATCACCTGGTCGCGTTTTTCCATGCAGAAGTCGACGTCAAAGTCGGGCATGGAGACACGTTCCGGGTTGAGGAAACGTTCGAACAGCAGGTCGAATTCCAGCGGATCGAGGTCGGTGATTTTCAGTGCGTACGCCACCAGCGAGCCGGCACCGGAACCACGGCCCGGGCCTACCGGCACGCCGTTATCCTTCGACCACTGGATGAACTCCATCACGATCAGGAAGTAGCCAGGGAACCCCATCTGGTTGATCACCTGGAGTTCAATATCCAGGCGCTCGTCATATTCAGGACGCTTCTCTTTACGGACCGCTTCATCCGGGAAAAGGAATTCCAGACGCTCTTCCAGACCCTCTTTCGATTTCATGACCAGGAAATCTTCGGTGGTCATGTCGCCCGTCGGGAACTGCGGCAGGAAGTATTCGCCGAGACGCACGGTGACGTTACAGCGCTTGGCAATCTCTACGCTGTTTTCCAGCGCTTCCGGGATGTCCGAGAAAAGCTCACACATCTCCTCTTCGCTGCGCATGTACTGCTGCGATGAGTAGTTGCGCGGGCGTTTCGGATCGTCGAGGGTGAAGCCGTCGTGGATAGCGACGCGAATTTCATGCGCGTCAAAATCGCCCGCCTCAAGGAAGCGCACATCGTTGGTGGCCACTACAGGCAGGCCACGCGCTTCCGCCAGGGCGACGGCCGCATGCAGATAGCTCTCTTCGTCCGCACGCCCGGTACGGATCAGCTCCAGGTAATAGCGATCCGGGAAATACTCTTCGTAGAACGAGACGCACTGATCCACCAGCGCGTTGTTACCGCGCAGCAGACATTTGCCGACATCCCCCATACGACCACCGGAGATCAGCAGCAAACCTTCGTTCAGCTCTGCCAGCCAGTCGCGGTCAATCCATGGGCCCAGTGCGCCGTAGCCGCGCTGGTAGGCTTTTGAGATCAGCAGAGTGAGGTTCTGATAGCCCGTGTTATTCATGGCTAACACGGAAATTTGCGTCATCTCATCGCCGAGCAGGTCGCTCTGCACATGAAAATCCGCACCGACGATGGGCTTTAATCCTGCGCCATGCGCCGTTCCGTAGAACTTCACCAGGCCACACAGGTTGGTAAAATCGGTGATCGCCAGCGCAGGCATGCCAAGCGAGGCCGCCTTTTTTACCAGCGGCCCGGTCTTTGCCAGCCCATCGATCATGGAGTAGTCGCTATGCACCCGCAGGTGTACGAAACGTGGTTCAGCCATCTTCAAATCCCGCGTTACTTAATTGCTTGCGTCTTGATTCAGGACACCAGTCCCAGCGCGCGTTTCACCGGGCCAAAGCTGCGCCGATGATGTTCAGTTGCGCCATGTTCAGCCAGCTTTTCCAGATGGAAAGCCGTTGGATATCCCTTGTGCTGGGCGAAACCATACGCGGGATAAGTGAGGTCCAGCGCGGCCATTTCAGCATCGCGCGTCACTTTGGCAATGATTGACGCCGCACTGATTTCTGCGACGCGGCTATCGCCTTTAACAACAGCCATGGAAGGCATCGGCAGCGCCGGGCAACGGTTACCGTCGATCAGTACATACTCAGGCACAATCTTCAGGCCCGCAACGGCACGCTGCATCGCCAGCATGGTAGCGTGCAGAATGTTTAGATCGTCAATCTCATGCGGTTCTGCGCGCCCGAGACTCCAGGCCAGCGCTTTCTCTTTAATTTCATCGAACAGCGCTAAACGACGCTTTTCGCTCAGTTTTTTCGAGTCGTTCAGGCCAACGATCGGGCGGGCTGGATCGAGGATCACCGCCGCGGTCACAACGGCACCCACTAACGGGCCACGACCGACTTCATCCACACCGGCAACGAGGTGGGTATGGGGATAAATAAATTCCATCATTGTGCTAACTCCAGCACCGCATCGGCCGCCTGCTCATCAGCATTACAGCGGATCAGTTGATGCAGTTCACGGAAGGTATCATGCATCTGGTGGCTGGTTTTACCGTTGGCCAGCAGCGGCAGCAGCGCATCTGCCAGCGCCTGCGGCTGGCATTCATCCTGCAAGAGCTCTTTCACCAGCTCGCGACCCGCAAGCAGGTTTGGCAGAGATACGTAATCTGTTTTTACCAGACGTTTTGCCAGCCAGAAGGTAAACGGCTTCATGCGATAACCGACCACCATTGGGCATTTTGCCAGCATACACTCCAGCGCAGCCGTGCCGGAAGCCAGCAGTGCGGCATCGCTCGCAAACATAGCTTGCCGCCCTTTTCCGTCCAGCAGGCGGACGTGAAGATCCGGGGCGACGTCGGCTTTGATACGCTCAAACTGCTCCCGGCGTTTGGCATTCACCAGCGGCACGACCACTTCAAGATCGGGGTAAGTCTTGCGAAGAATTTGCGCCGTTTTCAGGAAATCGGCACTGAGCATTTCAACTTCCGCACCCCGGCTTCCTGGCAGCAGCGCCAGACAATGCACATCATGCGGGAGGCCCAGTTCGTCACGCGCCGCGTTTTTATCCGGATCCAGCGGCATGGCATCCGCCATGGTATGACCGATAAAACGGCACGGGACATTAAATCTGTCGTAAAACGCTTTTTCGAAAGGCAGAAAAGCCAGCACCAGATTAGTGGACCGTCCGATTTTGAAAACGCGTTTCTGTCGCCACGCCCACACGGACGGGCTGACGTAATGGATCGTTTTGATCCCCTGCTTTTTCAGGTTCCCTTCAAGGGTAATATTGAAATCAGGCGCATCAATGCCGACAAATACATCGGGCTTGAGGTCGGTAAAGCGGCGGGTAAGGTCGGCGCGGATATGCAGCAGGCGACGCAAGCGGCCCAGCACCTCGACGATGCCCATCACAGCCAGCTCTTCCATTTCATACCAGGCTTCGCAGCCTTCGGCCTGCATTAGCGGCCCAGCCACGCCCACAAAGCGGGCGTTGGGTACACGGGCTTTAAGCGCGCGGATAAGACCTGCACCAAGAATATCGCCGGAGGTTTCTCCGGCGACCAGGGCGATGGTAAGCGGACGACTGTCGACCATTAACGAATCAGACCACGGGTTGAACGTTCAAAGAATTCCATGAACGTTTTCACTTCAGGGTGCTTATTCGCCAGCTCGGCAATTTCCGGCTTAGCCTCTTCCAGCGTTTTACCGCTACGGTACAGCAATTTGTACGCGTTGCGGATCGCGGTAATCGCTTCGCGGCTGAAGCCACGACGCTTGAGACCTTCAATGTTCACGCCAAACGGCGTGGCATGGTTGCCCTGCGCAATCACAAACGGTGGGACGTCCTGCGCCACACCGGAGCATCCGCCGACCATCACGTGTGCACCAATGATGCAGAACTGATGGACTGCGGTCATGCCGCCAATAATGGCGAAATCATCGACCGATACGTGTCCCGCCAGCGTTGCGTTGTTGGCGAGAATACAGCGGCTCCCCACGGTACAGTCGTGCGCAATGTGCGCATTAACCATAAACAGGTTGTCGCTGCCCACCTTCGTCAATCCACCGCCTTGCGTTGTACCACGATGAATGGTGACGCTTTCGCGAATGCGGTTACGATCGCCGATTTCCACGCGGGTCGGTTCGCCAGCATACTTGAGATCCTGGTTAACTTCGCCGATGGAGGCGAACTGATAGATCTCATTGTTGCAGCCAATGGTGGTATGACCATTCACGACAACGTGAGATTTCAGTACTGTACCCTCACCAATTTCGACATGGGGTCCAACAATACAAAACGGGCCGATGTGGACATTGGCACCAATGATGGCACCCGTTTCCACAATGGCGGTAGGATGAATAAAGGCGGATTTATCAATCACGTATCAGGCCTCCCGGCTACGCGCACACATCATTGTCGCTTCGCAAACAACTTTGCCGTCAACCATAGCTACGCCTTTGAAGCGAGTCAGGCCGCGACGCGTTTTTTCAAAAGTGACTTCCATGATCATTTGATCACCAGGCACGACCGGACGCTTGAAGCGCGCTTCATCGATACCCGCGAAGTAATAGAGTTCACCCGGTTCCAGTTTACCTACGCTTTTAAACGCCAGAATACCGGTAGCCTGTGCCATCGCTTCCAGGATCAATACCCCCGGGAAGATAGGCTTACCAGGGAAGTGCCCCTGGAAGAACGGCTCGTTAACGGAGACATTTTTCACTGCGCGCAGAAAACGACCTTCTTCAAAATCCAGCACACGGTCTACCAGTAAAAACGGATAGCGGTGCGGCAGAAGTTCTAAAATCTCTTCAATATGCAGAGTATGAGTGTCAGTAGTCAAAATACTCTTCCTGTCAAATGTACTAAGTAGCAATAATAACACGGCCTGCCGGTTTATAAACAAAGCCGACAGGCCGGGAAATTTAGCGTTAAACGGATGAACGCTTAGTCTTGTTGATCGATTTTGCGCTCAATCGCTTTGAGTCGCTTGCTCATATCATCAATATTCATCACCAGTGCAGCTGTTTTACGCCAGACCTTGTTCGGTTGCAGCGGAATACCGGAGGAATAAACGCCAGGCTCAGTGATTGGACGCATCACCATGCCCATCCCCGTCACCGTGACTTTGTCGCATATTTCCATATGGCCATTGATCACGCTGGCACCGCCAATCATGCAGTAACGGCCAATTTTCAGGCTGCCTGCCATGATAACACCACCCGCAACTGCGGTATTGTCGCCAATCACAACGTTATGTGCAATCTGGCACTGGTTGTCTATGATAACACCGTTACCAATAACGGTGTCGTCAAGCGCACCGCGGTCGATGGTGGTGCAAGCGCCGATCTCCACACGATCGCCGATAATCACGCGACCCAGCTGAGGGATCTTAACCCAGTTACCCCGATCGTTAGCGTAACCAAATCCGTCAGAACCAATCACCGTGCTGGACTGTACGAGACAATTCTCGCCAATCTCAACCTCATGGTAGACAGAGACATTGGCCCACAGACGAGTCCCTGCGCCAATTTTCGTATTTTTTCCAACAAAGCAGCCTGGGCCAATCACCACGTTATCACCCAGCACGACGCCGGATTCGATAACGGCGTTTGCGCCGACTGATACGTTGTTACCCAGCTGAGCCGTCGGATCAATCGCAGCACTGGCTGCAATGTTCTGTGCCGGCTGCGGCGTGGTATCAAGAATTTGGGCCATGCGCGCATAGGTCAGGTAGGGATTTTTCACTACCAGTGCAGCGCTAGTGGCAAACGGAAGATCGTCCTGCGTCAGAACAACGGCAGACGCCTGGCACTGGGCCAGGTGTTCACGGTACTTAGGGCTTACCATGAAGGTAATAGTGCCTGCTTTAGCAGATTGCATGGACGCAACAGCGGTGATGACGATATCGCCATCACCGTGTAATTCTGCATCCAACTGCTGAGCTAAATCAGCCAGTCGAATTGAAGGCATTACTTATTTAACCTGTTTCAGAACATCAGCGGTGATGTCTTTAACATCGCTGCTGTTGAATGCAACGGCGTTCGAATCAACAACCAGATCGATGCTCTGATCGGCTGCGACTGCTTTAACGGCAGACTGAATACGCGTCACCAGTTTGCCACGCTCTTCGTTAGAACGACGCTGACGATCCTGCTCGAAAGCCTGCGCTTTCTGAGAGAAGGTCTGGCGCTGAGACATGACGTCTTTTTCCAGTTTGCTGCGCTCGCTCGCTTTCATGGTAGAACCATCACGCTGAAGACGCTGCATCTTGGACTGAAGATCACCTTCCATACGTTGCAGTTCGCTCGCACGGCCTTTGAATTCGTTTTCCAGCGTTGCAGAAACACCGGTTTTCTGTGCAACCTGCTGGAACAAATTACCCATGTTGACGATTGCAATTTTATCCGCTGCCTGAGCAGAAGTTGCCATCGCTAAACCGAGACCTGCAGCTAATAACCACTTTTTCACAATTAACTCCTTACCATCCCATTGGCACCCGAGGGGTACCGTTCTTTGCGTGGCAAGGCGATCGTTTTACCGATCGCCGGTTGTCAGCGCTACACTGCCAACGCATTCCATTGCAGCGGATTATTACCAGGTTTTACCAATGTTAAACTGGAACTGCTCCGCTTTGTCTCCATCGTATTTCTTAAACGGCTGGGCGTAAGAGAAGACCAACGGCCCCAGCGGTGACATCCATTGTAATGCGATACCTGCGGACATGCGAATGTTGCTCGGATCGCTGTAGTCCGGCACACCAGCAAGGCGCGTTTCAGTCGTGTTCTGCCAGTTGGTATCCCACACTGTACCTGCATCCATAAAGAAAGAGGTGCGGACAGAGTTTGCGTACTTGTCGCTGATAAACGGCGTAGGCGTGATGAACTCGAGGCTCGCCACGGCCATAGCGTTACCACCTACTGCATCATCGGAACTACATACGTTCTTATTGCCTGCTCCGTCCGTAGCCGGTTTGTTGCAGTTATCTTCGTCATTACCGCCGTAATAAACCGCTTTCGGACCAATGTTATTGGACTGGAAGCCACGCACGGTGCTTGAACCACCGGCGTAGAAGTTTTCATAGAACGGCAGTTCTTTGCTTCCAATACCGTCACCATAACCCCAACGGGTACGACCCAGAACAACCCACTTGTGATCTTCATCAATTGGGAAGTAGGACGCCGTATCCAGCGTGACCTTGTAGAACTCGTTATCCGAGCCCGGGATAGTCACTTTACCGTTCAGGTTGACACGTGAACCTTCCGTCGGGAAGTAGCCACGGTCAAGACGGTTGTAGGTCCAACCGTAGTTGAAGGTGAAGTCATCCGCGGCGAAACCGTTGTCATCGCTGGACGTACTCGCCGACTGACCGATGGAGTCCAGGTAACGCCACATCGCCACCTGCGGTTGCATGTTGGACAGGTCGTTATGCACGTACCCTAAACCTGCGCGCAGGGTGTTGTATTCGTTAACCGGGAAGCCGAGCGTACCATCCAGACCGTAACTCTTGTTGGTATACGAGGAGAGGTCCGCGTCATCCGCTTTAAAGTCGTTATAGAAGATACGACCGCCCAGGCTTACACCGTCAACGGTGAAGTATGGGTTGGTAACAGAGAACTCAGAGTAGGTCTGGTAGTCGTTTTTCGTCCCGTTGATACCGACAGAGTAGCCCGTACCCAGCCAGTTATCCTGCTGAACACCGACCTGGAAGCTCACGCCACTTTCAGTACCGTAACCAATACCAAAGTTGAAGCTACCGGTATTACGTTCTTTAACTTTATAAACAACATCAACCTGATCCGGACGACCTGGTACACGCTGAGTATCGGTATCGACCGTTTCGAAATAGCCCAGACGGTTCAGACGCTCTTTACCCTGGTCTACCAGATCGCTTCCCAGCCATGCCCCTTCCATCTGGCGCATTTCACGGCGCAGAACGGAGTCTTTAGAGGTATCGTTACCTTCGAAGCGGATCTTACGCACATAGAAACGGTTGCCCGCATCAACGTTAACGTGCAGCTTAACGGTTTTATCCGTGTCGTTAATTTCCGGCTGCGTTTGCACACGCGGATACGCATAACCATAACGGCCGAGCAGCTTCTTAATGCTGTCTTCCATTTTGGTGACTTTAGATCCGCTGTACAGATCGCCCGGCTGAATTTTGGTCAGAGATTCAATTTCAGCTGAATGTCCTGCCAGGTTGCCGCTGACTTCAACACCTGAAAGCGTGTACTTATCGCCTTCAGTGATGTTAACGGTAATGTAGATACCTTTCTTGTCCGGAGTCAGACTCACCTGAGTTGAATCGATGTTGAAACGGGCGTAACCGCGATCCAGATAGTAGCTGCGCAGGGTTTCAAGGTCACCCGCCAGTTTCTGTTTCTGGTATTTACGATCGCCCACCACGTTCCACCACGGCACTTCGTCACGCAGCTGGAAGTTGGAGATCAGTTCGTCGGTGCTGAACGCGTGGTTACCCACGATGTTGATCTGCTGGATCTTCGCAGAAACACCTTCCTGGAAGACCAGTTTCAGGTCGACACGGTTACGTGGCAGCGGTGTAACAACCGCTTTAACGCTCGCGCTGTATTTACCGACGCTGTAATAGAAATCTTCCAGACCTTTTTCAATGTCTGCAAGGGTTGTGCGGTCCAGAGATTCCCCCACACGAACACCCGATGCCTCAAGGTTCTGCTTGAGCATGTCATCTTTCACCGACTTGTTGCCGGAGAAAGTGATGCTGGCAATCGTTGGACGTTCTTTTACCTGAACCACCAGCGTATCACCATCGCGCAGGACACGGACGTCCTCAAAGTTGCCAGTGGCAAACAGAGCACGGATGGTGTTACTGATATCTTCATCATTAACCGTATCGCCGGGGCGCACAGGCATACTGAGGAGGGCCGCACCAACGGCGACACGCTGAAGGCCTTCGAAATGAATATCTTTCACTACGAACCCGTCAGCACCGTATACGGTCGCGCTGCTAAACAGCAGCGACGCTATGAGCAACTTTTTCATCGCCATCGTTATTATGCGTTCTTCCTAACTAACTCTCTTACAACCGAGAGAAATCATTGAAAAGTGCAAGCCCCATTAACAGCACCAGCAAAATCGAGCCAATGCGATAACTAAAGTCTTGAACTCGCTCGGATACCGGTCCGCCTTTTAGCTTTTCAATCGCTAAAAACAGCAAATGGCCCCCATCTAGTACGGGAAGCGGGAACAGGTTGATTATCCCCAGGTTCACGCTAATCAGCGCAAGGAACATGAGATAGTAAATCACCCCGAACTCCGCTGACATCCCAGCCCCCTGAGCAATCGAAATTGGCCCACTGAGGTTGTTCAGTTTCACATCACCGGTTATCAATTTCCCCAACATGTTGACCGTAAGCTTCATCAGCTGCCATGTTTTATCCGTGGCCTCAACGATGGCGCTAAACGGCCCATACTGGCGTATTGTCTTGTACTCATCTGGCAGTGGGATCACTTTCGGCACAACGCCGGCAAACCCTTCCGCCTTACCGCCGCCCGATTTGGTATCCGGGGTGAGAGTCAGTGAGAGCGAACTCCCCTGCCTTTCCACTTCCAGCGCGAGCGGCTTGCCTGGATTATCGCGCACCAGAGTAACAAAGGTCATCCATTGTGTTAATGGCTGACCATCGACTTTAACGATCCTGTCACCCGCTTGTAAACCTGCTTTACTCGCTGCCGATTTGGCCTGTACTTCGGCTAATACCGGCTCGATCTGCGCGCCGCGCGGTCGAATCCCGAGTGCGGCGACAGGGTCCTCTTTGTCTGGCTCAAAGCGCCAGTGGCGTAAATCCAGCACTTTTTCCTGCCGCTGGTCGGAACCAAATGGCGATACGCTGACGGTTGTCTGCTCATCACCGATTTTGGCAACCAGTTGTAACCTCACGGCATCCCAATCAGGGGTTTCGATACCATCAATCGCTTTAAGTTCCATTCCCGGTGTAATTTGCGCCGTTGCCGCAATAGAACCCGTGGTGATTTCTCCCACGACCGGGCGCACGCCAGGCACGCCGATGATAAACACCAGCCAGTAGGCGAAGATAGCGAAGATGAAATTGGCTACCGGGCCGGCAGCGATGATGGCAGCACGTTGTCCAACAGTTTTATTGTTAAACGCGCGATGGCGAAGTTCCGGGGCGACAGGCTCAACGCGTTCGTCGAGCATTTTGACATAGCCGCCCAGGGGAATCAGAGCAATGACAAACTCGGTGCCATGCTTATCGGTACGCTTCCAGAGCGATTTGCCAAAGCCAATCGAGAATCGCTCCACCCGCACACCACAGCGCCGGGCAACCCAGAAATGGCCAAATTCATGCACGGTAATCAGTACACCCAGTGCAACAATGAACGCCGCCAGATTCCAGAGAATGCTCAGCATAAAACCTTCCGTTATATCGTCCCAAACACCAGTAAAAGCAGGCAAGCAAATACAGGAACAGCCGCGGTAAGGCTGTCAATGCGATCCAGTATTCCGCCATGTCCTGGAATCAGGTGACCACTGTCCTTAATCCCTGCTTCACGCTTAAACATACTCTCGGTTAAATCACCCAGCACCGATGCCAGCGCCGCGAAAATCGAACATACCAGCAGCGTGGAGGGGGCAACCTCAAGATTCGCCCAGACCCCATAGCCCCAGGAGATAATTGCTGCCGTAAACAGGCCGCCAATGAAGCCTTGCCAGGTTTTGCCCGGAGAAACCTTTGGCGCCAGTTTATGTTTGCCGAACAGTTTACCAAACATATAGGCCCCGGAGTCAGCCCCCCAGACGAGAATCATCACATAAAGCAGCCATATCGCGCCGCTGTAGTGGTTTTCGTCATAGTGCCAGGCGCGCAGCGCAACCATCCCCCAGAAAAAGGGAACAATCGTGAGCAGACCAAAAATAAGGCGCAACACTTTAGAGTTACGCCAGATCGCCGCAGAGCCTGGATAGAAAAGCACTAAAACAAGCGCAGCAATCCACCAGGCCAGCGATATCCATAAGGATCCGGCAACCAGCGGCTGGTGAACATCGTGATGATATTCAGGCAAGGTATACAGCATCAGGGCCAGTAAAAAACCACAGAGTACCGCCAGCCATACCCGCTGAGTGCGCGAGGTAAAGCCGCTAAGCTGCCCCCATTCCCACGCGGCGAGCATACACACCACCAGCGTAACAATAGCGAATCCCACCGGAGGCAGTAAAAACAGCGCTGCGATGACGACGGGTATTAATACAAAAGCGGAAATCAGGCGATACTTCAGCAAAAGCTACCCCCATCAGGCGTTATCGCCACCAGGCTCGGTGCCGCCGAAACGACGCTCTCGATTGGCAAAGGCATGCAGCGCACCTTCAAAGTCTTGTTCATCAAAATCTGGCCAAAGAACATCCGTAAAGTAAAGTTCGGCGTAGGCAATTTGCCACAGCAAAAAGTTACTAATGCGATGCTCCCCCCCTGTCCTTATAACCAAATCCACGGGTGCCAGTTCATTCATGCAGATTTGCTGACTCAGCGCCTCTTCATCAATCTGGTCGGGTCTTAACAGCCCTTCCTGAACCTGCTCAGCCAGATGCCGAACCCCCTGGATAATATCCCAGCGTCCGCCGTAATTCGCCGCGATATTGAGCGTCAGGCCGGTATTATTTTCCGTCAGCGCTTCTGCTTTGCGAATCCGTTCCTGCAAACGTGAGTTAAAACGACTGGTTTCGCCAATAATACGCAAGCGGACGTTGTGGCGGTGCAGGCTTTTTACTTCGCTATCGAGCGCCCACACGAACAGTTCCATCAACGCAGTCACTTCCTGCGCAGGTCGATTCCAGTTCTCACTGCTAAAAGCATAGAGCGTTAACGCATCAATGCCGTTATTGGCGGCAAAAGAAACGGCGCGGCGAACAGATTTCGCCCCAGCTTTATGCCCAAAGGCTCGTATCTTCCCTTGTCTTTTCGCCCAGCGGCCATTGCCATCCATGATGATTGCAACATGGCGACAGCCATGTGCTGGCAAGTTTTCGCTTATTGGTTGATTCGCAGACAACATAACGCGTTTTTAGTCCCTGAAAGGATTTAACGGTACACAGGAATACTGAAGCCTATACATAAAAAAGCCGTGTCAAACCACGGCTTACCTGACCACTTAAAGCCAAATACCTGCGATCAGGTGGCGCAGACTATATCACTGAAGCCCAACGCTAACAAATAGCACGACGACTAGTGCTTGCTTTATCACCAGCTTGCGAGACGTGTCACCTGTTTACGCGCAACAATGCGTGCCTGTTCATCCACGGCCAGCACCTCTTCCACGCTCTGCGGCTCACGCAAATCCATCATCTCCAGCACGGATAAATTCAACGCGGCGATATCAGTAAAGCGGATCTGCTGGTTCAGGAATGCTTCAACGGTCACTTCATTGGCTGCATTAAGCGCCGTTGTCGCCGCCTGCCCCTGATCGAAGGCCGTCATCGCCAGTTTCAGACAGGGATAACGGTCGTAATCAGGCTCGCTAAACGTCAGTGAACTCAGCTTGCAAAAATCGAGAGGCTTAACGCCCGATTTTACGCGGTTTGGCCACGCCATTGTATGAGCAATTGGCGTACGCATATCCGGTTCGCCCAGCTGGGCCAGCACGCTGCCGTCCTGATAGCGCACCATCGAGTGAATCACCGACTGCGGGTGGATCAGCACTTCCATCTGTTTCGCCGACGCATTGAACAGCCAGCGAGCTTCAATGTATTCCAGACCTTTGTTCATCATGGTGGCCGAATCGACGGAGATCTTACGCCCCATTGACCAGTTCGGATGACGACATGCCTGATCCGGCGTCATTGCGCTCAATTCAGACAGTGGCGTTTCACGGAACGGGCCACCAGACCCGGTAAGCAGAATCGACACAACGCCATTCTGCTCCAGGTCAGCGTACCCCAGGTTTTGTTGAAAAGGTTGGGGTAAACTCTGAAAAATGGCGTTGTGCTCGCTATCGACCGGCAAAAGACGTGCCCCACGCTGTTTTACCGCGTCCATAAAGAGGCGTCCGCAGGTGACCAGCGACTCTTTGTTCGCAAGCAGGACATCTTTTCCCGCATCGATCGCGGCAAGCGTCGGCAGAAGACCCGCCGCCCCGACGATTGCCGCCATAACCTGATCAACTTCATCAAGCGCGGCCATATCGCACGCCGCCTGTTGCCCGCTGAGCACCTCGGTACGGCAGCCCTTCTCCTGCAACAGCGCTTTTACCTGGCGGGCGCTCTCTTCATCATCCATCACCGCAAAACGGGGGGTAAACTCCAGGCACTGTTCGACCATTCGCTGCACGTTTTTTCCGGCCACAAGCGCGGCTACGGTGTAGCTGTCAGGATTATGACGTACAACGTCGAGAGTGCTGCAACCGATAGAGCCGGTCGAGCCGAGGAGAGTGAGATGCTTCATGAGATGCCCAAAAGTTAGATCAGATAAAAGCAAAACGCCGCCAGCAAGACTCAATGTCCTTCTGAACGGCGTTTATCAGTGTACAGCGAAAATCAGAACTGCATCAGTTCCGCTTCTTTTTCTGCCAGCGCCGCATCAATTTTCTTGATGGCCGCGTCGGTCATTTTCTGAATGTCGTCCTGTGAACGACGATCGTCATCTTCGCTGATCTCTTTTTCTTTCAGCAGGGCTTTCACTTTATCGTTCGCATCGCGACGCACGTTACGTACGGAAACGCGACCCTGCTCAGCTTCACCGCGAACCACTTTGATCAGGTCTTTACGACGCTCTTCCGTCAGCGGAGGCAGTGGTACGCGAATATCCGCGCCCGCTGAGCTTGGGTTCAGACCCAGGTCAGATGCCATGATCGCTTTTTCAACGGCCGGGCTCATTGAGCGATCGAACACGTTGATTTTCAGGGTACGGGTATCTTCTACCGTCACGCTCGCCAGCTGACGCAGTGGCGTAGGCGTACCGTAGTATTCTACGATGATGCCATCCAGCAGGCTTGGGGAAGCTCGGCCAGTACGGATTTTGCTGATTTGGTTTTTGAACGCTTCTACGCATTTGTCCATGCGTACTTCAGCATCTTTTCTGATGTCGTTAATCACGTTACGGATCCTTGAAAACTTGTCTCAGGCAGACTATCCGCCAGCACAGCGCTACAGGTGTGCTAAGTATAGTCGCGTTTAATTCATGACAACGCCAAAGGCGCGCCCGGGTAAGATACCACGTCGAAATAAAGCGGAATCTTACCTGTATTTATCGCCGACGGAAATTATTCCGTGATCAAAGTGCCTTCTTTTTCGCCCATAACAACGCGACGCAGCGCGCCAGGCTTGTTCATATTGAAGACACGGATCGGCAGTTTGTGGTCACGAGCCAGCGTAAAGGCGGCAAGATCCATCACTTTTAGCTCTTTTTCCAGCACTTCGCTGTAGCTCAGCTGATCGTACATGGTCGCTGAAGGATCTTTTGCCGGGTCGGCAGTAAACACGCCATCTACTTTGGTCGCTTTCAGCACCACATCGGCTTCGATTTCGATACCGCGCAGGCAGGCTGCGGAATCGGTGGTAAAGAACGGGTTACCCGTACCGGCGGAGAGGATCACCACGCGGTTGTTGCGCAGCAGGCTGATGGCCTCTGCCCAGCTGTAATTATCGCATACGCCATTCAAAGGAATAGCGGACATCAGGCGAGCGTTCACATAGGCGCGATGAAGCGCATCACGCATCGCCAGGCCATTCATCACGGTTGCCAGCATACCCATGTGGTCGCCCACTACGCGGTTCATCCCCGCTTTCGCCAGACCAGCACCACGGAAAAGGTTGCCACCGCCAATGACCACGCCAACCTGAATACCCAGTTCGACCAGTTCTTTGATTTCCTGTGCCATGCGATCAAGGATGCTTGCGTCAATACCGAAGCCTTCCGATCCTTGCAGCGCTTCGCCACTCAGCTTAAGCAGAATGCGTTTGTACACGGGTTTTGCATTGGTAGCCATGTTTCTTTCCTGAGACTGTCAACGATTAAGATGGGGTTAATTCTGGCGACATGATATGTCGCAAATCAGCACAGCGATACTGGAGCCTGTCTGATTTCGTGAGACGGGTGACAAAAAGAAGCCGCCCTCAGGCGGCTCCTTTTCAATCATTAAGACTGCTTGGACATTGCAGCAACTTCTGCTGCGAAGTCAGTCTCAACTTTCTCGATGCCTTCGCCCACTTCGAAGCGGATGAAGCCAGTTACATCAGCGTTGTGCTCTTTCAGCAGCTGAGCAACAGACTTGCTTGGATCCATTACGAAAGGCTGGCCAGTCAGAGAAACTTCGCCGGTGAATTTCTTCATGCGGCCTTCAACCATTTTCTCTGCGATTTCTTTTGGCTTACCAGACTGCATCGCGATGTCCAGCTGAACCTGGTACTCTTTCTCTACCACTTCAGCAGACACGTCTTCTGGCTTAACGAATTCTGGTTTGCTTGCAGCGATGTGCATTGCCAGCTGTTTAACCAGCTCTTCGTCAGCGCCTTTAGCCGCAACCAGAACACCGATACGCGCGCCGTGCTGGTAAGAGCCCAGAACGTCACCTTCCAGGGAAGCAACGCGACGGATGTTGATGTTCTCACCGATTTTAGCAACCAGCGCAACACGCTCTTCTTCGAACTGTGCTTTCAGAACTTCAACGTCAGTGATTTTGCCTGCAACCGCTGCGTCCAGAACTTTGTTAGCAAATGCCTGGAAACCAGCATCTTTAGCAACGAAGTCAGTCTGGCAGTTAACTTCCAGAATGATGCCGTAGTTGCCGTCGATTTTGGTGATGATCACGCCGTCAGCAGCAACGTTGCCTGCTTTCTTAGCTGCTTTGATCGCACCGGATTTACGCATGTTTTCGATTGCCAGCTCGATGTCGCCGTTCGCTTCGGTCAGCGCTTTTTTGCAATCCATCATGCCTGCGCCAGTACGCTCACGCAGCTCTTTTACCAGGGATGCGGTAATTTCAGCCATTCTTAAATCCTCGGGAGATGTGAACTGCCCGGCCGGGAGCCAAACAGTATAAATTGAAAAAAGGGGCCGATAATGGGCCCCTATTCATACACGGTACTAATAAGGGGTAAAACCTTATTATTCAGCTTCTACGAAGCTTTCTTCCGCCTGAGAAGCCAGATCCTGGGAACGGCCTTCACGAACGGTAGCAGCTACAGCGCTCAGGTACAGGCTAACAGCACGGATTGCGTCGTCGTTACCCGGGATAACGAAGTCAACACCGTCCGGATCGGAGTTGGTATCAACGATAGCGAATACCGGGATACCCAGGTTGTTAGCTTCTTTGATTGCGATGTGCTCGTGGTCTGCATCGATTACGAACAGCGCGTCTGGCAGGCCGCCCATATCTTTGATACCGCCCAGGCTGTTTTCCAGCTTGTCCAGTTCACGAGTGCGCATCAGCGCTTCTTTCTTAGTCAGCTTATCGAAAGTACCGTCCTGAGACTGGGTTTCCAGATCTTTCAGGCGCTTGATGGACTGACGAACAGTTTTCCAGTTGGTCAGCATGCCGCCCAACCAGCGATGGTTCACGAAGAACTGGTCGCAGCTGTTAGCAGCATCTTTCACAGCTTCGCTTGCAGCGCGCTTAGTACCAACGAACAGAATCTTACCTTTACGGGAAGAGATCTTGTTCAGCTCAGCCAGGGCTTCGTTGAACATTGGTACAGTCTTCTCAAGGTTGATGATGTGAACTTTGTTACGTGCGCCGAAGATGAAAGGCTTCATTTTCGGGTTCCAGTAACGGGTCTGGTGACCGAAGTGAACACCAGCCTTGAGCATGTCGCGCATGGAAACAGTTGCCATGTTTAAAACCTCTATATTGAAAGTTGGGGTTATGCCTCCACGTATCCCATATTACCGACCCCGAAGGGCACCCCGGAATATGTGCCGATACGTGTGTGTTGTTACACAAAGTGAGATTTGTCGCTCCCGTCCAGCCTGTGTATCTGAGATGGATCGGAAGTCCGGCGCGCTTTATATCACAAAACACGGCCAGAAACCAATAATTGTTGGCGGAGTGTGCTGTTAATGATTCTCAATTTGGCACGGGGTGCGCCTGACTGATACCATTGACAACACTTACACTAGTATTGTCGAAAAAATCGACACCGATGGACAGATTACATGGCTATCTCTATTAAGACACCTGAAGAAATTGAAAAGATGCGCGTCGCCGGTCGTCTGGCCGCGGACGTGCTGGAAATGATTGAGCCGTTTGTGAAACCGGGCGTCAGCACTGGCGAACTGGATCGCATCTGTAACGACTATATCGTCAACGAGCAGCACGCGGTCTCCGCCTGCCTTGGCTATCACGGTTTCCCGAAATCCGTCTGCATCTCTATTAATGAAGTGGTTTGCCACGGCATTCCGGATGACGAGAAGCTGCTGAAAGATGGCGACATTGTCAACATCGACGTGACCGTCATCAAAGACGACTACCACGGCGACACCTCTAAGATGTTCATCGTTGGCAAGCCAACGATTCTGGGCGAGCGTCTGTGCAAAGTAACGCAAGAGAGCCTCTACCTGGCGCTGAAAATGGTGAAGCCGGGTATTCGCCTGCGTACTATCGGCGCCGCAATTCAGAAATTTGTGGAAGCGGAAGGGTTCTCCGTGGTGCGCGAATACTGCGGTCACGGTATTGGCCGCGTCTTCCATGAAGAGCCGCAGGTTCTGCACTACGATGCAGACGACGGCGGCGTTGTGCTGCAAAAGGGCATGACCTTCACCATCGAGCCAATGGTCAACGCCGGTGACTACCGCATCCGCACCATGAAAGACGGCTGGACGGTGAAAACCAAAGACAGAAGCTTGTCTGCCCAGTACGAGCATACTATTGTGGTAACAGACAACGGCTGCGAAATTATGACGTTGCGCAAGGATGACACCATCCCGGCGATACTGACGAACATTGAGTGATAAGAAGCCGGCAAATGCCGGCTTTTTTAATGGCGATAGCTTTTTCTTATGGGTGGCGCACGATGAGTAATCTTTTACCCGAACAGTATGCTAATACAGCCCTTCCCACCCTCCCCGACCAGCCCGATAACCCGGGCGTCTGGCCGCCGCACGAGCTGACCTGCGCGCATATTAAAGCCCATATGGATGTTTTCCATCGCTGGCTGGGTAGCGCGTTCGATGCAGGCGTGTCTGCCGAGCAGCTCATTGAAGCGCGCACCGAATTTATCGACCAGCTCCTGCAACGTCTCTGGATCGACTACGGTTTCGGACAGGTGAGCGACGTCGCGCTGGTTGCTGTTGGCGGCTATGGCCGGGGTGAACTGCATCCGCTCTCTGATATCGACCTGCTGATCTTAAGCCGTAAAAAACTGCCGGACGATCGGGCGCAGAAAATCGGTGAACTGTTGACCCTGCTCTGGGACGTAAAGCTGGAAGTGGGCCACAGCGTACGCACGCTGGAAGAGTGTCTGCTGGAAGGGTTATCTGACCTGACCGTCGCCACCAACCTGATTGAAACCCGCCTCCTGATTGGCGACGTGGCGCTGTTCCTCGAACTGCAAAAGCACATCTTTAGCGACGGCTTCTGGCCTTCGGAAAAATTCTTCGCTGCGAAAGTCGAAGAACAAAACCAGCGCCACCAGCGCTATCACGGTACCAGCTATAATCTCGAACCGGATATTAAAAGCAGCCCCGGTGGCCTGCGCGATATCCACACGCTGCAATGGGTCGCCCGTCGCCATTTTGGGGCAACATCGCTGGACGAAATGGTCGGGTTTGGTTTTCTGACCGAAGCCGAACGTAACGAACTCAATGAGTGTCTGCATCTGCTGTGGCGCATCCGTTTTGCCCTGCACCTGGAAGTCACCCGCTACGATAACCGCCTGCTGTTTGACCGACAGCTCAGCGTGGCGCAGCGCCTGAATTACCAGGGCGAGGGCAACGAGCCGGTCGAGCAAATGATGAAGGATTTCTTCCGCGTCACCCGCCGCGTCTCTGAGCTGAACCAGATGCTGTTACAGCTGTTCGATGAGGCGATCCTCGCGCTGACGGCAGACGAAAAACCGCGTCCGATTGATGACGAATTTCAGCTGCGCGGCACGCTGATCGATCTGCGCGACGAAACGCTGTTCATTCGCGAACCGGAAGCGATCCTGCGAATGTTCTATACCATGGTGCGTAACAGCACGATCACCGGGATCTACTCCACTACCCTGCGTCATCTGCGCCATGCACGGCGTCATCTGAAGCAGCCGCTGTGTTACATCCCGGAGGCGCGCTCGTTGTTCCTGAGCATGCTTCGTCATCCGGGCGCCGTCAGCCGCGGACTGCTGCCAATGCACCGTCACAGCGTGCTGTGGGCCTATATGCCTCAGTGGTCGCATATTGTCGGGCAGATGCAGTTCGACCTGTTTCACGCCTATACGGTGGATGAGCACACGATCCGCGTCATGCTGAAGCTGGAAAGTTTCGCTAAAGAAGAGACGCGATCCCGCCATCCGCTGTGCGTTGATCTGTGGCCACGTCTGGCACACCCGGAGCTGATCCTGATCGCTGCTCAGTTCCATGATATCGCCAAAGGTCGCGGCGGCGACCACTCCGTACTCGGTGCCCAGGACGTGCTGAAATTTGCCGAGCTGCACGGCCTGAACTCGCGTGAAACGCAGCTTATCGCCTGGCTGGTTCGCCATCATCTGCTGATGTCGGTTACCGCTCAGCGTCGTGATATTCAGGATCCGGAAGTGATCAAGCAGTTCGCCGAGGAAGTGCAAACGGAGAACCGCCTGCGCTACCTGGTCTGCCTGACGGTAGCCGATATCTGCGCCACCAACGAAACCCTGTGGAACAGCTGGAAGCAGAGCCTGCTGCGCGAGCTGTATTTCGCTACCGAAAAACAGCTGCGTCGCGGGATGCAGAATACCCCGGACATGCGCGAGCGTGTGCGCCACCATCAGTTGCAGGCGCTGGCCCTGCTGCGCATGGATAACATCAACGAAGAGGCGCTGCATCAGATTTGGGCGCGCTGTCGCGCCAACTACTTTGTACGCCACAGCCCAAACCAGCTTGCCTGGCACGCCCGGCATCTGCTGAAGCACGACCTGACGAAACCGATGATTCTGCTTAGCCCGCAGGCCACACGCGGCGGGACGGAGATCTTTATCTGGAGCCCGGACCGGCCTTATTTGTTTGCAGCGGTCTGTGCCGAGCTGGACAGGCGTAACCTGAGCGTTCACGACGCGCAGATTTTTACCACCCGCGACGGCATGGCGATGGACACCTTTATTGTGCTGGAGCCGGACGGCAGCCCGCTGTCGTCGGACAGGCATGAGGGGATACGCTTTGGCCTTGAGCAGGCGATTACGCAGCGCAGCTGGCAACCTCCGCAGCCGCGCCGTCAGGCGGCAAAACTGCGCCACTTTACCGTCGATACCGAGGTCAATTTCCTGCCGACCCATACCGACCGTAAATCGTTCCTTGAGTTGATTGCGCTCGACCAGCCAGGGCTACTCGCCCGCGTCGGCCAGGTTTTTGCCGATCTGGGAATTTCGCTTCACGGCGCCCGAATTACAACGATTGGCGAACGAGTAGAAGATTTATTTATAATCGCGACGGCCGACCGGCGTGCCCTTAATAATGACCTGCAACTTGAAGTGCAACAACGGTTGACAGCAGCCCTCAATCCAAACGATAAAGGGTGACGTGTTTTTTAGTGAAATGGAAAGAGTAAACAATGCAGCAGTTACAGAACGTTATTGAGTCCGCTTTTGAGCGTCGCGCCGACATCACTCCGGCAAATGTGGATACCGTGACCCGTGAAGCGGTAAACCAGGTTATTTCCCTGCTGGATTCCGGCGCGCTGCGCGTGGCAGAAAAAATCGACGGTCAGTGGGTTACTCATCAATGGCTGAAGAAAGCTGTGCTGCTCTCTTTCCGCATCAACGATAACCAGGTTATCGACGGAGCAGAAAGCCGCTACTTCGATAAAGTGCCAATGAAATTTGCGGATTACGACGAAGCGCGCTTTCAGAAAGAGGGCTTCCGCGTAGTACCACCGGCAGCCGTTCGTCAGGGGGCATTCATCGCACGCAACACCGTGCTGATGCCATCCTACGTGAACATCGGCGCCTACGTTGACGAAGGCACCATGGTGGACACCTGGGCTACCGTCGGCTCCTGCGCGCAGATCGGTAAAAACGTTCACCTGTCCGGCGGCGTGGGCATCGGTGGCGTTCTTGAGCCACTTCAGGCTAACCCAACCATCATCGAAGACAACTGCTTCATCGGCGCACGTTCCGAAGTGGTTGAAGGCGTGATCGTCGAAGAAGGTTCTGTGATCTCCATGGGCGTGTACATTGGCCAGAGCACCCGTATTTACGATCGCGAAACCGGTGAAATTCACTACGGCCGCGTTCCAGCCGGTTCCGTTGTGGTTTCCGGCAACCTGCCGTCTAAAGATGGCAAATACAGCCTGTATTGCGCGGTCATCGTGAAAAAAGTGGACGCGAAAACGCGCGGTAAAGTAGGCATCAATGAACTGCTGCGCACCATCGATTAATCGGGTATAACAAAAAGCGGGGGCAACCCCGCTTTTTTTATATCCGAAGGTGGCGAAAATAGATTTTTTCGTTAATTATTCATAGGTTATGTTGAGATCAAGGGTACCGCTATGTACGATAATCTGAAAAGTCTGGGCATTACCAATCCTGATGAAATTGATCGTTATAGTCTTCGCCAGGAAGCCAATAACGATATTTTGAAAATCTATTTTCACAAGGACAAAGGAGAGTTCTTCGCCAAAAGCGTGAAGTTTAAATACCCTCGCCAGCGTAAGACCGTTGTCGCTGACGGTATCGGTCAGGGATATAAAGAAGTACAGGAAATCAGCCCTAACCTGCGCTACGTGATCGACGAACTCGATCAAATCTGCCAGCGCGATCGCAGCGAAGTCGATCTGAAACGTAAGATCCTTGACGACCTGCGTCACCTGGAAAGCGTAGTCACCAATAAGATCAGCGAGATTGAAGCGGATCTTGAGAAATTGACGCGGAAATAAGTTATTCCGGTGCGGTCTGATGCCCTCACCCCGGCCCTCTCCCACAGGGAGAGGGTGAAAACCGCACACAACATTATCTCTGCTCATCCAGCTGCAACGCCACATACAGCAGTAGCCGGTCGTCAAAATTCCCTAAATCCAGCCCCGTCAGTTCCGAGATCCGGTTAAGCCGATACTCCAGCGTATTACGGTGAATAAACAGCGCTTTTGACGTTGCCAGCGGCTGCACGTTATGCCGGAACCATGCCTGCAACGTGCGGCGCAGCAGTCCGTTATTGTCCATCGCTTTCAGACGCACAAGCGGACGCGCCAGCTCGTTGGCCTGCCAGCCACCGCGCAGGCTGTCGAGCAGGACCGGCAGCATCAGATCCTGATAGAAATAACTGCGGCTCTCCGGCATGCGCTGTTTACCCACCATCATGGTGGTGCGCGCCGTTCGCCATGAACGGGCGATACTCCCCGGCCCGGTAAAGTAATTTCCCAGCGCGACGCGAAAACGGAGCTGTCCGTTCTCCTTCATGCGCTCGATGAGCAGCTCAACGCGGCGACGATGATCTTCCGCGTCCCAGCGGCCAAACTGATTAAGCGCAGGCTTGAGCACCACCATTTCCGTTAAAGAGACGATTGCCACCAGGTTGTTACGCTCCGGCGTCGCCAGCATGTTTTGCAGCTGCTGTAGCTCCACCATGGCGCTGTCCACGCCAAGCTGGCCGCTATCCACCTCAATAACGGCAACCACGCGCGGCTGATTCAGGTCGATACCCAGACGCTGCGCCCACTCGCTCAGGGCAGGCGTATGCTCCTCCGCCTGAATCAAATTCATCACCAGCTCTTCGCGCAGGCGGCTGTCCTGGGCGAGCAGGTGCATCAGACGCGACTGCTCCAGCATCATCTCCGCCGTCATGCAGACCAGCTCACCGTATTTACGCAGCGATTCAGGATCGCCGGTCAGACCGATAACGCCAACAATCTCTCCTTCCAGACGCAGCGGCAGGTTGATCCCCTGACGAACCCCGTGCAGATGTTTCGCCACGGCGTCATCGATGTCGACCACGCGCCCCTGAGAGAGCACCAGCAACGCCCCTTCGTGCAATTCCCCAATACGCTCACGATCGCCGCTGCCGATAATGCGCCCACGGGCATCCATTACGTTGATATTGGTATCAATGATGCGCATGGTTCGCGCCACGATATCCTGCGCCATTTTGGTATCAAGATGCCAGCCAGCCATAAAACCCTCCCGTGAGCAGAGCTCAAGCATAGGGAAGTTCAGCTAAGGCTGCATTGTGCAGATGCCCAAAGGCAGAGAGAGATGTATGGAGTTGTGGGAAAGGTCACAGAAACGAGAAAGCCCCTGCGAACAGGGGCTTAAGATGATTACTGCATCAGGAGATAAATAGAAGTATCACCACGCTGAATATTCAGTGCCAGCACGGACGGCTTGCTGTCGAGAATTTTGCGCAGTTCAGCGATGTTTTTCACCGGCTGCTGGTTAGCGCCCATGATCACATCACCTTTTTTCAGGCCGATACGGGCAGCAGGTGAGTTTGCTTTCACGTTGTTCACCACCACGCCTTTATCTGCCCCTTTGTTGCTCATCTCAGCACCTTCAATACCGCTGAAGATGGTGCTGGAATCCACCTGATTCTGACTGCTCTGTTGCAGTTCCAGGCTCACGTTAACCGGCTTACCTTCACGCAGCAGGCCGAGGGTCACTTTACTGCCGATTGGCATAGAACCCACTTCCGCACGCAGGGCGGCAAAGCTGCTGATCGGTTTACCGTTCAGCGAAGTGATCACGTCACCCGCTTTAATGCCGGCTTTCGCCGCCGAGGAGTTCGGCATGACCTGGCTTACGAATGCGCCGCGCTGAGCGTCTACTTTCATTGCTTTCGCCAGCTCGGAGTTCAGCTCGGTACCCATGATACCCAGCTCACCGCGTTTCACCTGTCCATATTGCACCATCTGCGCAGTCAGGTTTTTCACCATGTTGCTCGGGATAGCAAAGCCGATACCGATGTTGCCACCGTCCGGTGCCAGGATAGCGGTGTTGATACCGATCAGTTCACCATTCAGGTTAACCAGCGCACCGCCGGAGTTACCACGGTTAATGGCCGCATCCGTCTGGATGAAGTTTTCATAGTTTTCCGCATTCAGGCCGCTACGTCCCAGCGCCGAGACGATACCCGAGGTCACGGTTTCGCCCAGACCAAACGGGTTACCGATGGCGACGGTGTAGTCACCCACGCGCAGCGCGTCAGAGTCGGCAAGCTTAATCGCCGTCAGGTTCTTCGGATCCTGGATTTGAATCAGCGCGATATCGGAACGCGGGTCTTTACCGACCACTTTGGCATCGAATTTACGGCCATCGCTCATCTGCACCTTAATGGTGTTAGCATTATCTACCACGTGGTTATTGGTCACCACGTAGCCTTTGGCTGCATCAATAATCACGCCCGAGCCGAGTGCCATGAATTTCTGCTGCTGGCCGCCGCCCATGCCGTCATCCCCTGCACCGCCGCCCTGACAGAACGGGGAGCTCTGGAATGGCGAACCGTCCTGGCAGAACGGCGAATTGTCGCCGAAGAACTGCTGGAAATTACGCGGCATACGCGGCGTATTGACGGTTGTGCTGCCCTCAACGTTAATACTCACCACCGATGGCATCACTTTTTCGAGCATCGGGGCCAGGCTTGGCATCTGCTGCGCAGTCGCTGCCGAGGAAGCTGTCTCGGCCGCCATCGCCAGAGGGGACAGCGCTAAACCTAAACTCAGAGCCAGTGCACTCATTGCTAATGTGGTTTTTTTCATGTTTCTCAATCTCGATTTACCAGATAACGCAAAATTGCTGTGTAACTCAGATTCGTTTTATACCGCTTAGTTCCGGGATTAAGTTTATGGAAAAAGTAAAAATTTATTGGTCGTCTTTACAAAACTCATGGCTTATTCAACGGCCATAAGCTTGCGGTATTCATCCCAGGCATACAAATCTGTCATCCCGCTGATATAGTCCTGGATAAGACGACAGCGATAATAATATTCCATGACTGGCCATTGGGAAGAATGACGATCTATTTTACTGACGGCTTCAATGTATGCCAGCCGGTGGCGCGTTGAAAGCTTCTGATAGAGACGAGATTCAATCGGCAGGCGGCGAACACGTTCATTTTCGACCAGCTCGCTAAACTCATCGACCGTCAGCTGGAGCAGCGGGCCATAAATTTCCAGCAACCCGCTGATAACCCGGTATCCTTGCAGCTCCAGCTGTTCGACATCCGGGTGGCTGAAAACATGGCGGACAGCCACGTTTTTATATAATTCAAGAAGCTGGCTAAAACTGCTCTCATCTTCCAGCAGGGCGTGATTAAATTCCCCGCTAAATATCATCGGCAAATTATCAATGAAACGGGCGGCTGCATACGGCACCAGTTTATTCAGCGTGTTTACTCGCAAATACATAAAGAACTGATCTTCGGTACTGCGGCTCAGCGAATTTGAACGCGATTTATCCCAGGCATTCTCGACGACCTGCGCAAACAGAGAACCTTTTTCATGCTCTCCCCAGGCATCATGAAGATGCTGATACAGCTCCTCGACGCTGAATATTCTTTTTTCCACCGCGTCTTCCAGATCGGCCACGCAATAAGAAATGTCATCAGCCGCTTCCATAATCCATGTCAATGGAAAACGGCCATTGGGGGTCAGAGACAGTTCTTTACGCAACCGCGCGATATATGCTTCTTCCGATAAGTAATAGCCCGGTTTTTTCATCAGGTAGCTATGCGTGGCGGGCGTTTCTCCAGTCCACCACGCGGGACGCGTGTATTTAAGAATACAGCCCACCTGGGCCCAGGTCAGATTCATCCGCATCAGGGAGTGCACCAAACGGATCCCCTGCGCGTTACCTTCGAAATGACACAGATCCTGGCGCACCTTACGGCGCAGATCGTTCAGGCTATCTTCACCTTCACGCAGGCGTAAATCGCGTACCACACAGCGGTCATCGCTGAGCGGCTGGCTTATGGCATCAGAGGGAAAAAGCCGCTGTTTAAACCAGTCATTGATGGCGGCCTCGCCGAAATGACCAAAGGGAGGATTGCCGATATCGTGCATCAGGCAGGCCATCTCAACGATGCTTTCGAACGGGCCGGTCAGTTCATCCAGTCCGTAGGTTTCCAGCAGACGTTGCTCTTTAAGGCGGCTGAGGATCTCTTTCGCAATGTAGCGCCCCACCTGCTGCACTTCCATGGAGTGCGTTAACCGCGTACGCACCGCGGCGTTACGCTCCAGCGGGAACACCTGGGTTTTTTGCTGTAACCGGCGGATGGCGGGCGAATTGATGATGCGTCCGCGATCGCTTTCAAAAATGCGCAGGATCTCATGTTCGCTCTTATCGCCCTGTGGCGAACGGAAACGTCGGTGCCAGTTAATTTTGGTGCGAAAATCGATTGGTGCCATGTGCTCCCCCGCGTGAGAATGCGTTTCCCCTTAACCGCATGATAGACTATGCATCTTAACAAGGCACATCGCGAGTAAATCTATGAAAATCGGCATTATTGGTGCAATGGAAGAAGAAGTTACGCTGCTGCGTGACAAAATTGAGAACCGTCAGACCCTCTCCCTCGGTGGCTGTGAGATCTACACCGGCCAGCTGAACGGTGTTGACGTGGCTCTGCTGAAATCAGGCATCGGTAAAGTTGCAGCGGCACTGGGCGCGACCCTGCTGCTTGAGCGCTGCAAGCCTGACGTTATCATTAATACAGGTTCTGCGGGCGGTCTGGCGCCGACGCTGAAAGTGGGCGATATCGTGGTTTCCGACGAAGCGCGTTACCACGATGCAGACGTCACCGCATTCGGCTACGAATATGGTCAGCTTCCGGGCTGCCCGGCCGGGTTTAAAGCGGATGATAAGCTGATTGCCGCCGCTGAAAGCTGCATCAACGAGCTGAACCTCAATGCGGTGCGTGGCCTGATCGTCAGCGGCGATGCCTTTATCAACGGCTCTGTTGGTCTGGCGAAAATCCGTCATAACTTCCCGCAGGCTGTGGCCGTCGAGATGGAAGCCACGGCCATTGCGCACGTTTGCCATAACTTCAGCGTGCCGTTCGTGGTCGTTCGCGCGATCTCTGACGTAGCGGACCAGCAGTCCCACATCAGCTTCGACGAGTTCCTGGCCGTTGCGGCCAAGCAGTCCACCGTGATGGTGGAAACCCTGGTGCAGAAACTGGCGCGTGGGTAAGGTGTCATTCAGGGCGCTGGTCGCCCTGCTTCTGTTCGCTCCGGCCTGGCTCATCGCCGCGCCGCGGGTGATCACACTCTCCCCTGCCAATACGGAACTGGCTTTTGCCGCCGGGATCACGCCCGTTGCGGTGAGCAGCTTTTCCGATTATCCACCGCAGGCCGCCCAAATCGAACAGGTTGCCACCTGGCAGGGAATGAATCTGGAACGCATCGTTGCGCTAAAGCCCGATCTGGTACTCGCCTGGCGCGGCGGTAATGCCGAACGGCAGGTAAACCAGCTCTCTTCGCTGGGAATAACGGTTAAATGGGTGGACGCGGTGAGCATCGAACAGGTGGCGCAAACCCTCCGTGACCTCGCGCCCTTCAGCCCTACCCCCCAACGCGCCGGACAGGCTGCACAGCAGATGCTCAACGACTATGCCGCGCTAAAAGCCCGATACGGCACGCAACCGAAACAACGCGTTTTTCTGCAATTTGGCAGCCAGCCGCTGTTCACTACCGGGAAAGGTTCGATCCAGAACCAGGTGCTTGAAACCTGTGGAGGTGAAAATATCTTTGCCGAAAGCCGGGTCCCCTGGCCCCAGGTCAGTCGTGAGCAGGTTCTGGCGCGACAACCGCAGGCCATTGTGGTGGTCGGAAATGCGAGCGAGATTCCTAAAATAGAACAATTCTGGCATCGGCAGCTTAAAATTCCGGTCATCGCACTCAACAGCGACTGGTTTGAACGCGCCAGCCCGCGTATTATCCTCGCCGCAAAACAACTCTGCGCCGAACTGGCAGAGGGTCACTCAAACAGATAAATACCCCCTTCGAGGATTTAACGATGCTCGTGTATTGGCTGGATATTCTTGGCACAGCCGTTTTTGCTATCTCCGGCGTTTTGCTTGCCGGAAAACTACGCATGGATCCTTTTGGCGTACTGGTGCTCGGCGTCGTTACGGCGGTGGGAGGCGGAACGATCCGCGATATGGCGCTGGCAAATGGCCCGGTATTTTGGGTAAAAGATCCCACGGATCTGGTGGTGGCGATGGTCACCTGCCTGTTAACCATCGTGCTGGTTCGTCAGCCTCGCAGACTGCCAAAATGGATATTACCGGTGCTGGATGCCGTCGGTCTGGCGGTCTTTGTGGGAATAGGCGTGAACAAAGCCTTTATTGCCGGGACTGGCCCGCTGGTGGCGATCTGCATGGGGGTGTTAACTGGCGTGGGCGGAGGGATTATTCGCGACATACTGGCGCGAGAAGTCCCGATGATCCTGCGAACGGAAATCTACGCGACGGCCTGTATCATCGGGGGGATCGTTCACGCCACGGCGTATTACACCTTTGCTGTCCCGCTGGAGAATGCGGCGATGCTGGGGATGGTGGTCACGCTGGTGATCCGTTTAGCGGCGATACGCTGGCACCTGAAGCTGCCGACGTTTGCGCTGGATGAAAATTCAAGATAGGCGTCGTTTATAAGCCCGGTAGCGCTTCGCTTACCGGGCCTACAATCTGCGTCCAGGCTTAAATACTGAACGAAGAACCACACCCGCAGGTGCTGGTCGCATTCGGGTTAGTCACCACAAAGCGCGAACCTTCCAGACCTTCAGTGTAGTCCACTGAACCGCCCACCAGATATTGCAGGCTCATCGGGTCAACCACCAGCGCGACGCCCTGTTTCTCGATAGTCATATCACCATCGTTAACCTGGTCGTCAAAGGTAAAACCATACTGGAAGCCACTACAGCCGCCGCCGGTAATATAAACACGCAGTTTCAGATCCGGATTGTCCTCGTCGGCAATCAGGGTTTTCACTTTTTTCGCTGCTGCTTCGGTAAATTCCAGCGGCAACGCTACGTCATCACTCATCTTATGCTCCCATGAATACTGCGACTGCTATTGGGCAAAAATCACCCAATTCTTTTTGTCATTATCTAATACCCTGGTAATTCATTCAAGTATTCTGCTTCAGGGCCTGTTCAGCTTCCTGTTTCGCCAGGGTACGGGCAAGAATGGTGGAGTATAGCGGTTTTCCACCCAGGAATTGGGCTAATAGTGTCGCGCCGAGACAGGTAATGATCATTGGCAAAATGAGCTGGTAATTGTCGGTCATTTCCAGCACCAGTACGATCCCGGTAAGCGGCGCGCGCAGGGAGGCCGCCAGCAGCGCCCCCATTCCCGCCACCGCAAACGTCCCCGCGTCCAGATGATAGGCCGGGAAGCCAACCGCTGCCGCCATGCCAAACGCCGTGCCCAGCAGCGTTCCCAGCGCCAGCATCGGGGCAAATATGCCGCCCGGTGCGCCGGAGGAGAAGCACAGCACGGTCGTGATAACCCGCGAGATAAACATAAACAGCAGCAGCCCCACGCTGAAATTCCCCGCCGCGGCAATGGGAATCAGCCCGAAACCGCCGCCCGCCGCGTTCGGTTCGATAAAGCCGAGGATCCCGCACACGCCGCCAAGCAGGCCCCCCACCAGCACCCATTTCGTGGTATTTCCGCCATGGATGCGCTGAAACATATCCTGAGCCCGTAAAATCAGGGTGTTAAAAAGCGGGCCAACGACGCCAAAAATCATCCCAAGAACCAGATACAGCCACAAAGTATTGACCGGCGCATTGGTTAGCTTGCCAACTTCAATCACCGCCCCTTCGCCATTAAAGACGCGAAAGACAATGCTCGACATAATCACGCCGGTAAACACCGCTTTAATGGAGATCAGGTTGTAGCGGAACTGGGCGCGCATCTCTTCAATGATAAACAGGATACCCGCCAGCGGCGCGTTAAACGCCGCAGACAGCCCCGCCGCCGCCCCCGTCGCCAGCAACGTATGCCGTGCTTCGGCGCTGCGCATACGGAACAGATCGCCGACCATGCGCCCGACGTTACCGCCCAGCTGTACCGTTGGCCCTTCCCGACCGAGCACCATGCCCGCCCCGAGCGTTCCCATCCCGCCGATAAATTTCACAGGAAGTACCCGCCACCAGCGAACCGGGCGTAGCTCCTCCAGCGCCCCCTCAATTTCCGGGATCCCCGAGCCGCCCGCTTCGGGTGCGAATTTACGTACCAGGAAATAGCCCACCATGGCAAACAGGGCCGAAAGGCCAAAGGCCCACGCCCAGACCAGCCATTCACGATCCGCAAAGCTGGCGACGGTGCCTATGCGCCAGTTGAGCACCGCGTTGACGGCTTTTTCAAACGCGACGCCCACGAGACCGGCCAGCGTGCCCACAACGGCAGCTGCCAGCAGAATGGCCAACGGGGTTTTGTCACGGTTGAGCAGCCGCCGGATGCTGACCCGGCGCTTCGCGCGCGTAAACTGCTGTTGTTCAAAAGACGGAGTGTTCTCGTTCATTACCTTTTCTGTTTCGTCATACAAATGGCCGCAGGGATTTTACCAGAGACAGTCCCCTCGTCCCCTGAAAAATACTTAACAATTGTTAAGCCCTTTACGGGGCAAAAATTTTATAACCTCATCCGGATCACTTAGAATAGTCTCCTTAACTTATTTCTACGAACCAGGAACGACGCCATGAGCAAGTCTGAAAACCTCTACAGCGCAGCCCGCGAGCTTATCCCAGGCGGCGTAAACTCACCGGTGCGCGCCTTTACCGGCGTGGGTGGCACCCCGCTGTTTATCGAACGTGCGGATGGCGCGTATCTGTATGATGTGGATGGCAAAGCCTATGTCGACTACGTCGGCTCCTGGGGGCCAATGGTGCTGGGGCATAACCACCCGGCGATCCGCAACGCGGTGATTGAAGCCGCTCAGCGCGGCCTGAGCTTCGGCGCGCCAACCGAGATGGAAGTCAAAATGGCGGAGCTGGTCACCGAGCTGGTGCCGACAATGGACATGGTACGTATGGTGAACTCCGGTACGGAAGCGACCATGAGCGCCATCCGTCTGGCGCGCGGCTTTACCGGCCGTGACAAGATTATCAAGTTCGAAGGCTGTTACCATGGCCACGCCGACTGCCTGCTGGTAAAAGCCGGTTCCGGCGCGCTGACGCTCGGTCAGCCTAACTCTCCGGGCGTGCCGGCTGACTTCGCAAAACACACCCTCACCTGCACCTATAACGATCTGGACACCGTTCGCGCGGCGTTCGAGCAGTATCCGCAGGAGATCGCCTGCATTATCGTCGAACCGGTGGCGGGCAACATGAACTGTATCCCACCGCAGCCGGATTTCCTGCCGGGCCTGCGCGCACTGTGCGATGAGTTCGGCGCGCTGCTGATCATCGACGAAGTGATGACCGGTTTCCGCGTCGCGCTGGCGGGAGCGCAGTCATACTACGGCGTAGAGCCGGATCTGACCTGCCTCGGCAAAATCATTGGCGGCGGCATGCCTGTCGGCGCGTTTGGCGGCCGTAAGGACGTAATGGACGCGCTGGCGCCAACCGGTCCGGTTTACCAGGCGGGTACGCTCTCCGGTAACCCGATTGCGATGGCGGCGGGCTTTGCCTGTCTGACCGAAGTGGCGCAGCCGGGCATCCACCAAACCCTGACGGACCGGACGACGCAGCTGGCAAACGGTCTGCTGGAAGCCGCAGAAGACGCGGGTATTCCGCTGGTGGTAAACCACGTCGGCGGGATGTTCGGGATTTTCTTCACCGAGGCGAAAACCGTGACCTGCTATCAGGACGTGGTGAAATGCGACGTGGAACGCTTCAAACGCTTCTTCCACCTGATGCTGGAAGAAGGCGTGTATCTGGCCCCGTCAGCGTTTGAAGCGGGCTTTATGTCCGTGGCACACAGCGAAGAAGATATCAATAACACCATCGACGCAGCGCGTAAGGTGTTTGCGAAGCTGTAAAATGTGCGGCTTGATGCCCTCACCCCAGCCCTCTCCCTCAAGGGAGAGGGAGCAAACATTAAAACGGCAATCTAAGGATTGCCGTTTACTTTTATTACCGACTCTGCTTTCTCAACAGATATATAAAGTACGGCGCGCCGATAAAGGTCGACAGCAGGCCCGCCGGGATCTGATACGGGAACAGCACCATCCTTCCGCACCAGTCAGCAAAGACCAGGATCGCCCCGCCCGTCAGCGCAGAGATCACGATATGTGGCAAAGTCCTGCGGAAGCCCATCATACGGGCGATATGCGGCGCCATTAATCCGACAAAACTGAGCGGGCCAATGGTCATGGTGGCCGTCGCCGTCAGGCACGCGGCCAGCAGCAGCAGGGCGATACGCGTTGGCGTCAGCGCCAGCCCAACCGCGCGCGCGGTGTCCCCGCCCAGCGGCAGAATGGTCATCCAGCGGCGGCACAGCGGCACTATCGCCAGCAGTACGATCATCACGATCCCGGTATGTACCACCTGGCTGCCGGTGGCGTTGTACGTCGAGCCGGAAATCCAGGTCAGGATCTGCGCCATGCGCGGATCGCCGCTCGCCTGCAACATCATCAGCAGCATAGTAAATGCGGTGCTGAGCGCCATCCCGGCCAGCAGCATGCGGTGAGGTGAGAAACCACCTCGCCCGGAGGCGATCAGGATAATCATCAGCGTGACTGCCGCACCGATACTCCCGGCAGGCATCAGCCAGCCGAATGCATTTCCCGGCACGAGGAACAACATCAACACTACGCCAAACGCGGCCCCGGAGCTGATCCCTAATACTTCCGGGCTTGCCATCGGGTTGCCGGTGAGACGCTGGATAATACAGCCCGCCACCGCCAGCATGACGCCCGCAATCAGCGCGGAGAAGATCCGCGGCCAGCGCCACTGCATGAGTTCATGCAACAAATCCCCCGTCGCCCAGTGCCAGCCCGTGGCGTCGCGTCCCAGCGAGAGTGCGGCAAACGAGGCGATAACCAGCACTGCCAGTCCGGCAAGGCTGAACCACACCACCGACTGACGCTCAGCATGTACTTTATCGCCGGCATCCATTGCCGGGGCGCTAATGCTGCGCAGGCGCGGCAAGAGCCACAGCAGCAGCGGCGCACCGATCAGGGCCGTCACCGAGCCCGTGGAAACTTCCATCCAGACGCGCGTCAGCCAGAGAATGAGCTGATCGGAAAGCCAGAGGATCAGCGCACCAATCAGCGGCGCCAGCATCAGGCGCGCCAGCAGACGGCGTGCGCCGAGCATTTTTGCCAGCAGCGGCGCAAACAGGCCGATAAAGCCGATGATGCCGACGGCGTTAACCAGTAACGCGCTGAGCACAATCGCCAGGGTCAGGGCCGCCAGACGCGCCAGCGACAGCGCCAGCCCGAGATTGCGCGCCACGCCGTCGTCCAGGCCCATCAGCGTGAGCGGACGCAGCAGCAGCAGTGTCAACACCACGCCGCCAAACAGCTGCGGCCACAGGCGCTGGACGATACTCCAGTCGGTCTGGGTGAGCGTGCCGGTACTCCACATAAACATGCTTTGCAACTGGTCGTGGTGAAACAGCACCAGCAGCTGGTTGATCGCCCCACAGTAGAGGCTGACGACCAGCCCCGCGAGGATCAGCGTGACCGGCGAGAGACGTTTTCCCCAGGCCACGCCAAAGACCAGCGCACCGACCACGCATGCGCCTGCCAGCGCGGCAAACTGCGAGGTTAACGCTCCCGGCAGGGTCCAGAGAGTGGTGATGGTGATCCCCAACTGAGCCCCCGTCGCCACGCCCAGCGTGGTGGGCTCCGCCAGCGGGTTACGTAGCACCTGCTGAAACAGTACGCCCACCAGTCCCAGTCCCGCCCCGACCAGCAGGGAGATAGCCAGACGCGGCAGCAGGCTGTAGTGGAACAGCATTTGCTGAATATTATCGATATCCGGTGCGGCAAACGCGGCTGCCCACTGATCGCGCGGCAACGCCGTTGTCAGGTTAAAGCCGGTTAACGCCAGGGCAGCCAGAAAAATGATTGCTAACAGTAACATCGGGAAACGGGCCATACGCGTGCTCATGCCTTGCCTCCCAGTGCATTGTCCAGCACGCGGGCAAAATGCATGGCCGACAGCGTCGCGCCGTAGAACCATACCGCTGGCGCGCGCAGGAAGCGCTGCTCGCGGACGAACGGCATTGCCTGCCAGAGCGGGGTCGCCATCAGGGTTTGCATCTCGCGCTCATTGCCGTGGTCAAAGCACAGCACGTCCACATCACGAAACGCCGCCAGACGGTCAATCCCCACGGCGGTACTGCCCCAGAACGTCATCTCGCCTTCCCAGGCATTGCGAATGCCAAAGCTGTCGAGCACTTCCTGGAACAGACAGTTATTTCCAAAGACCAGCATATGGCGGGCATCCAGCAGGGTCACCATCAGCAAAGGCCGATCGCCACGGTGGGCAAAGCGCGGCTTAAGGGAATCAATCAGCGCATCAAATTCATCGAGATGTTTTTTCGCCTGAGCCTCACGGTTGAGGAACTGCGCCATCTCGTGGATGGAATTTTTTGCCATGGTCAGCGGCTTTTTACCGTCGCTAAAGGAAAAGCCCCGTCCGGGCGCAATCTTCGCCATGGTCTCTTCCGACGGACCATACCCCGCAGACCAGAATAAATAAGACGGTTTCATCTGGGTGAGAAGCTCAAGGTTCGGCTCCGTACGCAGACCGATGTCGATGACGGAGTCCGGCAGTTTTGGCTCATTCACCCACAGGGTGTAGTTGGGAATATCGGCCACACCGTAAGGCGTCACGCCCAGCGCCATCATCAGTTCAACGGGCAACCACTCCAGCGCCACGATGCGGTGCGGATCGATAGCGGCAGCGCGGGCCGGGCCCATCTTTAACAGCAGCGGTGAGAGCGCCATGGCCGTCAGCAGGCGACGGCGGCTAATGAATGTTGAATCCAGCATCAGTAGACAAAGCTCACGGGTGCAGCCCCGGCCGGGTGAGGCAGGATGCCCATAGGAATACCGTAGATATGTTCCAGCGTTTCGCTACGCATCAGTTCGGCAGGCGTACCCTGAGCGATCATTTCACCGCCGCGCAGCGCTACCAGATAGTCGCAATAGCGTGCCGCCATGTTGATATCATGCAGAACGGCAATCACCGTCAGGCCGCGCTGCTGACTTAAGCGATGCACCAGCGCCAGGACGTCAACCTGATGAGCAATATCCAGCGCCGACGTGGGTTCGTCGAGCAGCAGGCAGCGGCTGTCCTGCGCCACCAGCATTGCGATCCATGCGCGCTGACGCTCGCCACCGGACAGGCTATCCACCAGACGGTGCGCCAGCGGTTTTAATCCCACCAGCGCGATCGCCTCTTCCACTTTCTCTCTGTCAGCAACGCCAAAACGCCCGAGCGCACCGTGCCACGGATAACGTCCAATCGCCACCAGCTCGCGCACCGTCATCCCCTCCGCCTGCGGCAACTGCTGCGGCAGATAGGCCACCTTGCGGGCAAAGGCCTTACTGCTCCAGCTCGCCAGCGGCTGGTCATCCAGCAAAATGTCGCCCTCGGACGGTGGCTGATGACGGCCCAGCATCTTCAGCAGCGTCGATTTACCGGAACCATTGTGCCCGATTAAACCGGTCACTTTACCTGCGGGAAACGTCAAAGAGAGCGGATGCAGCAAGGTGCGCCCGGGTACGCGAAAGGAGAGATTATTGAGCGTGAAGGTGGAGTCGGATTGCGTTTTGTTATCCTGCATGTCAGCCAACTTAAATAAAAAGGGCACGGCGAACCGTGCCCATAAAGAGGTTAGAAGCGGAAGGTCGCCGTGGCAACAACCTGGCGTCCTGCTCCCCAGTAGCATGCATACTCGCTGTAGCAGCTGGAGACGTATTCACGGTCAAAGATGTTGTTCACGTTGACGCCGACGGAAGAGCCCGGCAGACCGAAGCGCGCCAGATCGTATTTCACGGTCGCATCCGCCAGGGCATAACCCGCGACGTTAAAGGACTCATAGGCTTTAGGCGACGCTGAGGAGTAGTACGTCACCGTGTTACCGATGTAACGCGCGCCTGCACCGACGGTCAGGCCACTCAGCGCCGTCTCGTGGAAGGTGTAATCCGCCCAGAGGGATGCCATGTTGCGCGGTACTTCTGCCGGACGACGACCTTCATACCAGGTATCGTGGGTGTATTCCGCATCGGTGTAGCTGTAGGCCGCCGTCACGTTCACGTTAGCCGACACCGCCGCTTTCGCTTCCAGCTCAAAGCCACGGGAGCGAATTTCACCGCCCTGCACGCTAAAGCCGCTGGTCGGGTTCGCCGGATCGGCGGTCAGGTTATTGTTCTTGGTCAGCTGGTATACCGCTGCCGTCACCACAACAGGCAGATCTTTTGGAACATACTTCACGCCCGCTTCATATTGCTTGCCGCGTGCCGGATCGAACGGTTTACCACCCTGAGTAGTGCCAGAGAGCGGTTCGAAAGATTCACTGTAGCTGAAGTATGGTGTAATCCCGTTGTCGAACAGGTAGTTAATCCCCCCGCGCCAGGTAAATGCCTGATCGTTAATTTCCGCGGTGGTTCCGTTATTACGGTTAAAGGCAGACGTTTTCGCAAAGTCATAGCGGCCACCCAGGGTGAGTACCCACTTATCCCATTCCGCCTGATCCTGCGCATAGAGCCCGGTCTGCTCCTGGCGATTGAGCATGGCATACGGGAAGTTCACATTAACGTTCGCATTGCCGTGCTGCGGATTGTTCATGCTGATCGGATCGGCGGTACCGTAGTCAGCATCAATGTCATTGCGCATACGAAGGTAATCCACACCCGTCAGCAGGGTATGGTCAACGGCGCCGGTCGCGAATTTCGACTGGAGCTGTGTATCAACCGTGAACGAGTTGAGGTCTTCATCTGAGCGCACGTACGCGCGGCTGATCTGGGCCGGGGCGATATAGCCGTTACCGTAAACTGAACGGTAAAGCGTGTTGATTTTGGTATAACGCAGGTTCTGACGCACGGTGAAGGTGTCGTTGAATTCATGCGCGAAGCTGTAACCCACCATTTTCTGACGACGGGAGATCTTATTGTCTTCATCGCCTTCGTTGAAGTCGGTCGGCAGTTTGTGCGCTTTTCCGTTAGCATCATAGTAAGGCACAACGGTACCTTCACGCGGCAGCCAGCCGTAGTAACCCGCATCCGGATCGCTCTGGAAGTTGCTCAGGAAAGTGAAATCGGTTTTATCATCAGGACGCCAGCTGAAAGACGGCGCAATCGCGTAACGAGTAGACTTCACCATTTCCTGCTGCGCATTTTCACTGCGCCCCAGACCGGTCAGACGGTAGGACCACACGCCGTCATCGTCAATCGCGTCGCTGAAATCAAACCCGGTCTGCCAGAGGTTATCCGTCCCCATTTTGAACTGAATTTCTTTCAACGGTTCCGTAGTTGGACGCTTGCTGACCATACTCACTACGCCGCCAGGATGGCTTTTGCCATACAGTACAGACGTCGGGCCACGCAGCAGCTCTACGCGCTCAAGGAAGTACGGGTCCATGGACGCTTCAGAGTAGTTGTCTCCCTGCAACTTCATACCATCCAGATACTGGTTGGTATTCACGGTGCTGGAGGTCGTGAAACCACGAATCGAAACCACATCGTAAGTTGTTGATGCGCCGCGCGTTGCGAAAACGCTTGGGGTATAGGCCAGCGCCTGTTTAACCGTTCCCGGCTGTTTCATGTCCATCTCTTCACGTGTAACCACGGAAATAGACTGCGGGGTTTTCTCGATCGGTGTATCGGTTTTCGTCGCCGTTGCAGTGCGCTTTGCTGCAATCGTCGGTGCAGGACCCCAGGCACTTTCCTGTGCAGCCGGTGCGGCAGTCACGGTGATGGTTTCTTCTTTCTTGGGGGTTTCAGCGGCCTGTGCGTAAGCAGGCATGCCGGCAACCGCTGTGGCTACGACGACTGTGAGTTTACGCAGCGACGTGTTAATTGGCTGAGCAGTATTGGAAAGCGCCATGATGGATCTCTGATGGAAAAGGTGAATGATAACGTAAACGAGAATTATTATTATGACCGCAGAATAATATGCGAAACGCTGACGGCATAGCAAGCGATATGCGGCCCTACAAGAATTGAGGGTTTAAGAAATAATCAACGGAAAATGGGTCGTTAATAAGGATTGTAAACAGGGTTAAGGAAATGAGTTACTGAGGTGAAAAAATACCCCCTTCCTGAGAAGGGGGTATCAGTAGGGTTAGTTCCCGCCGAACATATCCTTGATCCAGCCGGCGACGCCGTCGCTGTCTTTCTTCTCTTCCTGCTGCTGCGGCTGTTGCTGCTGCGGCTGCTGAGGTTGAGAAGACTGATCGAACGGGTTACCTGTCGGTTCTTCTGGCTGGCTTTGCTGGCACAGCGCATCCGGGTTGGTCGTCCAGACCGGCAGCGTACGCACGCCACCGCCGCAAATGAAGTTACCCGAGCTGTCCACGCCCATATCGACGATATCTTCCGGAGCAACGAGGTTCAGCGGCACCGGAGACTGATTCGCGAGGTAGCGCTGGTAAATCGACATCGCACCGCTCGCGCCATACAGTTTGGTCGGCTGGTTGTTATCGCGCCCCACCCAGGTGATGACCACTTCACGACCATCAATACCGGCGAACCAGGTATCGACATTGTTGTTGGTGGTCCCGGTTTTACCCGCCAGATGCAGACCAGGATACTTCGCCCCCAGCTGACGACCGGTACCGCGCTGAACCACCTGCTGCATGGTCCACAGCGTCATATAGGCCGCCTGCGCCGGAACAGCGCGCTCCGCCTGCGGGAAGCTCTGATACAGCACGGAGCCATCTTCGGCAATCACCGAACGCAGAGCGGAGAGCGGCGCTCGGTTACCGCCGCTGGCGATGGTCTGGAACGCCTGCGCCACTTCGATTGGCGTCAGGTTAAGCGCCCCCAGGATCATCGCTGGCACAGGGTGCAGCTGATCTTTCGGTACGCCCAGCTTCTGCCAGGTGTCGGTGATGGCTGGCAGGCCCAGCGCCATCCCGAGGTTAACCGTTGGCACGTTCATCGAGCGGGTTAACGCATCCACCAGCATCACCTGACCGCTGAACTGTCTGTCATCGTTCTGCGGTGACCATACCTGGCCGTTAGGCTGGCGCAGGGAGATTGGCGCATCGGCAATCCAGGTGTTCAGTCGATAGAGGTTCGGCTGGCTCAGCGCGGTCAGGTAGGTTGCCGGTTTTGCCAGAGAACCAATCGAACGACGCGCCTGCATTGCGCGGTTATAGCCCGCATACTGCGGCTCAGCACCGCCCACCATGGCACGAACTTCGCCGGTGTTACGGTCAACCACTACCATCGCGGTTTCCAGATCGCTCAGCTTACGCTGCTTTTTCAGCGCCGGAATACCTTCTACCGCCGCTTTTTCTGCCGCATCCTGCGCCACGGAATCAAAGGTGGTAAAGATCTTCACGCCTGAGAGATCTTTCACTTTATCTCCGAGCTTCGACTGCAACTCCTGACGCACCATCTGCATAAAGGCAGGCTGCGGAGAGATCACCCCACCGCGCGGCTGAACGCCCAGCGGACGTGCGCTCAGCATGTCGTACAGCTCCTGGTCAATCACCTGCTGTTGTTGCAGCAGACGCAGCACCAGGTTACGACGCTCCAGCGCCAGTTTCGGGTTACGCCACGGGTTGTAGATCGACGCGCCTTTCACCATGCCCACCAGCAGCGCCTGCTGGTCAAGGCTCAGCTCTTCTACCGGACGGCCAAAGTAGTACAGGCTCGCCAGCGGGAAGCCGCGGATCTCGTTATCGCCGCTCTGACCGAGGTACACCTCGTTCATGTACAGCTCAAGAATACGATCCTTGCTGTAGCGGGCATCCATCAGCACGGCCATGTACGCTTCGTTGGCTTTACGCCAGTAAGAGCGCTCGCTGGAGAGGAACAGGTTTTTCACCAGCTGCTGGGTCAGGGTACTCGCCCCCTGCACCGTACGCCCGGCGGTCAGGTTCGCCAGTACCGCACGACCAATGGAGTAAAGGCTAATACCGTCGTGCTCGTAGAAGTGGCGATCTTCGGTTGCCAGCAGGGTATCCACCAGCAAATCCGGGAAGCCGTTACGCGCCACGAACAGCCGCTGTTCGCCGTTTGCGGACGACAGCATGGTGATGAGACGCGGATCGAGACGGAAGAAACCGAACTGGCGATCGTTATCCATGTTCTCAATGGTTTCAAGACGATCGCCGTCAAAGGTCAGACGCGCGCGAACCTGCCCTTCTTTACTGTCCGGGAAGTCGAACGGACGGCGGATCATCTCAATGCTTTTCGCCTGGACGGTAAATTCGCCTGGACGGGTCATTTTCGTGACCTGACGATACTGCGTGGCTTGCAGCAGCTTCACCATCTCGTTCTTGCTGATGGACATGTCCGGCTCAAGGTTCACCATGCGGCCGTACACTGCCGCAGGCAATTGCCAGACTTTCCCGTCAATACGGCTGCGGATCTTCTGATCCAGATAAACGCCGTAAATCGCGATTAGGACAACAAAAACAATGAACAGCTTCAGCAGCAGCCAGAACCAGCCGCGCTTACCACGAGGCTTACGCCCTTTGCCTTTCCCTTTACGCGGCATCGGTTCTTCATCCTCATAATCGTCTTCATAGTCATCGTCATACTCCTCATCTCTGAGGCGACGACGGCTTACCTTTTCTTTCGCCGGACGCGTCGGCTTTCCCTTACGTCCTATTGGCTCGCGGTCATTCCCCGCCATGCTTTTTCTCCGCAACATTCAGGCGCAAAGGCCAGATTTTCTTATCTTGCACAGGTCAGTGAAAGAAGAAATCTCTCAAAGTTTGTTTCTCCCTCTCCCTGTGGGAGAGGGCCGGGGTGAGGGCATCAGCCCGCACTTTCCCCATTACGAATATTTTTTCGTGCGCCGTGTCGGCGCGGTATTCGCCGGATCGTCCGGCCAGACGTGTTTGGGATATCGCCCTTTCATCTCTTTCTGCACTTCACGATAGCTCCCCGCCCAAAACGCCCCCAAGTCGCGGGTGATCTGCAAGGGACGATGCGCAGGCGAAAGCAGCTCAAGCACTAACGGCACACGGCCTTCAGCAATGGACGGCGTGGTGGCCTCACCAAACATCTCCTGCATCCGAACCGCCAGCGCCGGCGGATTATCCTCATGATAACGAATGGCAATCCGGCTCCCGGTTGGCACAGTGTAATGCCCAGGCAGTTCACTATCCAGACGTTGACGTAACGACCAGTCCAGTAAATTCTGTAACGCTGCCTTAACATCAAGCGCCTTCAGGGCGCGCAGGGAGTGTACGCCGCTCATCTGCGGCAACAGCCACTGTTCAAGCGTCGCGAGCAGCGTCTCATCATCCACCGCTGGCCACCCCTGTTCCGGCAGCCACTTCGCGGCGCAGTGCAGACGAATGCGATACTGTTCAGCCTCCGGCGTCCAGTTCAGTACGCTCAGCCCTTTTTCCCGAATGCCATTCAGCATCGCCTGGTGTAACTCTTCCTCCGACGGCTTCGCCAGCGGTTTCGTCCCGAGCGTCAGTTTGCCAATCTGGCTACGACGGAACGCCTTCAGCGTGCCCTGGGTATCATCCCATTCCACGATGTCAGATTGCTGAAGCAGCTGCGGGCAGGCACGCGTCAGGAGGTCAATATCCACGGCAACCGCCTGTAAAATACGCGCGTCCGGGGAGTGGCTGCCCTGGAGTAAGAGCGGCGCGATCAGCCATTCATGACGCGTCTGGGCGTCATCGCTGTCCAGCATCGCGCCCATCCCATTTGCCAGCTGATAGCGACCATCCAGCCCGCGACGGCGCGCGATTCTGTCCGGGAAGGCCTGGGCCAGCAGAGGGATAACTTTATCGCTGTCAGGCGAACCGCCCCGGCAATTCAGGCGTTTACACAGCTGCTGCGCCCGCTCTTGCCAGTTTCCCTGATGGCGTGAAAAGGCCTGTCCCAGATCGCTGCCGCCACCGCGCGGCGGCTCCTCAAGAATAGCCGCCAGTTTTGCCGCCGTGGCAATTTCATCGTCGCCCTGTGCTGCTACCAGCATTGCCGCCAGACGTGGATCGTTGCCCAGCGCCGCCATTTTCTGGCCGCGCGCCGTCAGTCGCTCGCCTTCCAGCGCGCCAAGCTGGGTCAGCAGACTGCGCGCGGCGGAAAGGTTGACGACAGGCGGAGGATTAAGCCAGGTGAGCTGGTCAGGGTCCGGGCAACCCCACTGCATCAGATCCATCACCAGTCCGGAGAGATCGCTTTGTAAAATCTCAGGCGTGCTCTGGAATGCCGCACGCTCCGCCTGCTCGGCGCTGGTTAAATGCAGGCAAATACCCGGCTCAAGACGCCCTGCTCGCCCTGCGCGCTGCACCATTGAGGCCTGGCTGATGCGCTGCGTCAGCAGCCTGGTCAGCCCGGAACGCGGATCAAAACTGGCCACCCTCTCCAGCGTACTGTCCACCACCAGGCGAATGCCTTCGATGGTCAAACTGGTTTCCGCGATATTGGTTGCCAGCACCACTTTGCGCTGCCCCGCCGGTGCGGGAAGGATCGCCTTGCGCTGGTCAGCCAACGGCAGCGCGCCGTAGAGCGGGCACAGCATAACGTCACTGTTCACCCGGGATGCCAGCTGCTCCTGTACGCGCTGGATTTCGCCTACGCCGGGTAAAAACAGCAGCAGCGAGCCAGGCTCCTGGCGGAGCAATTCGGCGGTGGCGATGGCAACCGCTTCGTCAAAACGCTGATGGGCAGGCAGCGGCTGATAGCGGCGCTCGACCGGGAACGCACGCCCTTCAGAGGAGATCATCGGCGCGTCAGGGAGCGTCTGCCGGAGCCGCTCGTTATCCAGCGTCGCCGACATAATCAGCAGCCGAAGGTCGTCGCGCAGCCCCTGCTGAACGTCGAGCAGCAGCGCAAGGGCCAGATCGGCCTGGAGGCTGCGCTCGTGAAATTCATCAAGGATCACCAGCCCGACGCCGGTCAGCTCCGGATCGTTTTGCAACATACGGGTAAGAATACCTTCGGTGACCACTTCCAGCCGCGTGGATGGTCCAACGCAGGTTTCGGCGCGCATCCGGTACCCTACCGTCTCACCCGGTTTTTCATTCAGCAGTTCCGCCAGGCGCTGCGCCACATTGCGCGCCGCCAGCCTGCGCGGCTCCAGCAGGATAATTTTCCCGCTGATGTTCCCATCGCGCAGAATTTGCAGGGGCAGCCAGGTGGATTTACCCGCTCCGGTGGGCGCGCTGAGCAAAACCTGTGGCGCATGTTCTAAGGCTGCGAGAAGCTCAGGAAGGACGACGGCGACGGGCAAAGAGGACACTTACGGCTCCAGAGGGTTAACATTAATCGGCGTACATTGTAGCATCGGCGCATATCATTACCGAGTCTTGCGCATGTCTGAGTCTAAACGGCTATTCTTCGCCATTGAATTACCCACCACGCTTCAACGGCAGATTGTTCGCTGGCGCGCCAGCCACTTCCCCGCGGAAGCGGGCCGCCCCGTCGTCGCCGCCAATATGCACCTGACGTTAGCCTTTCTTGGTGAAGTAAGCGCTGAAAAGCAGCGCGCGTTAAGCGCAATGGCCGGACGCATTTCGCAGCCGGGGTTTACGCTGCATCTTGACGATGCCGGGCAATGGCTGCGCTCTCGGGTGGTCTGGCTGGGGACGCGGCAGCCCCCTCGCGGACTGCTACAGCTCGCCAACATGCTGCGGGCGCAGGCCGCGCGCAGCGGCTGTTATCAGAGCCCGCAGCCGTTTCATCCCCACATTACCCTGCTGCGCGATGCGGGTCAGGCCGTTGCCATCCCGCCACCGGGCTTTCACTGGTCCTTTCAGGTGAATGAATTTGCGCTGTACGAATCTGCCTTTGTACAAGGACGCACCCGCTATACTCCGCTCCAGCGCTGGACGCTGGGCGACACGTTAAGGAATCCTGATGAAGTTTAGTCCTGCACTCCAGCCCGCCACGCTGATCCAGCGTTACAAACGCTTTCTCGCTGATGTGATCACCCCTGCGGGCGAAACGCTCACGCTGCACTGCCCTAACACCGGCGCCATGACCGGTTGCGCCACGCCGGGTGACACGGTCTGGTATTCCACATCAGAAAATACTAAACGCAAATATCCCCATACCTGGGAAATGACCGAGACGCAAAGCGGGGCATTTATTTGCGTTAATACCCTGCGCGCAAATCAGCTGGTTAAGGAAGCTCTGACAAATGGAATGCTTCCTGAACTGGTGGGTTACGGCACGCAAAAAAGCGAAGTGAAATATGGCGATGAAGGCAGCAGAATTGATTTTATGTTACAGGCGGAAGACCGCCCTGAGTGCTATATTGAAGTGAAATCAGTGACGTTAGCGGAACAGGAAAACGGCTTCTTTCCGGATGCGGTAACGCTACGTGGCCAGAAGCATCTGCGAGAGCTAATGAGTGTAGCGGCGGCGGGCAAGCGCGCCGTGTTGCTGTTTGCGGTTCTGCATTCAGCCATTGAACGGTTTTCCCCGGCCCGTCATATTGATCCTAAATACGCGCAATTGTTGAATGAGGCACAAAAGCAGGGGGTAGAGATTTTCGCTTATAAAGCGGAACTTTCTGCCGATAATATGACTCTGAGATCCTCTCTTCCCATTGTCTTATAAGGGATTAGACGATTGACTAATAAGTGTTCTGGCCGCGTGCGCAAATACGCTTTTCCTCACAGGGTTGTCAAGTGTTACGTTTAGATAATTGCCATACGGAAAAGCATCTGCTATTTATAGCGACCTGATTTTTCCCCCAACACGGGGATCGATAGTGCGTGTTAAGGAGAAGCAACATGCAAGAAGGGCAAAACCGTAAAACATCGTCCCTGAGTATTCTCGCCATCGCTGGGGTGGAGCCGTATCAAGAGAAGCCGGGCGAAGAGTATATGAACGAAGCCCAGCTGTCGCACTTCAAGCGTATTCTTGAAGCATGGCGTAATCAACTCAGGGATGAAGTCGATCGCACCGTTACACATATGCAGGACGAAGCTGCTAACTTCCCGGACCCGGTCGACCGTGCCGCTCAGGAAGAAGAGTTCAGCCTCGAACTGCGTAACCGTGACCGCGAGCGCAAACTGATCAAAAAGATCGAAAAAACGCTGAAGAAGGTCGAGGACGAAGATTTTGGCTACTGCGAATCCTGCGGTGTTGAAATCGGTATTCGTCGCCTGGAAGCGCGTCCAACAGCCGATCTGTGCATCGACTGTAAAACGCTGGCAGAAATCCGCGAAAAACAGATGGCTGGCTAACGCCTGCCCTCTCACTACTCTGCTAAGGCGGGAGTCTCTCCCGCCTTGTTACCGTTGATATGTCTGAATCTCACTATATCGGGCGCTTTGCGCCATCTCCCTCCGGTGAATTACACTTCGGCTCATTAATTGCCGCGCTTGGCAGCTACCTACAGGCTCGCGCCCGTCAGGGTCAATGGCTGGTCCGCATTGAAGATATCGATCCTCCGCGTGAAGTTCCCGGTGCAGCAGAAACTATTCTGCGTCAGCTGGAACATTACGGTCTTCACTGGGACGGCGACGTACTCTGGCAGTCTCAACGCCATGATGCCTACCGTGAACGTCTGGCGTGGCTTGCTGAACAGGGCCTTTCCTATAACTGCACCTGCACGCGGGCGCGAATTCAAAGCGTGGGTGGCGTTTACGACGGCCACTGTCGTACGCGGCACAACGGTCCTGAGAATGCTGCCGTACGGCTGATACAGCGTTCTCCGGTGACGCAGTTTACCGACGTTCTCTCAGGAACCATTCAGGCGGATGAACGCCTGGCGCGTGAAGATTTTATTATTCACCGTCGTGATGGTTTGTTTGCCTATAACCTGGCGGTGGTTGTTGATGACCATTTCCAGGGCGTTACGGAAATCGTGCGCGGGGCGGATCTGGTTGAGCCTACCGTGCGGCAAATATCGCTTTACCAGCAGTTTGGCTGGACGGTGCCGGATTACATCCATCTGCCGCTGGCAGTCAATGATCAGGGAAATAAGCTGTCGAAACAGAATCATGCCCCGGCGCTGCCTGACGGCGATCCGCGCCCGGTTTTGATCGACGCGCTGCGATTTCTCAACCAGAATGTAACGCAGGAATGGCAGGATCTGAGTCTGGATGAATTGCTGAAAACGGCCATTGCTGACTGGGCGCTTATCGCCGTGCCAAAAATCCAGCATTCTCAAATGCGTTGCGCTGAGCTATGATTAGCCGCTTTTTTGATAACAAAACACACTACGAGGTGTACTATTTTTACCCGAGTCGCTAATTTTTGCCGTAAAGTGCTGAGCCGCGAAGAGAGCATGGCGAACGACGCTATTGCACAGCCACACATGTCGGTCATTCCGCGTGAGCAGCACAATATTTCCCGCAAAGATATCAGTGAAAATGCCCTCAAGGTGCTCTATCGTCTGAATAAAGCAGGCTACGAGGCCTATCTCGTCGGCGGCGGGGTGCGCGATTTACTGCTGGGCAAAAAACCAAAAGATTTCGACGTGACGACCAGCGCCACGCCTGAGCAGGTGCGTAAATTATTCCGCAACTGCCGTCTGGTTGGCCGCCGTTTCCGTCTGGCGCACGTGATGTTTGGACCAGAAATCATTGAAGTGGCGACCTTCCGCGGTCACCACGAAGCGGGCGTCAACGATCGCACGACTTCCCAGCGCGGCCAAAATGGCATGCTGCTGCGCGACAACATCTTCGGCTCTATTGAAGAAGATGCTCAGCGTCGCGATTTCACCATCAACAGCCTTTACTACAGCGTGGCGGATTTTACCGTGCGCGATTACGTCGGCGGTATGCAGGATCTGAAAGACGGCCTGATTCGCCTGATCGGCACGCCGGAAACGCGCTATCGCGAAGATCCGGTCCGAATGCTGCGCGCCGTGCGTTTCGCCGCCAAGCTGAACATGCGTATCAGTCCGGAAACCGCAGAGCCGATCCCGCGCCTGGCGACGCTGATTAACGACGTCCCCCCTGCCCGTCTGTTTGAGGAGTCGTTAAAGCTGCTCCAGGCAGGCTACGGGTTTGAAACCTACAATTTGCTGCGTGAATACAACCTGTTCCAGCCGCTGTTCCCGACCATTACCCGCTACTTCACCGAAAACGGTGACAGCGCAATGGAGAGGATGATTGCACAGGTGCTGAAGAACACGGATACCCGTATTCATAACGATATGCGCGTGAATCCAGCGTTCCTGTTCGCGGCCATGTTCTGGTATCCGCTGCTGGAAACGGCGCAGCGCATCACTCAGGAGAGTGGTCTCGCCTATTATGATGCGTTCGCGCTGGCGGCAAACGACGTGCTGGACGAAGGCTGTCGCACGCTGGCGATCCCGAAACGTATTACCACGCTGGTGCGTGATATCTGGCAGCTTCAGCTGCGTATGTCCCGCCGTCAGGGTAAACGCGCCTGGAAGCTGATGGAACATCCTAAGTTCCGCGCCGCGTTCGATTTGCTCTCTCTGCGTGCTGAAGTCGAAAGAAACCAGGAGCTACAGCGTCTGGCGCAGTGGTGGGGAGAATTTCAGGTCTCTGCACCACCAGAGCAGAAAGATATGCTTACGGATCTGGATGACGAGCCGGCACCGCGCCGTCGTCACCGTCGCCCGCGCAAACGCGCACCGCGTCGTGAAGGCACGGCATGACCCTTGCGTATATCGCCATCGGCAGCAATCTGGCCTCTCCGCTGGAGCAGGTTAACGCTGCCGTGCAGGCGCTGGGGAAGATCCCGCAAAGCCGCATCGTCGCGCTGTCCTCATTTTACCGTACGCCGCCGCTCGGCCCGCAGGATCAGCCTGATTATCTGAACGCCGCCGTGGTGCTGGAAACGACCCTTGACGCAGAAACGCTGCTGGATAATACCCAGCGTATTGAGCTACAGCAGGGTCGCGTCCGCAAAGCCGAACGCTGGGGACCGCGCACCCTCGATCTCGATATTATGCTTTTCGGCCACGAGGTGATTAACACCGAACGCCTCACCGTTCCGCATTACGACATGAAAAACCGCGGGTTTATGCTCTGGCCGCTGTTTGAAGTCACGCCCGATCTCACCTTCCCTGACGGCGCCTCGCTGCAAGCCGTTCTGCAAAATCTCAACGCGGATAAACCGGCCCGCTGGTAATCCCGCCTCTGCATCGATTAACCATTCCTTATTTGCGGTTAATCGATTGCCTAAAATCATTGTTCCCTCGAATGTTACTGTTAGAATGCGCAAAGATTCGCTTTTGGGCCATCAGGAAACAGTATGAAACCAACCACCATCTCCTTATTGCAGAAATGCAAACAGGAAAAAAAACGCTTCGCCACTATCACCGCGTATGACTACAGCTTCGCAAAACTGTTTGCCGAAGAAGGGATCAACGTCATGCTGGTCGGGGACTCGTTAGGGATGACGGTACAAGGACATGATTCCACTCTGCCGGTCACGGTCGAGGATATTGCTTACCATACCCGCGCCGTGCGCCGGGGTGCGCCCGCCTGCCTGCTGCTTTCCGATCTGCCGTTTATGGCGTATGCCACCCCGGAACAGGCCTTTGAAAATGCGGCGACAGTGATGCGTGCTGGCGCCAATATGGTTAAAATCGAAGGCGGCGCCTGGCTGGTCGATACGGTAAAAATGCTTACCGAACGCGCCGTGCCGGTTTGTGGTCATTTGGGGCTGACGCCGCAGTCTGTCAACATCTTTGGCGGATATAAGGTGCAGGGCCGAGGCGATGCGGCGCAGACGCTTTTTGATGATGCCGTGGCGCTGGAAGCCGCGGGCGCACAGCTGCTGGTGCTGGAGTGTGTACCGGTTGAGCTGGCTAAGCGTATCACTGAGGCGCTGTCGATTCCGGTGATCGGCATCGGCGCGGGCAACGTCACCGATGGCCAGATTCTGGTCATGCACGACGCCTTCGGGATCACCGGCGGCCACATTCCAAAATTTGCTAAAAATTTCCTGACAGAAGCAGGCGACATGCGTGCTGCTGTGCGGCAGTATATTGCCGAGGTTGAGTCCGGCGTTTATCCGGGCGAAGAACACAGTTTCCATTAAGGAGTCCAGGTGTGCTAATCATAGAAACTCTGCCGCTGCTGCGCCAGCATATCCGCCGTGCACGTCAGGAAGGTAAACGTATCGCCCTTGTTCCAACCATGGGCAACCTGCACGACGGCCATATGAAGCTGGTCGATGAAGCGAGAGCCCGTGCAGATATTGTGGTAGTCAGTATCTTCGTTAACCCGATGCAGTTCGATCGCGAAGACGATCTGGCGCGCTACCCACGTACCTTGCAGGAAGATTGCGAGAAGCTCAAAAAACGTCATGCGGATATCGTCTTCGCTCCGGCCCCCGCAGATGTATATCCCCAGGGCACCACTGAATCGACCTACGTCGATGTGCCGGGTATTTCGACCATGCTGGAGGGCGCCAGCCGCCCGGGCCATTTCCGTGGCGTTTCTACCATCGTCAGCAAGCTGTTTAACCTGGTGCAGCCGGACATCGCCTGTTTTGGCGAGAAAGATTTCCAGCAGCTGGCGCTGATCCGCAAAATGGTTGCCGATATGGGCTACGACATTGAGATAGTCGGCGTACCGATTGTGCGTGCGAAAGATGGCCTGGCGCTCAGCTCCCGTAACGGCTATCTGACCGCCGAACAGCGTAAAATTGCGCCGGGTTTAAGCAAAGTCATGAATACCATGGCAGAGCAACTGCTGGCAAAAGAGTTAACCGCAGAAGAAATTATCGCTCTGGCTGAACAGGCGCTGAACGAGAAAGGTCTTCGTGCTGACGACGTTCAAATTCGGGATGCCGATACGCTTCTGGCGCTTACAGAGACCAGCAAGCGTGCGGTAATTCTGGTGGCGGCATGGCTCGGTCAGGCCCGCCTTATCGATAACAAAGTGGTTGAACTGGCGTAGTTTTACTACCCGGAAGTGAAAGGTAAACGTAATGATTCGCAAAATGCTACAAGGTAAGCTTCACCGTGTGAAAGTCACCCAGGCCGACCTGCACTATGAAGGCTCCTGCGCGATCGACCAGGATTTTCTCGACGCGGCGGGTATTCTCGAAAACGAAGCTATTGATATCTGGAACGTTAATAACGGCAAGCGCTTTTCAACGTACGCGATTGCCGCTGAACGCGGATCTAAAATCATCTCCGTTAATGGGGCAGCAGCGCACTGCGCGGACGTAGGCGATATCGTCATTATTGCCAGCTTTGTGATGATGTCTGACGAAGAAGCACGTCGCTGGCAGCCTAAAGTGGCCTACTTTGAAGGCGATAATGAGATGAAACGTACCGCGAAGGCGATTCCGGTGCAGGTTGCCTAAGCCAATAGTACTGTTATAAATTACCCGGCAAAAATAGGTTGGGTAATTTATACATAATTAAAATGAATAGCGTTCTTTTTATATATTTTTATTAATATATTAAAGTCACCCTGCCGAACACCTGATCATCAAAATGATGAACAATTATTATCACTCACTATTAAATAATCACATTGGCTTAAAGATCGTTTAAGTATTTCTAACATCTTACGGCTTCTCACAACCATTACTCATCACTTAGAATCCTTTTCCCGAAGCATCTGTTCGGAACGAACATAAGCCTTGCTTATGTGCACTTTTCTAGCATTTAAATATGGATATAAAAAATGTCTTTTAATAAATTAGGTCTGGCAACTGTAGTAGCAATGGTTCTGAGTGCGGGTTCTGCAATGGCAGCTGATATTCCTTCAGATACAGGCACTATTACTTTCCACGGTATGGTTTCTAATAACACCTGTAAAGTATCCCTGGATCAGAAGATTGACCAGGATGGTAATGATTTTGACGTTAACCTGGATACCGTGTTTGTAAAAGACTTCGCTAATGCGCTGGGTACCACCAGCACCCTGGGAGAAAAGAAATTCTCCCTCACCCTGACAGGTTGTGATTCTGCTACCGTCAAACAGGCATCCGCTCAGTTTGATTCCTGGGCGGGTTCTTCTTCAACTTCCGGCGGTCTGCTGGTTCCACCATCAAACACTCAAGGCGCCGCTAAAAACGTCAATCTGGTACTGTCAAACGATGGCAACTCCGCTACCGATCAGATCAAACTGGATCAGACCAACAATACCCAGAAAGCAACGATTGATACCACAGGCGCAGGCGCACTTTACTACCGTGTAGCGTATACCCAAGGTCAGAACTGGGATGCGGCCAACAACCCAGTGTCAGCTGGTGTGGTTCAGGCACAAGCTGCATTCACCATGATCTACGAGTAATTTTAAAAGCATAGATAAAATGCTCATATTATCCCCTGACGTACGTCAGGGGACTATTGATATCATTCCAACAGGAAGTGGAAAAATGTTAAGCACATCATTTTATAAAGGATTTAAAGCTGCCTGCTTTACAGTTGCTGCTGTCGCGTCATTCCAGGCAAGCGCAGATATCGTTATTTCGGGAACACGTATTGTTTATCAGCAGTCGCAAAAAGATGTCATCGTTTCTTTAGACAACCGTGGCAAAAAGCCACTATTAGTTCAATCATGGCTCGATGACGGTCGCGATGACACCAATCCACAGGAATTAAAACTTCCTTTTATTATTACTCCACCAGTATCCCGAATTGATCCCCAAAAAGGTCAATCCGTTCGGATCTCGTACCTGGGTGGTTCATTGCCGCAAGATCGCGAATCCCTATTCTGGTTCAATGTGCTCGAGATTCCACCGAAGTCAAAAGTGAAAGACGGTGAAAATCCTAACCAGCTCCAGCTGGCATTCCGCACACGTATTAAACTCTTTTTCCGACCTGACGGCCTGAAAGGTACGCCAGGAAATGCAGCAGCCAGGGTAACGTGGTCGCAACAAAAACAAGGTAATACGCTAAACCTGATTGCACACAATGATTCCCCTTACAACGTTTCTATTTCAAATGTAAAGCTGAAATCAGCAAATAAAGAGTACCAGGTTGAGCATAAATCTATTTTACCGTTTAGTACTCAAATAATGCAGGTAAAAGGTTTAGGTAGTACTGCCACCGGCACTGTTGCTTACGAAACCATTAATGACAATGGCGGCTCTGATACTTTTGAAAGCAAAGTAAACTAATAACCGCATCACTGCCACATTATAAATATAATACGTATGAATGATTCATAGCATTCATACGACGACTTGTCTGGATGAAGCATGCTATTTCAACGATCAATTTTATGTCTCGCAATCTGTGCAGCATTTCCTCTGCATGCCAGCGAGACTGAAAAAAAAGCTGTAGACACCTCATCCGAAACAGAATCGGCCATTGAATTTAATGACCAGTTCCTTATCGATAATGGTGGAGGTATCAATGTCGATCGTTATGCTTATGGCAACCCAGTTCTGCCAGGTACTTACCGTGTAAAAGTGAATTTGAATGGCAATTCAAAATCCACGGTCGAGATGGCATTCATTGATAACAAAACGCCACGTGCCTCAGCATGTCTGACTAAACTCACGCTGACACAGGCAGGCGTTGATACCAGCATATTAGGCGATGATGTCAAAGACGACGAAACGTCTTGCGTAGATATCAAAAAATATTATCCCGGTGCTTCTGAAAATTTTGATAGTAGCAAGCAGGAAATGGATCTTAATTTCCCGCAAATCTACGTGCTTAAGCTTCCAGCAGGGTATGTCGATCCTTCATTATGGGATAATGGTGTTCCGGCCGGATTACTTTCATACGATCTTAATACCTGGCACAGCGAGTCAAACGGCACCAATTCAGATACCGCTTATGCGGGCTTGCATTATGGCCTGAACGTGGGGCCGTGGCGTTTACGTTCTCGCGGCAGTCTGAACTGGGACAGTGATAATGGCACACATTATTCCAGCCAGGATATATACCTCCAGCGAGACATCACACCACTTAACGCACAGATGGTAATGGGTGATTCCTACACACGCGGTGATGTCTTTGACTCGGTGAGCCTGCGTGGTGCGCGTATGTATAACGATGACCGCATGCTCCCGCAAGGCACCTCTGGCTACGCGCCAGTAATTCGTGGTGTGGCAAACAGTAATGCCAAAGTTAGCGTTATGCAAAGCGGCAATAAAATCTATGAAACCACCGTTCCACCCGGTGCTTTCGAGATCAATGACCTCAGTACAACAGGCTATGGTAATGATTTGATTGTCACTGTAGAGGAAGCCGATGGAAGTAAACGGACGTTTACCGTTCCGTTCTCCTCAGTTACACAAATGCTCCGCCCTGGCTCCAGCCGCTGGGATGTGGGTATAGGTGAGCTGAATGATGATTCATTGCATGATAAGCCAAACGTTGGCTACGCAACTTACGCGTATGGTCTGAATAATACCTTTACCGGTTACGTGGGTGCGCAATATACGGATATGGATTTCTACGCCGGCCTGCTTGGTCTGGCTATGAATACCCGTATTGGTGCATTCGCTTTAGATGTTACCGGGTCCTATGCCGATATCGACGGGCTGGACACGCTTAAAGGGCAGAGTTATCGGCTGACCTACAGCAAAATGCTTGAAGCCACTAACACATCTCTTAACGTGGCAGCTTATCGCTTCTCAACAGAAGATTATCTCAGCCTTAACGATGCCGCCTCATTGCAGGACAGTATTCACCACGAGGAATATGGCAATCGATCTTATGACAGCAATGCCGAGCTTTATGCTGATTATCAGCGTACCAAAAACCAGATACAGATCAGCCTGAACCAGCCATTGAATGTTAACGGTGATGAATACGGCTCACTCTATATTAGCGGTACCTGGCAGGATTACTGGAATGATTCCAGCTCCACTTCCGACTACAGCGTGGGTTACAACAATAGTTTTGCTTACGGTAGCTATAGCGTTTCTGTGCAACGCACGTACAACGAAACAGGGGAAAAGGATGACAGCGTTTATTTAAACGTCAGTATTCCATTCAGCATATTCAATAAGGATAACGCGCAGTCAGGCGGATTTAATAACGTCAACATGAGCCTGCGCACTGATTTAAAAGGCGGTACCAGTTTTAACTCTACGGCAAGCGGCAACTCCAAAAACAGTGAAGTGAGCTATTCCGTTAGCGCCTCATCAAGCGGGGGCAACTACGGCAACCTGAACCAGGTCAGTGGCTATAGCTCATGGAACAGTCCTTACGGGCCGCTCGGTGTCTCGGCGTCCTTTGGCGATGACAATAGTAAACAGTATTCCGCGAGTTATAACGGCGGAATGGTTGTTCACTCGGGTGGCGTTGTATTTACATCAGGCAGTATCGGCGAAACGGATTCACTTGCGCTGGTAAAAGCAAGTGGCGCAACGGGTGCTCGGCTGGGTTACGGCCAAAGCCGCATTAACAGTTCCGGGTACGGGATTATGCCGTATATGTCAGCCTACAGAGAAAACCGAGTATCGCTCGATATCAGCACTCTCGAAGCAGACGTTGAAATCAAAAATACAAGCGCAGTTGCCGTACCTCGCAATGGCTCCGTTGTATTTGTGAATTTTGAAACGGATGAAGGCCGTTCGCTTGTTCTGGAATTACAACGTTCTGATAACGGCTTTATTCCGCTAGGTGCTGACGTTCTGAATGAGAAAAACGAATCTATCGGAACGGTAGGCCAGGCAGGACAAGCTTATGTACGCGGTGTGGAAAACAAAGGCGCTCTCCGGGTGGTATGGGGAAGCGATGGTTCCAGCTCCTGCACGGTGCATTATCAGATTCCTGAAAATGCGAAGAAAGCAGGCTTAACCACGATTCTGAGTAATCAACAGTGCCAAATGTAATGATGTTAAAACAGGGAATCACACCCATGGGAAATAATATGAAGAAAAATCATTGCGGTTATTCATTAATCGCATTAGCAATGTTAGCGATGTCAGGTTCTGCTGCGGCAGCCGATCTCAATGTTAACTTTACTGCCAATATCCGCGAAACCACCTGCGATATGAAACTGGTCGGCGATACGGGTTCAGATACGCAGCAAACGCTGACTATCGGTAATAACGGACAGGTACGTTTAGATGATGTCAAAGCCGGAACGGCAAATGCCAATTTCAAAATTGTGCTCGTTGAATGCCCGGCATCACTGACCTCATTGAAAACCAAAGTATCGGGAACAAGATCTGGATATTTGTACTCAGGCCTTATTAACCAAATACAAAAAATCGACGGAGGTGCAGACTACTCTGCTGTTGAGATTGCCAGAGCCAGCGCACCGGATGCCCCGTTTATCATTAACTCTGAGGACGATAACGAGCGCCTGGTCTGGAGTCCGACAGAAATCCAGAATAAGGAAGTTGCTCTGGTGGCCACCTTACGTGAAACACAGGAAAACAGGATGACCATAGGTGATTTTCAGGCCGTGGCGACCTTTGAATTTATCTACGAGTGATTAGTGCAGGAAAACGGAGCAACATTATGAAATTCAATTTTACTTTTATCGCCCTGTCCGTTTCTGCCCTTCTGTTCTCGGGAATGGCAAGCGCAGCTATTACAGGCACCCCTAGTGTCGAATTAACGATTAAATCAAAAATTGTATCAGGCACATGTACCGCAAAAGTACTTAACGATGCAGGCACAGCTTCCACTGAAATTGCGTTCGGCGACGTATACAAATCCGATCTGGTGAACAAAACCCGTGTCGAGCCGCTCAAGATTAGTTTCACCAACTGTTCTGGAGTAACCAAGGCAACGGTGTCCGCTGCGAAAGGCGCTGGTGGTGAATGCAGTGGCGTCAACAAGACGGGTGATTCTTACTCCGGCGGCTTAGCAACGGGCTTTGAGATCTGGTCGGGTGTTGTAGATACTGGCGAGCTTATGAGCTGCAACACGCCTCCGGCTGCTAAGGATGTCACCATTACTGATGGTACCGGTGAATTCCCGATGAATTCCCGTATCGTTATCGGACAAGGCCAAACCATTGCTGAAGTAGGCGCGGGGGCGGTTAATGCGCCAGTCACGTTTACTATCACTTATCCATAATACCAGGAACCAGCATGCAACAATCACCGTTTACTTTATACCAGCCCGGTCTTGTGTTGCTTATGGGCTTGGCTGGTGGCATCTTGCCTGGCGTAGGCCAGGCAAGCTCAGGATTAGACGTAAATATTACCGCTAACATTGTTAATAGCACTTGTAAGATGACCGTGGAAAATGACGGCGAAATTTATCTCCCCAATGTAATGCGCAGCTGGTTTTATAACCCGGATGGTAGCGATCGTTTTACTGCAACCGATGATGCAGGCGGTACGCCTTTTAAGATCCATGTAGATGATTGCTATGGAGACAGCAGTACGGCTAAAAAGCTGAGTTTTAGCTTTTCGCCGCAGTCGGGTTTCTGGCCAGGACAAAATCAGGTTTTCAAAAGTGATGATACCGCCGCAGGCGCGGCAAAAAATGTCGGCGTCGTCGTTTTCTCTGAAAAATATAAAAAGAATGTTTTAAACAACGACGGCACGTCAAAAATCACTTATGACGTAAGCGGTCAGGATACTGCATTTTTAACGGATTATCAGTTCTATGCCCGATATCAAAATATTGGCGTAGTGGCTGGTGGTGTCGTTACCAGTAAAGTATTAGTTGACGTCACTTACGAATAATAATCAGAACAGGAAAAAGGATGAGAATGTTCAACTTTATAAGACAGGGTTTCACCGTGAAAGGCACAATGGCGTTTGCCATGGCGAGCGTGTTATTAACCCTCAGCCACTCCTGCTGGGCAGCTGAGTGTCGCATGAATAATGGAAAAGGCGGCACAACCACGCTGATCAATTCCGAATATTCAGGTGGCACCGTACGTCTTCCCCCTCCGGGTAATTATGCCAGTACTCTTTTTAACGTTAACCTGACACCGGGCATTCAGGCCGAATGTGGTCCAGGGAACGATGGTTTTAACCTCGTCTCACAAACAAACTCGACCTTGCTAAAGGGGGGCAGTTATGGCAGGGCTATGTTTGAAACAAATATTCCGGGGATTTATTATTCCGTAAGGGTCCACACCGCAGAAAGCGATGGAGGCATGGGTGGCTATTTCGCTATGAATACTACTGACTGGACTACCGTTGCATCCTCCGGAAATTCTGATCCCTGGGATAATAAATGGATTAACACCTCAGTTCAAATTTATATTGATGAAGGTTATAGAGGCAACCCGAACAAAGAAACCTCAATCAGACCCAAACCCGGCACTCTGGGTAAAATGGCTATTGGTAATCCAAATGATTCTAACAACCAACCATGGACATTTGTGGTCAACGAAGACTCATTCCAGATCCCGATCGTTCTTCCAACCTGCGACATGGCCATGCTTTCAGATGGCACTAATGATGTTAACCTGGGAGAATATTATGTTTCAGACATTAAAAACAATCGGGTTAAGGATATCCCTTTTTCAATTAGCTTAAGCAATTGTACCAGTGTGGCAAATATCACAACCAAACTCACCACCTCAAAGCTAACCGGAAAAAATAATGATCTTCTTGGAAATACGCTTTCGTCCGGAGCTGAGGGCGCAGGCGTGAAAATTATGTATAACGGAACCTCTCAACTCCTGCCGAATAATCCTGACTCATCCTATGTCATAACGGATTACCAAACCCCGGAATCCAAGCAAATTAATTATGTTGCTCAACTGGTAGCAAACGGAAGCACAGTGAAACCGGGGTCGTTTAAAGCCACCGGCGTATTCACCCTTTCATACGACTAACCGCTATCCCTGCGGCTGATTACTGATCAGCCGCGACATCGTCTCCAGTGAGTCCGTTCTTAATATATACAAACGCTTCAACAGGAACGGATTATCCCCCGGCTTCACCTTCCCTTTCACCGTGGTCACCGCCAGATGAAACCCCGCATCGTTCGCCGCTTTAATCGCTTTATTGTCATAGCCGCCAAACGGATACGACACATACAACACGCGCGGGTTGAACTGCGCCAGTGCACGACGTGATCGTTCAAAATCAAACAGGATCACGTGATAGCTACGGCTCAACAGGATGGGGTGTTTATAGCCATCCACGCGATGCAGGAAATGGGTGTGAGACTGAATGTCGAACACATCCTGGATGCCCTTGATTTCCTGAACGCTCATAAACTGTAGCGATTTTGGATCCCACTTCTGCGGATGGCCTTTGATACGTGATGAAATTATAAACGCCGTCGCGTTGAAGCCATATTCTTTCAGAACAGGGTACGCGTAGCGGCTCACCGATTTGAGACCATCATCAAAGGTGATCACCACTGCTTTCGCGGGTAGGTTCATCTTGTTACGCACGTACCCTTCAAGCTGGTACATCGTCAGCGTGGTATAGCCTTGATCGCGTAACCAGGCCATCTGATTATTAAACGCACGTACGCTGGTCGTCGTTGAGGTATGTCGAAAACGGGTGTTCTCTTCATCACGCAAAATATGATGGTAAGTCAGAACCGGTAGCCCGTTATCTTCCTGTGCATCGAGGCTGCTGATCCACGCCAGACGATTACCGATGCGAATTTGAAACCAGGTCTGGTTCAGGCGGTCTTTCAGCTTATTCAGAATCGGATAGCGAAGATTGGCGCTTAAGGTGCCAAAGGGCGCGCTTCCGCTGCTGGGGGCGTTATACACCGGCGTGTCTTTCCAGGTAATGAGGTTTTGATTACTGAGCGGCTTGTTCAAGTCACCCAGGCTATCCTCAACGCGTTGTTTGCCCTGAACTTTTTCAAGGTGGTCTTTATCAATAAACCCCGTACCGAATCCGAAACGAAATTCATAGTAATCCGCCGCGGCCGGAAAGACAGCGAGGATCTGCCCGCCGCGAACATTCCCTACATTTACAACGGCATTTCCCACCTGCGCCCAGATGGCCGCATCTTCGGTGGTTTGCATATATTGGGCAGGAAGGCCTTGCTGACTGGTCAGGCTGGCAGACGCACCACCGGAAACCAGCAGCAGAAGGATAAAGATAACGCGCATGAGCATGGGATATAAATCGATACGGAAAATCAGTCGCCATTGTAGCAAAAGCGACATCAATACCAATGTTTAATGCTTATACAGATCGTGAAGCAGAACGAAAGGCGGGTTCTTCTGCTGCTGGTGCCACAGGCTGCTCACGCCCGGGGAGCCCTGCGCCACAATGGCGTGGCGAAACTCAGCGCTGCTCAACGTTGCGCGCAGCGGATACATCGCTTCGAGTAAAGGCAGGCTGATACCGGAGATCACTTCACAATTATCATGCTTATGGCTCATTAACGCCGCTGAACGGTAAGGCGCCGCGCCCGATTTGTCGGTGAGAAAAATCACGCCATCACCGGTGTCGGTTTCATGCAGCGCGTCGCACATCATCCGGCTGAGCATATTGGTGCTCAGCCCTCGCCAGTAATTTACCGCACGACATTGCGCCAGGGGACCAAACCGGGCCTCCAGCTTCAGCAGCATTTCCTGCGCCACTTCATCGTGGCAGGTGATCACCCATCCCAGCATAACGTCTCTCCTTAGCAGGCGAGTAGTTTACCGAAGTGAAGGTTAGTTTACGGTGATAACTGTCAAAGAAAGCGCCCGGCAGACGGTACGTCGCCGGGCAGAAGGCAGAGGATTAGCTGCGCAGCCCACGTCCACGCTGAATCAGATACCAGCACAGCAGGTAGAAGGCGATAATGAACACCACCAGCACCACCACCGTGGTAAACAGCGGGACATCGGTAATGCCGAGGAAACCAAAGCGGAAGCCGCTGATCATATAGACAATCGGGTTCAGGTGCGACAGCGCCTGCCAGAACGGCGGCAGCAGCGTCAGGGAGTAGAACACCCCGCCCAGATAGGTCAGCGGCGTCAGCACAAAGGTCGGGATCAGGCTGATGTCGTCAAAGGTTTTAGCGAACACCGCATTCAGCAAGCCGGCCAGTGAGAACAGAATCGCGGTGAGCAGCAGCGTCAGCGCCACGAAAAGCCAGGAGTGAACCTGAAACGGCACGAAGAACAGCGAAATGGCCGTTACCAGGATACCCACGCACAGCCCGCGCGCCACGCCGCCACCCACGTAACCGGCGATGATGACGTGCGTAGGCACCGGCGCCACCAGCAGCTCTTCAATGTTGCGCTGGAACTTGGCGCTGAAGAATGAGGACGCCACGTTCGCGTAGGCGTTGGTGATCACCGCCATCATGATCAGGCCCGGCACGATAAACTGCATATAGGTGAAGCCGTGCATCTCACCAATGCGGGAGCCAATAAGGTTGCCGAAAATGATGAAGTAGAGCGTCATGGTGATCACCGGCGGCACCAGGGTTTGCACCCAGATACGCATAAAGCGGTTAATCTCTTTCGCCCAGATGCTTTTCAGCGCGACCCAGTAAAGATGCGTCATGCCTTGTCTCCTTGTTTGTCGTGCACCAGAGAGACAAACAGCTCTTCCAGTCGGTTTGCTTTGTTACGCATGCTTAATACCTGAATGCCCTGCGCACTCAACTGTGAGAACACGCTGTTAATACCCTGCTCGCGCAGCACTTCTACCTCCAGCGTCGAGGTATCGACCAGGCGATAGTTGTAGCCCTCCAGTTTCGGCAGCGCGCTTTTCGCCGCCAGATCGAGGATAAAGGTCTCTGATTTGAGCTTGGAGAGCAGATTCTTCATCGAGGTGTTTTCCACCAGCTCACCGTGCTGAATGATGCCGATATTGCGGCACAGCATTTCCGCCTCTTCCAGGTAGTGCGTGGTCAGAATGATGGTGGTGCCTTTGTCGTTCAGATCTTTCAGGAAACCCCACATGGAGCGACGCAGTTCAATATCCACACCAGCGGTCGGCTCATCAAGGATAAGCAGCTTTGGCTCGTGCATCAGCGCGCGGGCAATCATCAGGCGGCGCTTCATCCCTCCGGACAACATCCGCGCGCGCTCGTTACGTTTCTCCCACAGATCAAGCTGTTTCAGGTACTTTTCGCTGCGCTCAAGCGCCTCTTTGCGCTCCACGCCATAGTAACCCGCCTGGTTAACAACAATCTGCTGTACCGTCTCAAACGGGTTAAAGTTGAACTCCTGCGGCACCAGCCCCAACTGGCGCTTGGCGTTGACCACATCTTTTTGCAGATCGTAGCCAAACACGCTGACGCGGCCCGAGGTTTTATTGACCAGTGAACTGATGATCCCGATGGTGGTGGATTTCCCTGCCCCGTTCGGCCCCAGAAGCGCGTAGAAATCTCCCGCTTCGACTTTAAGATCTATCCCGCGCAGCGCCTGAACGCCCCCCGGGTAGGTTTTTTTGAGCTGTTCAAGCTCCAGTGCAATCGCCATGAATTCAACTTACCTTAAGTTCTGACACACGTTGTGTGGTTTCATTAAAAGTCGGGTTACCCTATAGTAGCGCAACGCAATCACTTGGTTACAGGTCGCTAACCTCCATGAACGACATTGATACACTCATCAGCAACAATGCACTATGGTCAAAAATGCTGGTGGAGGAAGACCCCGGATTTTTTGGAAAACTCGCGCAAGCGCAGAACCCGCGCTTTCTCTGGATTGGATGTTCCGACAGCCGCGTCCCCGCCGAACGTCTGACTGGTCTTGAACCTGGCGAACTGTTTGTTCACCGCAATGTGGCTAACCTGGTTATTCATACCGATCTCAACTGCCTTTCGGTTGTTCAGTATGCCGTCGACGTTCTTGAGGTTGAGCACATCATTATTTGTGGTCACTACGGCTGCGGCGGCGTGCAGGCGGCAGTCGAAAATACAGAGCTGGGGTTAATCGATAACTGGCTGCTGCACATTCGTGATATCTGGTTCAAACATAGCTCACTGCTGGGCGAAATGCCGCAGGAGCGCCGTCTCGACACGCTGTGTGAGCTGAACGTGATGGAGCAGGTGTATAACCTGGGCCATTCGACGATTATGCAGTCTGCCTGGAAACGCGGGCAGAAGGTCTCTATCCACGGCTGGGCGTACGGTATTCACGACGGCCTACTGCGCAATCTGGAAGTGACCGCCACCAACCGCGAAACGCTGGAACAGCGTTACCGCTCGGGAATTGCCAACCTCAAGCTTAAGCACGTTAACCATAAATAACAAAGCCGGGGGTTTTCACCCTCTCCCTGTGGGAGAGGGCTGGGGTGAGGGCATCAGCCCGCAATTATTCGTCCAGAATCACCACTTTCCCAACATACGGCAGATGGCGATAACGCTGTGCGTAATCAATGCCATAACCCACCACGAACTCATCCGGGATGGAGAAACCAACGAACTCCACCGGCACCTGCACTTCACGGCGCTCAGGCTTATCCAGCAGAGTACAAATCGCCAGTGATTTAGGTTCACGCAGGCTCAGGATCTCACGCACTTTAGAGAGCGTGTTGCCGGAGTCGATGATGTCCTCAACAATCAACACATCTTTGCCACGAATATCTTCATCCAGATCTTTCAGGATTTTCACATCACGGGTTGTGGACATGCCGCTGCCGTAACTGGAGGCGGTCATAAAATCGACCTCGTGCGGCACCTGCACTTCACGGCACAGGTCTGCCATGAACATGAAAGAGCCACGCAACAAACCGACCAGCACCATTTCGCTGCCGCTGTCCTTGTAATGTTCGGTGATTTGACGACCCAGTTCGGCGATACGCGCTTTGATCTCGGCTTCCGGGATCATCACTTCAACAGTATGTTTCATATTACTAACCAAATGATTTTAGTGAAAATCTCTCAATGCGGATGACTCTCGCTCCGGCATCGATACGCAAGCCAGCCATTATACCAGTAAATGGATAAGCCTGGCGTATGAGTTATAAAAAGCAATATTTGTGATTCCGATCACAGTTGTTAATACCTATAATTAATTGCTAGCAAATAATTAACAAAACTGACGAGTACTTTTCTATGGCTGAAACAAAAACTAAACAGCCGCGTCTACTGGTGACATTAACAGCCGCGTTTGCCGCATTCTGCGCGCTGTATTTGTTAATCGGTGGCGTATGGCTGGTCGCGATTGGCGGCTCCTGGTACTACCCGATTGCGGGTCTGGTTATGGTTGGCGTAACCGTCCTGCTTTTACGCAGAAAACAATCTGCTCTGTGGTTGTACGCAGCGTTACTGCTCGCAACCATGATCTGGGGCGTCTGGGAAGTCGGGTTCGACTTCTGGGCGCTGACGCCGCGCAGCGACATTCTGGTCTTCTTCGGTATCTGGCTGATCCTGCCGTTTGTCTGGCGTCGTCTGATTGTCCCTTCCAGTGGCGCCGTGGCCGGTCTGGTCGTTGCTCTGCTGATTAGTGGCGGCATCCTGACCTGGGCCGGTTTTAACGACCCGCAGGAGATCAATGGCACGCTGAACGCGGAATCCACGCCGGCTGCGGCTATTTCGCAGGTGGCGGACGGTGACTGGCCTGCTTATGGTCGTAACCAGGAAGGTCAACGCTACTCCCCGCTGAAGCAGATCAACGCGGACAACGTGAAAAACCTGAAGGAAGCCTGGGTATTCCGTACCGGCGACCTGAAGATGCCAAACGATCCGGGTGAGCTGACCAACGAAGTGACCCCGATTAAAGTGGGCAACATGCTCTACCTGTGTACGGCGCACCAGCGCCTGTTCGCGCTCGACGCGGCCACCGGTAAAGAGAAATGGCACTTTGATCCACAGCTGAACTCCAACCCGTCGTTCCAGCACATCACCTGCCGCGGCGTCTCTTACCACGAAGCGCGCGCAGATAATGCCAGCCCGGAAGTCATTGCCGACTGTCCTCGCCGCATTATGCTGCCGGTGAACGATGGCCGCCTGTTTGCCATCAACGCTGAGACCGGTAAGCTGTGCGAAACCTTCGCTAACAAAGGCATTCTGAATCTTCAGACCAACATGCCGGACACTACGCCGGGTCTGTATGAGCCGACCTCCCCGCCAATCATCACTGATAAAACCATCGTGATTGCCGGTTCGGTAACGGATAACTTCTCTACCCGCGAAACCTCCGGCGTTATCCGTGGTTTCGACGTGAACACCGGTAAACTGCTGTGGGCCTTCGACCCGGGCGCGAAAGATCCTAACGCGATCCCATCCGATGAACACACCTTTACCTTTAACTCACCGAACTCCTGGGCACCGGCAGCGTATGACGCGAAGCTGGACCTGGTTTACCTGCCGATGGGCGTGACCACGCCGGATATCTGGGGCGGTAACCGCACGCCGGAGCAGGAACGTTACGCCAGCTCCATCGTGGCGCTGAACGCAACGACCGGTAAACTGGCATGGAGCTACCAGACCGTTCACCACGATCTGTGGGATATGGATATGCCGTCCCAGCCGACGCTGGCGGACATTACCGTTAACGGTAAAACCGTTCCGGTGATTTACGCCCCGGCCAAAACCGGCAACATCTTCGTGCTGGATCGCAGCAACGGTAAGCTGGTTGTTCCTGCGCCAGAAAAACCGGTTCCGCAGGGCGCGGCCAAAGGCGACTACGTCACCAAAACGCAGCCGTTCTCTGACCTGAGCTTCCGTCCGAAGAAAGATCTCAGCGGTGCAGACATGTGGGGTGCCACCATGTTTGACCAGCTGGTGTGCCGCGTGATGTTCCATCAACTGCGCTATGAAGGCATCTTCACGCCGCCTTCAGAGCAGGGCACGCTGGTCTTCCCGGGTAACCTGGGGATGTTCGAGTGGGGTGGGATCTCCGTTGACCCTAACCGTCAGGTCGCCATCGCTAACCCAATGGCGCTGCCGTTCGTTTCCCGTCTGATCCCACGCGGTCCGGGTAACCCAATGGAGCAGCCGAAAGATGCGAAAGGCAGCGGTACCGAAGCCGGTATCCAGCCGCAGTATGGCGTTCCTTATGGTGTTACTCTGAATCCGTTCCTTTCTCCGTTCGGTCTGCCGTGTAAACAGCCTGCCTGGGGTTATATCTCCGGTCTGGATCTGAAGACCAATAAGATCGTCTGGAAAAAACGTATTGGTACGCCACAGGACAGCATGCCGTTCCCGATGCCTGTTCCAGTGCCGTTCAATATGGGTATGCCAATGCTGGGTGGCCCAATCTCCACCGCCGGTAACGTGCTGTTTATCGCGGCAACCGCAGATAACTACCTGCGCGCGTACAACATGACCAACGGTGAAAAACTGTGGCAAGGCCGTCTGCCAGCCGGTGGACAGGCAACGCCGATGACCTATGAAGTGAATGGCAAACAGTATGTTGTCATCTCCGCGGGTGGTCACGGTTCGTTTGGCACGAAGATGGGCGACTATATTGTCGCGTATGCACTGCCTGACGACGCTAAGTAACGAAAAAGCCCGGTGGCGCTAACGCTTACCGGGCCTACGATTTCCATATGTAGGCCGGGTAAGGCGAAGCCGCCACCCGGCTTTTTTTATACGGTAAAACCGAGCATCATCCCCGTATCTTCATGCTCCAGCAGATGACAGTGGGCCATATAGGCAAACTCTTTCGGTGCCTCGTGGTCGAACTTCACCAGCACCTCGCTGACGCCGCCTTCCACCCTCACCGTATCTTTCCAGCCCGCGCGATGCGGCTCCGGCGCTTTACCATTTTCAGACAGAATACGGAACTGCGTGCCGTGGATATGGAACGGGTGCAGCATCATGTCCCCTTCGCCTGAAATCACCCAGCGTTCAAACTGCCCTTTCGTGGCGGCGAACATGGGCGTGTTCATATCGAACGCTTTGCCGTTGATGCGGTTGGCATTGTGGAAATCGAAACCATGGCCGCCGTGATCCATGCCGCCCATATTGCCGTGGTCCATATTCATATGGCCCACCATCTGGCCGTGATGCATTCCCGCCATGGCCTGATTGCCGTACTTCTTCATCAGCGCCTGCATGCCCATCATGTCGAGCATCGGGTCCATGGAGAGCTGAAGTTTACGCTGCGTAAGCCCGTCCAGCGACGGGAGTGCTGGCAGCGTGGTGAGGGTCTCCGGCAGCGTACCGGAGGCGGTGATCTGTAGCGGCTGAATGCGCAGGACCGGATGCGGCTTATCAAACGGCGCGACGGCCATCCCCATCTGGCTGACCGGCAGGGTCACCAGGTCAAACGCTTTGCCATCGCTGATATCCACCAACACCTCGAAGCGCTCGCCCATCAGCATCGGCAGCTCGCTCACCTTCACCGGCTCCGGCAGCAGGCCGCCGTCGCTTGCCACTACGTAAAGCGGGCGTTTATCGCTGGTGGCGAAGTTCAGCGAGCGGGCGTTACAGCCGTTAAGCAGACGTAAGCGCAGCCAGCCTTTTGGCGCGGCATGCTGCGGGTAGATCGCGCCGTTGGTCAGCAGCGTATCGCCAAACCAGCCTACCGCCGCGCTCATTACGTCCAGCTGATAGTCAATTTGCCCGTCAGCGCTGAATTTTTTATCCTGCACAATCACCGGGACATCGTCGATACCCCACTGTTTCGGCAGGCGCAGCAGGCGGCTTTCATCGTCTTCAATCAGCACCAGCCCGGCCAGCCCCATCGCCACCTGATGGCCCGTTTTGCCATGCTGATGCGGGTGGAACCAGCAGGTCGCCGCGCGTTGTTCCGGGGTAAAGGTTACGCTGCGTTTACCACCAGGCCTGATGACGCCCTGAGGCCCCCCATCCACTTCGCCCGGGACTTCCAGCCCGTGCCAGTGCAGCGTGGTCTCTTCCGCAAGCGTGTTATGAATGTCTACCGTCACCGCCTTCCCTTTGCGTAACTGCAACGCCGGGCCGAGCAGATTGCCGTTATAGCCCCACGTCGTGGCGGCGTGCTGACCGAACGTGGTTTTACCGGCCTGCACCACAAGCTGAATGCGGCTGCGGGCATCTGGGGCGAGTAATTCAGGAATGGGTAAAGCCGGTCTGTCGGCGGCAAAAACGGCGCGGCTCCAGAGAGGTATCGCGCTGGCAACCCCCAGCGCGGCAGAAAATTTTAAAAAATCACGACGTTGCATGTGCATTTCCTTATTTTCAGCAGGCGATCTTTTGAGCATAAACCCTCCCCTTACCGGAAGGTCAAGCACGGCGGCAATAATAAAGATCGTCGGCCTGGCATCAAGTATGCTAACGTTAATTTTCCGTGATGCAGTGGTAAAGGCAATGAAGACGTTTTTCAGAACAATTTTGTTCGCCAGCCTGATGGCGATGTGTGCGAACAGTTACGCGCTAAGTGAAAACGAAGCGGAAGATATGGCCGATCTGACGGCAGTTTTTGTTTTTCTGAAAAACGATTGTGGTTACCAGAATTTACCCAATGGGCAAATTCGTCGCGCACTGGTCTTTTTTGCCCAGCAGAATCAATGGGACCTCAGCAACTACGACAGCTTCGACATGAAGGCGCTCGGTGAAGACAGCTACCGTGATTTAAGCGGTATTGGCATTCCCACTGCTAAAAAATGCAAAGCGCTGGCTCGCGATTCACTCAGCCTGCTCGCCTACGTGAAGTAACCTTCCCGACGCCCCTTGTTGACCCGCTAACCGCCTCACGGTGGTGTTGTGTTGCGCCCATCTGCCGGATGTAATGGATGTTAACGAAGGAGGTGCTCCCCATGACCGAAAAAACGGTATGGCAAGAAACGCTGCACGACCATTTTGGTCAGTATTTTGCCGTGGATAACGTGCTCTATCATGAGAAAACCGATCATCAGGATTTGATAATATTCGAAAACGCCGCTTTTGGCCGCGTGATGGCGCTGGACGGCGTGGTGCAAACCACCGAGCGCGACGAGTTTATCTATCACGAAATGATGACCCACGTCCCGCTGCTGGCCCACGGCCACGCGAAGGACGTGCTGATTATCGGCGGCGGCGACGGCGCGATGCTGCGTGAAGTCTCTCGCCATCAGAATGTCGAAACCATCACCATGGTGGAAATTGACGCCGGGGTCGTGTCGTTCTGCCGCCAGTATCTGCCCAACCATAATGCCGGCAGCTATGACGATCCGCGGTTTAATCTGGTTATCGACGATGGTGTCAATTTTGTTAACCAGACCACGCAAACGTTTGATGTCATTATCTCTGACTGTACCGACCCTATCGGTCCGGGCGCGTCGCTGTTTACCTCGTCGTTTTACGAAGGCTGCAAGCGCTGCCTGAAGCCTGCCGGAATTTTTGTGGCGCAAAACGGCGTTTGCTTCCTGCAACAGGATGAAGCGCTTGATAGCCACCGTAAGCTGAGCACCTATTTTGCTGACGTCAGCTTCTACCAGGCGGCGATCCCCACTTACTACGGCGGGATCATGACCTTTGCCTGGGCGACGGATAACGACGTCCTGCGCCATCTCTCCACCGAAATTATCCAGGCCCGCTTCCATCAGGCCGGGCTCCAGTGCCGCTACTACAACCCGGCGATCCACACCGCAGCCTTTGCGTTGCCTCAATATCTGCAAGACGCGCTGTCCTCAAAGGAGGTGAACTAATTGAAAAAGCTTAAACTGCATGGCTTTAACAATCTGACCAAAAGCCTGAGTTTTTGTATTTACGATATCTGCTACGCCAAAACAGCAGAAGAGCGCGATGGTTACATCGCCTATATCGATGAACTCTACAACGCCAACCGTCTGACCGAGATCCTGACAGAGACCTGCTCGATTATCGGCGCGAACATCCTCAATATCGCGCGCCAGGATTATGAGCCTCAGGGAGCGAGCGTCACCATTCTGGTGAGTGAAGAGCCGGTTGACCCACAGCTTATCGACAAAACCGAACACCCCGGCCCGCTGCCGGAAGTGGTGGTTGCTCACCTGGATAAAAGCCACATCTGCGTGCACACCTACCCGGAAAGCCACCCGGAAGGCGGGCTGTGTACCTTCCGCGCGGATATTGAAGTGTCCACCTGCGGCGTGATTTCACCGCTGAATGCGTTGAATTATTTAATCCACCAGCTGGAATCGGACATCGTCACCATTGATTATCGCGTACGCGGTTTTACCCGTGATATCAACGGCATGAAGCACTTCATTGATCATGAGATCAACTCCATTCAGAACTTCATGTCCGAGGACATGAAGTCGCTGTACGACATGATGGATGTGAACGTCTATCAGGAGAATATCTTCCACACCAAAATGTTACTTAAGGAATTCGACCTTAAGCACTACATGTTCCACACGAAGCCGGAAGATTTAAGTGAGGAAGAGCGAAAGGTCATTACCGACCTGCTCTGGAAAGAGATGCGCGAAATTTACTACGGCCGTAACATTCCGACCGTGTAAACGTGACCCGGAGCAGGGACGCTTCGGGGAGTTACTTCTGTTTCATAAAGTCGCGGTAGGCGTTCACCACGCTCAGGAAATCTTCCACGCCGCACAGCGACAGGCTCTCTTCGTCGTAGTAGCTCATCCCCTCTTCCATTTCATCACCCGAGAACTCAAGCTGGTTGGCGCGCACCATCACCTCTTCGCCATCCATCCACAGGGTGTATTCGTGCCCGGCGCGTTGCCAGGAGCGTTCACTGCCTTTCACCGTTTCCGCCGCCTGCTCAACTTCATCCAGCAGCGCGAGGTTCTCTTTCACCTCTTCGTTAAACCAGTGTCCAACGGCTTCGTGCCCCATCGACATTCGCACTTTCACCACGCCGGTGATGTCGCGCAGAAATTCGTAATCCATAGTGTTTTCCTCTGCAAAGCCATTAAGGTAATTATCGCAGCAGCGAGGAAGAAAAAAAGCGTGGGAGGTGGGAGGAATGAAAATAAAAAGGTGAGAGCAAGACCTGCGGCCTGATGCCCTCACCCCGTCCCTCTCCCACGGGAGAGGGTGCAAACACTAAAAACCGTCTCGTAGAGACGGTTTTGCTGTTTATACCGCCGTCTGGAAGATCACCCCGTCTGCCTTCTCGGTGTACTGAGAGAGCTGGTCGAAGTTCAGGTAGCGATAGGTATCCACCGCCGTCTTATCCACCTGAGCCACAAAGGTCTGGTACTCTTCCGGCGTTGGCAGTTTGCCAATCAGCGCCGCAACCGCCGCCAGTTCCGCAGAGGCCAGGAAGACGTTCGCACCGGTACCTAAACGGTTCGGGAAGTTACGGGTCGAGGTGGAGACCACCGTCGCGCCGTCGGCTACGCGCGCCTGGTTGCCCATACACAGGGAACAGCCAGGAATTTCGATACGCGCACCGCTCTTACCAAACACGCTGTAGTAGCCCTCTTCGGTCAGTTGAGCCGCGTCCATACGGGTTGGCGGCGCCACCCACAGACGGGTTGGCAGCTGGCCTTTGTGGGTATCCAGCAGCTTGCCAGCTGCACGGAAGTGGCCGATGTTGGTCATGCACGAACCGATGAACACTTCGTCGATCTTCTCGCCCTGAACTTCGGACAGCGGACGCGCGTCGTCCGGATCGTTCGGTGCACACAGGATTGGCTCTTTGATATCCGCCAGATCGATGTCGATCACCGCCGCGTACTCTGCGTCAGCATCGGCTTCCAGCAGCTGCGGATCGGCCAGCCATTTTTCCATGCCCTGGATACGACGCTCCAGCGTACGACGGTCGCCGTAGCCTTCTGCAATCATCCACTTCAGCAGCACGATGTTAGAGTTCAGATACTCAATAATCGGCTCTTTGTTCAGCTTGATGGTACAGCCCGCAGCCGAACGCTCAGCGGAGGCATCGGTCAGCTCGAAAGCCTGCTCAACTTTCAGATCCGGCAGACCTTCAATTTCCAGAATGCGGCCAGAGAAGATGTTTTTCTTCCCTTTTTTCTCAACGGTCAGCAGACCCTGTTTGATGGCATACAGCGGGATCGCGTGAACCAGGTCGCGCAGGGTAATACCCGGCTGCATTTTACCTTTGAAGCGCACCAGCACCGATTCCGGCATATCCAGCGGCATCACGCCGGTCGCGGCAGCAAACGCCACCAGACCGGAACCCGCCGGGAAGGAGATACCGATTGGGAAACGGGTATGGGAGTCACCGCCGGTACCGACGGTATCCGGCAGCAGCATGCGGTTCAGCCAGGAGTGGATAACGCCGTCGCCCGGACGCAGAGACACGCCACCGCGGTTCATGATGAAATCTGGCAGCGTGTGGTGCGTGGTCACGTCAACCGGCTTCGGATACGCCGCAGTGTGGCAGAAGGACTGCATCACCAGATCGGAAGAGAAGCCCAGGCACGCCAGGTCTTTCAGCTCATCACGGGTCATTGGACCGGTGGTGTCCTGAGAGCCGACGGAGGTCATCTTCGGCTCGCAGTACGCGCCAGGACGGATACCAGCGACGCCGCAGGCGCGACCGACCATTTTTTGTGCCAGCGAGAAGCCACGGTTGCTTTCCGCCACGTCTTTCGCCTGACGGAACACGTCGCTGTGCGGCAGACCCAGCGCTTCACGCGCTTTGGTGGTCAGGCCACGGCCGATGATCAGCGGAATGCGGCCACCAGCACGTACTTCGTCGATCAGCACGTCGGTTTTCAGCTCAAAGCTTGCCAGCAGCTCATTAGTTTCGTGATTACGCACTTCGCCTTTATACGGGTAAACGTCAATCACGTCGCCCATGTTCAGGTTAGAGACATCCACTTCGATCGGCAGCGCGCCAGCATCTTCCATGGTGTTGAAGAAGATTGGCGCAATTTTGCCGCCGAGGCACAGGCCGCCGCCGCGCTTGTTTGGCACGTGCGGAATGTCGTCGCCCATGAACCACAGCACGGAGTTGGTGGCGGACTTACGGGAAGAGCCGGTACCCACAACGTCACCCACGTAAGCCAGCGGGAAACCTTTTTGTTGCAGGGCTTCGATCTGTTTGATCGGGCCAACGCTGCCCGGCTGGTCCGGCTCAATGCCTTCACGGGCGTTTTTCAGCATCGCCAGGGCGTGCAGAGGGATATCAGGACGAGACCACGCGTCCGGTGCCGGGGAGAGGTCATCGGTGTTGGTTTCACCGGTCACTTTGAAGACGGTAACGGTAATTTTTTCAGCAAGCTGAGGGCGGTTCAGGAACCATTCGGCATCGGCCCAGGACTGCATCACCTGCTTCGCATAGACGTTGCCTGCTTTGGCTTTTTCTTCCACATCGTAGAAGTTATCGAACATCAGCAGCGTTGAAGAGAGCGCTTTAGCGGCAATCGGTGCCAGCTTGTCGTTATCCAGCGCGTCAATCAGCGGATGAATGTTATAGCCACCCTGCATGGTGCCGAGCAGTTCAATCGCTTTTTCAGGAGTAACCAGTGGGGAGGTGGCTTCGCCTTTGGCAACGGCGGCAAGGAATCCGGCTTTTACGTAGGCAGCTTCATCTACGCCAGGCGGTACACGGTTGATCAGCAGATCTAACAGGAATTCTTCTTCGCCCTCAGGCGGGTTCTTCAGCAGCTCGACGAGCGCGGCCATTTGGGTTGCATCTAACGGTTTGGGTACAATTCCCTCGGCGGCACGTTCTGCTACGTGCTTACGGTATTCTTCTAGCACGACGGTTCTCCTCGCTCTCATTGTCATATGCGGCGGGCGTTCTCTTCACGCTCCTGTGAGACAGCAGTTTGTAGGGTAAATGCCCGATACCGCGTCGGGCAGCATAGCAGGATTTCTGCACAGTGTTAATCTGTTTACAAAAAAGCAACATTAAAAAATTTGCTGAATCGTTAAGCATGATGTAGCACCCCGTCACCGGGCCCGGAAGCAGTTCCGTAAGTCTGTCGTCCCCCCGGCAACGCGCTGCTGGTCGCTCGCAAGAGCGGCCTTCTGAATTTCCGTCGCCTGCTCAGCCATCCGATATAATTGTGTAATAAATACTCACACTCTTTATCCGGATGCTTCAGAGTTTTTCCCAACAAAAGTCAAAACTGTAAAACACGGGTGAATGATACTCGCGGCAACAGCAACGCCTCACGGCACTGCACTCGTCTCGTTGGAGTCAATCTATGAAGTTGCCTTTTAAACCACATCTTCTTGTTCTGCTTTGCAGTGCGGGGCTGTTTGCCGCCTCGGGCGTCATGTTCGTTAAAAGCCGCGCAACGGAACCCGCTCCCGCACCTGCGCCGGTAGCCCCGCAGCTCCCCGACCCGGCAGCACAGCCTGCCCCGGTGGCCACCCCTGCCTATACCGCCGCGCAGATCGATCAGTGGACCGCGCCCATTGCGCTCTACCCCGACGCGCTGCTGTCGCAAATTCTGATGGCCTCAACCTATCCGGCGAGCGTGATTCAGGCCGCCCAGTGGTCAAAGGACAACCCTAAAATGCAGGGCGATGCCGCCATTCAGGCGGTCAGCGGGCAGCCATGGGATGCCAGCGTGAAATCGCTGGTCGCCTTTCCGCAGTTAATGTCGCTGATGGGGGAAAACCCGTCGTGGGTACAAAGCCTCGGCGACGCCTTTCTGGCCCAGCCAAAGGATGTGATGGATTCCGTGCAGCGTCTGCGCCTGCTGGCGAAGCAGACAGGCACATTGCAATCCACCCCGCAGCAGACAGTCACCACCGTGAAAAAATCTGCGCCAGCCTCCGCCAGTACAGCCGCGACGTCAACGTCGGCTAGTCCGACGGTGATTAAAATTGAGCCAGCCGATCCACAGGTGGTTTATGTCCCTACCTACAACCCTTCCACCGTTTACGGCACGTGGCCAAATGCCAGCTATCCGCCGGTGTATCTGCCTCCGTCTCCCGGCCAGCAGTTTACCAATAGTTTTGTCAGAGGCTTTGGCTATAGCCTCGGCGTAGCCACCACCTATGCGCTGTTCAGTAACATCGACTGGGACGATGACGACGATCATCATCACGATCATGATGACGATCACCACGGCGGTTATTCGCATAACGGCGATAACATTAATATTAATGTTAATAACTTCAATAAGATCACCGGCGAGCACCGTACCGATAATCACCAGGTCTGGCAGCATAATCCGGCCTACCGCAACGGCGTGCCCTACGCCAATAGCCAGCTTGCCAGCCGCTATCATCAGACTTCAGTGCCGGGCGGGTTGAGCGCTACCCGGCAGCAGCCGGTCAACCGCGATAGCCAGCGGCAGGCCGCGATGGCGCAGGTACAGCAGTCGACGGGCAAAACGCTCACACAGCTACAGCATGGCGACGCGCATTTCCCACAACATTCAGCGTCCGCGCAGCAACTGAAGCAGCTCTCTCAGCGCAGCAACTATCGCGGCTACGACAGCGCGCGGCCCCACGCACAACAGATGAATAATACTCTTGCGCAAACCAGACGCCCGACGCAGGTTCAGCATCAGCCGCTGCGGGCAAACGCCCTGAGCGGCAACGACAGCCGTTCGGCCAGCTGGCAGGCCCAGCACCAGCGCGGGCTGCAAAGCCGCCAGCACGCGTCGCTGAACAGTGAGCAGCGTGCCAGCTTCCGCCAGCAGCTGTCCGAACACCATGAATTCCACCGTCGTTAAGGGAGCCGCTATGAACATGAAACCGATCGGTGGAATGCTGTTGTTGATGGTATCCACCTTCGCCTTCGCCCAGCAATCTTTCTCCACACCTGAGCAGGCGGCCAATGCCCTGACGAAGGCCATCAGCGAGCAGAATGAGAGCGCGATGGCCGACCTGCTGGGGGATAACTGGCGCGACTATCTGCCACCTGAAGGGGTTGATCCGGAGGCGGTGGCACGATTCCTGCGTGACTGGAAGATAAACCATCGTACCGAAATCAGCGGCGATATTGCCCATCTGTCAGTTGGCGATAACGGCTGGCAACTCCCCATACCGGTAGTGAAGAAAAAAGAGGGCTGGCAATTTGATATGCAGAAAGCGGCTGATGAGATCCTGATCCGCGAAATCGGCCGCAACGAACTCGCGGCTATCGAAGCGCTGCACGCCTACGTCGACGCACAGCGGAGCTACTACGCCATGAACCACCGCTATGCGCAGAAGATTGTCAGCACGCCAGGGCTAAAAGACGGCCTGTACTGGCCCATCTCGCCGGGCGAAGCGCCAAGCCCGCTGGGTCCCGCCTTTAGCCCGCCGGAGCCTGGTATGGGCTATCACGGCTATCGGTTCCGCATTCTGTCGGATAAAAATGGCTTTGCGATGGTTGCCTGGCCCGTAAGCTATGGTCAGACGGGGGTAATGAGCTTTGTCGTTAACCAGGAAGACAAGGTTTATCAGGCAAATCTCGGCAACGATTCGGCGCAGAAAGCGCAGGCGCTCGCTGCATACCACCCGGATAAAACCTGGCAGCCTGTCACCCCCTGAACGCAGTGCATAAAAAAAGCGGCCTGAGGCCGCTTTTTTCATCTGAAGAAACTTATTTCTTCTTCGCTTTCGCGTTTGGCAGGTCGGTGATGCTACCTTCAAACACTTCTGCCGCCAGGCCCACGGACTCGTGCAGAGTCGGGTGAGCGTGGATGGTCAGCGCGATGTCTTCCGCGTCACAGCCCATTTCGATAGCCAGACCGATTTCACCCAGCAGCTCGCCGCCGTTGGTACCGACAATCGCACCACCGATTACACGGTGAGTTTCTTTGTCGAAGATCAGTTTGGTCATACCGTCTGCGCAGTCGGACGCGATAGCACGGCCAGAAGCAGCCCACGGGAAGGTGGCGGTTTCGTAGCTGATGCCTTTCTCTTTCGCTTCTTTCTCAGTCAGACCAACCCATGCAACTTCTGGCTCGGTGTAGGCGATAGATGGGATCACTTTCGGATCGAAGTAGTGCTTCATGCCGGCGATAACTTCAGCGGCAACGTGACCTTCGTGAACACCTTTGTGCGCCAGCATTGGCTGACCGACGATATCGCCGATAGCAAAGATGTGCGGCACGTTGGTACGCAGCTGTTTGTCAACGCGGATGAAGCCACGGTCGTCCACTTCCACGCCAGCTTTGCCCGCGTCGAGGTTTTTACCGTTCGGCACACGGCCGATAGCCACCAGTACGGCGTCGTAACGCTGTGGTTCGGATGGGGCTTTTTTGCCTTCCATGGAAACGTAAATACCGTCTTCTTTCGCTTCAACGGCAGTCACTTTGGTTTCCAGCATCAGGTTGAATTTCTTGCTGATGCGTTTGGTGAAGACTTTAACGATGTCTTTGTCGGCAGCCGGGATAACCTGGTCGAACATTTCAACCACGTCGATCTCTGAACCCAGCGCATGGTACACGGTACCCATTTCCAGACCGATGATACCGCCGCCCATAACCAGCAGACGCTTAGGAACGGTTTTCAGCTCCAGCGCATCGGTGGAATCCCACACGCGTGGATCTTCATGTGGAATGAATGGCAGTTCGATTGGGCGAGAGCCTGCCGCGATGATCGCGTTGTCGAAGTTAATCACGGTTTTACCGTTTTCACCTTCCACTTCCAGGGTGTTCGCACCGGTGAATTTACCCAGACCGTTTACCACTTTCACTTTACGGCCTTTGGCCATACCCGCCAGACCGCCGGTCAGCTGAGTGATAACTTTCTCTTTCCAGGTACGAATTTTGTCGATGTCGGTCTTCGGCTCGCCGAAGACGATACCGTGTTCAGCCAGCGCTTTGGCTTCTTCGATAACTTTCGCTACGTGCAGCAGCGCTTTAGAAGGGATACAGCCGACGTTCAGACAAACACCGCCGAGGGTGCTGTAACGTTCTACGATGACGGTTTCCAGACCTAAATCCGCGGCGCGAAATGCTGCGGAGTAACCTGCCGGGCCTGCCCCAAGTACTACGACCTGAGTTTTGATTTCTGTGCTCATCATGACCTCTTAATGTATACCCGTCGTCCACCGGGTCGTTCTATCCGCCCGTATTTTACAAAATTGTTAACAATTTTGAAACAACAAACGGCTCACGAATTATCGCTTTCACCAATAACCTCAAAAACCCCATGAGATTATCAGAAAAAAGCCGGCCGATTGGCCGGCTTTTCGATTACATCACCAGGCGGCGAATGTCGCTCAGCATGTTGTTAATGATGGTGATGAAACGCGCACCATCAGCCCCGTCGATCACGCGGTGGTCGAAGGACAGAGAGATTGGCATCATCAGACGCGGTACGAACTCTTTGCCATTCCACACCGGCTCCATCGCGGACTTGGACACACCGAGGATAGCCACTTCCGGCGCGTTCACAATCGGCGCGAAGTGGGTGGTACCCAGGCCGCCGATGCTGGAGATGGTGAAGCAGCCGCCCTGCATTTCGCCGGCAGTCAGCTTACCATCACGCGCTTTCTTGGAGATGGTGGTCAGTTCACGGGACAGCTCTGTGACGCTCTTCTTGTTCACGTCTTTGAAGACCGGAACAACCAGACCATTTGGCGTATCAACCGCAACACCGATGTTGATGTATTTCTTCAGCGTCAGCTTCTGGCCGTCTTCGGACAGGGAGCTGTTGAAGCGTGGCATCTGTTCCAGCGCCGCCGCAACCGCTTTCATGATGAAGACCACTGGGGTGAACTTCACGTCCAGCTTACGCTTCTCAGCTTCGGCGTTCTGCTGTTTACGGAACGCTTCCAGATCGGTGATATCGGTCTTATCGAAGTGGGTAACGTGCGGGATCATCACCCAGTTACGGCTCAGGTTAGCACCGGAGATTTTCTGGATGCGGCCCAGTTCCACTTCTTCGATTTCGCCGAACTTGCTGAAGTCCACTTTCGGCCATGGCAGCATGCCCGGGATACCGCCGCCAGCGGCTGCCGCAGGTGCAGCTTCGGCGCGTTTCACCGCGTCTTTCACGTAAGCCTGAACGTCTTCGCGCAGGATACGACCTTTACGGCCGGTGCCCTTCACTTTCGCCAGGTTCACGCCGAATTCGCGCGCCAGGCGACGGATCAGCGGAGTTGCGTGGACGTAAGCGTCGTTTTCAGCGAACTCAGATTTTTCTGCTTTAGCAGCAGGGGCAGCAGCCGGTTTAGCAGCCTGAGCCGGTGCAGCAGCCGGTGCCGGAGCAGCCGCAGCAGCAGGAGCGGCGGCAGGTGCAGCGCCTTCCACTTCGAAGACCATGATCAGAGAGCCGGTAGAGACTTTGTCGCCGGTGCTGATTTTGATCTCTTTAACGGTACCCGCGAACGGCGCAGGCACTTCCATGGAAGCTTTGTCGCCTTCAACGGTGATCAGTGACTGTTCAGCGGCAACTTTGTCGCCCACTTTCACCATCACTTCGGTCACTTCAACTTCGTCACCGCCGATGTCTGGTACGTTAACGTCTTTCACGCCGCCAGCAGCCGCTGGTGCAGCAGCCGGAGCCGGAGCAGCTTCCGCTTTCGCTGGAGCCGCAGCGCCTTCAGAGCCCGCCACTTCGAAAATCATGATCAGGGAACCCGTAGACACTTTGTCACCGGTGTTGATCTTGATCTCTTTAACGGTACCGGCGAATGGCGCTGGTACTTCCATAGAGGCTTTATCGCCTTCTACGGTGATCAGTGACTGCTCAGCCGCAACGGTATCGCCCACTTTCACCAGGATTTCAGTGACTTCAACTTCGTCACCGCCGATGTCAGGCACGTTCACTTCTTTCGCTGCCGCGGCCGCTGCTGGAGCAGCAGCAGGAGCGGCTTCTTTCTTCTCTTCCTGCGCAGGTGCAGCTGCTGCTGCACCGTCGGCGGAATCGAAAATCATGATCAGTTTGCCAGTCTCGGTTTTATCGCCAACAGAGACTTTGATCTCTTTAACGATGCCAGCCTGAGGAGACGGGACTTCCATAGAAGCTTTGTCGCCTTCTACGGTGATCAGCGACTGTTCAGCTTCAACTTTGTCGCCCACTTTGACCAGGATTTCGGTGATTTCAACTTCATCAGCCCCGATGTCCGGTACATTGATTTCGATAGCCATTATTCTTTTACCTCTTACGCCAGACGCGGGTTAACTTTATCTGCATCGATGTTGAATTTAGTAATTGCGTCTGCAACCACTTTCTTATCGATTTCGCCACGTTTAGCCAGTTCGCCCAGTGCTGCTACAACCACGTAGGAAGCATCAACTTCGAAGTGGTGACGCAGGTTTTCGCGGCTGTCAGAACGACCGAAGCCGTCAGTACCCAGTACGCGATAATCATCAGCTGGAACGTAAGTACGAACCTGCTCAGCGAACAGTTTCATATAGTCAGTAGACGCCACCGCTGGCGCGTCGTTCATCACCTGAGCGATGTACGGAACGCGTGGGGTTTCCATTGGGTGCAGCATGTTCCAGCGCTCACAATCCTGGCCATCACGCGCCAGTTCAGTGAAGGAGGTAACAGAGTACACATCGGAACCCACACCGTAGTCTTTCGCCAGGATCTGCGCTGCTTCACGAACGTGACGCAGGATAGAACCGGAGCCCAGCAGCTGAACTTTACCTTTGCTACCTTCGATGGTTTCGAGTTTGTAGATACCTTTACGGATACCTTCCTCGGCGCCTGCTGGCATTGCCGGCATGTGGTAGTTTTCGTTCAGGGTGGTGATGTAGTAGTAAATATTCTCTTGCGCTTCACCGTACATGCGCTGCAAGCCGTCATGCATGATGACTGCCACTTCGTACGCGTAAGACGGATCGTAAGAGATACAGTTAGGGATAGTCAGTGACTGAATGTGGCTGTGACCATCTTCGTGCTGTAGACCTTCACCGTTCAGGGTCGTACGACCAGAAGTACCCCCGATCAGGAAGCCGCGAGCCTGCTGGTCGCCTGCCTGCCAGCACAGGTCACCGATACGCTGGAACCCGAACATGGAGTAGTAGATGTAGAACGGGATCATCGGCAGGTTGTTGGTGCTGTAAGAGGTCGCAGCAGCCAGCCAGGATGCGCCTGCACCCAGTTCGTTGATACCTTCCTGAAGGATCTGGCCTTTCTCGTCTTCTTTGTAGTATGCAACCTGCTCACGGTCCTGCGGGGTGTACTGCTGGCCGTTCGGACTGTAGATACCGATCTGACGGAACAGACCTTCCATACCGAAAGTACGCGCTTCGTCGGCGATGATTGGAACCAGACGATCTTTGATCGACTTGTTCTTCAGCATCACGTTCAGGGCACGAACGAAAGCGATAGTGGTAGAGATCTCTTTGTTCTGCTCTTCCAGCAGCTGAGAGAAATCTTCCAGCGCTGGCAGTTCCAGCTTCTCGGTGAAGTTAGGCTGACGAGCAGGCAGGTAGCCTTTCAGCGCCTGACGACGTTCGTGCAGGTACTTGTGTTCTTCAGACCCTTCCGGGAAGGTGATGTAAGACAGTTTTTCTACCTGCTCATCGGTCACTGGAACGTTGAAACGGTCGCGGATATAACGCACGCCGTCCATGTTCATTTTCTTAACCTGGTGAGCAATGTTCTTACCTTCTGCGGTATCACCCATGCCGTAACCTTTGATGGTGTGGGCCAGGATCACAGTCGCTTTACCTTTGGTTTCACGCGCTTTTTTCAGTGCAGCGTAAACTTTCTTCGGATCGTGACCACCGCGGTTCAGCGCCCAGATCTGCTCGTCAGTCCAGTCTGCAACCAGGGCTGCGGTTTCAGGATATTTGCCGAAGAAGTGCTCACGAACGTAGGCACCGTCTTTGGATTTGAAGGTCTGGTAGTCGCCGTCAACGGTTTCGTTCATCAGCTGGATCAGTTTACCGCTGGTGTCTTTACGCAGCAGTTCATCCCAACGACCGCCCCACATCACTTTGATCACGTTCCAGCCAGCACCTGCGAAGATGCCTTCCAGTTCGTTGATGATCTTGCCGTTACCGGTTACCGGACCATCCAGACGTTGCAGGTTACAGTTGATGATGAAGCACAGGTTGTCCAGTTTCTCACGGGTCGCGATGGTGATCGCGCCTTTAGATTCTGGCTCATCCATTTCACCGTCGCCCAGGAAGGCGTAAACGGTCTGCTCAGAGGTGTCTTTCAGACCACGGTGTTCCAGGTACTTCAGGAATTTAGCCTGATAGATCGCACCGATTGGACCCAGACCCATAGATACGGTCGGGAACTGCCAGAACTCAGGCATCAGTTTAGGGTGCGGGTAAGAAGACAGACCCTTACCGTGAACTTCCTGACGGAAGTTGTTCATCTGCTCTTCAGTCAGACGACCTTCCAGGAAGGCACGTGCATAGATGCCCGGAGAGATGTGGCCCTGGAAGTACACCAGATCGCCGCCGTCTTTCTCGTTAGCTGCACGGAAGAAGTGGTTGAAGCACACTTCGTAAATGGTCGCAGAAGACTGGAAGGACGCCATGTGGCCACCCAGTTCCAGGTCTTTCTTGGATGCGCGCAGAACGGTCATGATGGCGTTCCAGCGGATAGCAGAACGGATACGGCGTTCCAGATCCAGATTGCCCGGGTATTCCGGTTCGTCTTCGACGGCAATCGTGTTTACGTAGTTGCTAGCCCCTGCACCTGAAGCCACTTTCACGCCGCCTTTGCGTGCTTCAGAAAGCAGCTGATCAATCAGATACTGAGCGCGCTCAACACCTTCTTCACGGATGACCGATTCGATCGCCTGTAGCCAGTCGCGAGTTTCGATCGGATCCACGTCATTTTGGAGACGTTCTGACATGGGGGTATTCCTTATCTATCTAATACGTTGATTTGTCTGGAACCTGTCCCATTGTATTTTCGCCAGAAAACACAATAAGACAGGTTCTGCGTTTAGTTGCCGCGCTCTAAAAGTACCTGGCGCTTAATCCTTTCGTTGCTGTATGCGGCGTAATGAACGTTCGCGACGCGATTGTTCACGGCTGCGGTCCAGCAAGATTTCCTCAATGAAAGCCAGATGGCGGTGCGACGCTTCGCGCGCCTGCTCCGGTTCCCCGGCCATTATCGCCTCGAATACTCGGGTGCGATGGTTGCTTACCAGCGGGAGCATCTCCCGACGGGCATACAACAATTCAAAATTCTGACGAACGTTCTGGGCCAGCATCGGCTCCATGCAGCGTAGCAGATGGAGGAGCACCACGTTGTGCGCCGCTTCGGTGACGGCAATTTGATACTGGACGACGGCGCTGGACTCGGCGTCTAAATCGCCGGACTGCTGTGCCCGTTCAATGGCCTGATGCAGCTCGCGAATACGTACGCGGTCTTCATCAGTGCTGCGAAGGGCGGCGTAATAGGCCGCGATACCTTCCAGCGCGTGACGGGTCTCAAGCAGATCAAACTGGGATTCTGGGTGGTCAGAGAGAAGTTCTACCAGCGGGTCGCTGAAGCTCTGCCACAGGCTGTTTTGCACAAAGGTTCCGCCACCCTGGCGACGGAGCAACAGGCCCTTTGCTTCGAGACGTTGAATCGCCTCACGCAGAGAGGGACGTGAAACGTCGAACTGTTTTGCCAGCTCGCGTTCTGGCGGGAGCTTCTCGCCCGGGCGCAGTGTCCCTTCGAGAATTAAAAACTCCAGCTGCTGCTCAATCACATCGGAAAGTTTTGGTTGGCGAATTTTGCTGTAGGCCATATTCCCTGTCTTACGCCTTTTTGCCCGGAGTCAATTGGTCTTACCAATTTCATGTTCGTATCGCTAAAGTAACAAAGTATTCACCTTCTGTCCATATTGGTTTTGATTGAAATCAGTAAACCCGGCACATTTTAACAACCTTACAGAACTAACGTTTCAGGAATGTAACTTTGCACAAATGAAATGGTTACTACCAAAGAGGCAGTTTTAACCATAATGAAACGAGGGTTTTTGCAATCTGAAGCGATTCAACAAGGCAAAAAAAGAAAATTCGCCCTCTTCTAACGCATTTCTATTCTATAGGTTGGGGTATGAGGGGTTAACGTACCGATTTACAATTGGTTTCTTTTTATTCAAGTCGTCATCGCCCCTTCATAAAGCAGGTGCATTCGCTGGCGCTTACCACTATTCTGGCGCTAACGGAAGCCATCTCCGCTTTTTTCGGTATCGTTAACCGTAAAGAAATAAATACAGAATATGGACTTTCATAATTACACACGCACAGCGTGAACATAACAACCACACACGAGGTTTCAAATGGAAGCTCAACAGCATGGCGATCAGCTAAAGCGCGGCCTTAAAAACCGCCATATACAGCTCATCGCCCTGGGCGGTGCTATTGGTACTGGCCTGTTTCTGGGCAGTGCATCGGTTATCCAGTCGGCCGGTCCGGGCATTATTTTGGGGTACGCGATAGCGGGTTTCATTGCATTTCTGATTATGCGTCAGTTGGGGGAAATGGTTGTTGAGGAGCCGGTCGCAGGCTCATTCAGCCACTTCGCCTATAAATACTGGGGCAGCTTCGCAGGTTTCGCCTCGGGCTGGAACTACTGGGTTCTATACGTTCTGGTTGCCATGGCCGAGCTGACCGCCGTCGGGAAATACATTCAGTTCTGGTACCCGGAGATCCCTACCTGGGCGTCTGCGGCGGCCTTCTTCGTCCTGATTAACGCCATTAACCTCACCAACGTAAAAGTGTTCGGTGAGATGGAGTTCTGGTTTGCCATCATCAAAGTGATTGCCGTTGTAGCGATGATCATCTTCGGCGGCTGGCTGCTGTTCAGCGGCAACGGCGGCCCGCAGGCCACCGTGCGCAACCTTTGGGAGCAAGGCGGGTTCTTGCCTCACGGCATGACCGGCCTGGTGATGATGATGGCGATAATTATGTTCTCCTTCGGCGGTCTGGAGCTGGTGGGCATCACCGCCGCGGAAGCCGACAACCCGGAACAGAGCATCCCGAAAGCCACAAATCAGGTTATCTACCGCATCCTGATCTTCTATGTGGGCTCCCTGGCGGTGCTGCTCTCGCTGCTGCCATGGACGCGCGTCACGGCGGATACCAGCCCGTTTGTGCTCATCTTCCACGAGCTGGGCGATACCTTCGTGGCGAACGCGCTCAACGTCGTGGTGCTGACCGCTGCGCTCTCCGTTTATAACAGCTGCGTTTACTGCAACAGCCGTATGCTGTTCGGCCTGGCGCAACAGGGCAACGCACCGAAAGCGCTGCTCACCGTTGATAAGCGTGGCGTACCGGTTAATACCATCATCGTGTCGGCGGTCGTGACGGCGCTGTGCGTGCTGATTAACTACCTGGCCCCGGAATCAGCCTTCGGTCTGCTGATGGCGCTGGTGGTTTCCGCCCTGGTGATTAACTGGGCAATGATTAGCCTCGCGCACATCAAGTTCCGCCGCGCCAAGCAGCAGCAGGGCGTAACCACGCGCTTCCCTGCCCTGCTCTATCCGCTGGGGAACTGGGTTTGCCTGCTGTTCATGGCAGCTGTACTGGTCATCATGCTCATCACCCCAGGCATGGCGATTTCCGTCTACCTGATCCCGGTCTGGATTGCGATCCTCGGCGTGGGTTATATGGTGAAACAGAAAAATGCCAAAACGGTGAAAGCGCACTAAATGTTTTCTCGCTGTACTCGCGGTTGCGGGTACAGCGTCTTGTTACCTTCCTCACAAATTCGCGCCAACAGCAAAATCCTCCATATCACCGCCTTTATATTGCAACGCATATATTCGTTTGCCAGCGAATAATTCTCTCCATACCGAAACCCGGAGAGCTGTCGATGAATAACAACAAACTGTCAGTAAAAGAAAAGATCGGCTATGGCATGGGTGACGCCGGATGCAACATTATCTTTGGCGCCATCATGTTATTTGTTAACTATTTTTATACGGATATTTTTGGTCTGGCTCCTGCACTGGTTGGCGTTTTACTCCTGTCCGTGCGCGTCATTGATGCCGTAACGGACCCGATCATGGGCGCGATTGCTGACCGTACCCGCAGCAAATATGGCCGGTTTCGTCCATGGCTGCTGTGGATTGCCTTCCCCTATGCGCTGTTCAGCATTCTGATGTTCACCACGCCAGAGTGGAGCTATAACAGCAAAGTTATCTATGCCTTTGTCACCTACTTCCTGCTGTCGCTGACCTATACCGCCATCAATATTCCGTACTGCTCGCTCGGCGGCGTGATCACCAACGACCCGAAAGAGCGCGTTGCCTGCCAGTCCTACCGTTTTGTTATGGTTGGTATCGCCACGCTGCTGCTGTCGCTAACGCTCCTGCCAATGGCCGACTGGTTCGGTGGGGATAACAAAGCCAAAGGCTACCAGATGGCGATGACCGTGCTGGCGCTGATTGGTACCTGCATGTTCCTGTTCTGCTTCGCCACGGTGCGCGAGCGTGTGCGTCCGGCGGTGCAAACCCATGACGAACTGAAAAACGACCTGAAAGACGTGTGGAAGAACGACCAGTGGGTGCGGATCCTGCTGTTAACCCTGTGCAACGTCTGCCCTGGCTTTATCCGCATGGCGGCCACCATGTATTACGTCACCTGGGTCATGGGGCAAAGCACCCATTTCGCCACGCTGTTTATCAGCCTGGGCGTTGTCGGCATGATGTTCGGCAGTATGCTGGCGAAAGTGCTGACCGACCGCTGGTGCAAGCTGAAGGTCTTCTTCTGGACCAACATCGCGCTGGCGATTTTCTCCTGCGCCTTCTACTTCTTCGACCCGAAAGCGACGACAACCATTGTTGTGCTTTACGTCCTGCTGAACATCCTGCACCAGATCCCATCCCCGCTGCACTGGTCCCTGATGGCCGACGTGGACGACTACGGTGAATGGAAAACCGGGAAACGTATCACCGGGATCAGCTTCTCCGGCAACATCTTCTTCCTGAAACTGGGTCTGGCGATTGCCGGGGCAATGGTCGGTTTCCTGCTCTCCTGGTACGGCTACGATGCGGGCGCAAAAGCGCAGAGCGCGGATGCCATCAACGGGATCGTGCTGCTCTTTACCGTCATTCCTGGCATTGGATACTTAATTACCGCGGGCGTAGTACGTCTGCTGAAAGTGGACCGTGAGACCATGAAGCAGATCCAGTCCGATCTGGAAAAGCGTCGCACCAACTATCGCGAGCTGAACGATTATCAGGAACTCAAAGCCGCTGAGACTAAATAAGGAAAGCCGAATGCAAACCTGGCCAAACCCGTTTATTGAACAACGCGCCGACCCGTATATCCTGCGTCACGATGGGCAATATTACTTTATCGCCTCCGTACCGGAGTACGATCGGCTGGCGATCCGCCGCGCGGACTCGCTGGAAGGTTTACGCAATGCCGAAGAGGTGGTTGTCTGGCGCAAGCCCGACACCGGCCCGATGAGCCAGCTGATCTGGGCACCGGAACTGCATCATATCGACGGCAGGTGGTACATCTATTTTGCCGCCACGCATACCCAGGCGCTCGATCAGCTCGGGATGTTCCAGCATCGCATGTTTGCCATTGAATGCGCAGATCGCGATCCGCTCACCGGTACGTGGGTAGAAAAAGGGCAAATCAAAACCCCGTTTGACACCTTCGCGCTGGATGCCACCACCTTTGTTCATCAGGGTAAACGCTGGTATCTGTGGGCGCAAAAAGCCCCGGATATTTCCGGTAACTCGAATCTTTACCTGTGTGAAATGGAAAATCCGTGGACGCTGAAAGGCGAGCCGGTGATGCTCAGTAAACCGGAATATGACTGGGAGTGCCGCGGGTTCTGGGTCAATGAAGGCCCGGCGGTGCTGTTCCATGGCGATAAGCTGTTTATCAGCTATTCCGCCAGCGCCACCGACGAGAACTACTGCATGGGATTACTGTGGGCAGACCTGAATGCCGATCCGCAAAACCCGGCTAACTGGCATAAATCCCCGCGCCCGGTGTTCGTCACCAGCTACGAAAACCGTCAGTATGGGCCAGGCCATAACAGCTTTACGCAGACGCCGGAGGGCGAAGATGTGCTGGTCTACCACGCGCGAAACTACACTGAAATTGAAGGCGATCCGCTTTACGATCCCAATCGCCATACTCGCCTGAAACTCATCCGCTGGAACGAAAACGGGATGCCTGAATTCGGCATCCCGCCCGCAGATACACCGTAACGGCTTCGGCGCGCTGGCTTAAACCAGCGTGCCGTAAATCGTCAGCAGCGCCACAATCACCACCACCACAAACGACGTTTTCTTCGCCATCGAGACGGCAGCCTTTGGCGTTGCGACTTTGTCCGTGTGCGGCTCACGCGCCAGCGAGAACTGTGCCAGTCGGGTTAAAACCTGATACTGCGAGGTATGGCGGTCTGCAAGGGAGACAAACCACGCGGGCAGCGCCTTTTCACCGTGACCGATGAGGGCATAGACCACGCCTACCAGACGCACCGGAAGCCAGTCGAGCACGTGCAGGATGGCATCAATGCCGGACTGTAGACGTTCATGCGGCGTAAGATAGCGGGCAAGCCAGGTCTGCCAGGCGCGCAGGAACGCGTAACCCATCAGCAGTACCGGCCCCCAGGGTCCGCCCACCACGAACCAGAACAGCGGCGCCAGGTAGTAACGGAAGTTAATCCACAGCAGCGCGTTTTGCAGCTCCCGCAGAAACTCGCGTTCATCGCAGTCCGGCGGTACGCCGTGGATCATCGTCAACTCGCTCGCCATCGCGCCGCGCGCGTGGGCATCATCCCGGGAAGCGGCTTTCAGATACGCGTGATAGTGCAAACGCACCTTGCCCGCGCCAATACACAACACGCCGAGCAGGATCCACATCACCAGCAGCGGCACGTTGAAAAAGAGGCCGTAAAGCGAGCGTAGCAACAGGAACGTAATCACCATCACGCCTGCCGTCATCAGCAGCGTGCGCAGCATGGAAAAATGTCTGATGCGGCGGAATAACACCTCCAGCCGATGATCCAGATGCCAGTGCTCGCCGAGCTTAAACAGGCGTTCAGCGATCATAACCAGCAGCATGGTAAACAACGTCATGTTATCTCCTTATCTGACGACGTGGTAAGCATGGCGTGAAACCGGGACCAGTCAAAAGCCGGGCCGGGGTCGGTTTTTCTTTCGGGGGCGATGTCGCTGTGCCCTGTAATATTGTCTGCAATGGCGGGATAGCGCCCGATTAACGTTTGCGTTACAGCAACCAGTTTCTCATATTGCGCATCGGTGTAAGGCGTGGTGTCCGTTCCTTCCAGTTCAATTCCAATGGAGAAATCATTGCACCGCTCGCGCCCCTGATACTTCGACACGCCGGCATGCCAGGCACGCTTATCAAAAGGAACATACTGAACCACTTCGCCATCACGACGGATCAGACAGTGCGCCGATACGCGCAGATGCGCAATCTCAGCAAAGAAGGGGTGGGCATCGGGATCTATCGTTCCAGTGAATAACGCATCGATCCACGGACCGCCAAACTCACCCGGCGGGAGACTAATATTGTGAACCACCAGCAGTGTGGGCTTTTCATCCTCCGGGCGGCAGTCGTGGTGCGGCGACGGTACATGCCGCGCGTCCACCAGCCATCCGTTTTCTAACAACATGCTGGAACTCCTTATCTATGGTGCTGTTACTCGGTTCAGAGTAGCATGTTTCAATATTATGATTCGTTACCAATTTGGAGTTTTATCATGCCGCCTCGCCGCTATAACCCCGACCACCGACGTGACGCGCTTCTGGAACGTATTAATAGTGATATCCCGGCAAGCGTTGCCCATGCCCTGAGAGAAGACCTCGGCGGTGACGTCAGCGCCGATAACGATATTACCGCCCAATTGTTGCCAAAAGAGACACGCTCGCATGCGGTGGTTATCACCCGTGAAGCAGGGGTTTTCTGCGGCAAACGCTGGGTTGAGGAGGTCTTTACCCAGCTGGCGGGCGACGAGGTGCAGGTAACATGGCACGTGGAGGACGGCGATAGCGTCACGCCAAATCAGCCACTGTTCGAACTGGACGGCCCGTCCCGCGTCTTGCTGACTGGTGAACGCACCGCGCTCAATTTTGTGCAAACGCTCTCTGGCGTTGCCAGTGAAGTACGCCGCTACGTTGACCTGCTGGCAGGCACCCGCACGCAGCTGCTGGATACCCGTAAAACCCTGCCGGGCCTGCGCACCGCGCTGAAATACGCGGTACTCTGCGGTGGCGGCGCCAACCATCGTCTGGGGCTATCCGATGCCTTCCTGATCAAAGAGAACCACATTATTGCCTCTGGCTCGGTGCGTCAGGCCGTGGAAAAAGCCTTCTGGCTGCATCCGGATGTGCCCGTCGAAGTGGAAGTGGAAACGCTGGAGGAGCTGGACGAGGCCATTAAAGCGGGGGCTGACATCATCATGCTCGATAACTTCGACACGGAGCAGATGCGTGAAGCGGTCAAACGCACAAACGGCCAGGCGCAGCTTGAGGTGTCCGGCAACGTGACGTTCGACACCATCCGCGAATTTGCTGAAACCGGCGTCGATTACATCTCCGTAGGCGCCCTGACCAAGCACGTCCGCGCCCTCGACCTCTCGATGCGCTTCAAATAAATTATCCCCCCTCTCCGCCCGGAGAGGGGAAATACGAAACCGCTCGCAATTACGCTGTCCTTCTCTGCAACACTGAATCATTTCCCTGAAAGCCCCTTCACGTTCACGCTTTTGCCCCTCGTTTCTGCGCGCAGTCACTGCCACAGTAGCGCCACTTAACATAAGGAGCAGACATGAACAGACAACAAGGATTTACCCTGATTGAGCTAATGGTGGTCATTGGCATTATTGCCATCCTGAGCGCGATTGGCGTCCCGGCCTATCAGAACTACCTGCGAAAAGCGGCGCTCACCGATATGCTGCAAACGTTCATCCCCTACCGCACCGCCATTGAGCTTTGCGCCCTGGATCGTGGTGGTGTGGATCGCTGCGACGCAGGCACCAATGGCATCCCCTCCCCGACAACCACACGTTACGTTTCAGCGATGAGCGTGGCGAAGGGGATCGTATCGTTAACAGGGCAGGAAAGCCTTAACGGACTTGAAGTGCTCGTGACACCGATCTGGAGCGACGGTAACGGTATGACGGGCTGGACGCGTGACTGCAAAATTGCGTCCGACACGGCGCTCAGACAAGCCTGTGAAGATGTTTTCCGCTTCGACAACAACTGACAGGAGTGGACAATGAATACCGAGCAGCTTATGACGCTCTGTCAGCGCCATCACGCACTGCTACTCGCAAGCGACACCGAGATGATCAGCATTGCGGTGGTGGGTAATCCTGCCTCTGAGCTGATGGAAGCGTTACGCTTCGCCACGCAGAAACGTATTGATATTGAGTGCTGGACGGCTGAACGGATGGAAAAAAGGCTTCAGTCCCTCTCATCATCACACCTGCCGGGCATCGCGCCAAACTCAGCCGCTGACGTGCTCAGTACAACCTTGCAGCAGGCAGTAAACCAGCGGGCTTCTGACATCCATATTGAACCGACGGAGCACGGTTACCAGATCCGTTTGCGAATCGACGGTGTTCTCTACCCGCAACCGCCGATCTCTGCCGCCCTCGGGACGACGCTTGCCGCACGCCTGAAGGTGCTGGGTCAACTGGATATTGCGGAGCGCCGCCTGCCGCAGGACGGTCAGTTTACGGTGGAGCTGGCAAGCGTCCCCGTCTCTTTTCGTATCGCAACCCTTCCCTGTAGCGGTGGAGAAAAAATCGTGCTTCGTCTGCTTCACCAGGTACATCAGGCTCTGGAGCTTGAACAGCTGGGGATGAGCGCAGACCAGCAGGCCCGTTTTGCCGGGGCGCTTAACAGCCCTCAGGGGTTGATTCTGGTCACCGGCCCGACCGGTAGCGGGAAAACGGTGACGCTGTACAGCGCGTTACAGGCGCGAAATACCCCTGACGTTAATATTTGCAGCGTGGAAGATCCCGTTGAAATCCCGCTTGCAGGCTTAAACCAGACGCAGATTAATCCGCGTGCGGGGCTGACCTTCCAGAGCGTGCTGCGCGCCCTGCTCAGGCAGGATCCTGACATCATTATGGTAGGTGAAATTCGTGACGGCGAAACGGCAGAAATTGCCATTAAGGCGGCACAAACCGGGCATCTGGTGCTGTCCACCCTCCATACTAATTCGACGACTGAAACGCTGGTACGGCTGCAACAGATGGGTGTCGCGCGCTGGATGATCTCTTCAGCGCTCTCGATGGTGATTGCCCAGCGGCTGGTGCGCCGTTTATGCCCGTACTGCCGACAGGAAGCCAGCCGCCACACCGAATTACCCCGCACGCTGTGGCCCCGGCCGCTTCCTCGCTGGCAACCCACCGGCTGCGATCGCTGCTACCACGGTTTTTATGGTCGCGTAGCCATTTTTGAAGTGCTCGTCATCGACGACACGCTGCGGCAGGCCATCGCCAGCGGAGCAAGCACGGAGGTGATTGGGTCCAGCGCTCGTCAGGCGGGAATGACCTCTTTGTTTGAGCATGGCTGCATGGCCGTAGAGCAAGGGCTGACTACGCTCGAAGAGTTGTTGCGCGTCCTGGGAATGCCAGATGGCTGCTAATTCGCTCTGGCGCTGGCGTGCCCTGACCACCGAGGGGGAGGTGCAAACCGGCACCCTCTGGGCCATCGACCGTAACGCAGCTTACACGGCTCTGGTGCTTAAACAGCTGCACCCGCTGGCGCTAAAACGCTGCCAGCAGCACCACCGATGGCAAGTGCAGCACTGCTACGATATTTTTCGCCAGCTCGCCACGCTGCTACAGGCCGGACTCACGCTGTCCCAAAGCCTGCACATGCTGGCGGAACAGCATCCTTTGCAGCACTGGCAGGCGCTGCTGCACAGTCTTGCTGATGACCTGAGCGAAGGTTTCGCTCTGTCAGAGGCCATGAAGAAATGGCCAGAGGTGTTTAGCCCCCTTTATGTCTCGATGGTGAAGACGGGTGAACTGACGGGTAAGCTCGAAGCCTGCTGCCGTCAGCTTGCGCAGCAACAAAAATCCCAGCAGCAGCTCAGTGCAAAGGTGAAGAAAGCGCTGCGCTATCCGCTGATCATCCTGACGCTGGCCGTTTTCGTGGTGCTGGCGATGGTCACGCTGGTTTTGCCTGAGTTTGCTGCAATCTACAAAACGTTCAACACCCCGCTCCCTTTGCTCACGCAGGCAGTCATGGGGCTGGCGGCCTTGGTTCAGGCGCATATCCTCACCCTTTTGGCCCTGCTCGTGGCAATGGTTGTCATCGCCTGTAAGCTGCGGCGGCATCCGCGCTGGCAGTACGTCCTGTTACATGTACCGGTGATGGGCACGCTGATGCGTGGGCAAAAACTGGGGCAAATTTTTACCGTGCTGTCATTAACCCAGCAGGCCGGAATTGCCTTTTTACAAGGACTGGAGAGTGTGGAGGAGACCGTTGAGTGTGGCTACTGGCAGGAGAAACTCCGTGAGATACGCAGCGATATCGAACAGGGGATGCCCGTGTGGTGCTCCTTCCAGAAGGCCTCTGTTTTTACGCCACTGTGTATTCAGCTCATTCGCACCGGAGAAGTGTCGGGTTCACTGGATGTCATGCTGATGAATCTGGCCCGCCATCATACGGAACAGACATTTCAGCAGGCAGACAATCTGGCGGCGCTTCTTGAGCCTTTGCTACTGGTCGTGACAGGTCTGATTATTGGCACGCTGGTGGTGGCAATGTATCTGCCGATTTTCCATCTGGGGGATGCAATGAGCGCGGGGTAACGCTGGCGCACGGACGCGCGCCAGCCGTAGCCGTCAGAGGCTATTGAAAACGCGGTTTTCCTGCTCCTGAACGCGGATAAACGTCGTGCGTTTAGTCAGCTCTTTCAGGCGGGAAGCCCCAACGTAGGTGCAGGCAGAACGCAGTCCGCCGAGGATATCGCGCGCCGTGTTTTCGACCGGACCACGCAGTGGTAGCTTAACGGTTTTGCCTTCCGCCGCACGGTATTTCGCGACACCACCCACGTGACGGGTCATCGCGGATTCAGAGCTCATTCCGTAGAACAGCATGAATTTCTCGCCGTTCTCTTCCACCACGGTACCGCCGCTCTCTTCGTGGCCTGCCAGCATGCCGCCGAGCATCACGAAATCCGCGCCGCCGCCGAAGGCTTTCGCGACATCGCCTGGCATGGTGCAGCCACCGTCGCTGATGATCTGGCCGCCCAGACCGTGCGCAGCGTCAGCGCATTCAATTACCGCAGACAGCTGCGGATAACCCACACCGGTTTTCACGCGCGTGGTGCAAACGGAGCCCGGGCCAATGCCTACTTTCACAATGTCGGCTCCGGAGAGGATCAGCTCTTCACACATTTCACCGGTCACCACATTGCCCGCGATGATGGTTTTGGTTGGCCAGGCTTCACGCGCCTTGCTGACGAACTGGACGAAATGTTCGGAATAACCATTTGCCACGTCAATGCAGACAAAATTCAGCGCCGGATTGGCGTTCAGGATCTGTTTGGTTTTCTCGAAATCTGCATCAGACGTACCGGTCGAGACCATCACATGCTTCACCACGTCAGCCGAGGCGGAGGCGACAAACGCATCCCACTCTTCAGCGCTGTAGTGTTTGTGTACCGCAGTAAGGATGTCGAATTGCGCCAGTGCGGTCGCCATCTCGAAGGTCCCGACGGTGTCCATGTTGGCCGCGATAATCGGCACGCCAGACCACGTCTGACCGGAATGCTTAAAGGTGAATTGACGTTCGAGTTCAACGTCTGAGCGACTTTTCAGTGTAGAGCGTTTAGGGCGGATAAGAACGTCTTTGAAACCTAACTTCAGATCTTCTTCGATACGCATGTGCGGATTCCTGGGGTTAGAGGCAAATATATTAAAAGCACAACTCCAGTGACGCTATCATACGCACTAATACCTGCTCCGCAAGACTGCGAAATTCTCTTTTTTTACGCTACAATCCTATAAATTTACCTGGTAAAAAGCGGGTAAAGAGAGCTAAACATTGGCTGTTGTAAGTTTGAATTTTAAGCAACTGATTTTAAAACTGAATAATTCCCAGGATCTGATTTAATGGGGTATATCGTCGCATTAACCGGCGGCATCGGTAGTGGTAAAAGCACCGTTGCGCACGCGTTTGCTCGTCTCGGCATCACGATTATCGACGCCGATATCATTGCCCGTCATGTGGTAGAACCCAATACACCCGCCTTAAACGCCATCGAAGCGCATTTTGGTCGCCGTGTGATACAGGCTGACGGCACCCTGAATCGTCGGCAGCTGCGTGAGTGCATATTTTCCGATCCAGCGGAAAAAGCCTGGCTTAATGCCCTGCTCCACCCCATTATCCACCAGGAAACTCAGCGTCAAATTGCCGCAGCCCGTTCGCCCTATGTGTTGTGGGTCGTCCCGTTACTGGTGGAAAATCAGCTTCAGAATAAAGCAGACAGAACGCTGGTGATTGACGTTTCCCGCGAAACGCAAATCCAGAGAACCATGGCGCGTGACCATGTTTCACGCGAACATGCTGAACAAATTCTTGCCGCACAGGCCACGCGCGAAGCGCGCCTCGCCGTTGCGGATGATGTTATTGATAATAACGGCGCACCAGATGCCATTGCATCGGATGTTGCTCGTCTGCACGCGCAGTATCTGACCTTCGCCGCGCAGGCCGTTGCACAGGAAAAACCATAATGTCGACTCATATCCTTTTTGAGCACCCGCTTAACGAAAAAATGCGTACCTGGCTACGCATAGAATTTCTTATTCAACAGCTTTCACAACATCTGCCTGTCAACGATCACGCCACCGCGCTGCATTTTTTCCGCAACGTGGGCGATCTGCTGGATGTGATTGAACGCGGTGACGTCCGCACTGAGCTGTTGAAAGAGCTGGAGCGCCAGCAGCGTAAATTACAGGCCTGGGCCGAAGTACCGGGCGTGGATCAAAGTCGTATTGACGCTTTACGCCAGCAGCTGAAAAACAGCAGCACGACGCTGATGGCCGCGCCGCGCGTTGGCCAGTTTTTACGAGAGGATCGTCTGATTGCGCTGGTGCGCCAGCGCCTGAGCATACCGGGCGGTTGCTGTAGCTTTGACCTGCCAACGCTGCATATGTGGTTGCACATGCCGCAGGAACAGCGCGATCGCCAGGTGAACAGCTGGCTGGGCAGCCTGGAGCCGATGAATCAGACGTTATCCTTGATCCTCGATCTTGTGCGTAACTCTGCCCCGTTCCGCAAACAAACCAGTCTCAACGGTTTCTATCAGGATAACGGCGACGACGCCGATCTTCTGCGCCTGAATCTGTCTCTTAGCGAGCAGCTTTACCCGCAAATTTCCGGACATAAAAGCCGTTTCGCGATCCGCTTTATGCCGCTGGACAGTGAACATGGCACCGTGCCGGAACGCCTCGATTTTGAACTGGCCTGTTGTTAAGGAGTGCCGATGTCTGACGTAACCACCGTAAACTGCCCAACCTGTGGGAAAACTGTCGTCTGGGGAGAAGTGAGTCCATTTCGCCCATTCTGCTGCAAGCGCTGTCAGCTTATAGACCTGGGCGAATGGGCGGCGGAAGAGAAACGCATTCCGAGCGAAGGCGATCTCTCGGATAGCGATGACTGGAGCGAAAACCAGCAGTAACGTTCAAAGCCTGCTGGCGCTTCGCTTAGCAGGCCTACGGTTGTGCAACCAGCCGGAGTATCACAGGCTCATTGGCGGGCGGGAATTTTTCCGCATCGCTGGCCTGAAGCTCAATCCAGTTACCCGGCTGCCCCTCTTTACCCCACGGTTCACCTTCCCAGCTTTCCACCAGCCAGAACCACAGCGTGATGTGACGATCCGGAAACTGGTACTCCAGCTTATCGAACAGCGTTGCGCCATGCGGGGTGATCCCCACCTCTTCCTGAAGCTCACGCACCAGCGCCTGCTCCGGCGTTTCACCTGATTCGATTTTCCCGCCGGGGAATTCCCATTTGTTGGCCATGTGCGCATCGGCGGCACGTTGGGTAATGAAGATCTGGTTTTGCGGGTTGCGAATGATCCCGACAGCAATTTGCAGTGTTTTCATCATGTCACTTCCATAAAAAAGGCGCAGATATCTGCGCCTTTTCAGTTTGTTATGTTCTTAGCTCAGACGGCCGTGGCACGCCTTGTATTTTTTGCCGGAACCGCATGGGCACGGATCGTTACGACCAACTTTACGATCGCCCGTCTGCGCTGCGATTGCTGCTGCGGCTTCGCTCTCATCGGTCTGATGGCTCAACTGCTGCATCTGTGCCAGACGCTCAGCTTCTTCACGACGCTGCTGCTCCATCGCTTCCACTTCTTCCGGCATACGCACCTGAACTTTGCTCAGAGTGCTGATGACTTCATACTTCAGCGACTCCAGCATGGCGGCAAACATGGAGAAGGATTCACGCTTGTACTCCTGCTTCGGATCTTTCTGCGCATAACCTCGCAGGTGGATACCCTGACGCAGGTAGTCCATTGCCGCCAGGTGCTCTTTCCACAGGGAGTCCAGGGTCTGCAACATTACGCCTTTCTCGAAGTGACGCATCATCTCTGCGCCAACCACTTCTTCCTTACGCTTGTAGACGTCCAGCGCGGTTTCGTAGATACGCTCGCGCAGGGTCTCTTCGTGCAGCTCAGGCTCTTTGTCCAGCCACTCTTTGATTGGCAGTTCGAGATCGAAGTCGTTTTTCAGACGTTCCTGCAAGCCTTCGATATCCCACATTTCTTCCAGAGACTGCGGTGGAATATGAGCGTCGATAGTGGCTTTGAACACATCTTCGCGAATGCTGTTGATGGTTTCGCTCACGTCGGACACGTCCAGCAGTTCGTTACGCTGGGTGTAGATCGCACGACGCTGGTCGTTGGCAACGTCATCATATTCCAGCAGCTGCTTACGAATATCGAAGTTGCGGCTTTCCACTTTACGCTGGGCGTTGGCAATCGCTTTGGTAACCCACGGGTGCTCGATCGCTTCGCCAGGTTTCATGCCCAGTTTACGCATCATGCCGGACACACGGTCAGAGGCGAAAATACGCATCAGCGCATCTTCCATAGACAGATAGAAGCGGGAAGAACCGGCATCACCCTGACGACCCGCACGACCGCGCAGCTGGTTATCGATACGACGAGATTCGTGACGCTCGGTACCAATGATGTGCAGACCACCGGATGCCAGCACCGCGTCGTGACGCACTTGCCAGTCGGCTTTGATCTGCGCGATTTGCTCTGGGGTTGGGTTTTCCAGCTCCGCCACTTCGGCCTGCCAGCTACCGCCGAGCATAATATCGGTACCACGACCCGCCATGTTGGTGGCGATGGTTACGGCTGCCGGGTAACCCGCCTGCGCAACGATATCTGCTTCTTTAGCGTGGAACTTGGCGTTCAGAACGTTGTGTTTGATGCCTGCTTTAGTCAGCTCGTTAGACACCACTTCGGACTTCTCGATGGAGATGGTCCCCACCAGTACCGGCTGACCCTTCGCGGTACGTTCGCGAATATCTTCGATGATCGCCTGAATTTTTTCCGCTTCAGTCATGTATACCAGGTCCGGCATATCCTTACGGATCATCGGACGGTTGGTAGGTACTACCACGGTATCCAGCTTATAGATGGAGCTAAACTCAAACGCTTCGGTATCTGCGGTACCGGTCATCCCCGCCAGCTTCTCGTACAGACGGAAGTAGTTCTGGAAGGTGATGGATGCCAGCGTCTGGTTTTCGTTCTGAATATCCACGCCTTCTTTGGCTTCCACGGCCTGGTGCAGGCCATCGGACCAGCGACGTCCCTGCATGGTACGGCCGGTGTGTTCATCGACGATGATGACTTCCCCGTCTTTAACGATGTAGTCAACGTCGCGGGTGAACAGCGCGTGCGCGCGCAGTGCAGCCGTTACGTGGTGCATCAGCATGATGTTGCTCGGGGAGTACAGAGACTCGCCCTCTTCCATAATGCCTTCAGCAACCAGCAGCTCTTCGATTTTCACCAGGCCGCGTTCGGTCAGGTTGACCTGACGCGCTTTTTCATCCACGGAGAAGTGACCTTCACCCTGGAAGGTATCGGAGTCTTCTTTCTCCTGACGCAGCAGGTGAGGAATGATTTTGTCGACTTTACGGTACATCTCGGAGCTGTCTTCGGCAGGGCCGGAGATGATCAGCGGGGTACGCGCTTCATCGATCAGAATGGAGTCAACCTCATCCACCAGCGCATAGTGCAGTTTACGCTGGACGCGCTCTTCCGGGCTGAACGCCATGTTGTCACGCAGGTAGTCGAAGCCGTATTCGTTGTTGGTGCCGTAGGTGATGTCCGCATTGTAGGCTTCACGCTTGGCAGGTGCCGGCAGGCCGGACATGTTAATGCCCACGGTCATGCCGAGGAATTCGAACAGTGGACGGTTGTTTTCGGCGTCGCGCTGCGCCAGATAGTCGTTGACGGTAACAACGTGAACACCCTTACCCGTCAGCGCATTCAGGTAAGCCGGCAGCGTTGCAGTCAGGGTTTTACCTTCACCGGTACGCATTTCCGCGATGCAGCGCTCGTTGAGCACCATCCCGCCCAGCAGCTGCACGTCGAAGTGACGCATGCCGAACACGCGTTTACTGGCCTCACGTACTACGGCAAAGGCTTCCGGGATCAGGCTTTCTAAGGTTTCGCCTTTCTCCAGACGCGCACGGAACTCCGCGGTTTTTGCTTTCAGTTCATCATCAGAGAGCTTCTCCATCGCCGGTTCCATACCGTTGATGACGTTTACCGCTTTGCGCATGCGGCGCAGGGTACGATCGTTACGACTACCAAAAACTTTGGTTAACAATTTGATTAGCATAATAAATTCTCAAACGCCCCAGTCGGGCAGATAAATTAAGGTATTGAAAAAGGTTAATTTAGCTGAGGCGTTGAGGCCCGGCACGGATGCCGTGAACCTGGCTAATCCATGTCGAAACAGAGAAGGATGCAGGGGAAACAAAATCCGTTTTCGCCGTCTGATTCACGGTCACTGGCGGCTGGTTGTCCTGCGTCAGAAGCGCATTAAGCGTATCGAGCAGGGCAAGATGCTGAGCCTGGACCGGCAGCGTTTCTTCCGCAACAGGCATCGTCTGCGGCGCCATCGCGAACGACAGATGGCGGATAACCGTGCGAATCGCGTGCTGCTGCCAGTAATCAACGGAGAAATTGGGACGACGGCTGGCTTCAAGCCATGCGAGATTAGTGAAGTTAACCCGTGTGGTGAGATCGTGTTTAGTCGTCGTGGAACGTGCTGGCGTCGCCGCGTCTGCGCTGTTGCTGAGCACAGGCAAGCCGAGACTCGCCGCGACCATCCCCAATAAGAGATGCGGCCAGAAGTAACGTCTGCCAAATTGTCGCCAGCGCGTCAGTATTCCGCTCACTTGCTCCACCACGTTCGCCCGCCAGTGCAGGCTGAGTTTAGTTATTCTTTTTTAGCGCCCAGATATTACCACTAAAGCCAATACACGGCAGCAGGAATGACACCTTGCAGCAGGTAAAAACGGTCAATAATGCAGCGAACACACCGTTATTCGGCACCCGACACAGGCCAGGGGTGAAAGGGACAAATTAAAGAAGGGCAGAAATAAAAACGACTGGCTTCCCTGGTCGGAGAGAGTACCAGGTGAACCAGTCGCTTTTCTTACGAAACGGGTTTAACCGTTACGCCAGGACCATAGTCGGTGCTTTGAACGCCAGCGGCAGTTCAGCTTCGTCTTCGAAGGTCACATATTCCCAGGCTTCCTGTTTTGCCAGGACGGCCTGCAACAGTTTGTTGTTCAGTGCATGACCGGATTTAAACGCGGTAAAGGCACCAATGATGTTGTGACCACACATGAAGAGGTCGCCGATCGCGTCCAGCATTTTGTGACGAACAAATTCATCTTCAAAACGCAGGCCGTCTTCGTTCAGTACGCGATAATCGTCAACAACGATGGCACAATCGAAGCTGCCGCCCAGGCACAGGCCGCGGGATTGCAGATATTCGATATCACGCATAAAGCCGAAGGTACGTGCTCGGCTGATCTGGCGCATGAACGCATCCGCAGAGAAGTTCATCGCATAGCGCTGGGTGCTGGAGTCAATCGCCGGATGGTTAAAATCGATGGTGAAGTCCAACGAAAAACCATTGTACGGTTTGAATTCAGCCCATTTGTCGCCATCTTCGACGCGAACGGTCTCTTTAATGCGAACAAATTTCTTCGCGCAGTTCAGTTCTTCGATGCCGGCATCCAGCAACAAATAAACGAACGGAGCAGCACTCCCGTCCATGATCGGGATTTCTGGCGCATCGACTTCAACCATAATGTTGTCGATACCCAGACCCGCCAGGGCGGCGTTCAGGTGCTCTACGGTAGAAATCCGCACGTCATGCTCGTTCACCAGACAAGTACAGAGCATAGTATCACGCACAGATTTGGCATCGGCCGGAAAATCTACCGGTGGATTCAAGTCGGTGCGACGATAGATGACCCCGGTATTGGCCGGCGCAGGGCGTAACGTCAGTGTGACTTTCTTGCCGGTATGTAAACCGACACCCGTCGCCTGAACGATACGTTTAAGTGTCCTTTGTTTGATCATCGTATAATCTCGCCAAATTAACTATCCAACCGAGAGTGTATATCACTAACGGTGGGCCAGTTTAGCACAAAGAGCGCAAATCCCCAAATTCCAGCCAATTCTTAGTCAGCTTGCTTACGCAGGAACGCCGGGATATCCAGATAATCTGGCTCTTTTGCCGTTTGTGGAGTCGGGTCGTTCACCACTTTCGCAGCGGGTTTTTGCTCCTGAGTCAGAGGCGCCATACCGTGCTGCTGGTAACGATCCATAACCGGCTGCTGAGTCTGTTTGTTAGTCACCAGGGTGATCTCAGGACGCTTGTCCATACCGATACCGGTGGCCACAACGGTCACACGCAGTTCGTCGTTCATTTCCGGATCAAGGGAGGTACCGATAACGACGGTCGCGTTGTCAGAGGCGAATGCACGGATGGTGTTACCCACAGTTTCGAACTCATCCAGACGCAGGTCAAAGCCAGCGGTAATGTTGACCAGCACGCCGCGCGCGCCAGACAGATCGATATCTTCCAGCAGTGGAGAGGAGATCGCCATTTCAGCAGCTTCTTCCGCACGGTCTTCGCCGCTCGCCACGCCAGAGCCCATCATCGCGTAGCCCATCTCGGACATCACGGTACGAACGTCTGCAAAGTCGACGTTCATCAGGCCAGGACGGGTAATCAGTTCAGCAATACCCTGAACCGCGCCTTTCAGCACGTCGTTTGCCGCGCCAAAGGCGTCCAGCAGAGAGATACCGCGACCCAGCACTTTCAGCAGCTTGTCGTTCGGAATGGTAATCAGAGAGTCCACGTGCTTGGACAGCTCGGTGATACCCTGCTCCGCGAAAGCCATACGCTTCTTACCTTCAAAGTTGAAAGGCTTGGTCACGACAGCAACGGTCAGAATACCTAAATCTTTAGCGACTTCCGCCACAACGGGTGCTGCACCGGTACCTGTACCGCCGCCCATACCCGCTGCGATGAAGACCATGTCTGCACCGTCCAGTGCAGCGCGCAGCGCTTCACGATCTTCTTCAGCCGCGTTGCGGCCCACTTCCGGGTTAGCCCCTGCTCCCAGACCTTTGGTGATGCCACCACCGATCTGAATCGTCTGGCCAACAGCCGTTTTACGCAGCGCCTGCGCATCGGTGTTCACCGCGAAGAATTCAACACCTTCGATGCGCTCGCGCACCATGTGCTCTACGGCGTTACCGCCGCCGCCACCGACGCCGATGACTTTAATCACCGCGTCGTTGGTTAATTCCATAGGTTCAAACATAATCTCTCTCTCCGTTGTGCCTGTCGCCCGAGACCGCTAATTCTCTCCGGTCTCTTAAAAAAATTAAAATTCTTTTCGCAGCCAGGTGTTAAGTCGTTTGACCCACGACCCCACCGAGACGCGTTTTTCCACCTCTGCCTCACCACTTAAATGGGACTCTTTCCCGTAGTGCAGCAGGCCCACCGCCGTTGAATAGTACGGCTCCTGGGCATAATCCGTTAAACCGGTGATATTCAGCGGCGCACCAATACGCACCTGCGTATGGAACACGCGCTGAGCGCAGGCCGCAAGACCTTCAATTTGCGCTGCCCCGCCGGTTAATACAATCCCCGCCGCGAGATGATGTTTCACACCCTGCTGGCGAAGCTGTTCCTGTAACTGCAAAATCTCTTCGTTGACCAGGTTGAGCAGCTCGGTATAACGCGGCTCAATTACCTCTGCCAGCGTCTGGCGTTGCAAGCTGCGCGGCGGTCGACCGCCTACGCTCGGCACTTCAACGCTCTCGTCTTTGCCGACGATAGAGCCCAGCGCGCAACCATGGCGCACTTTAATCGCCTCTGCATCGCTCGGTGGCGTACCAAAGGCGTAAGCGATATCGCTGGTAACCACATTCCCGGCGTACGGGATCACTTTAGTGTGGCGTAACGCACCGCCGGTATAGACAGCCATGTCCATTGTACCACCACCAATATCGACCACACAGACGCCCAGTTCACGTTCGTCTTCGGTCAGCACGGAATAGCTCGCGGCAAGTCCGGCGAAAATGAGTTGGTCAACTTTCAGGCCACAACGTTCAACGGCTTTTACAATGTTCTTCGCCATATCGTTGTGACATGTGATCAGGTGCACTTTTGCCTGCATACGCACGCCCGACAGACCGACCGGATTCTTGATGCCTTCCTGGTAGTCGATCGCGTATTCCTGCGGGATCACATGCAGCACACGGTGCTCGTCGCGAACACGCACGGATTTCGCCGTGTGGACAACGTTCTCAACGTCTTCCTGCGTCACTTCTTCTTCGGAAATCGGCACCATACCGATTTCATTCTGGCAGCTGATATGCTTACCAGAAAGGGCCAGATAGACAGAGGAAATTTGGCAATCTGCCATCAATTCAGCCTGGTCGATGGCGCGCTGAACGCATTTCACCACCGACTCAAGGTCGTTTACCCCACCTTTATCCATACCACGGGAGGGGCAGCTGCCCACGCCAATGATATTGACCATACCGTCGGGCAGAACTTCCCCTACCAAAGCGGCAACCTTCGCGGTGCCAATCTCCAGTCCTACTACCAATTTTCTGTCCGTCGACTTGATCATTGTTGTTCTGCCTGTACCTGTGCCTGATTTTGTTGCTGATTAGGTTCCTCGACCGGAGCCGGCTCCCAACCGACTGCTGCGCCTGAGTCATAGCGCAAATCAACGTAGCTTATCCGTTTGCCATCCGTCTGCGCCTGCTGCTGTAAAACCGGGTAAAGTTCGACAAAACGCGCCAGACGTTTCATTGTATCGCCGCGGCCAAGGTTGAGCTTGATGCCATTCGTTAAGGTCAACTGCCAGGAACGGCGCGCCGTCATCGCAGCATCTTTTAACGTAAAGCGATCCTTAGCCAGCACCTGCCCCATCTCACGAAAACCCTGCAATACTTCGTTTTCGCTGCCTTCCGGCCCATACAACATCGGTAAATTCTGCTTGTTGACACGATCGCTCGGGACGCTGAACGAATTTCCGTCTACATCAACCATATGCTGATCATTCCAACGCGCAATCGGCACATATTCAACCAGATGAATCTTCAATTCATCAGGCCATTGCTTTCTGACACTTGCCTGTTTTATCCACGGCAGACGTTCAATCTGACTCTGAATAATGTTGACGTCCTGCGTCATAAAGGTGCCAGGCGACCCAAGCGCCAGAATCGACTGGCGAATATCATCGTTACGCGTGTAGTGTCGCTCCCCGGTCACCACCAGCTTTGAAAGCGGCAACCGCTGCGCATCTTCCATCCAGCCCAGCACCATCCAGCCGCTGATAAACACGGTGCACAGCACCCCGAGCAGGAAGATGATCCCTGCAAGACGCGTTCCATTACTCCGGCGCGAAGAGGAATATTCTTCTTCGTCATCGCGGTTGCGCGTGTTCAATGCAGCCTGAGACATATCAGCCCGCCTGGTCCAGAATACGTACGACTAACTGCGAGAAGCTCATTCCCGCCTGACGCGCCGCCATCGGCACAAGGCTATGGCTGGTCATACCCGGAGACGTGTTTGCTTCCAGCAGATAAAATTGCCCGTCACCGTCAAGCATCACGTCAATGCGTCCCCAGCCACGACATCCCAGCACATTCCAGGCTTTAAGCACCAGAGACTGTAATTCGGCCTCACGCTCTGCTTCAAGACCCGCTGGGCAGAAATATTGCGTCTCATCAGAGAGATACTTCGCCTCATAATCATAGAAGACTCCGGCGGGTTGGATGCGAATTGACGGTAAAATTTCTTCGCCAAGCATCGCGACGGTAAATTCCGGCCCGCTAAGCCATTTTTCAATCAGAACTTCTTCATCATGTTGAAATGCCAGTGCTAAAGCGTCAGCCAAATCTACAGCTTTATCGACTTTGGACATTCCCACGCTCGACCCTTCACGGCTCGGCTTCACAATAACCGGTAAGCCCAGTGCCGCAATGCGTGTATTAACGCTGTCCGACAGACCCATTTCATATTCACGACGCGTCAGTGCAACCCATGGCGCAACGGGCAGGTCCGCCCCCTGCCACAGCAGTTTGCTGCGCAGTTTATCCATGGAGATGGCGGATGCCATCACGCCGCTGCCGGTGTACGGCATACCGATCAGCTCCAGCAGCCCCTGCAACGTGCCGTCTTCACCGCCGCGACCGTGCAACGCGATGAAGGCTTTATCGAAGCCCATCGCTTTCAGCTGCGTAACGTCCACCTCTTTCGGATCAACCGGATGCGCGTCCACGCCACCTTCACGCAGGCCCGCCAGCACGGCAGCGCCCGAATTCAGAGAAACCTCGCGTTCGGCGGAAGTGCCGCCAAACAGGACAGCAATCTTATCAGCCATGACGCTCGTCCTCCTGAGTTTGCGGCTTCAGTTTGATTTCAGCTAAGGTACGGGCGATTTTGCCGATATTTCCCGCGCCCTGAATCAGGATCAGATCGTTACCCGTCAGGACCGGGGCAAGCATTTCAGCCACCTGCGCCGGGTCGGGAACCAGAATAGGATCCACTTTACCGCGTCCACGGATGGTACGACATAAAGAACGACTGTCCGCGCCCGGAATCGGCGTTTCACCCGCAGCATAAACATCCAGCATCAGCAGGGTATCAACCTGCGAAAGGACGTTGGCAAAATCGTCATACAGATCGCGGGTACGCGTGTAACGGTGCGGCTGGAAGATCATGACCAGATTCTTTTCCGGCCAACCCGCGCGTGCCGCTTTGATGGTTGCGTCCACTTCCGTCGGATGGTGACCGTAGTCGTCTACCAGCATCGCAGAACCTGGCTTACCGTTTACCGGCTCCAGCGGGAATTCACCGAGGAAGTCGAAACGACGGCCCGTCCCCTGGAAGCTCTCCAGTGCGCGCAGGATCGCCTCATCGTCAATGCCTTCTTCTGTCGCAACAGCCACCGCCGCTGCCGCATTCAGGGCGTTGTGACGTCCCGGAGCGTTCAGGGTGACATGCAGCAGGTCTTTATCCTGCCGCGCCAGGGTGAAATGCCCCTGCGCACCGATCTGCTTGTAATCTTCTACGCGTACATCCGCGTCTTCGCTGAAGCCGTAGGTCGTAATTTGACGCCCGACGCGCGGCAGCAGCTCGCGAATAACCGGATCGTCCACGCACATCACCGCACGGCCATAGAACGGCAGGTTGTGCAGGAAGTTAATAAAGGTCTGCTTTAAGTTCTCGAAGTCGCCCTGGTAAGTGTCCATATGGTCAGCTTCGATGTTGGTGACGATCGCCACCATCGGCTGTAGATGCAGGAACGACGCGTCGCTCTCATCCGCTTCCGCAATCAGATAACGGCTATGGCCCAGACGCGCATGCACGCCAGCGGCTTTCACCAGACCACCGTTAACGAACGTCGGGTCGAGACCCGCTTCCGCATAAATGCTGGAGACCATCGCTGTTGTGGTGGTTTTACCGTGCGTGCCGGCCACCGCAATGCCGTGACGGAAACGCATCAGTTCTGCCAGCATTTCCGCGCGACGGATCACCGGAATGCGCGCCTCATGCGCCGCAACGATTTCCGGGTTATCCGCGGAGATAGCGCTGGACACCACAACCACGCTCGCATCGCTCACGTTTTCCGGGCGATGATTGAAATAGATAGTCGCCCCCAGCGACGCCAGCTGCTGCGTAACAGGGTTTGGCGCCAGGTCAGACCCGCTGATCTGATAGCCTTCGTTAGCTAACACTTCGGCAATACCGCCCATGCCAGCACCACCGATGCCGACAAAGTGAATGTGCCGGACGCGACGCATCTCGGGCACGATAGAACGCAGTTTTGCCAGTTGTTGTGTATTCATTCTCTAAACGCCATCGACTACTTCAAAAAAATCGTGCAGCGCAACACGCGCTGCGAGAATTATGCCTGGGCTGCCAGGCTCACTTCTTTTGCCACCCGTTCCGTTGCATCCGGGATAGCGGTCGCGCGTGCGCGTTGCGCCATCTCCAGTAATACATCCCGGTTCCAGCCCGCCAGGGTAGTGGCGACCGCATCAGCGGTAAATTGTGGCTGCTCAAAAATCTTCGCGGCACCCGCTTTTTCAAGCGGCAGTGCATTCCAGTACTGCTGTCGGTCTTTGTGCTGGAACGGCACAAACAGCGCCGGTAAACCGGCGGCGGCGATTTCGCTCACCGTCAGCGCGCCCGAGCGACAGACCACGACATCGGCCCATGCATAGGCTGCGGCCATATCATCAATAAATTCAGTTACTTTATGCTGCGGCTGACCTTCCTGCGCGTAGGCCTGCTCAACGGTCTGCTGAGCGCCCTTCCCGCTCTGGTGCCAGATGGTCACTGCATCACCCAGTTTTGCCGCAACCTGCGGCATCGTCTGGTTTAAAATACGCGCGCCCTGGGAACCGCCGACGACCAGCACGCGCACCGGCCCTTCGCGACCCGCCAGACGCGTATCTGGCAGCGCCAGCGCCAGCACGTCCACACGTACCGGATTCCCTACGACATCCGCTTTCGGGAATGCCCCGGGGAAGGCCTGCATAACTTTGGTGGCGATTTTTGCCAGCCATTTGTTGGTCAAACCGGCAATACCGTTCTGTTCATGCAGAACAACGGGAATCCCTAATGACCACGCCGCCAGTCCGCCAGGGCCGGAAACGTACCCCCCCATGCCCAGAACGACGTCAGGCTTAAAACGCTTCATAATGGCGCGCGCCTGACGCCAGGCATTGAAAATGCGCACCGGCGCCAGCAGCAGCGCCTTGATCCCTTTGCCACGAAGGCCAGAAATACGAATAAAGTCGATCTCGATACCGTGCTTAGGTACCAGGTCGGCTTCCATGCGGTCTGCGGTTCCCAGCCAGCGTACCTGCCAGCCCTGTTCCATTAAATGGTGCGCAACCGCCAGCCCCGGGAACACATGTCCGCCGGTACCGCCTGCCATCACCATTAACCGCTTCGGTTGATTCATCGTGAACCTCGTGTAAACGCCTGAGCTTTCTCCAGACGCGTTTCATAATCTATGCGTAACAAAAACATGATGGCCGTCGACATGATCAACAGACTCGAACCACCATAACTGATCAACGGTAACGTCAGACCTTTAGTCGGCAACATACCCGCTGCCGCCCCAACGTTTACCAGTGCCTGGAAGCTAAACCAGATACCAATTGAGCAGGCCAGGAAACCGGAGAAGCGGTGATCGATCTCCAGCGCTTTCCGGCCAATCGACATGGCGCGGAAAGCGACGAAGAATACCATTAATAGCGCCAATACCACACCGATATAACCCAGTTCTTCCCCAATAATGGAGAAGATGAAGTCGGTGTGCGCCTCCGGTAAATACTCCAGTTTTTGCACCGAGTTGCCCAGGCCTTGGCCCCAGACTTCGCCGCGGCCAAACGCCATCAGCGACTGCGTCAGCTGGTAACCGCTGCCGAACGGATCTTCCCATGGGTTCCAGAACGAGGTCACACGGCGGATACGGTAGGGTTCGGCGAGGATCAGCAGCACCACCGCCGAAATCCCCATCCCGATGATGGCAATGAACTGCCACAGTTTTGCGCCCGCCAGGAACAGCATCGCCAGCGTAGTAACAAACAGTACGACTACCGTACCGAGGTCGGGCTGCGCCAGCAGCAGGATCGCGAGGACCAAAATCACGCCCATCGGTTTTAAGAAGCCGCGAAGGTTGTTACGAACTTCGTCAACTTTACGCACCAGGTAGTTAGCCAGGTAGCAGAACAACGACAGTTTGGTGAACTCCGCCGGCTGAATACGCAGTGGGCCAAAGGCAATCCAGCGTGATGCCCCGTTAACGGAGCTCCCGACAACCAGCACGATCAACAGCATGATGATTGAGGCGATGAGCATGGCCGTACTGTGCCGCTGCCAGAACGACATTGGCAGGCGTAAGGTGATCAGCGCCAGGCAGAACGCGAGAATGATGTAAAGCCCGTCACGCTTGGCAAACAGGAAGGGGTCGTTTGCCAGACGCTGTCCGACAGGCATTGACGCCGAGGTGACCATAATAAAGCCGATCGCTGCCAGCCCCAGCGTGAGCCAGAACAGCGTGCGGTCGTACATGATCAGGCTGTCGGAATCTTTATCCCGTGAAGCCATCACCCAGCCTTTCAGCGCCGTAAACAGCCATACCAGGATACCAAATCCTGGCAGGCGCGGCATTTTCAGGCGAGGGAGAGATAAACGCATCAGCCTAACTCCTTCGCCAGGCGGGTAAAGACATCACCCCGCTGTTCGAAATTCTTGAATTGATCGAGGCTGGCACAGGCTGGTGAGAGCAGCACCATATCGCCGGGCTTCACGCGTGGGGCAATAAGACGCATCGCCTGCTCCATGGTCTCGGTTTGCTCGGCGACCTCAGGACGCAACGCCGCTAGCTCGCTACCATCGCGGCCAAAGCAATACAGGCGCACGTTATCACCGTTGAGGTACTGCTTCAGCGAGGAGAAGTCAGCCGATTTACCGTCGCCGCCCAGCAGCAGGTGCAGCGTGCCATCAACGTGCAGACCGTTCAGTGCCGCCTCGGTGCTACCCACGTTGGTCGCTTTGGAATCGTTAATCCAGCGTACGCCGTTGTGCTCCAGCGCAAGCTGGAACCGGTGCGCCAGGCCGGTAAAGGTGGTCAGCGCCTTCAGGCTTGAAGATCGCGGCAGGCCAACGGCATCCGCCAGCGCCAGCGCCGCCAGGGCATTGGTGTAGTTATGCTGGCCGGAGAGCATCATCTCTTTCACGTTCAGCACCTTCTCACCTTTCACCCGCAGCCAGGTTTCGCCCTGCTGACGGTTAAGGTGATAGTCACCCATATTAATACCAAAGCTAATGCAGCGATCGTCTGCGCCGCGCACCGGCATGGTGAGTGCATCATCGGCATTCACCACGCAAACTTTGGCATTTTCATAAACGCGCAGTTTGGCCGCACGGTATTGCTGCAAGCCGAACGGGTATCTGTCCATATGATCTTCGGTGACGTTTAGGATCGTCGCCGCCGCCGCATGCAGGCTTGAAGTGGTTTCCAGCTGGAAGCTGGAAAGCTCAAGGACGAACAGCTCGCACCCTTTATCAAGCAGCATCAGAGCGGGCAGACCAATGTTACCGCCCACGCCGACATTTTTGCCCGCCGCCTTCGCCATTTCCCCCACCAGCGTGGTGACGGTGCTTTTACCGTTTGAACCGGTAATGGCGACGATCGGCGCCTGCGCCTCCCGGCAGAACAGTTCGATATCGCCGACAATCTCAACGCCTGCATCCGCCGCGGCGCTCAGGGAAGGATGCGCCAGCGCCATACCGGGGCTGGCAACAATCAGATCGGCGGCCAGCAGCCACTCATCATTCAGACCACCCAGGTGGCGTTCAACCTGCTCCGGCAGCTTGTCCAGACCCGGCGGAGAGACGCGCGTATCCATCACGCGCGGCGTCACGCCACGCGCAAGGAAAAAGTCCACGCAGGAGAGGCCGGTGAGGCCCAACCCGATGATAACGACTTTTTTGCCCTGGTAATCTGCCATGATTAACGTACCTTCAGCGTTGCCAGGCCAATCAGCACCAGCATCAGCGAAATAATCCAGAAGCGCACAATGACGCGCGGCTCCGGCCAGCCTTTCAGTTCATAGTGGTGGTGAATCGGTGCCATACGGAAGATGCGCTGACCGCGCAGCTTGAAGGAACCGACCTGCAAAATCACCGACAGCGTCTCAACCACAAACACACCGCCCATGATTACCAGCAGGAACTCCTGACGCAGCAGCACGGCGATAATACCCAGTGCGCCGCCCAGCGCCAGTGAACCGACGTCGCCCATAAAGACCTGCGCCGGATAGGTGTTGAACCACAGGAAGCCCAGCCCCGCCCCGACAATCGCCGTACAGACGATCACCAGTTCCCCTGCGTGTCGCAGGTACGGAATGTGCAGGTAATTTGCAAAGTTCATGTTACCGGTCGCCCAGGCTACCAGCGCGAAACCGCCCGCGACAAACACGGTTGGCATGATGGCCAGGCCATCCAGACCATCGGTCAGGTTGACGGCGTTGCCGGTACCGACGATCACAAAGTAAGCCAGCAAAATGTAGAACAGCCCCAGCTGCGGCATCACGTCTTTGAAGAACGGCACCACCAGCTCGGTAGCCGGGGTGTCTTTTCCTGCCAGGTAAAGGGCAAAGGCCACGCCCAGCGCAATCACCGACATCCAGAAATACTTCCAGCGGGCGATCAAACCTTTGGTGTCTTTGCGTACGACTTTGCGGTAGTCATCAACAAAACCGATGATCCCGTAGCCAACCAGAACGGTCAGCACGCACCAGACGTAGGGGTTAGACGGATACGCCCACAGCAGCACGGACACCACAATCGCGGTCAGGATCATGATCCCGCCCATGGTCGGCGTACCCCGCTTGCTGAAGTGCGATTCCGGACCGTCGTTGCGCACAACCTGGCCGAAAGAGAGTTTTTGCAGACGGGCAATCATGCGCGGGCCCATCCACAGCGAGATGAACAGCGCAGTCAGCAGGCTGACGATGGCACGAAACGTCAGATAGGAAAAGACGTTAAAGCCTGAGTAATATTTGACCAAATGTTCGGCCAGCCAAACTAACATGTCCCGTTCTCCTGTAATGCGTGCACAACCTCTTCCATGGCGGCACTACGTGAACCTTTAACTAAAACAGTCACAATCTGTTTTTCTGTAATCAATGCCTTCAGGCGTTCGATCAGTGCAGATTTATCGGCAAAATGTTCGCCAACTTCACTGGCATCGGAAATGGCCTTGCTCAGCGGGCCTGCGCTCAATACGCGGTCAAGCCCGGCGGCTTTCGCCGCTTCACCCACCTGAACATGGCAGGCTTCGCTTTCATCACCCAGCTCGGCCATATCGCCCACAACCATCACGCGATAGCCCGGCATTTCAGACAAGACCTGCACGGCCGCCGTCATTGAGCCAACGTTAGCGTTGTAGGAGTCATCCAACAGGAGTTTGTTTTCAGCCAGCTGGATCGGGAACAGACGCCCCGGCACGGCTTTTAAATTTGCCAGACCTGCTTTAATCGCCGCGTGTGAGGCACCTACCGCCATTGAGAGCGCTGCCGCAGCAAGCGCATTGGCGATGTTATGACGACCCGGCAGGGGCAGCAGCACGTCGATGTCGCCCGTTGGGGTTGTGAGGGTGAACTCGGTACCGTGTGACGTCACATGAATGTTGGTCGCCGAAAAATCACTGTTTGCCGCATTCGGTGAGAAGCGCCAGGTTTTACGTGAACCAATGATGCTCTGCCAGTTCAGCCAGTCGTTGTTATCGGCGTTCATAATGGCGATGCCGTCATCCGGCAGGCCGGTATAAATTTCACCTTTCGCTTTCGCCACACCGGCCAGAGAACCAAAACCTTCAAGATGTGCCGCCGCCAGGTTATTCACCAGCGCCGCTTCCGGACGGGTCAGGCTCACGGTCCAGGCGATTTCGCCCTGATGGTTAGCCCCTAACTCAATCACCGCATATTCATGCTCGTGGGTCAGGCGCAGCAGCGTCATCGGCACACCGATGTCATTATTAAGGTTGCCCGCCGTATAAAGCGTGTTACCGCACTGGCTAAGGATCGCCGCCGTCATCTCTTTAACGGAGGTTTTGCCCGACGAGCCCGTCAGTGCCACGACGCGTGTTGGCACCTGCTGGCGAACCCATGCCGCCAGCTCGCCAAACGCCAGGCGCGTATCTTTCACCACAATCTGCGGCAAATCGATATCGAGCTTACGACTGACCAGCAGCGCGCCCGCGCCGTTATCTTTAGCCTGTTGCGCAAAATCGTGGGCGTCAAAACGTTCACCCTTCAGCGCCACAAACAGGCAGCCCGCCGTCACCTTACGGGTGTCGGTGGTTACAGCCTCGATGGTCAGATCCTGACCATGCAGCATCCCCTGCAATACCGCAGCGGCCTGGCTTAACGTAATGCTAATCATGCCACCACTCCCAGCAGACGCGCTGCCGTCACGCGGTCGGAGTAATCCAGACGACGATTGCCGACAATCTGATAATCTTCATGACCTTTACCGGCCAGCAGAACCACATCGTTCTCCTGCGCCTGCATAATGGCGTTAGTCACGGCCTCCGCACGGCCTTCGACCACGCGCGCACGTCCCGCATCCAGCATGCCCGCCAGAATGTCGTTGATAATGGCCCGCGGCTCTTCGGTACGCGGGTTGTCATCGGTTACCACGGGAATATCCGCGAACTGCTCAGCGATGGCGCCCATCAGCGGACGTTTGCCCTTGTCGCGATCGCCACCGCAGCCAAACACGCACCAGAGCTTGCCAGCGCAGTGCAGACGCGCCGCTTCCAGCGCTTTTTCCAGCGCATCCGGCGTGTGGGCGTAATCCACAACCACCGTCGGCTTGCCCGGCGCGCTAAACACTTCCATGCGGCCACAGACCGGTTGCAAACGCTCAGCCGTTTTCAGCAGATCCGCCATCGGGTAACCCAGCGCCAGCAGCGTCGCCAGCGCCAGCAGCAGGTTACTGACGTTAAAGGCCCCCATCAGGCGGCTTTCAATTTCACCTTCGCCCCAGATGGAAGCGAAGCGGATCGTCGCCCCACTATCGTGGTAGTTCACCTCGACCGCCTTCAGCCAGCGGCCGCGGCAGTTCGGATTAATGCGATCTTCCATCGACACCGCCACCGCATCTGGCAGTTTTTCCAGCCAGCGGCGACCGACTTCGTCGTCGGCGTTAATGATCGCCTGCCCGTGGTGGTGAGTGGAATAAAGCAGCCATTTCGCCGCTTCGTAGTGCTCCATATCACCATGATAATCAAGGTGATCGCGGCTCAGGTTAGTAAAGACAGAGGCAGCAAATTTCAGGGCCGCCACGCGATGTTGTACCAGACCATGGGAAGAGACTTCCATCGCAGCGAAGGTCGCCCCCTGCTCAGCGAGGCCCGCCAGCACACGCTGCACGTCAACCGCCGAGCCTGTAGTGTTTTCCGTCGGGCTTACTTTGCCCAGAAGACCGTTCCCCACCGTGCCCATGACGGCACCGGTTTCGCCCAGCAGCTGCGCCCACTGCGCCATCAGCTGAGTGGTGGTGGTTTTTCCGTTGGTTCCTGTCACGCCAACCAGCTGTAACTGGTCGGAAGGTTCGTTGTAAAAACGTCCTGCCAGCGCGGAGAGACGCTCATTCAGCTGGCTGAGATAGATGACCGGCACGCCGTGCATTTCACGGATCTCACCGTCTGTTGCCTCATCTTTGGCCTCAGCAATAATGGCAGCAACACCTTGCGCAATCGCCTGCGGGATATAACGACGCCCGTCCGCCTGATGACCCACCACTGCCACAAAAAGATCGCCAGAAGCCGCTACGCGGCTGTCCAGTACCATCTCTCGCAGTGCTCGCGCAGGTAGCATAGGCACCCACGGAGCAAGAAGGTCGCGCAAATTACGATCTGCCACCTGTTCCCTCGCCTTGATTAATTACAAATTCACTTTTTTCGCCCGTCGCCAGCGCATCCGGTTCAATGTTCATGGTGCGCAACACGCCGCCCATAATAGCCCCGAACACAGGCGCGGAGACGGCGCCGCCGTAGTATTTACCCGCCTGCGGATCGTTGATGACGACCACCAGTGCAAAACGCGGATTGCTTGCAGGCGCTACGCCTGCGGTATAGGCAATGTATTTGTTGATATAGCGGCCGTCCGGCCCCACTTTTTTCGCTGTACCAGTTTTAATGGCGATACGATAGCCCTTAATTGCGGCCTTCACGCCGCCACCGCCAGGTAACGCGACGCTTTCCATCATATGCACGACGGTACGAACGATAGATTCCGGGAAAACACGTTCCCCCGGAACCGGTGGATCAACTTTGGTGATCGACAGCGGACGATAAATGCCATAGCTGCCAATCGTTGCGTAGACTCGCGCTAACTGTAAGGGAGTTACCATTAGCCCGTAGCCGAAAGAGAAGGTGGCCCTCTCTATGTCAGACCACCGTTGTTTTTGAGGATATAAGCCACTGCGTTCTCCGACCAACCCCAAATTGGTCGCCTTTCCCAGCCCAAAACGTGAGTAAGTATCTACTAACGCTGAGGACGGCATCGCTAACGCCAGTTTTGACACACCGACGTTACTCGACTTCTGCAAGACCCCGGTCAGGGTCAGTTCGCTATAACGTGCCACGTCTTTGATTTCGTGACCGTTAATTCGATAAGGGATCGTATTCAGAACGGTATTTTCGTTGACGATGCCTCGCTGTAGAGCCGTCATCACCACCATGGGTTTTACGGTCGAACCGGGTTCAAACACATCGGTGATGGAGCGGTTACGCATTGCATCTTTTGCTGTACCGGCAAAATTATTCGGGTTGTATGAGGGGCTACTGGCCATCGCCAGCACTTCACCTGTCGCCACATCCACCAGCACGGCGCTGCCCGATTCCGCCTTGTTAAACGCGACGGCGTTGTTCAGTTCACGATAGACCAGCGCCTGCAAGCGTTCATCAATACTCAGGGCCAGGTTGTGCGCGGCCTGGCTGTCTGTCGAGGAAATGTCTTCAATGACGCGACCATAGCGGTCTTTACGCACGATTCGCTCGCCAGGCTGGCCGGTAAGCCACTTGTCGAAGCTTTTTTCAACGCCCTCAATCCCCTGGCTATCCACGTTGGTAAAGCCAATCAGGTGCGCGGTGACTTCGCCGGAAGGATAGTAACGGCGGGATTCTTCCCGCAGATGAATGCCCGGCAGCTTCAGTTTCTTAATGTAGTCAGCCATGTCAGGGTTCACCTGACGAGCAAGATAGATGAAGCGCCCTTTCGGGTTGGCGTTAACGCGTGACGCCAGCTGATCCAGCGGCATTTTCAACGCGTCTGAGAGCGCCTTCCAGCGGTTATCAAGGGTGATCCCGCCTGCGTCGTGCAGCTCTTTCGGATCGGCCCAGATCGCCTTCACCGGCACGCTCACCGCCAGCGGGCGGCCGGAGCGGTCGGTGATCATCCCACGAGAGGTAGAAACTTCCTGCACGCGCAGAGAACGCATATCCCCCTGACGCACCAGCATGTCAGGCGCGATGATTTGTAGCCACGCCACGCGTCCCAGCAGGAAACCCAGCGCCAGTAAAATGCAGCCGCAAAGCAACGCAAAACGCCAACTGACAAAGTTGGCCTGTTCTTCCTGGCGTTTTGGTTTTAGCGTTTTTGCCGCTGCTTTCATGCGTCGCGTTTTCCCTTATTTTTGTACTACGATATTTTCCTGCGAAGGATCAACATGCTGTAATTGCAGTTTTTCCGTTGCGATCCGTTCAACCCGGCTGTGATCGCCGAGCGCGTTTTCTTCAAGGATCAGATTTCGCCATTCAATATCCAGCGCATCGCGTTCCAGTACCATCTGTTCGCGCTGCGCAGTTAATAAACGGGTATGGTGAGCGGTGGTGACCACCATGACTGCCGTCACAATGATGCAAATGAACAAGCAGAGTGGCAGCTTCCCAAACCGCAAAAGATCGTCGCCGATCACGCCAGGCAAGGCATGGCGCTCGTTGCTTCCTAACGATCCCTTAACTTTGCTTAGGGTCTCTGTCACTCTGCTGATCATGCGTTCGTCCTCTCTGCAATACGCAGCACTGAACTACGGGCACGTGGATTCTCTGCCACCTCTTCTTCGCCCGGCATCAACTTGCCTAATGCTCGCAACTGACGGCCGCCCAGCTTTCTGAGTTGTTCTTCCGTCATCGGCAGCCCCGCCGGAACCTGAGGACCGCGGCTCTGTTCACGCATGAAGCGTTTTACGATGCGATCTTCCAGCGAATGGAAACTGATGATGGATAACCGCCCACCCGGGGCCAGCACGTCGAGCGAGCTTTTTAGCGCCAGCTCTATTTCCTCCAGTTCACTGTTTACCCAGATACGAACCGCCTGGAAGGTACGGGTCGCAGGATGTTTGTGCTTGTCCTTCACCGGCGTTGCCGCCGCGATGACTTCTGCCAGTTCTTTGGTACGGGTCATTGGCTCAACGCGGTTGCGCTCCACGATGGCGCGGGCAATACGTTTGCCAAAGCGTTCTTCGCCGAAGGTTTTGATTACCCAGGCAATATCCGCTTCGTCAGCAGTTTGTAACCATTCAGCGGCAGATTGGCCGCGAGTAGGGTCCATACGCATATCCAGCGGTCCATCACGCATAAAGGAAAAACCGCGTTCTGCATCATCAAGCTGTGGTGAAGAGACGCCAAGATCGAGGAGAATCCCGTCGATCTTGCCGGTCAGGCCGCGCTCAGCGACATAATCCGCAAGCGCAGAGAAAGGTCCATGCACGATGGAAAAGCGAGGATCATCGATGGTTTGCGCAACGGCAATCGCCTGCGGATCGCGGTCAATTGCCAGCAGGCGTCCTTCCGCTCCAAGCTGAGAGAGGATCAAACGCGAGTGACCACCGCGACCAAAAGTGCCATCAATATAGATGCCGTCTGGACGAATATTCAGGCCGTTAACGGCCTCATCCAGCAGCACCGTTGTATGTTTATAATTTTCCATCATATTTATAGAGACAAGTCCCGCAGCCGTTCCGATAATGTTTCGGAATCAGACTGCTCAGCGTCGATATCTTCCTTGACCTGTTGATACCAGGTCGTTTCGTCCCACAGTTCAAACTTGTTGAACTGTCCGACCAGCATCACTTCTTTAGTCAGACCGGCATGTTGCCGCAACACAGGCGCAATCAATAATCGCCCGGCGCTATCCATCTGACATTCACTGGCATGTCCCAATAACAGCCGCTGTACGCGGCGTTCCTGCGGGTTCATGCTCGACAGTCGCGACAGCTTTTGCTCAATGATTTCCCATTCAGGCAAAGGGTAAAGCAGCAGGCATGGGGAGTTGATGTCAATGGTGCAAACCAGTTGACCCGAAGCGTTCTCAATCAGCTGGTCGCGGTATCGGGTTGGTACCGATAAACGCCCTTTGCTGTCGAGATTGACTAACGTTGCTCCACGGAACATGCCAGTCTCACCCCTCCTCACCACTTTAACCCACAAATTCCCACCTGAAGGAGTTTACGGAGCGAGGGAAAAGCTTGTCAAGCCAGGACTCTCTCTATACCGGCGCGAAAGCACCGTATTTACAGAGCAAGCGTGACCTGGCTAATTACTACACAACTGGCGAGGCAAAATTAACGTTATGAATATTTGTAAGAAAAAAACAGAATATGCACACGAGCGTAAAGACTCACTCAATATCATCGCAGGGAAATATAAAGTGTCAGTTTGCGACGCGGGCAGCATTTTAAGGCATATCGCCGGGGGATAACAGCGCCAGATTAACCTCAAAGCCAGATGGATTCGTTCGTGTGCGTTGAGGTCTAAAGGGGGGAGTAAAAAATGGCTGAATATTCATCGGCTGGCACATGTTTGTAACAAAACAATACAAAGAAATGCCCGTTAAAAATTATAATTGCACTTTTTAACGTCAAAATGGATTCAGAATAATAGCAGGCTATGAATCTTAGAGATAAATCCTAATTTTTATCCGGGAATTATTTCCCGCAATAAATGCGCTTCAAAAGGGGCAGTTTTACCGCCCCTGTGGAAATATTAATGGCGGCTCAAAATTCCGCGCCGATAGAGATTACGTTTGATACGCGTAAGCCCGGGTTTCGGTTTGCGGGGTTCATCCAGGCTTGCCAGAACAATCTCAAGCACGCGCTCGGCGACGTCGCGGTGACGCTGGGCCACGGCCAGCACCGGACATTGCAGGAAGTCGAGCAGTTCGTTATCGCCGAAGGTCGCAATCGCCAGATCGGATGGCAGTTTGCCATCGCGACGTAACGTCACATCCATCACCCCCTGCAACAGGGCAAACGAGGTGGTAAACAACGCCTGCGGCATCGGGTGCGTTTCCAGCCATTTCTCGAACAGCTGGGCAGCCGCTTCACGCTCATAGCTGTTGGCATACAGATAATGAACGTCACGCGGATCGTCTTTCCATGCCGTACGGAACCCTTGTTCACGCAGGAAGCTTACGGAAAGTTCAGGCAAAGCGCCAAGATACAGCACCGTTTCAGCCGGGAAGGTACGCAGCTCGGCAGCCAGCATTTCTGCATCGTCCTGATCGGCACCTACGACACTGGTGAAATGTTCACGATCCAGCGCACGATCCAGCGCCACAATCGGGAACGGATCGTTTGCCCAGCGCTGATAGAAAGGATGCTCTGGTGGTAAAGAGGTCGACACGATGATGGCGTCAACCTGACGTTGCAGCAGATGCTCAATGCAGCGCATCTCGTTGTCAGGCTGATCCTCGGAGCAGGCAATCAACAGCTGATAGCCCCGCTGACGAGCCTGACGTTCCAGATAGTTGGCGATGCGGGTATAGCTGGTATTTTCCAGGTCCGGGATAACCAGGCCAATCGAGCGGGTGCGCCCGGCACGTAAACCTGCGGCGACAGCATTCGGATGGTAATTATGCTCACGAACGACTGCCATCACTTTCTCAACGGTCTTATCGCTGACACGATACTGCTTTGCTTTACCGTTAATCACATAGCTGGCCGTGGTTCTCGACACGCCGGCGAGCCGGGCGATTTCATCCAGTTTCACAATTGCCCCTCAAAAAAAGAAAAAAGTCCATGGCCCTGTCAAGGTTATGGTTAAATATTTTAACATCTAAACGCAGAATAGCTTTCACGGCAACCGCTTTTGTCCGCGTTGTCGGTGGATTACGCAAAAAAAAGCCCGGCTTTGGCTACCGGGCTGAAAGAGGCGAACCTTTTGCGCAACTAACGCATGATTTTATCGCCGCGCGAGAGGCCAACAACGCCAGAGCGCGCAACTTCAACAATTTTTGCTACATCCCTGACGGAGGCCAGGAACGCATCCAGCTTATCGCTCGTTCCGGCAAGCTGCACAGTATATATAGAAGGCGTGACGTCGATGATCTGCCCACGGAAGATATCCGTGTTGCGCTTGACCTCTTCACGACCGTAACCGCTGGCCTGAATTTTCACCAGCATCACTTCACGTTCGACGTAAGCCCCCTGCCCCAGCTCGCTGACGCGCAACACGTCCACCAGTTTGTGCAACTGTTTTTCGATCTGCTCAAGCACTTTCGCATCGCCGACAGTCTGGATCGTCATGCGGGAGAGCGTCGGGTCATCGGTCGGCGCAACGGTCAGGCTTTCAATGTTATAGCCGCGCTGCGCAAAAAGCCCAATGACGCGTGACAGTGCGCCCGACTCATTTTCCAGTAATACAGATAATATCCGGCGCATATCAGGTTCTCTCCGTTTTGCTTAACCACATTTCATCCATACCGCCGCCACGGATATGCATCGGATAAACATGCTCTGTGCCGTCGACGATGACGTCCATGAAGACGAGGCGATTGTTTTTAACGTGCTCAAGCGCTTCGCCGAGCTTCGCTTCCAGCTCTGACGGATCGGTTACCCGCATGCCAATATGACCATAGGCTTCAGCCAGGCGGACAAAGTCCGGAAGTGACTTCATATAAGACTGAGAGTGACGGCCAGAATAAATCATATCCTGCCACTGCTTTACCATACCGAGGTAACCGTTATTCAGGTTCAGCACCAGCACTGGCAACTCATATTGCAGCGCAGTAGAAAGCTCCTGAATATTCATCTGTATGCTGCCATCACCCGTCACGCAGATCACCGTTTCGTTTGGCAACGCCAGCTTCACCCCCAGCGCGGCGGGCAGACCAAAGCCCATCGTGCCGAGCCCGCCAGAGTTGATCCAGCGACGCGGTTTATCAAACGGGTAATACAGCGCAGCGAACATCTGATGTTGGCCCACGTCAGATGTGACATACGCATCGCCATTGGTCAGACGCCAGATCGTCTCGATCACCGCCTGCGGCTTGATGTTCTCACTTTGTGTGTCGTACTTAAGGCACTGACGGCCACGCCACTGTTCGATTTGCTGCCACCAGTCGCGGATCTCGTCCAGCGGTTGAGACGCGGTCTCCTGCGCCAGCAGATCCAACATTTGATCCAGCACCTGTCGTGCGTCCCCCACGATCGGCACATCCGCCGGCACCGTTTTAGAGATTGAAGTCGGATCGATATCAATGTGCAGCACCGTCGCATGCGGACAGTATTTCGCCAGATTATTGGTGGTGCGATCGTCAAAACGCACGCCGACGGCAAAAATCACATCAGAATGGTGCATCGTCATATTGGCTTCATAGGTGCCGTGCATACCCAGCATGCCCAGCGCCTGACGGTGGGTAGCCGGGAATGCCCCCAGCCCCATCAGCGATGACGCGACAGGAAGATTCAGCTTCTCAATCAGTTCGCGTAGTTGCGTTTCACAGGCTGCATTGACGGCGCCGCCCCCCACATAGACTACGGGCTTTTTCGCAGCCAGCAGCGTTTGCAGCGCACGCTTAATCTGGCCTTTGTGCCCCTGCGTCGTCGGATTATATGAACGCATGCTCACCGACTCAGGCCACAGGTAAGGCAGTTTATTCGCGGGATTGAGAATATCTTTTGGCAGATCGACAACCACTGGCCCAGGACGACCGCTGGCGGCCAGCCAGAAGGCTTTTTTCAGTACGCCCGGGATGTCTTCCGTTTGCTTAACCAGAAAGCTGTGCTTCACCACGGGGCGTGAGATCCCCACCATGTCGCATTCCTGAAACGCATCATAGCCAATCAGTGACGTCGCCACCTGTCCGGAGAGAATGACCAGGGGAATGGAGTCCATATACGCAGTCGCAATGCCGGTAATGGCATTGGTCGCCCCCGGTCCGGAAGTGACGAGCACAACACCCACCTCGCCCGTGGCGCGGGCCAGGCCGTCTGCCATATGCACAGCAGCCTGTTCATGACGAACCAGAACATGATCAATACCGCCTACCGTGTGCAGCGCGTCATAAATATCAAGAACCGCACCTCCAGGATAGCCGAACACTTGCTTCACGCCCTGATCGATAAGCGATCGGACGACCATTTCCGCGCCAGACAACATCTCCATGCTTTGCCTCCAGGCTTTTGTTATAGACGGTCAACAGAATTCATTTCCGCGCCGTCTTCTGACAGGGTAAACCCATCTTATAATGTGCAGAGTGATGGATACCTTAACCGCTCGTTATGAGCCAGGCAATTAGCAAACGGAATGCGGGAATGGGCAATAAAAGCAGAAAAAACAGCTGTCAGACACGAATATGGTGAATTCATCTGCTATGAGGGGAGACGCTAATAATTCATCTCTTAAAAAGAGGATGGATCAGGAAATCATCTATTTTTAAGCCTCCCTGAGTGTCTGAAAAAATGCGCACAGAACAAAATATTGCTTGCATAAAAAACCACAGAATAAACCGCATGGCACCATGCGGTTTATTCATCCTGTCTTATCGACGACAAATATTGACCAGCAGCTCTTCCATCCATTGATGCCCTTTATCCCGCCCCGCCGCTTCATGCCAGGAAAGATAACAGGTACGGCTATTCAGCTTGAGCGGCAGAGGTAAAATTTGCAGGCTCAGCGAATCGGAGAACTCTTCAGCAAGCCAGCGCGGTGCAATAGCGACTAGCTGCGTCTGAGAAACGACATTCAATACGCTGACCATCGCCATTCCCTGATAGGCCACGCTGGCTTGTTTATCGGCAGTGTCATACCACGGCAGACTAAATGAGGCATATCTGTCCAGAGCAACCACGGCATGCTGCTCGCTGTAAACATCGCTTTCACGCAGCGGAGAATTCATACGGGGATGTTTTTTGCTGGCGACTAACACCATTTCATCTTTAAACAATGGAACACAGGCAAACTCTGGACGGCGAAACTCTTCATAGCCCAGAACGAACTCCGTTTCCTGATAACGAAGCTGGTGCTCAGTATTTTGATTTAATGATGATTTAAAAACGAGATGAATATTAGGAGCAATCTGTTCAACTTTATTATATATAACAGACGTCAAATAATTGTCTAACGGACTGCAAACACAGAGATGGAAAACCCGTTCACTGCTTAAGGGTTCAAAACCCGAGCCGGGAAGCTCATTTTGTACCAGCTGTAGCGCCTGACGAATCGAACCGAATAGCTGGAATGCACGCGCCGTGGGCTGGATACCTCTTCCATAGCGGACGAATAACTCGTCGTTAAACATCACCTTAAGTCTGGCTACGGCATTACTCACGGCAGGTTGAGACATTCCCAGAGATTGCGCTGCTCGCGTAATATTCTGCTCCTGCATAACTGCATCAAATACAGTTAACAGATTGAGATCCACTGTGCGCAACTGAGGCTTAACCCCATCATAAGTCTGTGGTTGGTTAATATTATTTTCTGGCATTTCTGACTCCACCGTCACGCTAAATTCCCTTTGCCAAGGTACAGTAATAACTTCGAAAAATATGATTTACCATGCATATACAACAAGCGAAAGGAAATTATTTAAAATTCGGAATATATAAAGAAACCCCATTCAACGAGCGACTTTACGCATCCCATAAATGAAGAGCTAAAAATCGTTCAAAAGATATCTCAAACTTTAATGTGGGCATGAAACCATAAATCAGACAAATGCACAATCAACGCACTCATTAATAATGACTTAAGTGTTATTAAACTATTAATGGCATACATCGCATTTTCATTAACAAAATGATATCAATTTTGATAACTTACTCACCCGCAAATCATTCATGTAATTTATAAATCAATGATATGAAACAGATTCCATTTCACAGCACATTGGTAAAAATAGTATATTCAATTGCTACCAATTATATTCAAATTATTCCAGAGATGAATCGCCAGTCCAATAATAGACAATAAAATCGGTTAGACATGCAAAAACCAGCACAATTAGCTAATGTGTTTATCCTGTACTGAGTGGCCGTTTTGCCTGAGAGGGGTTGACATGAGTTGGCGTATCCAGTACCACTAAAAGCATATCGCATTCACCTGGAGCACGATTCATGATTCGCACCCTTCGTTTCACCGGTCTACTACTACTAAACGCATCCACTGTGCGCGGTAGACTGGCGGGCGAAATTCAGCGTTGAATCGTCTTCAGTAAAACTAAAAACCCGCGCCACTGCGCGGGTTTTTTTATGCTCGTAGCAAGGCGCCCTAAGACTGACAAGGACCTAACCCATGAGCCAGCAAGTCGTTATTTTCGATACTACTTTACGTGACGGTGAACAGGCATTACAGGCGAGCCTGAGTGTTAAAGAAAAACTGCAAATTGCTCTGGCCCTCGAACGCATGGGTGTAGACGTAATGGAAGTCGGCTTTCCCGTCTCCTCGCCAGGTGATTTCGAGTCAGTGCAGACCATCGCCCGCACCATCAAAAACAGCCGCGTGTGCGGTCTGGCTCGCTGCGTAGAGAAAGATATTGATGTGGCCGCGGAATCCCTGAAAGTTGCAGAAGCCTTCCGTATCCATACATTTATTGCCACCTCCCCCATGCACATTGCGACCAAGCTGCGCAGTACGCTGGATGAAGTGATTGAACGTGCGGTGTATATGGTCAAACGCGCGCGTAACTACACTGATGACGTCGAATTCTCCTGTGAAGATGCAGGCCGCACGCCGATTGACGATTTGGCCCGGGTAGTGGAAGCCGCGATTAATGCCGGAGCCAGAACTATCAACATCCCGGATACCGTCGGCTACACCATGCCGTTTGAGTTCTCCAACATCATCACCGGCCTGTACGATCGCGTGCCAAATATTGATAAAGCCATCATCTCCGTGCATACCCATGACGATTTGGGCCTGGCTGTGGGCAATGCCATCGCCGCCGTTCACGCCGGCGCGCGTCAGGTAGAAGGGGCAATGAACGGCATTGGTGAACGTGCCGGCAACTGCTCGCTGGAAGAAGTGATCATGGCGATCAAGGTGCGCAAAGACATTATGAACGTGCACACTCGCATCAATCACAACGAAATCTGGCGCACCAGCCAGACCGTGAGCCAGATTTGCAACATGCCGATCCCGGCGAACAAGGCGATTGTTGGGGCTGGCGCGTTCGCCCACTCCTCCGGTATTCACCAGGATGGCGTGCTGAAGAACCGTGAAAACTACGAAATCATGACTCCGGAATCCATCGGTCTGAACCAGGTTCAGTTGAACCTGACCTCGCGCTCTGGCCGCGCGGCGGTAAAACACCGTATGGAAGAGATGGGTTATAAGGACAGCGATTACAACATGGATCAGCTGTACGACGCATTCCTGAAGCTGGCTGACAAGAAAGGCCAGGTCTTCGATTACGACCTGGAAGCACTGGCATTCATCAATAAACAGCAGGAAGAGCCAGAACACTTCCGTCTGGACTACTTCACCGTTCAGTCAGGCTCAAGCGATATCGCTACCGCCTCCGTCAAGCTGGCCTGCGGCGATGAAATTAAAGCGGAAGCCGCCAACGGTAACGGCCCTGTGGATGCCATTTACCAGGCGATTAACCGCGTCACTGAGTACGACGTAGAGCTGGTGAAATACGACCTGACGGCAAAAGGGCACGGTAAAGACGCCCTGGGCCAGGTTGATATCGTCGTCAACTACAACGGTCGCCGCTTCCACGGTGTGGGTCTGGCGACAGATATCGTCGAATCCTCCGCGAAAGCGATGGTGCATGTCCTGAACAACATCTGGCGCGCCGCCGAAGTCGAAAAAGAGTTGCAACGCAAAGCTCAGAATAAAGAGAACAACAAGGAAACCGTGTGATGTCGAAGAATTACCATATTGCTGTGTTGCCGGGTGACGGTATTGGCCCGGAAGTGATGGCACAGGCGCTGAAAGTACTGGAAGCTGTTCGTTCGCGTTTTGCGATGAAAATTACCACCAGCCACTACGACGTGGGCGGTATTGCGATTGATAATCACGGTACTCCCCTGCCGAAAGGGACTGTAGAAGGCTGCGAAAATGCCGATGCCGTTCTTTTTGGCTCCGTGGGCGGCCCAAAATGGGAACACCTGCCGCCAGCAGAGCAGCCAGAGCGCGGTGCGCTGCTGCCGTTGCGTAAGCACTTCAAACTGTTCAGCAACCTGCGTCCGGCGAAACTGTACCCGGGGCTGGAAGAGTTTTGCCCGCTGCGCGCGGATATCGCGGCCAACGGTTTCGACATCCTGTGCGTGCGTGAGTTGACCGGCGGCATCTACTTCGGTCAGCCAAAAGGTCGCGAAGGCAGCGGTCAGCATGAGAAAGCGTTTGATACCGAGGTCTATCACCGTTTTGAAATCGAACGTATCGCCCATATCGCGTTTGAGTCAGCGCGCAAACGCCGCCGTAAAGTAACCTCTATTGATAAAGCAAACGTGCTCCAGTCGTCTATTTTGTGGCGCGAAATCGTCAGTGAAGTCGCTAAGCAGTACCCGGACGTTGCGCTGTCGCATATGTATATCGACAACGCAACGATGCAGCTGATCAAAGATCCGTCTCAGTTTGACGTGCTGCTGTGCTCCAACCTGTTCGGCGATATTCTCTCGGATGAATGCGCCATGATCACCGGCTCCATGGGTATGCTGCCCTCGGCCAGCCTGAACGAAGAAGGCTTTGGCCTGTACGAACCGGCGGGCGGCTCCGCGCCGGATATCGCAGGCAAAAATATCGCCAACCCGATTGCGCAGATCCTCTCCCTGGCTCTGCTGCTGCGCTATAGCCTGGATGCAGGCGATGCAGCAACCGCAATTGAAAACGCCATTAACCGGGCGTTAGAAGAAGGTGTCCGTACCGGTGATTTAGCACGCGGCACGGCGGCAGTCAGTACCGATGAAATGGGCGACATCATTGCCCGCTATGTCGCTGAAGGGGTGTAATCATGGCTAAGACGTTATATGAGAAGTTGTTTGATGCGCACGTGGTCTACGAAGCACCAAACGAAACCCCACTGTTGTACATCGACCGTCATCTGGTACATGAAGTGACCTCTCCTCAGGCATTTGACGGCCTGCGCGCGCACAAGCGCCCGGTGCGTCAGCCGGGTAAAACCTTTGCCACGATGGATCACAACGTTTCCACCCAGACCAAAGACATCAATGCATCTGGCGAGATGGCGCGTATCCAGATGCAGGAGCTGATTAAGAACTGTAACGAGTTTGGCGTGGAGCTGTACGATCTGAACCACCCCTATCAGGGTATCGTCCACGTAATGGGGCCTGAGCAGGGGATTACCCTGCCAGGCATGACCATCGTCTGCGGCGACTCCCATACCGCAACCCACGGCGCATTTGGCGCGCTGGCGTTCGGGATTGGGACCTCTGAAGTTGAACACGTTCTGGCGACGCAGACCCTGAAGCAGGGCCGCGCCAAAACCATGAAGATTGAAGTGAAGGGCAAAGCGGCACCTGGCATTACCGCGAAAGATATCGTGCTGGCGATTATCGGCAAAACCGGCAGTGCAGGCGGCACCGGTCACGTCGTTGAGTTCTGCGGAGATGCTATCCAGGCGCTGAGCATGGAAGGTCGTATGACCCTGTGCAACATGGCCATTGAGATGGGCGCCAAAGCAGGACTGGTGGCCCCAGACGAAACCACCTTCAACTATGTGAAGGGGCGTCTGCATGCGCCGAAAGGTCAGAATTTTGACGACGCGGTAGCGTACTGGAAAACCCTGAAAACGGACGAGGGGGCAATTTTTGATACCGTTGTGACGTTACAGGCGGAAGAGATCGCCCCGCAGGTCACCTGGGGCACCAACCCGGGCCAGGTGATTTCTGTCACCGACAGCATTCCTGACCCGGCTTCCTTCGCCGATCCGGTCGAGCGCGCCAGTGCAGAAAAGGCGCTGGCCTATATGGGGCTGAAACCCGGCGTACCGCTGACCGACGTGAGCATTGATAAAGTGTTCATCGGCTCCTGTACCAACTCCCGTATTGAAGATTTACGCGCTGCGGCAGAAATTGCTAAAGGCCGCAAAGTGGCGCCGGGCGTGCAGGCGCTGGTTGTGCCGGGCTCCGGTCCGGTGAAAGCCCAGGCGGAAGCGGAGGGCCTGGATAAGATCTTTATCGAAGCAGGCTTCGAATGGCGCCTGCCCGGCTGCTCCATGTGTCTGGCGATGAACAACGACCGCCTGAATCCGGGCGAGCGATGTGCCTCCACCAGCAACCGTAACTTTGAAGGCCGTCAGGGCCGCGGTGGGCGCACCCACCTGGTCAGCCCGGCAATGGCCGCCGCTGCGGCAGTCACCGGTCATTTCGCCGATATTCGCAGCCTGAAATAAGGAGACAATCATGGCAGAGAAATTTACCCAACATACGGGCCGTGTTGTCCCGCTGGATGCCGCTAACGTCGATACTGACGCTATCATTCCTAAGCAGTTTTTGCAGAAAGTGACGCGCACGGGTTTTGGTGCGCATCTGTTCAACGACTGGCGCTTCCTCGACGATAAAGGCGAAGTGCCAAACCCGGAATTCGTCCTGAACTTTCCGGAATACAAAGGCGCCTCCATTTTGCTGGCGCGGGAAAACTTTGGCTGCGGATCGTCGCGTGAACATGCGCCATGGGCATTGACCGACTACGGCTTTAAGGTGGTTATCGCCCCAAGCTTCGCGGATATCTTCTACGGCAACAGCTTTAACAACCAGCTGCTGCCGGTGACGCTGAGTGACGAACAGGTCGATGAATTGTTCGCGCTGGTTAAGGCAAATCCGGGCATGTCGTTTGAAGTGGATCTGGAAGGGGAAGTGGTGAAAGCCGGGGATAAAACCTACAGCTTCAGCATTGATGCCTTCCGTCGCCACTGCATGCTGAACGGTCTGGACAGCATTGGTTTAACTCTCCAGCACGAAGACGCCATCTCCGCGTACGAGAAAAAACAGCCTGCGTTTATGGGCTAAAGACAATGGCCCGCAAAAAGCGGGCCATTGATTTGTTTCGTAAAGCCGCCTTCCAGAATCAGACATCCTTAACCCGGCAAGTCAGCCCAAGCGTAACCACCGAAATCGCGGCAATCACCCAGTAAACTGAGCCATGCCCGTAACTTTGCGCCAGCGCCCCCTGAATCACCCCCGCCAGGATCACTCCGGTCGAAATACTGTTGGTAAAAAGCGTGGTCGCCGACCCGGCGCGGCCCGGCATTAAATCCTGGAACCAGAGCATGCCGATCCCGGCAACGATGCCAATAAACACAGCATTAAACAGCTGAAGCGCCAGCAGCGCTTCGCGCGAATGGAATAAGATCAGCCCAAGATAAAACAACACCCCGGCTGCAACCGCAACCACCATCATTTTCCGTTTACCGAAACGTTTTACGTAGTAACCCGCCAGAATCATCGCCGGGATCTCCAGCCCGGCAGCGGTGCCCATCAGGATCCCCGCGAGCTTGTCGGGCAGTCCCAGATCGCTGCTGATCCACAGCGGCATATCGATAATGTACATGGTGTTGCAGGTCCACATCAGCGTGGAGGCGATAAACAACATGCGGACGTTTTTATCCTGCCAGCCGCTCACCTGCGTGATGGGCTTGTCCGTCACCTGCTCTACGCGCGCCACCGATGGCAGCGCAAAGGCTATCAGCGCCAGGCTGATGACAAAAATCCCCGCCGCGATGGAAAACATGGTGGTGAAGCCGTAGTTCAGCGCCAGCATGAACGCCAGCGGGGGACCAATGACCCACGCCAGCGAGAGCTGCGCACGCATCACCGAGCTGAACATCACCACTTCCCTCGCCGAGTTGTCGGCGTACTCCCGTGCCAGGGCGAAGAGCTGCGGCATGGCGGTGTTCGCCAGAGAGGCCAGCAGCACGCCGCAGGTAATGAGCGTCAGGTAATGGCGGTTGAAGGCAAACAGCAGCGCGTTGCCCACGGCCATTGCGCAACAAAAGAGGATCAGCTTGCGGCGATCGCCCTGGCTGTCGGATCGTTTCGCCAGCCACAGGCTGACGAGGATCCCGGCAATGGCGTTGACGGTGTAGAACAGGCCCACCCAAAACGGCTGCGCCCCCACCTCGCGGCTGAGAAACAGGCTCAGCGTCGGCGCCTGTAGCGCGCCGGCTACGCCCATCATGAAGGCCACCAGCATAAAAGCGGCGTACACGCCATTCAGGCGTCGCCCCATCGTCATCAACCAGAGCATGCGCAAGTCCTTATGAAAGCGAATCGAAATTGGGTGAAATAGTAAACGAAAAAAGCCAGCAAAAAACATTTTGCTGGCGGGTGATTAGCACCAATACTCAGTCACACATGATCGAGGCGAGTTAGCGAGAAGAGGTCGGTTTCGTAACGTCCCACTGCATCAGATCTTCCAGTATTCTCAGCCGCTGCTCTGCGCACTGGCGGGCCAGCCAGGACACTCCCTTTGTCGCTGAAAAATAGTGCTGATAAAACTGACGTGCGGTAGACCTCTTCATAATTTACCTCCTCGCTTCATCGATAAGGATTATTGGCTTAATATAGGGATTAATAAATTGCTGATTTTTTGTCAGGAGTTCCCCTTTTATGCCTTCTGGTCGTCTGCAACAACAATTTATCCGCCTCTGGCAGTGCTGCGAGGGGCAATCGCAGGAGACCACGCTGAACGAGCTGGCTGAACTCCTCAACTGCTCCCGGCGTCATATGCGTACCCTCCTCAACACCATGCAGCAGCAGGGCTGGCTAAACTGGGAGGCTGAAGCCGGACGCGGCAAGCGCTCGCGCCTGACTTTCCTTTATACCGGCCTGGCGCTACAGCAACAGCGGGCGGAGGATCTGCTGGAGCAGGACCGCATCGATCAGCTGGTCCAGCTGGTGGGCGACAAAGCCGCCGTGCGCCAGATGCTGGTCTCGCATCTGGGACGCAGCTTTCGTCAGGGACGCCACATTCTGCGGGTGCTTTACTACCGCCCAATGAAAAATCTGTTGCCCGGTACGGCGTTACGTCGCTCTGAAACCCACATGGCCCGGCAGATATTCAGCGGCCTGACGCGGATAAATGAGGAAAACGGGGAACTGGAGGCGGATATCGCGCACCACTGGCAACAGCTTTCCCCGCGCCACTGGCGCTTTTTCTTACGCCCCGGCATTCATTTCCACCATGGACGCGAGCTGGAGATGCGCGACGTTATCGATTCCTTAGAGCGAGCCCGCACGCTGCCGCTCTATTCGCATATCGCGCGGATCCACTCCCCAACGGCCTGGACGCTGGATATTGAGCTATCGCAGCCGGACAAATGGCTTCCGTGGCTTCTGGGCTACGTCCCCTCAATGATCCTGCCTGCCGAGTGGCGCTCCCTGAACAATTTTTCCAGCCAGCCGATTGGTACGGGCCCCTACTCCGTTACACGAAACAACAGTAATCAGCTGAAGATCCGCGCCTTTGATGATTACTTTGGCTACAGGGCGTTGATCGACGAAGTGAACGTCTGGGTGTTACCGGATCTCAACGAAGAGCTGAGCGCAGGCCTGACCCTGGAAGGGCCAACAGCCGGTGAAAAGGCGTTCGAAAGCCGCCTGGAGGAGGGATGCTACTACCTGCTCTTTGATAGCCGCAGCCATCGCGGGGCAAACCACGACGTACGCAGGTGGATCAGCCATATTCTTGCCCCTGCTAACCTGATTTATCACGCAGAGGAGCAATACCAGACCTGGTGGTTCCCGGCCTATGGCCTGCTTCCGCGCTGGCACCATGCGCAGCCAGTGCGCAGTGAAAAACCTGCCGGACTGGAGACCATCACCCTCAGCTACTATCGCGATCACATTGAGCACAGGTTTATCGCAAGGATCATGAGCACGCTGCTGGCAGCCGAAGGCGTGACGCTGGCGATACAGGAAGTCGATTATGATGAATGGCATCGCGGAGACGTCATCAGCGATATCTGGCTCAACAGCGCAAACTTTACGCTGCCGCTTGATTTCTCGCTCTTTTCTCACCTGTACGAAGTGCCCCTGATTCAGCACTGTATCAACCGGGACTGGCAGCAGGACGCCGCACGGTGGCGGGCAGGAGAAATGGATCTGGCCGCCTGGTGTCAGGAATTACTGGCCGGGCAGACGATCGTACCGTTGATTCACCACTGGCTGCTGATCCAGGGCCAGCGCAGCATGCGCGGCCTGCGGATGAACACCCTGGGCTGGTTTGATTTTAAATCCGCCTGGTTTGCGCCGCCGGAGCCATAACGCTTTCGTAATATTCACCAAATCATTACAATAGCGCCGTTCTCAACGGGGTGCTGCATCACTGATGTGCGCTGAGATAATACCCGTCGAACCTGATCCGGATAACGCCGGCGAAGGGATTTGAGGCTGTCTCTCAAAATCCTTTGCCACTCAACCCTGAGGTGCAAAGTGTTAAAAAACGTTCTTCCTCTGCTGGCGCTGTTTGCGCTGCCTGTTTTTGCTAAGCCTGTTCTGACGGTCTACACCTACGACTCCTTCTCCGCCGACTGGGGCCCTGGCCCGGTGGTAAAAAAAGCCTTTGAAGCGGACTGCAACTGCGAGCTGAAATTCGTGGCGCTGGAAGATGGCGTCTCGCTGCTTAACCGGCTGCGCATGGAAGGCAAAAACAGCAAAGCCGACGTGGTGCTCGGGCTGGATAACAACCTGCTGGAAGCCGCCACCCAAACCAGACTGTTCGCCAAAAGCGGCGTGGCGGCAGATGCCGTTAACGTACCGGGCGGCTGGAAAAACGACACCTTCGTTCCCTTTGATTACGGTTACTTTGCGTTTGTCTACGATAAAAACAAGCTGAAGAATCCGCCCAAAAGCCTGAAAGAGCTGGTCGAAAGTGACCAGAAATGGCGCGTGATTTACGAAGATCCGCGTACCAGCACGCCGGGTCTGGGGCTGCTGCTGTGGATGCAAAAAGTTTACGGGGATAAAACGCCGGAAGCGTGGCAGAAGCTGGCCGCGAAAACCGTTACCGTCACCAAAGGCTGGAGCGAAGCCTATGGCCTGTTCCTGAAAGGCGAAAGCGACCTGGTGCTGAGCTACACTACCTCTCCGGCCTACCACATTATCGCCGAGAAGAAAGACAACTACGCCGCCGCGAACTTTGCTGAAGGGCATTATTTGCAGGTGGAAGTGGCCGCCCGCACCGCCGCGAGCAAACAGCCGGAGCTTGCCGAAAAATTCCTGAAATTTATGATCTCCCCGGCATTTCAGAACGCTATTCCGACCGGCAACTGGATGTACCCGGTCACTGACGTTGCGCTGCCGGCAGGCTTTGAGCAGCTAAACAAGCCGCAAACCTCACTGGAATTTACGCCGCAGCAGGTTGCCGCCCAGCGCGCCGCATGGATTAGTGAATGGCAACGCGCCGTCAGCCGCTGATCCCCGGCTGGTTAGTTCCCGGGCTGCTCGCCGCCGTACTGATGGTCGTCGTCAGCCTGGGTGCATTCCTTGCGCTGTGGTTTAACGCGCCAGAGAGCGATCTGCTCGCCCTCTGGCACGACAGCTATCTCTGGCACGTCATCCGCTTCTCCTTCTGGCAGGCGTTTCTCTCCGCGCTGCTGTCGGCGATCCCGGCCATTTTCCTTGCACGCGCCCTCTATCGCAGACGTTTCCCCGGCAGGCTTGCCCTGCTGCGGCTGTGCGCGATGACGCTGATCCTGCCCGTGCTGGTGGCGGTGTTCGGCATTCTGAGCGTCTACGGTCGGCAGGGCTGGCTGGCATCCCTCTTCAACCTGCTTGGTCTAGAATGGACCTTCTCCCCTTACGGCCTGAAAGGCATTCTGCTGGCGCATATTTTTTTCAATATGCCGATGGCGACGCGCCTCTTTTTACAGGCGCTGGAAAACATTCCCGGTGAGCAGCGTCAGATTGCCGCCCAGCTTGGCATGCGCGGCTGGTCGTTCTTCCGCTTTGTCGAATGGCCGTGGCTGCGACGCCAGATTGCTCCGGTTGCCGCGCTAATCTTTATGCTCTGCTTCGCCAGCTTCGCGACCGTACTTTCTCTCGGCGGCGGGCCGCAGGCCACCACCATTGAGCTGGCGATCTATCAGGCCTTAAGTTACGACTACGATCCGGGCCGCGCCGCGCTGCTGGCGATCGTGCAGATGGTCTGCTGCCTGGCGCTGGTGTTACTCAGCCAGCGGCTAAGTAAAGCGATCCCCACAGGTAGCAATAACCTGACAGGCTGGCGCGATCCGCAGGACAGCCTGCACAGCCGCGTCGCGGATTTTATGCTAATCGCATTGGCACTCCTGCTTCTGCTGCCCCCGCTGCTGGCCGTTATTGTTGATGGCCTGAATCGCAATGTGTTGTCGGTACTGCAACAGCCTGTCCTGTGGCAAGCAACGTGGACCTCATTGCGCATCGCGCTGGCTGCCGGGCTACTGTGCGTGATCCTGACCATGATGCTGCTCTGGAGCAGCCGCGAACTGCACGCGCGTCATGCCCGTAAAGCCGGACACGCGCTGGAACTGACGGGTATGCTGATCCTGGCGATGCCGGGCATTGTGCTGGCGACCGGATTCTTTTTACTGTTTAACAGCACCATCGGCCTGCCGGAAAGCGCCGACGGCATCGTCATTTTTACCAACGCACTGATGGCCATCCCTTACGCGCTCAAGGTGCTGGAAAACCCGATGCGCGACGTCAATAGCCGCTACAGTTTGCTGTGTCAGTCGCTGGGCATGCAGGGCTGGCAGCGTCTGAAGGTGGTCGAACTGCGCGCGCTAAAGCGTCCGCTGGCCCAGGCGCTGGCGTTTGCCTGCGTGCTGTCGATTGGCGATTTTGGCGTTGTGGCCCTCTTCGGCAACGAGGATTTCCGCACGCTGCCGTTCTGGCTTTATCAGCAAATTGGCTCCTATCGTAGCCAGGACGGCGCCGTCACGGCGCTACTCCTGTTGCTGCTGTGCTTTGCGTTATTTACCGTTATCGAAAAACTTCCGGGGCGTGATGTTAAAACTGACTGATGTAACCTGGCTTTATGAGCACCTGCCAATGCGTTTTACCCTCTCCGTTCGTCAGGGAGAGCGAATCGCAGTGCTTGGCCCCAGCGGGGCCGGAAAAAGTACCCTGCTCAATCTGATTGCCGGTTTTTTACAGCCTGCCAGCGGGTCGATCGTCATTGATAATGGCGAGTATACCTACGCTCCGCCGGCTAAGCGCCCGGTGTCGATGCTGTTCCAGGAAAACAATCTGTTCAATCATCTTACGGTGTGGCAGAACATCGCGCTGGGTATGGATCCGGGGTTGAAGCTCAATGTTGCGCAGCGTCAGACGCTGGAGGCGATCGCCGAACAAATGGGCCTGGCTGCGTTTATCAACAGACTACCGGGTGAGCTTTCCGGCGGCCAGCGCCAGCGCGTGGCGCTGGCGCGCTGCCTGGTGCGCAAGCAGCCGCTGCTGCTGCTCGATGAACCCTTTTCGGCGCTCGACCCCGCTCTGCGTCAGGAAATGCTCTCGCTGGTTGAGGAGGTTTGCGAGCGCGAACAACTGACGATGCTGATGGTTTCGCATAGCATCGAAGATGCCGCACGCATCGCGCCGCGATCGGTGGTGATCGCGGAGGGACGTATTTTGTGGGATGGGGAAACAGAAGAACTTCTGAGTGGTAAGGCGGGGGCATCTTCACTTTTAGGTATTCGTGAGGTCTGATGCCCTCACCCTTGCCCTCTCCCACAGGGGAGAGGGATCCCCAGTAATTTGAAAGCAAAAGCGATAACGTTGCCTTCAGAATAACTGAGGGCTTTCAGCGATGCCCTGGTCCGGCTGTAAATCGCTGAGGCGTTTCCTGTAGGCCGGGGCGAGGCGCAGGGATGCGCCGAGAGGGCGTGGCCTGCATGGATGCAGGCTCATGCCCGACCCGATAGCCTGAAGGAATAAGCCGAAGGTACCGCGAAGCGGCGATTTTCCGCCGGGAGCTCGGGTCGCCAAGGGTGGTGGCGACTGAGCCACCCTGGCACGTTCACCGGCCATGTCGTGACAGAGTAGCAAGGAACATATAGTGAACGGAATGACCACCAGAGCCGTTTGTTCCCCCTCACCCCAGCCCTCTCCCTCAAGGGAGAGGGGGCCGTCTGTGCAGGCATTATTTTGTGGGGAACCCTCAGCCCACAGGGAGAGGGAAAACACCTTAACGGCTCACCACCTTTAACAGGATCTCGCCGTACACCGGCATCAGCGGGTGGCGGATCAGCGCGATCAGCGCCACCACGGCCACCCCCAACGTCAGCGGGGCCAGCCAGAGCAGGCGAGTGCGCGGAAGATAGCGCGTCAGACGATCAACACTGGCTTTCGCGCTGCGCCACAGGCGCCAGCAGAGCCAGACCGCCAGCCACAGCAGCACCGCCGTGCCCAGCAGCAGCCATTTAAACTCACCGCTTTGCATACCGTCAGGAATATCAATCGCCGCGCCCGCCAGGATACCCGGCAGGAAGTAGAACGGCGGCCAGAAGACGCAGCCGATGATATTCGGCACCACAAACTTCGCGACGGGCAGATCCAGCATCCCGGCCACCATCGGCACCAGCGGACGCGTTGGGCCAACGAAGCGCCCCACGAGGATGGTGAACATGCTGTGCTGGTGCAGCGCATGCTCGGTTTTATCCAGCAGCGCTTTGTTTTTTTTCATGAACGACCAGCGGTGCAGCGGCTTCTTAAAGCGCCAGCCCAGCCAGAAGGAGATCCAGTCCCCCAGCAAACAGCCGATAATACCGGCCATCCACGCCTGCCAGAAATTGACCTCGCCGCTGCCGATAAGCGCCCCAAGCCCCGCCATCATCACGGTGCCGGGCAGGATCAGCCCGACCAGCGCCAGCGACTCCAGAAACGCCACCAGCGCCACGGCGATGAGCGAATACATAACGGACTGGGTAATAAAATGTTCCAGCAATGCCTGCATAACTATTCCGGTCAGAAAACGAATCAGCGATTCTGCTTAGCGCCCTGCACCGCGTCAAGGCATCAATTGTCTGAATAGTTTACAAGATGCGCCTGAAGTTCACCTGAATGTTTACCGATTATTCACATCCCGCACGGAATTCGCTCGGGCTGGCACCGGTGCACTTCTTAAACACGCGAGAGAAATAGAGCTGATCTTCAAAGCCGACGTTACGCCCGACGGTGGCGATAGGCATTCGGGTGGTGCTGAGCAGCAGTTTCGCCTGGCTGATGCGCTGATCCTCGCGCCAGCTGAGTACGCTCACGCCAAGCTGCTGGCGGAACAGATGCGACAGCCGTGACGGCGACAGGCACACATGCTGGGCGACGCTGGCAATATCAAACTGGCTGTCGGCAAGGTGGTCGCTGATGTACTGGCAGGCGTCGCGGACGCGGTTGTCCAGCGGCGGATTAAGCGACTCGTTGATGGCCTCCATGCGGCGCAGCAGCACCTGTTCAAGCAGGTTGATGGCCAGCAGTTCGGCGTAGCGCCCGCCCGCCTGCCCTGCCTCAATAATCTGTGCGAACAGCTCACGGAACTGCGCCAGATGCGCCTCATCCGGGCGATATAAACCGGTATGGGCGAAAATGGCCGGCCACGAGAGCCACTCCTGCCAGTAGGCGCGCGGACGGAAATAGACCCACTGGTGATACCACTCTTTGGCATCCGGGTGGCGCCCGTAGTGATGGATCTCCCCCGGCGGGAACAGCAGCATATCACCGGGGCGGCAGATAAACTGTTGATCCCCATTTTTGACGACGCCTTCTCCGCGTACGGTCAGGTTCAGGATATATCCCTTCATGCCAAGAGGGCGATCGACGTAAAAATCGAGATATCCCTCGGCCTCAATTGGCGTCAGTCCCGCCACCAGATGGGCGTTAAATGAGTAGCCCGGCAGTAAGGGATCGTTTTGCGGTTCGGCCATAGATTCAGTTCTCCCAAGGGTCCTGAAGGAAACCAATTGTCCATATCGATAAAAGCAGTATAAAAATGGCCCGCGAAAAGATCCAAAAAGCATCACGCCTCTTTTACGTCCGCCATGTTTCAGCCTTTCCCCCTGATTTCTCCGCCAGCACGGGCGGATAAGCAGTAACAAAAGTGTCTATAAGTGCGGCAGAAATGTCCACATAGAATATTTGCACGGCGTCACACTTTGCGTGGCTACAGCAATTTAGTCCATAAGATTAGCGGATCCTGCCTGACGATTTTTGTCCCTAGTCTCTAATGTTCTTCCATACCTGTTTTTTGGATGGAGCAACACCATGGCAATTGCAATTGGCCTCGATTTTGGCAGCGACTCAGTTCGCGCGCTGGCAGTGGACTGTACGACTGGCCAGGAGATAGCAACCAGCGTTGAGTGGTATCCGCGCTGGCAAGAGGGGCGCTACTGCGATGCGCCAAACAACCAGTTCCGTCACCACCCGCGGGACTACATCGAGTCGATGGAAGCGGCGATCAAAACCGTTCTGGCGGAGTTGACCGACGCCCAGCGGGCCGATGTCGTGGGGATTGGCGTCGACAGCACCGGCTCAACGCCTGCCCCTGTCGATGCCGAAGGCCGCGTACTGGCGCTGCGACCGGAGTTTGCCGACAATCCGAACGCCATGTTTGTGCTGTGGAAAGACCATACCGCCGTGGAAGAGGCGGAAGCCATCACCCGCTTATGCCATCAGCCGGGCAAAACTGACTACTCCCGCTACATCGGCGGGATTTACTCCAGCGAGTGGTTCTGGGCCAAGATCCTGCACGTTACCCGCGCGGACGCGTCGGTCGCACAGGCAGCGGCGTCATGGATTGAGCTGTGCGACTGGGTTCCCGCCCTGCTCTCCGGCACCACGCGTCCGCAGGATATTCGCCGCGGCCGTTGCAGCGCCGGGCATAAATCGCTGTGGCATGAAAGCTGGGGTGGTCTGCCTCCGGCAGCGTTCTTCGATGAACTCGACCCGATCATCAACAAAAACCTGACATACCCGCTGTTCACCGACACCTTCACCGCCGATATCCCGGTCGGCACGCTCTGCGAAGAGTGGGCGAAACGCCTCGGTCTGCCGCAAAACGTGACCATTTCCGGCGGCGCGTTCGACTGCCATATGGGGGCCGTGGGCGCGGGTGCGCAGCCCAACACGCTGGTGAAAGTTATCGGCACCTCCACCTGTGACATTCTGACGGCAGATAAAGCCAGCGTCGGCGACCGCGCGGTGAAAGGCATCTGCGGTCAGGTTGACGGCAGCGTGGTGCCTGATTTTATCGGCCTTGAAGCGGGCCAGTCCGCCTTCGGTGATATTTATGCCTGGTTTGGCCGCGTGCTCGGCTGGCCGCTGGATCAGCTGGCTGCCGCGCATCCTGAACTGAAAACGCAGATTACGGCGAGCAAAAAACAGCTCCTGCCGCAGCTCACCGACGCCTGGGCAAAAAATCCGTCTCTCGACCACCTGCCGGTGGTGCTGGACTGGTTCAACGGCCGTCGTACGCCGTTTGCCAACCAGCGTCTGAAAGGAGTGATTACCGATCTCAACCTCGCGACCGACGCGCCCGCGCTGTTTGGCGGCCTGATCGCCGCCACCGCGTTCGGCGCGCGCGCCATCATGGAGTGCTTCATCGACCAGGGCATTGACGTGAACAACGTGATGGCGCTGGGCGGCATCGCCCGTAAAAATCCGGTGATTATGCAGGCCTGCTGCGACGTGCTGAACCGGCCGCTGCAAATTGTGGCCTCCGATCAGTGCTGTGCGCTGGGTGCCGCGATTTTCGCTGCCGTGGCCGCAGGCGTCCATGCGGATATCCCGACCGCGCAACAGCATATGGCGAGCGCCGTCGAAAATACGCTCCATCCGCAGACTCAGCAGGCACAACGCTTTGAACAGCTTTATCAGCGCTACCAGCAATGGGCAAAAAGCGCCGAACTTCACTATCTCCCTGTCGCCGCCCCGGCCAAAAGCACCGCGGACACTACGGCAACCCTGACACATTAAGGACACGATAATGACCATTTTTAATAATTATGAAGTGTGGTTTGTGATTGGCAGCCAGCATTTGTACGGACCGGAAGCGTTGCAGCAGGTGACGAAACACGCGGAGCACGTTGTGAATGCGCTGAACGCGGAAGCCAAACTGCCGTGCAAACTGGTGCTGAAGCCGCTGGGGACTACCCCGGACGAAATCACCAACATTTGCCGCGATGCCAATTACGATGACAAATGCGCTGGCCTGGTGGTGTGGCTGCACACCTTCTCGCCAGCCAAAATGTGGATCAACGGCCTGGCTATCCTCAACAAACCGCTGTTGCAATTCCACACGCAGTTCAACGCCTCCCTGCCGTGGGACAGCATCGACATGGACTTCATGAACCTGAACCAGACCGCGCACGGCGGCCGCGAGTTCGGCTTCATCGGCGCGCGCATGCGTCAACAGCATGCCGTGGTGACCGGCCACTGGCAGGATGGCCAGGCACAAAAACGCATTGGCTCCTGGATGCGTCAGGCGGTATCTAAGCAGGATACCCGTCACCTGAAGGTGGTGCGTTTCGGCGACAACATGCGCGAAGTGGCGGTCACCGACGGTGATAAAGTGGCCGCGCAGATTAAATTTGGCTTTTCCGTCAACACCTGGGCGGTGGGCGACCTGGTGCAGGTGGTGAATGACATCAGCGATGGCGACGTTAACGCGCTGGTGGACGAGTACGAAAGCAGCTACCGTCTGACGCCTGCGGCACAAATCAACGGCGACAAGCGCCAGAATGTGCTGGACGCGGCGCGCATTGAGCTGGGCATGAAGAGTTTTCTGGAACAGGGCGGCTTCCATGCCTTCACCACCACCTTTGAAGATCTCCACGGCCTGAAACAGCTCCCGGGTCTGGCGGTACAACGTCTGATGCAGCAGGGCTACGGCTTTGCGGGCGAAGGCGACTGGAAAACTGCCGCTCTGCTTCGCATCATGAAGGTGATGTCGACCGGTCTGCAGGGCGGCACCTCTTTTATGGAGGACTACACCTACCACTTCGAGAACGGCAACGATCTGGTGCTCGGCTCGCACATGCTGGAAGTGTGTCCATCCATCGCGGTTGAAGAGAAACCGATCCTCGACGTGCAGTACCTCGGCATTGGCGGCAAAGCGGATCCGGCCCGTCTGATCTTCAACACCCGTACCGGCCCGGCCATTAACGCCAGCCTGATCGACCTCGGCGACCGTTTCCGCCTGCTGGTGAACTGCGTCGATGCGGTGGAAACTCCGCATTCTCTGCCGAAACTGCCGGTCGCCAACGCCTTGTGGAAAGCGCAGCCTGACCTGCCAACCGCGTCGGAAGCCTGGATCCTGGCCGGCGGCGCGCACCACACCGTATTCAGCCACGCGCTTGACCTGAACGATATGCGTCAGTTTGCCGAGCTGCACGACATCGAACTGACCGTGATTGATAACGATACCCGTCTGCCAGCCTTTAAAGACGCGCTGCGCTGGAACGAAGTCTATTACGGTTCAAAACGCTAAGCCCTGAATGCCCGGTGGCACTTCGTTTACCGGGCCTACGGTTCTGTAGGCCGGATAAGCGAAGCGCCATCCGGCAGGAGACGACAATGTTAGAAGATCTCAAACGTCAGGTACTCGAAGCCAACCTGGCGCTGCCAAAACATAACCTGGTGACCCTGACCTGGGGCAACGTCAGCGCCGTTGACCGGGAAAAAGGGGTGTTCGTGATCAAGCCTTCCGGCGTGGATTACACGGTAATGACCGCAGAAGACATGGTGGTGGTCAGCATCGAAACGGGTGAAGTGGTTGAAGGCAAAAAAAAGCCCTCCTCCGATACGCCGACTCACCGCCTGCTGTATCAGGCCTTCCCGACCATCGGTGGGATTGTGCATACCCATTCGCGTCACGCGACCATCTGGGCGCAGGCGGGCCAGCCTATTCCGGCGACCGGCACCACCCACGCGGACTACTTTTACGGCACCATTCCCTGCACGCGTCTGATGACCGATGCGGAGATCAACGGTGAGTACGAATGGGAAACCGGGAACGTGATCGTCGAAACCTTCGAAAAACAGGGAATCGACGCGGCGCAAATGCCCGGCGTGCTGGTGCACTCCCACGGCCCGTTTGCCTGGGGTAAAAACGCGGAGGACGCGGTGCACAACGCAATCGTGCTGGAGGAAGTCGCCTATATGGGGATCTTCTGCCGCCAGCTGGCACCGCAGCTGCCGGATATGCAGCAAACCCTGCTGGATAAGCATTACCTGCGTAAGCACGGTGCGAAAGCCTACTACGGGCAGTAAACCTTTGCCCGGTGTCGCTGCGCTTACCGTGACTGCGGAACCTGTAGGCCGGATAAGCGCAGCGCCATCCGACTGAACAGGCACTGTATAAAACCCCAGCAAACACCCCTCAACCAGGCTATAATCAGGCCTGGTTTTGTTTTATGGGATAACGCCGTGACGCAGGCGCAAGAAGGCTTTTTACTGACCAGACACTGGCGGGATACCCCTCAGGGTACTGAGGTTGAATTCTGGCTGGCAACGGACAACGGCCCGCTAAACGTTACGCTCCCGCCGCAGGAGTCCGTGGCCTTTATTCCTGAAGCTCACGTCGAAAAAGTGAAACAGCTGCTGCGCGGAGAAAACGGCTGGCGCATAACCCCGCTTGAACTGAAAGATTTCCACCGCCAGCCGGTTTACGGCCTCTATTGCCGCGCCCATCGCCAGTTAATGCGCTATGAAAAACTGCTCCGTGAAGCGGGCGTGACGCTTTACGAGGCCGACATTCGCCCGCCTGAACGCTTTCTGATGGAGCGGTTTATCACCGCCCCCGTCTGGGTAGATGGCACCGCGCAAAATGGCAGGATCGTTAATGCGCGCCTCAAGCCTAGCCCGAATTATCGCCCCCCGCTCAAATGGGTCTCGCTGGATATCGAAACCACCCGCCACGGCGAACTGTACTGCATTGGTCTGGAAGGCTGTGGGCAGCGAGTTGTCTATATGCTCGGGCCGCCAAACGGCGATGCGTCCGCGCTGGACTTTAATCTGGAGTACGTCAACAGCCGCCCGCAACTGCTGGAGAAGCTTAACCAGTGGTTTGCCGAGCACGATCCGGATGTTCTGATCGGCTGGAACGTAGTGCAGTTTGACCTGCGCGTGCTGCAAAAACATGCCGAGCGTTACCGTATCCCGCTGATGCTGGGGCGCGGAAACAGCGAGCTGGAGTGGCGCGAGCATGGTTTTAAGAACGGTGTTTTCTTCGCGCAGGCCAATGGTCGCCTGATTATCGACGGCATCGAGGCGCTGAAATCCGCCTTCTGGAACTTCTCTTCCTTCTCGCTGGAAGCGGTCGCCCAGGAACTGCTCGGCGAAGGTAAATCCATCGACAATCCCTGGGACCGAATGGACGAGATCGACCGGCGCTTTAATGAAGATAAACCCGCGCTCGCCACCTATAACCTGAAAGATTGCGAGCTGGTGACGCAGATCTTCCACAAAACCGAGATCATGCCCTTCCTGCTGGAGCGGGCGACGGTGAACGGCCTTGCGGTCGACAGGCACGGCGGCTCGGTAGCGGCCTTCAGCCACCTCTATTTCCCGCGGATGCACCGGGCGGGCTATGTCGCCCCTAACCTCGGCGACGTGCCGCCGCAGGCCAGCCCCGGCGGTTACGTGATGGATTCACGGCCCGGGCTGTATGACTCGGTGCTGGTGCTGGATTATAAAAGCCTGTATCCATCCATTATCCGCACGTTTCTGATTGATCCGGTGGGGCTGGTGGAGGGGATGGCGCAGCCAGACGATGCGCACAGCACCGAAGGTTTTCTTGGAGCACGCTTCTCGCGGGAAAAACACTGCCTGCCCGAAATTGTGGGAAACATCTGGCACGGCCGCGATGAGGCCAAGCGCCACGGCAACAAGCCGCTCTCACAGGCGCTGAAAATCATTATGAACGCCTTTTACGGCGTGCTGGGTACCAGTGCCTGCCGCTTCTTTGATCCCCGTCTGGCGTCGTCCATCACCATGCGCGGGCACGAGATTATGCGCCAGACCAAAGCGCTGATTGAATCCCGGGGCTATGATGTGATTTATGGCGATACAGACTCCACCTTTGTCTGGCTGAAAGCCGCCCATTCGGAAGACGACGCCGCACAAATCGGCAAAGATCTGGTCGCCTTTGTGAACGACTGGTGGCGCGAAAGTTTGCAAAAAGAGCGGTTAACCAGCGCGTTAGAGCTGGAGTTTGAAACCCATTTTGCCCGCTTTTTAATGCCGACCATTCGCGGAACCGACCAGGGCAGCAAGAAGCGCTACGCCGGGCTGATTCAGGAAGGTGACACGCAGCGGATGGTGTTTAAAGGGCTGGAGACAGTGCGCACCGACTGGACGCCGCTGGCACAGCAGTTCCAGCAGACGCTCTACCTGCGGGTGTTCCGCAATGAGCCTTATCAGGATTATGTGCGCGACACCATCGCCAGCCTGATGGCGGGTGAACTGGATGACCAACTGGTGTATCGCAAGCGCCTGCGCCGCCCCCTGGCCGAATATCAACGTAACGTTCCTCCCCACGTACGCGCCGCGCGGCTGGCGGATGAAGAGAACGTTCGCCGGGGCCGTGCGCCGCAGTATCAGAACCGGGGAACGATCAAATACGTCTGGACCACTAACGGCCCGGAACCCGTTGATTACCAGCAGTCTCCGCTTGATTACGATCACTACCTGACCCGCCAGCTTCAGCCGGTTGCGGAGGGAATTTTACCGTTCATCAATGACGACTTTGCTACACTAGTGACAGGACAACTTGGGCTATTTTGACGCGTGACGAAACCGTTGCCATCCAGTACCATAGCGCCCTTTCCATTCCCGGACCCATTTTTCGATGACCGTCTTTTTTGACGGGGTCGAACTATTGCCTGCAATTAAAGATTAGAGCCGAACAACTATGCCTTTTACACTTGGTCAACGCTGGATCAGCGATACAGAAAGCGAACTTGGATTAGGAACCGTCGTTGCCGTCGATGCGCGCATGGTTACCCTCCTTTTCCCTGCTACCGGTGAAAACCGCCTGTACGCTCGCAATGACTCCCCTGTTACCCGCGTAATGTTCAATCCGGGCGACACCGTGACCAGCCACGAAGGCTGGCAGCTGAAGGTTGAAGACGTAAAAGAAGAGAATGGACTGCTCGCCTACATCGGTACGCGTCTTGATACCGACGAGACGAATGTTATCCTGCGTGAAGTGCTGCTCGACAGCAAACTGGTTTTCAGCAAGCCGCAGGACCGTCTGTTTGCCGGGCAAATCGACCGAATGGATCGCTTCTCCCTGCGCTACCGCGCGCGTAAGTTCCAGAGTGAACAGTACCGCATGCCGTGGAGCGGCCTGCGCGGTCAGCGTACCAGCCTTATTCCCCATCAGCTGAATATCGCCCATGACGTGGGCCGTCGCCATGCGCCTCGCGTGCTGCTGGCTGACGAAGTGGGCCTGGGTAAAACCATCGAAGCAGGCATGATCCTGCACCAGCAGCTGCTCTCTGGCGCTGCCGAGCGCGTGCTGATTGTGGTGCCGGAAACGCTGCAACACCAGTGGCTGGTCGAGATGCTGCGCCGCTTTAACCTGCGCTTCTCCCTGTTCGACGACGAGCGCTATGCCGAAGCCCAGCACGACGCGGACAACCCGTTTGAAACCGAACAGTTGGTCATTTGTTCCCTGGACTTCGTGCGCCGCAGCAAGCAACGCCTGGAGCATCTGTGCGACGCTGAATGGGATCTGATGGTCGTCGACGAAGCACACCACCTCGTCTGGAGCGAGGACGCGCCAAGCCGCGAATACATGGCGATTGAGCAGCTTGCCGAGCGCGTACCGGGTGTTCTGCTTCTGACCGCCACCCCGGAGCAGCTGGGTCTTGAGAGCCACTTCGCCCGTCTGCGCCTGCTCGATCCGAACCGTTTCCACGATTTTGAGCAGTTTGTGGAAGAGCAGAAAAACTATCGTCCGGTGGCGGACGCCGTCGCGCTGCTGCTGGCCGGTAATCGTCTCTCTAATGATGAACTTAACACCCTCAGCGATCTTATCGGCGAGCAGGATATTGAGCCGCTGCTTCAGGCCGCGAACAGCGACAGCGATAATGCGGGATCTGCGCGTAAAGAGCTGATCGACATGCTGATGGACCGCCACGGCACCAGCCGCGTGCTGTTCCGTAACACCCGTAACGGTGTAAAAGGCTTCCCGAAACGCGAACTGCACACCATCAAATTGCCGCTGCCGACCCAGTACCAGACGGCGATCAAAGTCTCCGGCATTATGGGCACCCGTAAATCTGCGGAAGATCGCGCGCGCGACATGCTCTATCCGGAGCAGATTTATCAGGAATTTGAAGGCGACACTGGCACCTGGTGGAACTTCGATCCGCGCGTGGAGTGGTTGATGGGTTATCTGACCGCGCACCGTTCCCGGAAGGTGCTGGTGATCTGCGCCAAGGCAGCCACCGCCCTGCAACTTGAACAAGTGCTGCGCGAGCGCGAAGGTATTCGCGCCGCCGTGTTCCATGAAGGCATGTCTATTATCGAGCGCGACCGCGCTGCGGCGTGGTTTAGTGAAGAGGACAGCGGCGCGCAGGTTCTGCTGTGCTCCGAAATCGGTTCTGAAGGCCGTAACTTCCAGTTCGCCAGCAATCTGGTGATGTTCGATCTGCCGTTTAATCCGGATCTGCTTGAGCAGCGTATCGGCCGTCTGGATCGTATCGGTCAGGCGCACGATATTCAGATCCACGTTCCGTATCTGGAGAAAACCGCCCAGTCTGTTCTGGTTCGCTGGTACCACGAAGGCCTGGATGCGTTTGAACATACCTGCCCGACCGGCCGCACCATTTACGATCAGGTGCATGCAGACCTGATCGGTTACCTTGCGGCGCCGGAAAACACCGAGGGCTTTGATGAGCTGATCAAATCCTGTCGAGAGAAGCACGACGCGCTGAAAGCCCAGCTGGAGCAGGGGCGCGATCGCCTGCTGGAGATCCACTCCAACGGCGGTGAAAAAGCGCAGCAGCTGGCCGAAAGTATTGAAGAACAGGACGATGACACCAGCCTGATTAGCTTCTCCATGAACCTGTTCGACATCGTCGGCATTAACCAGGACGATCGCGGCGAGAACATGATCGTGCTGACCCCGTCCGATCATATGCTGGTGCCGGATTTCCCGGGCCTGCCGGAAGACGGCTGCACCATCACCTTTGAGCGTGATGTGGCACTGTCCCGCGAAGACGCACAGTTCATCACCTGGGAGCACCCGCTCATCCGTAATGGCCTGGATCTGATCCTCTCAGGCGATACCGGCAGCAGCACCATCTCCCTGTTGAAAAACAAAGCCTTACCTGTGGGCACGCTGCTGGTGGAGCTGATCTACGTTGTGGAAGCGCAGGCGCCGAAACAGCTTCAGCTTAACCGCTTCCTGCCGCCAACCCCGGTGCGTCTGCTGCTGGATAAAAACGGTACGAATCTGGCCGGTCAGGTGGAGTTTGAAAGCTTCAACCGTCAGCTGAGCGCGGTGAACCGCCATACCGGCAGCAAGCTGGTGAATGCGGTGCAGCAGGACGTGCATGCCATTCTGCAACTGGGTGAAGCCCAGGCCGAAAAAGCGGCCAGAGAACTGATCGATGCGGCGCGTAGCGAAGCCGATGAGAAGCTTTCTGCCGAGCTGTCGCGTCTGGAAGCGTTGAAAGCGGTGAACCCGAACATTCGTGACGATGAGCTGGCCGCCATTGAGAGCAACCGCCAGCAGGTGCTGGAAAGCCTGAATCAGGCGGGGTGGCGTCTCGACGCCCTGCGTCTTATCGTTGTGACGCATCAGTAAGCGGAGCGCAAGACGGTAATGGAGCCCTACAATCCCCCGATGGATCCGTGGCTGGTCATTCTGTATCAGGATGAGCACATTATGGTGGTTAACAAGCCGAGCGGCTTGTTATCCGTGCCGGGACGTCTGGAAGAGCATAAAGACAGCGTGATGACGCGTATCCAGCGTGATTATCCTCAGGCCGAGTCTGTCCATCGTCTGGATATGGCGACCAGCGGCGTGATTGTGGTGGCTCTGAATAAAGCGGCAGAACGCGAGCTGAAGCGTCAGTTCCGCGAGCGCGAGCCGAAGAAGCAGTATGTCGCGCGCGTCTGGGGTCATCCGGCGCAGGCGGAAGGGCTGGTGGATTTACCGCTGATTTGCGACTGGCCGAACCGGCCAAAGCAGAAGGTGTGTTATGAAACCGGCAAGGCCGCGCAAACCGAGTATGAAGTGCTGGAGTACGCGCCGGATAACACCGCGCGCGTCCTGCTAAAGCCGATTACCGGGCGCTCCCATCAGCTGCGTGTGCATATGCTTGCGATGGGTCACCCGATTCTGGGGGACAGATTCTATGCGCCGCCAGAAGCGCTGGCCTTAGCGCCGCGCCTGCAACTGCATGCGCAGACGCTCACCATTACCCACCCTGCTTTCGGCAACGCCATGACGTTCAAAGCCCCGGTGGACTTCTGAAAAAATGGCCCGACACTGTCGGGCCATTTTTTATTTAAAACCTTTCTGCTCTTTAATCAGCTCGTAGGCTTTCTGAATTTCCTGCGCTTTTTGCTTCGCCATCTCCATCATCTCTGGCGGCAGGCCTTTCGCCACCAGCTTATCCGGATGATGCTCGCTCATCAGCTTACGATAGGCGCGTTTGATGGTCGTCACATCGTCAGACGGCTTCACGCCGAGGACGTTGCAGGCATCTTCAAGCGTAGGGCCACGCTGCGCCTGCTGCCAGCCGCCGGAGGAGTGCTGTTGCTGATAACCACCGCCAAACTGCGCGCCGCCCTGCATCATACGCAGGAACTGGTCGAACTGCATGCGGGAAATGCCCAGCTCTTCGGCAATCACATATAAAACGTCCCGTTCATTCGGATGCAGAGAACCATCCGCGAAGGCGGCCTGGATTTGAATTTCCAGAAACATCCGAATTAAATCAAAACGCCCGAAACAGATGCTACGGAACTGCCGCATTTTTTCACGCAGCGGGTAGTTATCTGATTTACCAATCCGGAACGCATTCTGCGCCGCGATGCGGGATTCGCCGTGCAGATTCATGCGATCCATAAAGACGCTGGCCACCTGAATATCGGCCTCCGTTACGCGCCCTTTTGATTTGGTTAAGTGCCCCATCACCTCGAAGGTGGTGGAGAAAAAGAGTGACTGGCGCTCGCGCTGGTTGGCAAACCAGGCCATTTTGCGGCTGCGTGCTTTATCAAACATATGGCCGATAATGAGGCCAAGAACGACACCCCAGAATCCGGCACCCATAATAATTGCGAACGCAACGCCGATTATTTTACCCCAATACTGCATATACTCCCCGAATGGTCATGTTCCTGGCCGACGCAACGCCATCATTACAGTGGTCGCGCCACGGTCAATTGAGGGACATCGCCTATAATTTGCATTATCATACTCGTCATTCGATAGCGAGCCTAACACTCTGGCGCGCAAACGGGCAGGATTAACGCTGGTACTGCGCTGATGAGTAAGATAGTCTCTGAGCGTTTGTAAGCCGTAGCCACTGATGACGGAACAATAAAATACAACGTATGAAAAAACGTATCCCCACCCTTCTGGCCACAATGATTGGCACCGCCCTGTATAGCCAACAGGGGCTCGCAGCCGATCTCGCCTCGCAGTGTATGCTTGGCGTCCCAAGTTACAATCGCCCACTGGTGAAAGGCGATACGAATGACTTACCCGTCACCATTAATGCCGACAGCGCAAAAGGTAATTATCCTGACAATGCAACCTTTACGGGCAATGTCGATATTAACCAGGGCAACAGTCGCCTGCTTGCTGACGAAGTGCAATTGCACCAGAAGCAACCGGAAGGTGCTCAGGCGCCTGTCCGTACGGTGGATGCGCTGGGTAATGTGCACTATGACGACAATCAGGTCATCCTGAAAGGTCCGAAAGCCTGGTCGAATCTGAATACCAAAGACACCAACGTCTGGGAAGGTGATTACCAGATGGTCGGTCGTCAGGGGCGCGGTACCGCGGACCTGATGAAGCAGCGCGGCGAAAACCGCTACACCATTCTCGAAAACGGCACGTTTACCTCCTGTTTGCCAGGGTCAAATACCTGGAGCGTTGTGGGCAGTGAAGTGATCCACGACCGTGAAGAACAGGTTGCAGAGATCTGGAACGCTCGTTTTAAACTCGGCCCGGTGCCCATTTTCTATAGTCCTTACCTGCAACTGCCCGTGGGTGACAAACGTCGTTCAGGTTTCCTGATCCCGAACGCCAAGTACAGCACATCGAACTACTTTGAGTTCTACCTGCCGTACTACTGGAACATTGCGCCTAACATGGACGCCACGATCACGCCGCACTATATCCATAAGCGCGGCAACATCATGTGGGAGAACGAATTCCGCTATCTGACCAAGGCGGGCGCGGGTCTGATGGAATTTGATTATCTGCCATCAGATAAGGTCTTCCAGGACGAGCATCCGAGCGAAGGTGATAAGCACCGCTGGATGTACTACTGGAAGCACGCCGGGGTATTGGATCAGGTGTGGCGCTTCAACATCGACTACACCAAAGTCAGCGATCCGTATTACTTCAACGACTTTGATTCTAAATACGGCTCCAGTACCGACGGTTACGCCACGCAGAAATTCAGCGTGGGCTACGCCATTGAGAACTTTGACGCGACGGTGTCGACCAAACAGTTCCAGGTGTTTGATACGCAATCGCGTAGTACCTATGGTGCCGAGCCGCAGCTGGACGTGAACTGGTATCAGAACGATGTGGGTCCTTTCGACACGCGCGTTTACGCTCAGGCGGTCCATTTCGTCAACACCAACTCGGATATGCCGGAATCAACGCGTCTGCATATCGAGCCGACGATCAACCTGCCGTGGTCAAACGACTGGGCGAGTCTGAATACCGAAGCCAAAGTGATGGCCACCCACTACCAACAGAAGAATCTGGACTGGTATAACAAACGTTATGGCACCGATCTTGAAGAATCGGTAAACCGTACGCTTCCGCAATTCAAAATGGACGGGAAGCTGATTTTCGAACGTGATATGGCTCTTCTCGCGGATGGATACACCCAGACGCTTGAGCCACGTATGCAGTATCTTTATGTGCCTTATCGCGATCAGAGCAAAATTCAAAACTATGACTCGTCCTTCCTGCAATCAGACTACAGCGGCCTGTTCCGTGACCGTACCTACGGCGGCCTTGACCGTATTGCGTCTGCTAACCAGTTAACGACCGGCGTCACAACGCGCGTATATGATGATGCTGCCGTTGAACGTTTTAACGTTTCTGTTGGTCAAATCTACTATTTCACCGAGTCTCGCACCGGTGATGACGACATTAACTGGGAGAAAGACAACAAAACGGGCTCACTGGTATGGGCAGGCGACACCTACTGGCGCATGACGGATCGTTGGGGTCTGCGCGGTGGTGTTCAATACGATACACGACTGGACAATATCGCGACGGGCAGCGCTGCCATCGAATATCGTCGTGATGAAGACCGCATGTTGCAGTTAACGTACCGTTACGCCAGCCCGGAGTATATCCAGGCGACACTGCCAAACTATGCGAATACAGACCAATACAAAGACGGTATTTCACAGGTGGGTACCGCCGCGAGCTGGCCGATTGCCGATCGTTGGTCAGTCGTCGGGGCCTACTACTATGACACGAATGCCCAAAAACCTGCTGACCAGATGCTGGGTCTGCAATATAACTCCTGCTGTTACGCAATACGTGTCGGTTACGAACGCAAACTTAACGGTTGGGATACGCAAAACAGTCAGGGCAAATACGATAACGTGATTGGCTTTAATATCGAGTTGCGCGGCCTGAGTTCTAACTACGGTCTGGGCACGCAGCAGATGCTGCGCTCGAACATTCTGCCGTATCGTAGTTCATTGTAATATGCTTGATTTACAACGTAATCCGCTTTGCGGTTAATTGAAATGGAAAAAGTATGAAGAACTGGAAAACGCTGCTACTCGGTGTCGCTATGGTTGCGAATACCAGCTTCGCGGCCCCACAGGTTGTCGATAAAGTCGCGGCTGTGGTTAACAACGGCGTCGTGCTTGAAAGTGACGTTGACGGTTTGATGAAATCTGTAAAGCTCAACTCGGGCCAGGCAGGTCAACAACTTCCGGATGACGCTACGCTGCGCCACCAGATCCTGGAACGTCTGATCATGGATCAGATTATCCTGCAAATGGGCCAGAAAATGGGTGTGAAGATCTCTGACGAGCAGCTCGATCAGGCGATCGCCAACATTGCAAAGCAGAACAACATTACCCCGGACCAGATGCGTAGCCGCCTCGCCTATGACGGCATCAGCTACGCCACCTACCGCAATCAGATCCGTAAAGAGATGCTGATTTCAGAAGTGCGTAATAATGAAGTCCGTCGCCGCGTCACCATCCTGCCGCAGGAAGTGGATGCCCTGGCAAAACAGGTGGGGAATCAGAATGATGCCAGCACAGAGCTTAACCTGAGCCACATCCTGATCCCACTGCCGGAAAACCCAACCTCCGATCAGGCGGCAGAGGCGGAAAGCCAGGCGCGCGCTATCGTTGAGCAGGCGCGTAATGGCGATGACTTCGGCAAGCTGGCGATCACCTATTCCGCTGACCAGCAGGCGCTGAAAGGCGGCCAGATGGGCTGGGGGCGTATTCAGGAGCTGCCATCCCTGTTTGCCCAGGCGCTGAGCACCGCGAAGAAAGGCGATATCGTCGGTCCAATCCGTTCCGGTGTGGGCTTCCACATTCTGAAAGTGAACGACCTGCGCGGCCAGAGCCAGAACATTTCGGTTACTGAAGTGCATGCGCGTCATATCCTGCTTAAGCCGTCTCCGATCATGACTGACGATCAGGCCCGTGCGAAGCTGGAACAGATCGCCGCAGACATCAAGAGCGGTAAAACCACCTTCGATAAAGCAGCAAAAGAGTTCTCTCAGGATCCTGGCTCTGCAAACCAGGGCGGTGACCTGGGTTGGGCGGCCGCTGATATTTACGATCCGGCTTTCCGCGATGCGTTAATGAAGCTGAATAAAGGCCAGATGAGCGCGCCGGTACACTCTTCCTTCGGCTGGCATCTGATCCAGCTGATGGACACGCGCAACGTGGATAAAACCGACGCGGCGCAGAAAGACCGCGCGTATCGCATGCTGTTTAACCGTAAGTTCTCTGAAGAAGCCGCAACCTGGATGCAGGAACAACGCGCCAGCGCTTACGTGAAAGTGTTGAGCAACTGATGAAACCGCATCGTGTTGTGATCACCCCCGGCGAACCCGCCGGGATTGGGCCTGACCTGGTGGTTCAGCTCGCCCAGTGCAGCTGGCCGGTAGAGTTGGTTGTCTGTGCAGATGCAACACTGTTACAAGACCGGGCAGCTTTGCTCGGTCTGCCTTTAACGCTCCTCCCTTACGTTGAAGGCCAACAGCCCGCACCGCAGCAGTCTGGTACTCTCACCCTGCTTTCTGTTCCGCTTCGTGCGCCTGTTGTCCCCGGCGAGTTACACACCGAAAACGGCCACTACGTTGTCGAGACGCTGGCGCGCGCCTGTGACGGTTGCCTTCAGGGCGAATTTGCCGCCCTGATCACCGGTCCGGTGCATAAAGGCGTGATCAATGACGCGGGCATTCCGTTTACCGGGCATACCGAATTTTTCGAAGAGCGTTCGCACAGCCCGAAAGTGGTGATGATGCTGGCAACCGAAGCAATGCGCGTTGCGCTGGTGACAACGCACCTGCCGATCAAAGCCATTCCGGATGCCATTACGCCTGAACTCCTGCGTGAGATCATTGGCATTTTGCATCACGATCTGCAAACCAAATTCGGCATTCCGCAGCCGCATGTGCTGGTTTGCGGCCTGAATCCGCACGCGGGTGAGGGCGGACATATGGGCACCGAAGAGATCGACACCATCATTCCGGTGCTTGAGGAGATGCGGGCGAAGGGGATGAACCTCAGCGGGCCTCTGCCTGCCGACACCCTTTTCCAGCCCAAATACCTGGATAATGCCGACGCCGTACTCGCGATGTACCACGATCAGGGTCTGCCCGTGCTAAAATACCAGGGCTTTGGCCGCGGGGTGAATATCACCCTCGGTTTACCCTTTATTCGAACGTCCGTTGACCACGGTACTGCGCTGGATCTGGCAGGCCAGGGAAAAGCGGATGTCGGCAGTTTTATTACGGCGCTTAATCTCGCCATCAAAATGATTGTTAATACTCAATGACTAATCGAGTCCATCAGGGCCACTTAGCCCGTAAACGCTTCGGGCAAAACTTCCTCAACGATCAGTTTGTGATCGACAGTATCGTTTCTGCCATTAATCCGCAGAAAGGTCAGGCCATGGTCGAAATCGGCCCGGGACTTGCCGCGCTGACCGAGCCGGTAGGCGAACGCCTCGACGAACTGACCGTTATCGAACTCGACCGCGATCTGGCCGCGCGTCTGCAAACGCACCCGTTCCTCGGGCCGAAGCTGACGATTTATCAGCAGGATGCGATGACCATGAACTTTGGCGAACTGTCAGAAAAAATGGGACAGCCGCTGCGCGTGTTCGGTAACCTGCCGTACAACATCTCCACCCCGCTGATGTTCCATCTGTTTAGCTATACTGATGCCATTGCCGACATGCACTTCATGTTGCAAAAAGAGGTCGTTAACCGTCTGGTTGCAGGGCCGAACAGTAAAGCGTATGGTCGTTTAAGCGTGATGGCGCAATATTACTGCAACGTGATCCCGGTATTAGAAGTACCGCCTTCCGCATTCACGCCACCGCCAAAGGTAGATTCTGCGGTTGTGCGCCTGGTGCCACATAAAACGATGCCGTACCCGGTCAAAGACCTGCGCGTGCTGAGCCGTATCACGACAGAAGCCTTTAACCAGCGCCGTAAAACGATTCGTAACAGCCTTGGCAATCTGTTTACCGTTGACGTATTAGCTGAGTTGGGCATCGACCCGGCAATGCGTGCGGAAAATATTTCCGTAGAGCAGTACTGCAAGCTGGCTAATTACATCAGCGACAATGCGCCGCCGAAGGAGAGCTAAGCCATGATTGATTCGCCCCGCGTCTGTGTTCAGGTTCAAAGCGTCTACATTGAGTCCCAATCCACACCGGATGAAGAACGTTTTGTCTTTGCTTATACCGTAACCATTCGCAATCTGGGGCGGATGCCTGTGCAACTGCTCGGGCGCTACTGGCTTATCACCAACGGCAATGGCCGTGAAATTGAAGTCCAGGGCGAAGGTGTGGTCGGTGAACAACCCCATATCGCCCCTGGCGAAGAGTATCAGTACACCAGCGGCGCGGTAATTGAAACGCCGCTGGGTACCATGCAGGGCCATTACGAAATGGTCGATGCCGACGGTAATGCTTTCCGCATTGCTATTCCCGTATTCCGTCTCGCCGTACCTACACTTATTCATTAATCTAATGTCTACATATCTGATTGGCGACGTTCACGGTTGCTACGATGAACTGATCGCATTATTAAAACAGGTCGACTTCACCCCCGGGCAGGATACGCTCTGGCTGACGGGCGACTTAGTGGCGCGCGGTCCCGGTTCCCTGGACGTCCTCCGCTATGTCAAATCGCTGGGCGACAGCGTGCGCATGGTGCTGGGCAACCACGATCTGCATCTGCTGGCCGTATACGCCGGGATCAGCCGTAATAAGCCGAAAGATCGCATTACCCCCCTGCTGGAAGCGCCGGATGCCGATGAGTTGCTCAACTGGCTGCGTCGCCAGCCACTGCTACAGATTGACGAAGAGAAAAAACTGGTGATGGCGCATGCCGGCATCACGCCTCAGTGGGATCTTGAGACGGCAAAAACCTGCGCGCGCGACACCGAAGCGGTGCTGGCGAGCGACTCCTACCCGTTCTTCCTCGATGCGATGTACGGCGACATGCCAAATAACTGGAGTGATGATCTCAGCGGCCTGGCGCGACTGCGTTTTATCACCAATGCCTTTACGCGCATGCGCTACTGCTTCCCGAACGGACAGCTGGATATGTATTGCAAAGATACGCCGGAAAATGCGCCTGCGCCGCTTAAGCCGTGGTTTGCCATTCCGGGCCCCGTGACAAACGAATATAGCGTGGTATTTGGGCACTGGGCATCGCTGGAAGGAAAAGGCACCCCGGAAAATATCTACGCGCTGGATACCGGATGCTGCTGGGGCGGGGATTTAACCTGCTTACGCTGGGAAGATAAGACCTACTTTGTGCAGCCATCCAACCGACAGCTGGACTTAGGCGAAGGTGAGGCGGTCGCCTCCTGAAGATGTTTATCCTCTCCCTTCGAGGAGAGGATAAAACCGTTAACGACGTTCCAGAATTTCGAAGCAGTAGCTGTGCGAGTTTTGCGCATCCGCATCGTGAAACTCACTGAATACAGACTCCCACTCGTCCGGATCGTAATCCGGGAAATGGGTATCCCCTTCCACTTCCGCATCAATGTGCGTCAGATACAGTTTCTGCGCTTTTGGCAGGAACTGCTCATACACACGCCCGCCGCCGATCACCATGATCTCTTCGGCATCGCCGCAGGCGGCAATGGCTTCATCAACGGACTTAACCCACTGCACGCGATCGTCAGTGCCCGGCTGGCTACTGATCACAATATTCTTACGACCCGGCAATGGACGACCAATCGACTCCCAGGTCAGGCGGCCCATCACTACCGGCTTGTTTAACGTAGTACGTTTAAACCATGCGAGATCGGCAGGCAGGTTCCACGGCATGGCGTTTTCCATGCCGATAACGCGGTCTACCGCCAGCGCTGCAATCAGACTGATCATTGAAAATTTCCCGGATGCAAAAAATTGCCGCCACTATACGGAAAGCTTAATCTTTCGTCGACTGGCGGCAGGGTAAAGAATTAGAAATTTTTTAATATTGCTGGCAACTCCACTTCACGCAGAGGGTTTACTCTCCGGTTCATCCTCAGGATCACCGGTATGCTTGCCCTCTTCCGTTCCTTGCCATCCGTGGCGCTGAACCAGCGACAGGTGATTACGATCCTCGTTGATGATCTCCGTCAGCATGGTGCTGGTGCGTTTAAACACCGCAGCGCGTTCGGTTGCCGTACTGCTCGCCATCGCCACCATCTCTTCCACCATCTCATGGTTAAAACGGCGGAATAAATCGGCACGCTCACGCGCTTCATACGCGCCAAGTCCCAGGCTTTCAAGCGCCATGCGGCCAGATTTGAGCGCCCCTTCGAAGGTTTCACGTTCAGGGGCTGCCACACCCGCCTGACGGAGCTGGATGTAATGATCCACATCGCGCGCACGAGAGATAATGGTCAGATGCGGAAAATGCTCTTTGACCAGCTCAACCATCTGCATACTGGTCTCTGGATCGTCGATGGCGTTAATCAGCACCTCGGCCTTCGCCGCGCCGGCGGATTCCAGCAGATCAACCCGGGTCGCATCACCGTAAAATACTTTCATATCGAATTTACGCAGCGTATCCACATGGTCAGGATCGTGATCGAGGATAACCATTTTGACTCCGCTGGAGAGCAGTAAACGGCCGGTAATCTGCCCGAAGCGGCCAAATCCGGCGATGATCACCCGCGGCTGCTCCTCGTCGATCTCATCGGCTTCTCGTTCCTGTTCGCTTCCCGTTTTTTCCAGACGCGTCAGCAACACCAGCAGGATCGGCGTTGCGGCCATCGACAGCGCAACCGCCAGCGTCAGCGCTTTTGCCCATTCCGGATCGAGTACATTTGCCATCTGCGCTGCGCCAAAGACCACGAAAGCAAACTCACTCCCCTGCCCCAGCAGCACGGCAAACCAGCGGCGCTGCGGTTTTGGCACGTTTAACGGGCGGGCGATCAGCCACAGCATCGCCATTTTAATGACCAGGAAACCTACCAGCAGAATGATGATGCGCAGCGGATGGGTCACCAGCGTCCCGAAGTCGATAGACATCCCGACGCCGATGAAAAACAGCCCCAGCAGCAATCCTTTAAACGGCTCGATATCGCTTTCCAGCGCGTGACGGTATTCGGAGCTAGCCAGTAAGACCCCCGCGAGGAAGGCGCCCATTGCCATCGACAGCCCGGCCTCTTCAAGCAGCAATCCAAAACCAAACACCAGGAATAACGCAACGGCGCTGAATACTTCGCGCAGGCCAGAGCGAGCAACAAAGCGCAGCAGCGGACGCGTTACGTAGCGACCAAGCAGAACAACCAGCGCCAGCGCACCAACAACCTTCAGCGCTGATAAGGCAAATGCCCCCAGCGTCGTTGATGCGCCGCTGGTTGCCAGCAGCGGGATCATCGCCACCAGCGGGATGGCAGCAATATCCTGGAACAACAGTACGGAGAAGGTGCTGCGCCCCATTTGCGACACCGTCAGGTTACGCTCGTTCATAGCCTGCATGGCAATAGCCGTCGAGGAGAGCGCCAGCGTCATGCCGATCAACTCCGCGACTTTCCACTCCATCCCGAGCAGAATGCAGAACCCGCCCAACAGCAGACCGCAGGCCAGCATTTGCAGAGCACCTCCGCCAAACACCGAGGCGCGCAGTTTCCACAGCCGCTGCGGATCCAACTCCAGGCCAATCACGAACAGCATAAGCACCACGCCGATCTCCGCAAAATGCAGGATCGACTCGGCATCCGTCACCAGCCGAAAACCCCAGGGGCCAATTACACACCCGGCAATCAGATAGCCGAGCACCGAGCCCAGCCCCAGACGAACCGCCACGGGCACAATTAATGCCGCCGCGCCGAGGTAAATCAGCGCCTGTATCAGCGTATGGCTATCCATTGTGCGTCTCCTGCCACTCAAGTAAGCGTTGTTTGTAGTGACGAGCCTGCGCCTGCAAGGTTTCATCGTCGCAGACAAAGGTACAGTGCATCGCAAAAGGCGGAAGCCAGTTCAGACCGCAGTAAAGGGCAGTAGCCTGGAGCGGCTGCGCCAGCACGTCAAATCCGGGGAAGGCGCCAATCTCAAAATGGCTTTCCCCCCCGCCGGTGGTAACAGCCCACATCAGGCTTTTGCCATGAAGCGCGTTGCCGTTGTGTCCGTATGCCCAACCGTGGGAGAAAACTTTGTCGATCCACAATTTCAGCAGCGGAGGGGTGCTGTACCACTGCATCGGATGCTGCCAGACGATCAGATCGGCACGAGAGAGCGCCTCCTGTTCGGCGGCGACATCGATATTAAAATCAGGATAGAGTTGATAGAGGGAACGTATCTCTACGTTTTCGAGCGTCCTTGCCTGCTCAAGCATCCGCTTATTCGCATGCGAATGCTGCGGATAGGGGTGCGCATAAATTATCAGAACCATGAATATGCCTGTCTTCTGCTTTTCTTGTAGCAATGAGTGTAGACAGTTCCCCCCCCAACTGAAAGAGGCTAACGACCGCTTCAAAGCAAATCGCAAGGATTGGCAACCTTTGTCGCCATACAAACGCGACTGACGCGAAAGAAGGAGCACCACGCTAGCGACGAATTAACCCTGCAAAATGATTATGCAGACTCATATTTTTAACGAATATTTTTAGATTATCTTAAGTCATATTTTAATAAATCAACCTGTACATAACTCATTGAAAAAATAATAATTTTATGCTTTTTTGTTTTGAGCTCAACCTTAAAGATAGTCAATATACGTTTTACACACGTTATCTGATGTTCCTTCTCACTCAAATGGATGTGTACATGAGCAAAAAATTCTTCAAATTAAATAATACAACCAAAACTCTAGGGAAGATATTTCCTGCTTTGTTGATATGCACCCCCGCGGTTGCATTTTCTGCAATCATTGATCAATCAACCTCAGTCCCTCAAGATTTTTCAGCCGATGCTGAATATGTTATTAATAAAGACGTGACGATATCCTCCGCGGGTAGTGAAGCGGCGGTGTCTGTCACTGGGTTTACTACCACTACTACCACTAATTATGGCAATATTTCTGGCACGGGAAATGGCCTGGATATTAATACTGGTGAACAGCGCATTTTAATTAATAACGACATCGGTGCAACCATTTCCTCCACCACCGCGAATGCTGTTAATATTCAGTCAATGCTCGGTGATTTTAATAACAGTGGAAATATTATCGGTGCGGAAAATGGCATGTTTGTCGGCGAAAACTCTTCCGCAGTAAACATTATCAATACCAGCACCGGAATGATAAAAGGAAAAACGGGTCTAAGTACTCGGTATGGTATTGGCATTAATAACAGTGGCGCAATTATCGGTACAAATGGTGATGCTATTACGGCAACTAATGGCAACACCAAGCTTACTAACAGTGCCCTTGTGCAGGGAACCGAGAACGGTATCAATGTAAAAGATACTGCAAAATTGGATATCAAGAATAGCGGAACGATTAGTGGTAATACAGCCGCTATAATGTTTGCCAGCAATAAAAATAACACGCTGGTGCTTGATACGGGTTCCGTCCTTGTTGGTGACGTTATTTCCACCAATTCCACGGGAAACACCCTCACTCTGATCGGCACCGGTACAGAAGACAGCAATTTTGTGGGTCTGAATGAAGGGGACGGTTTTGCCAGCGTCACAATGAACGGCGAAAACTGGGCGCTGTCGGGCGATATTGACATTATTGGCTCTGGCGACTCCTTGATGATAGACAAGGGCGCGTTAACCCTGGCGGGCGAAGTATCCAACACCGGTAATACGCGGGTGGCCAAACACGCCTCGCTGCAACTGGGCGATGGCGAAAAAACTGCGATGCTCAGCGGTGGGATCACCAACAACGGTACCGTCATTTTCAATCAGGGTAGCGATTTCACTTTCGCCACCGACATGACCGGTAGCGGTAACGTCGAAAAAGTAGACTCCAACACCCTGACCCTGACGGGCAAAAATAGCTACACAGGGGATACGGTTCTGCACGGCGGCACCACGCTGGTCTCCACCGGCGCAACGCTCGGCGTCAAGGGCAGTAACGCCACTGTTACCGTTGAAAATGGCGCGACCTTTGCCACCGCAGGCGAAGTGAACAACAACATCGCGGTTCTTAGCGGCGGTACGCTGGCGGCATGGAATGCCGTCCAGGGTAACTCCACGCTCAGCGCTTCCGGCGTCGATACCATCAACGGCAACGTGACTAATGGTGGTACGCTGTTACTCAGTGCGGCTGATAATAGCGTTGGCAATAATTTTACGATTAATGGCGACTACACCGGCTCTGACGGTAGCCAGATTGTGATGAACAGCACCCTGGGTGAAGATAATTCACCAACTGACCACCTCACTATTACGGGCAGCAGCTTCGGTCAGTCCGGCGTCAGCATTACCAACATTGGCGGCGCAGGCGCGCAAACCATTAACGGTATGGAAATTGTCAGCATCGGCGGCAGTTCCGAAGCCCAACTGACGCTGGCAAAACCGGTCGTCGCAGGCGCCTGGGAATATAACCTCTACCAGCACAGTGACGGCAACTGGTATCTGGAATCAAAGGCGACGCCTTCTGATGATCCTTCTGACGACACCGATGACGGTGGCAATACCGATGATGGCGGCAACACCGATAACGGCGGCAACACCGATAACGGCGGCAACACCGATAACGGCGGTAACACCGATAACGGCGGTAACACCGATAACGGCGGTAACACTGACAACGGCGGCAACACCGACAACGGCGGTAACACCGACAACGGCGGTAACAC
>NZ_KI535607.1:1630822-1895678 GCF_000492855.1 Enterobacter sp. MGH 38 | reverse complement strand
AACGGCGGTAACACCGATAACGGCGGTAACACTGACAACGGCGGCAACACCGACAACGGCGGTAACACCGACAACGGCGGTAACACTGACAACGGCGGCAACACCGACAACGGTGGTAGCACTGACAACGGCGGTAACAATGCGCCGGAAGTCATGGCGCCTGAAGTGGGTGCGTACTTAGGCAACTACCTTGCCGCACAGGGCATGTTCCTGCATAAACGTGACGATCGCGACCAGATCACCTTCCGCAATGAAGACGACCTGAACACCTGGATGTACGTTAAGGGTCGCTATCACGAGAACGATGCGGGTGGCGATAAAGTCAGCTATGACACCACCACGACCGTACTGCAAGTCGGCAGCGATTTCATGAGCAAGCCAATGGATAACTGTATCCTGCGTGCTGGCGGGATGTTCGGTGCAGGCCAGGCGAAGACCCACTCTGATGCGAAGCACAACGTGCGTGACGCTCAGGGTAAGGTTGATGGTTTCAATGTTGGGCTTTACGCCACCTGGCAGGAAGATCAGAAATTACGTCTGGGCAGCTACGTTGATACCTGGGCCGCATACAGCTGGTACAACAACAAAGTCACCAGCAACCGCAACGACGAAGACTACGATAGCGAAGGTTTCGCCGCGTCTGTTGAAGTCGGCCACGCGTGGGTTATCCAGTCAGAAAATGAACGTACCTGGAAGATCGAGCCGCAGGCGCAGGTGATCTACAGCTATCTCGATCAGGAAAATCATACCGATCGCGACGGCGTACGCGTCACTACCCTGGACAACGACAGCGTCTTTGGTCGTCTCGGCGTTAAAGCAAGCTACTTCCAGCAGAAGGACGTCAAGGCCTGGCAGCCGTACGTCGCGGTTAACTGGTTGAAAGGTGCTGGTCAAAACGATCTGGCATTCAACGACGAGACCGTCAGCAACGATACGCCGGAAGATCGTGGTCAGTTAGAGCTGGGCGTAACCGGCAACCTGAACGAAACCACGACAATCTCCCTGCGAGCCAGCGGCGAATGGGGTGAAAACAGCTATGCCGCATACGGCGGTCATATTTTGTTAAACCATCGGTGGTAATCGATCATTCTGAAGCAAAAAAGCAGTGGCATGTGCCACTGCTTTTTTTTAGTTATCCAGCTCACCCATTGATTTAACCTGGTCGCGGTTAATCTGTTCAGTTTGACCGGTTTCGGCGTTTTTGTACGATACCAGACCGGTATCGTCATCCACCTGCGGTTTCCCGTCAGTAACAATCGTTTTGCCATCGGTGGTTTTTACGGCCTGATTGGACGAACAGCCCGCCACGGTGAACATTGCGGTGGCAGCCAGAACGGAAGCGATCAGTAATTTATTTTGCATGGTGTATTCCCCTGCTCTCAGTTGAATTTTCGTTATCGACCTAACTATTTTAGGCTAACTGACTGAAAGCGGATGAAAAACCAGAAGGTTCTTAAGATGGGAAAATTGCCCGGTAACCGAACGGTACCGGGCAATGGGGGTTACTTGCTAATCTGCGCGTGCATTTCCTGCACCGAAATCACCTTCTCGGTGGCATCCGCATTCAGCGCCATCGCTGTTGCGAAACCGCCGTTCAGGGTGGTGTCGTAGTGCACTTTGTATTGCAGCGCGCTGCGGCGAATCAGCTTGGAGTCTTCAATCGCCTGGCGTCCTGCGGTGGTGTTGATGATGTAGGTATATTCGCCATTCTTGATACGATCCTGAATGTGCGGACGACCTTCATGCACTTTGTTCACCAGACGCGGGTTGATACCCGCTTCACCCAACACAATCGCCGTACCGTGAGTGGCGTCCAGCTCGAAGCCCTGTTTCAGCAGCTTGGCGGCCAGGTCAACCACGCGCTCTTTATCGCCTTCGCGAACGGAGAGCAGCGCACGGCCAGATTTTCTCATGGTGGAGCTACTGCCCAGCTGCGCTTTCGCAAACGCTTCTGCGAAGGTGCGGCCCACGCCCATTACTTCCCCGGTAGAGCGCATCTCTGGCCCTAACAGCGGGTCAACGCCCGGGAATTTGTTGAACGGCAGCACCACCTCTTTCACCGAGTAGTACGGCGGGATGATTTCTTTCGTGACGCCCTGCTGAGCCAGCGTCTGGCCAGCCATCACGCGCGCCGCCACTTTCGCCAGCGGAATACCGGTCGCTTTAGAGACAAACGGTACGGTACGCGCCGCACGCGGGTTGACTTCAATCAGATAGACTTCGTTGTCTTTTACCGCGAACTGAACGTTCATCAGGCCGCGAACCTGAAGCTCGAAGGCCAGCTTCTGCACCTGCTGGCGCATCACGTCCTGAATCTCCTGGCTCAGGGTATACGCTGGCAGAGAACAGGCGGAGTCACCCGAGTGCACGCCCGCCTGCTCGATGTGCTCCATGATGCCGCCAATCAGCACCATTTCGCCGTCGCAGATGGCATCCACGTCGACTTCAACCGCGTCGTCGAGGAAGCGGTCGAGCAGCACTGGCGCATCGTTGGAAACGCTCACCGCCGTCTGGAAGTAGCGACGCAGGTCCGCTTCGTCGTAGACGATTTCCATCGCGCGGCCGCCCAGTACGTAGGATGGACGCACCACCAGCGGGTAGCCGATCTCTTTCGCTTTCTCAACGGCCATTTCAATCGCGGTCACGGTGGCGTTCGCCGGCTGTTTCAGCTTGAGACGGTCAACCGCCTGCTGGAAACGCTCGCGGTCTTCCGCACGGTCAATCGCATCCGGGCTGGTGCCGATAACCGGTACACCTGCTGCTTCCAGCGCGCGCGCCAGCTTCAGCGGAGTCTGGCCGCCGTACTGCACGATCACGCCTTTTGGCTTCTCGATGCGCACGATTTCCAGCACGTCTTCCAGGGTAACCGGCTCGAAGTAGAGGCGGTCGGAGGTGTCATAATCGGTAGAGACCGTTTCCGGGTTACAGTTGACCATAATAGTCTCGTAACCGTCTTCGCGCAGCGCCAGAGAGGCGTGTACGCAGCAGTAGTCAAACTCGATGCCCTGGCCGATACGGTTTGGACCGCCGCCCAGCACCATAATCTTGTCGCGGTCGACGGACGGGTTCGCTTCGCACTCGTCTTCATAGGTGGAGTACATGTACGCGGTATCGGTCGAGAACTCTGCCGCACAGGTGTCCACGCGCTTGTAAACCGGATGCAGGTCATACTGGTCGCGCAGCTTGCGGATCTCCGCTTCGCGCACGCCCGCCAGTTTAGCCAGACGCGCATCGGCGAAGCCTTTACGCTTCAGCATACGCAGGAAGTCAGCGTCCAGGCCGTTGATGCCCAGCTCCGCCACTTTCTCTTCCAGACGCACCAGCTCTTCAATCTGCACCAGGAACCAGCGGTCAATGTTAGTCAGGTTAAATACACCGTCGACGGACAGGCCCGCGCGGAAGGCATCGGCGATGTACCAGATACGCTCTGCGCCCGCGTCTTTCAGCTCACGGCGGATTTTGGTCAGCGCTTCCGGGTCGTCCAGGCTGACTTTCGGGTCAAAGCCGGTCGCGCCCACTTCCAGGCCGCGCAGCGCTTTTTGCAGGGATTCCTGCTGCGTGCGGCCAATCGCCATGACTTCACCAACGGATTTCATCTGGGTGGTCAGACGGTCGTTCGCGCCTGCAAATTTCTCGAAGTTAAAGCGTGGAATTTTGGTCACAACGTAGTCGATGGACGGCTCGAAGGACGCAGGGGTGCGGCCACCGGTGATGTCGTTCATCAGCTCGTCGAGGGTATAACCCACCGCCAGTTTCGCCGCCACTTTCGCAATCGGGAAGCCGGTGGCTTTGGAGGCCAGCGCGGAGGAACGGGACACGCGCGGGTTCATTTCGATAACAATCAGACGGCCGGTTTTCGGGTTCACCGAGAACTGCACGTTAGAGCCGCCGGTTTCCACGCCGATTTCACGCAGTACCGCCATCGAGGCGTTACGCATGATTTGGTACTCTTTGTCGGTCAGCGTCTGAGCTGGCGCAACGGTGATAGAGTCGCCGGTGTGGATCCCCATCGCGTCGAAGTTTTCGATGGAGCAGACGATGATGCAGTTGTCGTTTTTATCACGCACCACTTCCATCTCGTACTCTTTCCAGCCAATCAGCGATTCATCAATCAGCAGCTCTTTGGTTGGGGAGAGATCCAGGCCGCGCTCACAAATCTCTTCAAACTCTTCGCGGTTGTAGGCAATGCCGCCGCCGGTGCCGCCCATGGTGAACGATGGACGGATGATGCACGGATAGCCCACTTCTGCCGCAACGGCCAGCGCTTCTTCCATATTGTGCGCGATACCGGAACGCGCGGTATCAAGGCCAATTTTTTTCATTGCCACGTCGAAGCGGCGACGGTCTTCTGCTTTATCAATCGCGTCGGCGGTCGCACCGATCATGGTCACGCCGAACTCTTCCAGCACGCCCTGACGCTCCAGCTCCAGCGCACAGTTCAGCGCCGTCTGGCCGCCCATGGTCGGCAGCACCGCGTCCGGACGCTCTTTCTCGATAATTTTGCGTACCACTTCCCAGTGAATCGGCTCAATGTAGGTTGCATCAGCCATTTCCGGGTCGGTCATGATGGTCGCCGGGTTAGAGTTCACCAGGATAACGCGGTAACCCTCTTCACGCAGGGCTTTACACGCCTGCGCGCCGGAGTAGTCGAATTCGCAGGCCTGGCCGATAACGATCGGGCCAGCGCCAAGGATCAGGATGCTTTTTATGTCTGTACGTTTTGGCATGGTCTTCTCAGCTCCTGATTATTTAGCGGTCTTACGGTATTGCTCGATAAGTTCGATGAAGTGATCGAACAGCGGCGCGGCGTCGTGCGGGCCCGGGCTCGCTTCCGGGTGGCCCTGGAAGCTGAACGCTGGCTTATCGGTACGATGGATACCCTGCAAGGTACCATCGAACAGCGACTTATGGGTCACGCGCAGGTTAGCCGGCATCGTCGCTTCATCGACGGCGAAGCCGTGGTTTTGTGCGGTGATCATCACCGTGTTGTTATCGATATCTTTCACCGGGTGGTTACCACCGTGGTGGCCGAACTTCATCTTGACGGTGTTCGCACCGCTCGCCAGCGCCAGCAGCTGATGGCCGAGGCAGATGCCGAATACCGGGATATCGGTTTCCAGGAAGGACTTGATGGCAGCGATGGCATAATCGCACGGCGCCGGGTCGCCAGGGCCGTTAGAGAGGAAGATGCCGTCCGGGTTCATCTTCAGAACATCTTCCGCAGACGTTTGTGCCGGGACGACCGTCAGGCGGCAGCCACGGTCAACCAGCATACGCAGGATGTTGCGCTTGGCGCCAAAATCGTAGGCCACCACGTGGAACGGCAGCTCGCTTTCCGGTTTCGCTTCCGGCAGGTCGCCTTCCAGCGTCCAGCTACCCTGCGTCCAGCTGTAGGCTTCCGCCGTGGTCACTTCTTTCGCCAGGTCCATACCGTTCAGACCCGGGAAGGCTTTCGCTTTTTCCAGCGCCAGCGTCGCATCGAGGTTATCCCCTGCGATGATACAACCGTTTTGTGCGCCCTTCTCGCGCAGCAGACGCGTCAGCTTACGGGTATCGATATCGGCAATCGCCACAATGTTATGGCGCTTCAGGTAAGAAGAGAGGTCTTCGGTGTTGCGGAAGTTGCTGGCAATCAGCGGCAGGTCGCGAATGACCAGGCCTTGCGCATGTACCTGAGAGGATTCTTCGTCAGCCGCATTGGTGCCGACATTGCCGATATGAGGATAAGTAAGAGTAACGATTTGGCGAGAATAGGAAGGATCAGTGAGGATTTCTTGATAACCGGTCATTGAAGTATTGAAAACGACTTCCCCAACCGCCGAACCCGTTGCCCCTATGGCCCGACCGATAAACTGGGTTCCGTCTTCCAGAACCAATAGCGCTGACTTAATCAAAACACCCTCCAGAGAATATTCACTCACTTTATTTGCATATTAATTCATAACCATGTCATGGATCAATGCAAATGTGTTGCCAGCGGATTTTTGGCAAACGGCGGCATTCTGGGGATTTGCCATGTAAAAGTCAACTTAAAACGGGAGTTTTGTTTATTCTTTTGCAAGCCTGGCATCTGGAATGGGATTTAATGGGCAAAAAGATCAGGTAAATCATTCCGGAAAACGCTTGCGCGGCAGGTTTGTTAGAATTTTAGGGAGGTGGATGACAAAAAGTGGACCATATGGTCAAAATTTACATATATTTCACATAAAAATGGCATATCAATAAGCTTTATACCGCCTAATCGTTATTTTTTATCTAAAACGGATAAAATAAGAGGGCAATAAATTATTGCCCCATGCAATCAAGTAATTACGACTGCAATAACCACATCACGATGGGTAATATCGCTTACAAATTATTGAGATCAAGCACATCTCGCATATCAAAAAGACCCTTTTCCTTCGCGTTAAGCCACAAAGCGGCGCGAACTGCACCATTCGCAAACGTCATGCGGCTTGACGCTTTGTGGGTAATCTCAACACGTTCGCCAATATCGGCGAACATCGCCGTATGTTCACCGACGATATCGCCTGCACGAACGGTTGCGAAACCAATTGTCCCGGGCACGCGTTCGCCGGTATGTCCTTCACGGGTATAGACCGCGCACTCTTTTAAATCTTTATCAAGTGCATGAGCAATCGCTTCGCCCATCGCCAGCGCCGTGCCTGATGGAGCATCAACTTTATAGCGGTGGTGTGCTTCAACAATCTCAATGTCGGTATAATTGCCCATCACCTTCGCTGCCTTTTCCAGCAGTTTCAGCATGAGGTTAACGCCGACGCTAAAGTTCGCAGCGAAGACAATCGCAATGTCGGTGGCTGCGTCCTGAATGGCCTGTTTACCGGCATCATCGAAACCAGTGGTACCAATCACCATCCCTTTACCGTGCTGACGGCAAAACGCCAGATGAGCCAGGGTGCCTTCCGGACGGGTAAAGTCGATGAACACATCAAAGTCTTCTTTCACTGCCTCAAGGCTGCTCTGTACGGTTACGCCTGTCTTGCCCGCGCCCGCCAGTTCGCCTGCATCGGCTCCCAGCAGGGATGAACCCTCACGCTCCAGCGCCGCGCCGAGTGCCACGCCATCCATCTGTAGTGCCGCCTGAATCAGCTGGCGACCCATACGTCCACCCGCGCCCGCAATAGCAACGCGGATCTGTGCATCATGCATAGTTATTCTCTTACGTTAAAATGATGTAAACCGTTTTCAGATTAACCAGCCTTGGCAAAGCCTGCCAACTGAAAACACCGATAATTAGAATTTAACGTGAAACCGACTTAAATATCAGTAAAAGACATGATTTTGTCGTCACGATAAAGTTTGGGGCAAAAAAAAGGCCAGCACAGGAGGTGCTGGCCTTTCATCAGATAAAGAACTATTCCACTTCTCGCGCGTCAATACGCAACTCTTTCGGCACTTCAAAGACAATGTTCTCTTCGCGGCCTTCCAGCGGCACCGCTTCGCCACCGCCCAGCTCTTGCAAGCGGGCAATGACGTTCTGCACCAGAATATCCGGCGCTGAAGCGCCTGCGGTAACACCGACGCAGACCGCGTTTTTCACCCACGCTTCCTGAATGTCCGTTGCGTCGTCGATTAAAAACGCCGCTTTCCCCATACGCTGCGCCAGTTCGGCCAGACGGTTAGAGTTAGAGGAGTTTTTCGAGCCGACCACCAGCACCACGTCCGCCTGTTCAGCCAGCGCGCGCACGGCTTCCTGACGGTTGGTGGTTGCGTAGCAGATATCATCTTTGCGCGGCCCGACGATTTTCGGGAAGCGCTGGCGCAGGGCGTCAATCACGTCTGAGGTGTCGTCCACGGAAAGCGTCGTCTGGGTCATAAACGACAGTCGGGCTTCGTTTTTCACATTCAGCGTAAAGACGTCTTCCGGTGACTCAACCAGATACATGCCCCCTTCCGGGTTGCTGTACTGGCCCATGGTGCCTTCCACTTCCGGGTGACCGGCGTGACCAATCAGAATTGACTCTTCACCGCGACGGCTGGCGCGCGCCACTTCCATATGCACTTTGGTCACCAGCGGACAGGTGGCATCGAAAACGGTCAGATCGCGGTTTTTCGCCTCGTTGCGTACCGCCTGCGAGACGCCGTGCGCGGAGAAGATGAGAATTGCGCCGTCCGGCACTTCGCTGATCTGCTCGATAAAAATCGCACCGCGCTCGCGCAGGCTGTCGACCACGTAGCGGTTGTGCACCACTTCGTGACGCACGTAAATCGGCGCGCCGTAAATCTCCAGCGCGTTTTCAACAATGCTGATAGCGCGGTCTACACCGGCGCAAAAACCGCGCGGGTTAGCCAACAGGATCTGCATTTCAGGCCTCCAGTGCCGGATCGATCTCCAGCACTTCTACATCAAAATGGACAGTGCGCCCGGCAAGCGGATGGTTGAAGTCAACGGTAATCGAGTCGCCGTTGATTTCGCGGATCACGCCAGGCATTTCGCTGCCGTCCATAGCGGTAAAGAGCATAATTGCCCCGATCTCCGGTTCACCCGCGTCCATAAACTCACGACGGGAGAAGTACTGGATCAGATCCGGGCTTGGCACGCCAAACGCGGCATCCGGCTCCAGCGAAAAGGCTTTTTTCTCACCCTCTTTCAGACCGAGAAGCTGCTGCTCAAGACCTTCAGACAGGGAGGTATCGCCAAGACGAAACAGGGCTGGTTTGCCGTTGTTGCGGGTGGATTCGGCCGTAGAGCCGTCATCCAGCTTCAGCGTAAAGTGAACGAGAACCGCGCTGTTGCTCTGTACGGATTTAGACATGCAAATTGCTCGCTTGTTTTGGGTCACCTGTTGCCCGGTGGCGCTACGCTTACCGGGCCTACGGGGGCCACAAATTCTGTAGGCCGGGATCGCTACGCGTCACCCGGCTGGTTTTGTTACGCCTGCTCTTTCGCTGCCGGTTTAGGCAAGAAGCCTTCCAGCACGATTAACGCCGCACCAACGCATATTGCGCTATCGGCGAGGTTAAAGGTCGCGAAGTGCCAGTCGCCGACGTAGAAGTCGATCATATCGACCACAAAGCCGTGCCACAGGCGGTCAAACAGGTTACCCAGCGCGCCGCCAATGATCAGCGCGTAGGCGATGTTATTCAGCTTTTGCGTGGCCTTCGAGCGGTACATCAGCACCGCCAGCACGACGCAGATACCGATAGCGATACCCGCGAAGAACCAGCGCTGCCAGCCACCGCTGTCGGCAAGGAAACTAAACGCCGCACCGTAGTTGCGGGCGTAGTGCAGGTTAAGCGACGGAAACAGCGGGACCGTATCCCCCAGAGCGAAATTCTGGAGGATCAGGAACTTGCTGCCCAAATCAATAATCAGCACCACCACCACCAGCCACAGCCAGCGCAGTCCTGTTGAACAGAGAGTTTTACTCATCAGGCAAACTTACGTTTTTCGCCGTCACCGGCGACGTTGCTTACACAGCGTCCGCAGATGTCTGCGTGTTCCGCCACCTGACCGACATCAGTGGTGTAATGCCAGCAACGCGGGCATTTTTCACCGTCGGCTTTGCTCAGCGCGACCTTCAGTCCTTTGAGCAGTTCGCTCTGCTGAGCATCAGCAGACGCCTCGGCATAATCCGCAACTTTCGCACCAGAGGTCAACAGGACAAATCGTAATTCATCGCCCAGCGCGGTCAGCTTCGCGGCCAGCTCAGGCTCTGCGTACAGGGTCACCGTCGCTTCCAGAGAGCCACCGACTTTCTTGTCAGCGCGCGCCTGCTCGATAACCTTGTTCACTTCGCCACGCACTTTCAGCAGCTCGTCCCAGTAGGCATCGTTCATCGCTTCGGTGCTGGAGAGATCGAACAGACCTTCATACCACTCGCCGGTGAAGACATACTTCTCACGGTCGCCCGGCAGGTAACCCCAGATTTCATCCGCGGTGAAGGACATGATCGGCGCCATCCAGCGCACCAGCGCTTCTGCGATGTGGTACAGCGCAGACTGACAGCTGCGGCGCGCCACGCTGTCCGCTTTCGCGGTGTACTGACGGTCTTTAATGATGTCGAGGTAGAACGAGCCCATCTCGATGGAGCAGAAGCGCATCAGGCGCTGCACCACTTCGTGGAAATCGTAAGACTCATACGCTTTCAGGATATCTTCCTGTGCCGCTTTCGCGCAGCCTACCGCCCAGCGATCGAGCACGACCATCTCTTCCGGCTTCACCATATCTTTTACCGGATCGAACCCGTTCAGGTTCGCCAGCAGGAAGCGCGCGGTGTTACGGATACGACGATAGCTGTCGGCAGCACGCTTCAGGATCTCGTCAGACACCGCCATTTCGCCGGTGTAGTCGGTAGAGGCTACCCACAGACGCAGGATGTCCGCGCCCAGCTTGTTCATTACGTCCTGCGGCGAAACGGTGTTACCGATGGACTTGGACATCTTACGGCCCTGACCATCCACGGTGAAGCCGTGAGTCAGTACCTGACGGTAAGGTGCTTTGCCCTTCATGGCGGTGGAGATCATCAGGGATGACATGAACCAGCCGCGGTGTTGGTCGGAGCCTTCGAGATACATGTCGGCAGCGTGACCGGCGAACTCAGGGCGCACGTCAACCACAGAGGCATGGGTTGAACCGGAGTCGAACCACACGTCCAGGGTATCCGGCACTTTCTCGTAGTTGTCCGCGTCCGCGCCCAGGATGTCGCGGGCGTCGAGATCCCACCACGCCTGAATGCCGTCAACTTCAACGCGTTTCGCCACTTCTTCCATCAGTTCCAGGGTGTTCGGATGCAGTTCCTGCGTCTCTTTGTGCACGAACAGCGACATCGGCACGCCCCAGGTGCGCTGACGGGAGATACACCAGTCAGGACGGTTAGCCACCATGGATTCGATACGCGCCTGGCCCCAGTCCGGGATCCACTGCACGCCTTTGATCTCTTTCAGAGACTGCTCGCGCAGGCCCTTCTGATCCATGCTGACGAACCACTGCGGGGTCGCACGGAAGATGATTGGCGACTTGTGGCGCCAGCAGCACGGATAGCTGTGCTGCATTTTTTCAACGTGCAGCAGCGCGCCGCTGGTGCGCAGCATGTCGACAATAATGTCGTTCGCTTTGAAGACGTTGATGCCGTCCAGCGCCGGGTAGGTGCCAGGCAGGTAGGAGCCGTCCGGCCCAACCGGGTTGGCGATTTCCAGACCGTACTTCAGGCTGATGTTGTAGTCGTCAGGGCCGTGACCACCGGCGGTATGTACCGCACCGGTACCCGCGTCCAGCGTTACGTGGTCGCCCAGAATCGCCGGAACGTCGAAGTCCAGGAATGGGTGTTTGAAGCGCATCAGTTCCAGCGCGTCGCCTTTTACGGTGCCCAGCACGGTGTAATCGGTGATGTTCGCGCGTTTCAGTACGCTTTCGACCAGGTCTTTCGCCAGGATAACCGCACGGCCATCAATCTGCACCAGCGCATACTCAAACTCGCCAGAGAGGGAGATCGCGCGGTTAGCAGGCAGCGTCCACGGGGTGGTTGTCCAGATAACCAGCGAGACTGGACCGCTTATCCCAGGCAGACCAAATTTAGCTTTGATCGCATCCTGATCGACCGCTTCGAACGCCACGTCGATAGAAGGCGAGGTTTTGTCGTAATACTCTACTTCCGCTTCTGCCAGCGCAGAACGGCAGTCCACACACCAGTGCACCGGCTTCGCGCCTTTGTGCAGGTGACCGTTGCCGATGATTTTACCCAGCGCACGGATGATGTTGGCTTCGGTTTTGAAATCCATGGTCAGGTACGGATGCGACCAGTCGCCCAGCACGCCCAGACGGATAAAGTCAGCGCGCTGACCGTCAACCTGGGTGGCAGCGTATTCGCGGCATTTCGCGCGGAATTCTGCGGCGGTGAACTTCTCACCCGGCTTACCGTACTCTTGCTCCACTTTCAGCTCAATTGGCAGACCATGGCAGTCCCAGCCCGGAACGTAAGGCGAGTCATATCCCGCGAGTCCTTTGGACTTCACGATAATGTCTTTCAGAATCTTGTTTACAGAGTGACCAATATGAATGCTGCCATTCGCATATGGAGGGCCATCATGCAGAATGAAGGTTTTTTTGCCTTTTTTGGCTGCACGAATGATGCCGTACAGGTCATCATCGGTCCAACGCGCCAGCATTCCCGGTTCACGCTTGGCGAGATCGCCGCGCATCGGGAACCCTGTTTCCGGCAAATTCAGGGTTGATTTATAGTCACTCATCAGATTCTCGGTTCCGTATTTATCACGTAGGCAGTTAAGCCGGTTCTAAAGCCCAAAAAACTCGCGGGCCGTTAATTCATCTCGCGCGATTTGCGCCTTAAGTTCATCCAGCGAAGCGAATCGCTGTTCATTGCGTATTTTTTTACGCAGTATCACATCTATATGGCGACCATACAGGTCCATTACAACGTCCAGCAGGTGTACTTCTAACTGTTGACGCACACCGGCAACCGTTGGACGTGTGCCAATGTTGGCGACGCCGTAGAAAGGCTTCTCGCCCAGTCCTGCCACTTCCACCGCATAGACCCCTTTAACCGGGGAGACCTGACGACGCAGCGGTATATTCGCCGTCGGGAAACCTATCGTGCGGCCCAGCGCATCGCCATGGACCACGCGACCTGAAATCGTGAACGGGTGACCCAGCAGCGTTTCTGCCGTGTCCAGTTCATCGTTCGCCAGCGCCTGACGTACCGCCGTGCTGCTGACGCGCACGCCGCCCTCGCAGAAGGTCATTGTACTGGTGACGTCAAACCCGTACTCCAGGCCAGCCTTCTGTAATAACAAGAAATCGCCCTGACGACCAGCGCCAAAGCGGAAATCATCGCCCACGGCGAGAAACTGCACGCCAAGCTGCCTGACCAACAGGTCGCTGACAAAATTTTGTGCGGTCAGCGCGGCAAAACGACGGTCGAACCGTACACACAGGACGTAGTCCACCCCTGACTCCGCCAGGTAGCGTAACTTCTCACGCAGACGCGTCAGCCGCGCGGGGGATTTCTCGCCTGCAAACAGCTCCAGCGGCTGAGGCTCGAAAATCATCACCACGACGGGCAGGCCTCGCGCCTCGCCTTCTTTACGCAATCCCTGCAACAGCGCCTGATGCCCACGATGCACGCCGTCGAAATTACCAATGGTCAGCACGCACCCGTGCGGGGCTTGACTGAGATTATGTATGCCGCGTATCAGCTTCATGACTGGCTCAAAACAGTGAAAATCGCCAAAGTATACCTTGTACAGCGGTTAAGGTTAACCGGCGATTGTTCACGCTAAACAGAAAGCCGTATGATTTCATCACGCTGACCTTTCACAGCAAAAAAATCTGCCCGCCAACTGCGATTTTTACGCCGAAAAGCTGTATTCACGAACGACAAGCTGGTAGAATCCTGGGCCATCACTACGTAACGTAGCGTCGCCACATTAACGGCGCTTATTTGCACAAATCCATTGACAAAAGAAGGTATAGAGGGCATATTCCTCGGCCTTTGAATTGTCCACATAGATCATATTTGGGAGTTGGACCTTGGCTAATATCAAATCAGCTAAGAAACGTGCCGTTCAGTCTGAAAAGGCTCGTAAGCACAATGCAAGCCGTCGCTCTATGATGCGTACTTTCATCAAGAAAGTATACGCAGCAATCGAAGCTGGCGACAAAGCTGCAGCGCAGAACGCATTTAACGAAATGCAACCAATCGTGGATCGTCAGGCTGCTAAAGGTCTGATCCACAAAAACAAAGCAGCGCGTCATAAAGCAAACCTGACCGCGCAGATCAACAAACTGGCTTAATCGCCACTTGTTGTTGCTTGTTTGAAAGAACCCGCTTAACGCGGGTTTTTTTATGCCTTCAGATTGCCGGCGGCGTAAACAGCGCCGAGTAGTCCCGGTTGCAGATTCGCTGCACCGCCGGATGCTGAATCATCCTTTCGGCGAATATGGCGTGATACTCTTCCATCACGTTATCCACCCTGCCAATCTCGGTAATCTTGTCGTCTGAATAGAGATCGTGCGCATACAGCGTCGGGGCAACGAAGATAGCGTTGTGCGCCTCGCCAAAGGCTTTCATCAGCGCCGCATCGTCGAACTCACCGAGAATTTCTACGTTTAGCCCCTGCGAGTTAAACCAGTTCAGCAGCTTACGTCCGAGCATGGACCGCCTCCCCGGAACCAGCAAGCGGCGCTCTTCCAGGCAAGCCGGAAACGGTTTTTCCGGCGGTGGATTGATGCACCAGAAACTGACACCGCATTCGCCAATTTTCACCGAGAACAAGCCTTCCTGCTGCGTGGAATCGATAGGACAATCCGAAATAATCATATCCAGCTTATGCTGGCTCAGCTGTTCCAGCAGCATCTCGTGAGTGGACTCAAAGCAGCGTAAATGTATCTGTTCATCTTCCACCACCGCCGCATCCAGCACACCGCTTACCAGCCGTTTGGACAACGCATCCGCCACGCCCACGTCAAAGAGCAGGTTCGACTCTTTGCGATAGTTAACGATATCCAGCATCTCCTGGCTCAGGGTGAACATCTTGTCCGCATAGCGGAATACCAGTTCACCCAGCTCGCTCGGCTCAATGCCACGCCCTTTCCGCTTAAAAAGCTTTCCCTGCAAGCGCTCTTCCAGAGCTTTGATTTGCCCGGTGATAGTCTGTGGCGTCAGGTAGAGCGCCTCTGCGGCACCCACGACCGAGCCCTGCTTGTAGACATGCCAGAAGTAATAGAGATGGTTATAGTTCAAATGAGACATCACTTTTTCACTCCCTGATAGTTTATCGGGAGAAGGCTTCCCTTCTCCCGGTTTCCTGTTATGTCTGGACAGCCTGTCCGGACAACTTCACCTTCAACAAGGTGTAACCCATAACCGCGGCCAGGAACGACCCGATAAGAATGCCGAGTTTCGCCCAGACGATAAGCTCAGGCGCGCTTGCGCCAAACGCCAGCGTCGAGATAAAGATCGACATGGTGAATCCAATACCGCACAGCACGCCAACGGCCATAATCTGGCTAAAGGTGGTTCCGTTTGGCAATGACGCCAGCTTCAGCTTCAGCGCCAGCCAGCAGAACAGGCTGATGCCCAGCGGCTTACCAATAAACAGACCGGCGATGATACCCAGCGGCAGCACAGAGGTGAGTCCGTCCAGGGTAACCCCGGCCAGGGAAACACCCGCGTTGGCAAACGCAAACAGCGGCAGGATCATAAAACCCACCCACGGATGAAGCACATGCTCCAGCTGTCTGGCAGGCGATTTGCCGTCCTGTTCCTTCAGCGGAATAAAGAAGCCAACGATGACGCCCGCCAGCGTGGCATGCACGCCAGACTTCAGCACCGCCGTCCACAGCACCATCCCCACCAGAATATAAATCCCCGTGCGTCGGACGTTGAAGACGTTCAGCAACGCCAGCACCGCAATAGCCACGGCCGCCACGCTCAGCGACAGAACGGACAGATCGCTGGTGTAGAACAGCGCGATAATCACAATAGCGCCAAGATCATCGATAATCGCCAGCGCCATCAGGAAAATTTTCAGTGCTACCGGGACGCGGCTACCGAGCAAGGCTAAGACCCCGAGCGCAAACGCGATATCCGTTGCGGCCGGGATCGCCCAGCCGTCACGAGCAACCGGATCCTGCCACGCAAATGCGAGAAAGAGCAACGCCGGAACGATCATCCCGCCAATAGCCGCGATCACCGGAAACGCCGCACGCTGACGGCTGGCAAGCGAACCGCTCACCAGCTCACGTTTAACCTCCAGGCCCACCAGCAGGAAGAACACCGCCATCAGCGCATCGTTGATCCACAGCAGCATGTTCTTATTAATTTCCAGCGCCCCGACCTTCAGCTCGACGGGCGTTTCCAGAAATGCGTGATAGAGATCGCGTGTCATGCCCATATTGGCGAGCAGCATGGCAGCCGCAGCAGCAATAATCAGGATGACGCCGCCGGATGCCTCACTGCTAAAGAAACGGTGTAGTAATTTCACGTTTAAACTCTCTTTTACAACAATACCTCGGTAAAACCATAATATCAGCGCAAACATATCGGTAAAAACAGATTAATATTGGTTATAGATTCAGTTTAACCGAGGTATAACGCTATAAAGCAAAAAGCCCGGAATCGCTTCCGGGCTTTAAATGATAGTAACCAGCTGGCGGGTTAGCGGGTTAAATCGTCGAAGAATTTTTTGACGCCATCGAAGAAGCTTTTGGAGCGCGGGCTGTTTTTCTCACCTGTCGGGCCACCAAAGCTTTCCTGAAGCTCTTTCAGCAGCTGTTTCTGCTTATCGTTCAGGCCGACCGGCGTTTCCACGACCACGCGGCATAACAGGTCACCCTGCGCGCCACCGCGAACGGATTTAACGCCTTTGCCGCGCATGCGGAACAGTTTCCCGGTCTGGGTTTCGCCAGGGATTTTCAGGTTAACGCGACCGTCCAGCGTCGGCACTTCGATTTCGCCGCCCAGCGCCGCCATCGCAAAGTTGATCGGCACTTCACAGTACAGGTTGTTACCTTCACGCTCGAAGATGGCGTGCTGCTTCACCTGAACCTGAACGTACAGATCGCCTGCCGGTGCGCCGTGCTCGCCGGCTTCACCCTCACCTGCCAGACGGATGCGGTCGCCCGTATCGACGCCTGCCGGGATCTTAACGGACAGCGTTTTGGTTTTCTCCACGCGACCGTGACCATGACATTTGGTGCACGGATCTTTAATCAGCGTACCGCGACCATGACAGTGCGGACAGGCCTGCTGCACCGCGAAGAAGCCCTGGCGCATCTGCACCTGACCGGAACCGTGACAGGTTGGGCAGGTCTGTGGCTGAGTCCCCGCTTTCGCACCGCTGCCGTGGCAAACGTCACACTCTTCCAGCGTCGGAATACGGATCTCTTTGGTGACGCCGCGAACCGCTTCTTCCAGCGTCAGGTCAATGTTGTAGCGCAGGTCTGCGCCGCGCGCCGCGCGCTGACGGCCACGCCCGCCACCGAAGATATCGCCAAATACATCACCAAAGATATCGCTGAAATCAGCGCCGCCGCCGAAGCCGCCGCCACCAAATCCACCGCCGCCCATGCCGCCCTGTTCAAAGGCCGCGTGTCCGTACTGATCATAGGCCGCACGTTTTTGTGCATCGGTCAGGACTTCGTAGGCTTCTTTAATCTCTTTAAATTTGGCTTCAGCCTCTTTGTCACCCTGATTACGGTCAGGGTGGAATTTCATGGCCAGGCGCTTATACGCCTTTTTGATTTCACGCTCTTCCGCAGTTTTCGGAACGCCTAAAATCTCGTAATAGTCTTGCTTTGCCATTGGTTTTTTTAAGCCCCTTAACATGCGAGCACGGGCGTGGAGAATTCTCCTACGCCCGTGCCGATTACTTACCCTGCATCAGGGCGATTATTTTTTGTCTTTCACTTCTTCGAACTCAGCGTCGACAACATCGTCGTCTTTCGCGTTGTTCGCCGAAGCATCAGCGCCCGCCTGCTGCTGTGCGTGCTGCTGCTGAGCGATTTCCATCAGCTTCTGAGAAACCTGTGCCAGCTCCTGCATCTTCGCTTCGATGTCCGCTTTGTCTTCGCCTTTCAGAGACGTTTCCAGCGCGCTCAGTGCAGTTTCGATTGCAGTTTTGTCTTCCGCTGGCAGTTTATCGCCCGCTTCTTCAACCTGCTTACGGGTGCTGTGCAGCAGATGGTCACCCTGGTTACGGGTCTGAACCAGCTCTTCAAACTTACGGTCGGATTCCGCGTTAGCTTCGGCATCACGAACCATTTTTTCGATTTCCGCTTCGTTCAGGCCAGAAGATGCCTTGATGGTAATCTTCTGCTCTTTACCGCTGTTTTTGTCTTTCGCAGACACGTGCAGGATACCGTCAGCATCGATGTCGAAGGTGACTTCGATCTGTGGCATGCCGCGTGGTGCCGGGTTAATACCGTCCAGGTTGAACTGACCCAGAGATTTGTTATCCGCCGCGCGCTTACGCTCACCCTGAATCACATGGATGGTTACCGCAGACTGGTTGTCTTCAGCGGTAGAGAACACCTGGCTGTGTTTCGTCGGGATAGTGGTGTTTTTGTTGATGAGCGGGGTCATCACGCCACCCATGGTTTCGATACCCAGAGACAGCGGGGTAACGTCCAGCAGCAGTACGTCTTTCACTTCACCGGTCAGTACACCACCCTGAACCGCAGCACCGATAGCAACCGCTTCGTCCGGGTTCACGTCTTTACGTGGCTCTTTACCAAAGAATTCAGCCACTTTCTTCTGAACCATTGGCATACGAGTCTGACCACCTACCAGGATAACGTCCTGAATGTCAGACACGGACAGGCCAGCGTCCTGCAATGCAACTTTCAGTGGCTCGATAGAACGGTTCACCAGGTCTTCTACCAGGCTTTCCAGTTTCGCACGGGTCACTTTGATGTTCATGTGTTTTGGACCGGTCGCGTCTGCAGTGATGTACGGCAGGTTCACGTCGGTCTGCTGAGCGGAAGACAGCTCGATCTTCGCTTTCTCAGCGGCTTCTTTCAGGCGCTGCATAGCCAGCGGGTCGTTACGCAGGTCAATGCCCTGATCTTTCTTGAACTCGTCAACGAGGTAGTTGATCAGACGGGTATCGAAGTCTTCACCACCCAGGTGGGTATCACCGTTGGTTGCCAGAACTTCGAAGGTTTTTTCGCCGTCAACATCGTCGATTTCGATAATAGAAATATCGAAGGTACCACCACCCAGGTCGTAAACCGCGATAGTACGGTTGCCAACTTCTTTATCCAGACCGTAAGCCAGTGCTGCTGCGGTTGGTTCGTTGATGATACGTTTTACTTCCAGGCCTGCGATACGGCCAGCATCTTTGGTTGCCTGACGCTGAGCATCGTTGAAGTAAGCAGGTACGGTGATAACAGCTTCAGTTACCGGTTCACCCAAGTAATCTTCCGCAGTTTTCTTCATTTTCTTCAGCACTTCAGCAGAGATCTGCGGAGGTGCAGTTTTGGTGCCTTTCACATCAAGCCATGCATCGCCGTTATCGGCTGCGATGATTTTGTAAGGCATGATGGAAACGTCACGCTGAACTTCTTCGTCCTGGAAGCGGCGGCCAATCAGGCGTTTGATCGCAAACAGGGTGTTTTGCGGGTTTGTCACTGCCTGACGTTTAGCCGGCTGACCAACCAGAGTTTCACCATCCTGGGTATAAGCAATGATAGAAGGCGTGGTGCGATCGCCCTCGGCGTTCTCCAGCACACGTGCAGTAGTGCCATCCATAATCGCTACACAAGAGTTGGTAGTACCCAGGTCGATACCAATAATTTTACCCATCTAAACGTCTCCACTAAAAATTCAGTCAACATGTGGTTGTGTACCTGTAATAAGGGCAGAACGTGCTTTTTCAACTGCCCAGATTTGATTTTTTTCAGGTCCACACACTGCGGTTGCTTACAAGATGGGGTCACAACGGCATCCATCAAGGGGGAAGGATAAAAAATTTTTTAATTTCACCCCGATGAGATCATAGACGGCGTCGATGCCGCCCATTATGATGCCGCGCCCCGTCAGGGAGAACTGGCGCGGGTTTAACCATTTCACCATATTAATGATGATTTTTTGAGGACTTATGGGCAACACTAAGTTGGCTAATCCGGCTCCGCTGGGCCTGATGGGTTTTGGCATGACCACCATTCTGCTGAACCTGCACAATATCGGGATGTTCCCGATGGACGGCATTATCCTGGCGATGGGCATTTTTTACGGCGGTATCGCACAAATCTTTGCGGGCCTGCTGGAATATAAGAAAGGCAACACCTTCGGCTTAACCGCCTTTACCTCTTACGGTTCTTTCTGGCTGACTCTGGTCGCGATTCTGCTGATGCCTAAAATGGGCCTGGCGGAGGCGGCAAACGCCCATTTCCTGGGCGTGTACCTGGGACTGTGGGGCGTGTTCACCCTGTTCATGTTCTTTGGCACCCTCAAGGCGAACCGCGCGCTGCAATTCGTCTTCCTGAGCCTGACCGTCCTGTTCGCCCTGCTGGCCATCGGTCACCTGGCGGATAACGAAGGCATCGTTCACGTTGCCGGCTGGGTCGGTCTGGTTTGCGGCGCAAGCGCAATCTACCTGGCCATGGGTGAAGTGCTGAACGAGCAATTCAACCGCACCATTCTACCGATTGGTGAAAAACACTGATCCCTCTGTCGTGCCCGCGTCGCGGGCACGACGTCCCTCTGACTGGCGAAGCCACATCCCCAATACCAGCCCCATCAGCGATAACGCCAGCACGTACCACGCAGGTGCAAGGGGCGACAGCCCCATCAACACCGTCACCACAATCGGGGTCAGCCCGCCGAAAATGGCATACGAGACGTTATAAGAGAAAGAGATTCCGGTGAAGCGTACCTCCGGCGGGAAGGCGCGGACCATCACGTACGGTACGGCGCCAACGACGCCCACACACAGCCCGACGACACCGTACAGCAGGAACAGCTGTTCAGGATGGGTGCCCGCAAGATGATAGAATGCCCAGCTCGACGCGGCCAGCAGCAGGCTGCCGACAATAAAGGTCACGCTGGCGCCGAAACGATCCGCCGCCAGCCCGGCGGCCAGACAGCCAAAGCAGAGCATAATTGTCGCGATACTGTTCGCCTGTAACGTCACGGCAGGCGCAAAACCGTACTGTTTTTGCAGCCAGACCGGCGACATCAAAATGACCACCACGATACCCGCAGACAGCAGCCAGGTCAGAAGCATCGACACGACTACCGCTTTTTTATGCCGCACTACTACGGTTTTCACCGGCAGTTCTTGCGCCAGCGCCTTCCGCTGCTGCATTTCCAGAAATATTGGCGTCTCCTGCAACCAGCGTCGCAGGTACATTGCCACCAGCCCAAACGCCCCGCCCAGCAGGAACGGTATACGCCAGCCCCAGTCGTGAACGGCCTGTTGCGTCATGCTGGTATTGATGATGGTTGCAACTACGGAGCCAAGCAGGATCCCTATCGTCAGCCCTGCGGTCAGCGTTCCGCACGCAATGCCGATGCGGCGCACCGGGACGTGCTCAGCGACAAATACCCACGCGCCAGGCACTTCCCCGCCGATGGCCGCGCCCTGGAGAATACGCATCAGCAGCAGCAATAACGGGGCGATAATGCCCATCGACTCATAGGTAGGCAAAAGGCCAATCGCCAGCGTCGGCACGGCCATAAGCAGGATGCTGAGGGTAAACATCTTCTTGCGCCCAACCAGATCACCAAAGTGCGCCATGACAATGCCGCCCAGCGGACGCGCCAGATAGCCGGCAGCGAAAATGCCGAAAGTTTGTACCTGACGCAGCCATTCAGGAATATCCGCCGGGAAAAACAGCGCCCCCACAACGGCGGCGAAGAAGACAAAGATGATGAAATCGTAAAACTCCAGCGCGCCGCCCAGGGCAGCGAGCGTGAGGGTTTTGTAGTCCTGTCGATTCAGAGGTCGGGTATTATGTGACATAGCGAACCATTGTGCATGTGTTGTGGATTATTTTTTACAGCAATCGTAAAGAAAAAATTACTATATCGTAAATCCATTTACACGCTACTGTGGCTGGCGCTTATGTCACATTTTAATCATTTTCAGGAGATTGTTTCGCGGCGAGCGCTTTTAGGGCGAAATGCTGCTACCACGTTGCCGTCAGTTTCCACGTACGGACCGTCAAGCAGTTGTATACAATACGGTACACTTGCAAAGATACCGTGGACGATAACGCTGCCGTCCTCGGCTTTTACCCCTTCCAGCGTCTCTTTTATCGACTTCGGCTGCCCCGGCAGGTTCAGGATCAGCGCCTGTTTGCGGATCACCCCGACCTGACGGGAAAGAATGGCCGTCGGGACAAAGTGTAGACTGATCTGGCGCATCTGTTCACCGAAGCCCGGCATTTCACGATCGGCGATAGCCAGCGTCGCGTCCGGTGTCACATCGCGGCGCGCGGGGCCGGTGCCGCCCGTCGTCAGCACAAGGTGGCAGCTCATCTCATCCACCAGCTCACACAGGGTTTGCTCAATGATCGGCTGCTCATCCGGGATCAGGCGAGTCTGGATCTCAAACGGGGTAGTGAGCGCGCTGCCCAGCCACGCTTCCAGAGCAGGGATGCCTTTATCCTGATAAACACCGCTGGAGGCGCGGTCAGAGATCGACACTAAGCCGATGCGTAAGGTATTCATATCCATTCCATTCAAAAAGTACTGATTAAAGGGAATGATACACGCAGAGAGAAAATTCAGACAGAGGCGGGGGAAAGACGCGTGACCGGGAACCCGGTCACGCAGAATGATTACAGCAGGTCGCCGATCATTTTTTCCAGTTTTTCCTGGTCGATAGCAAACTTACGGATACCGTCCGCCAGTTTATCTACGGCCATTGGATCCTGGTTGTGCTGCCACAGGAACTCGGACTCGGTGATGCGCTCAGGGCGCGCTTTCACTTCGCCAGTGTAAGACAGTTTACGCTCGATAGCACCTTCGCTTTCTGCCAGCTCTTTCAGCAGCGCAGGGGCGATGGTCAGGCGGTCACAGCCAGCCAGCTCGATGATTTCGCCGACGTTACGGAAGCTTGCGCCCATAACAACGGTCTCATAGCCGTGCTGTTTGTAGTATTCGTAGATTTCAGTCACAGAAATCACGCCTGGATCTTCAGACGCCGCGTACTCTTTCTTGTCGGTGTTGGCTTTGTACCAGTCCAGAATACGGCCCACGAACGGAGAAATCAGGTATACGCCAGCTTCGGCACATGCACGCGCCTGTGCGAAGGAGAACAGCAGAGTCAGGTTACAGTTGATGCCTTCTTTTTCCAGCTGCTCAGCAGCGCGGATGCCCTGCCAGGTAGAGGCCAGTTTAATCAGGATACGGTCGTTGCTGATGCCCGCATCGTTGTACAGTTTGATCAGGCGTTTTGCTTTGGCGATAGAGGCTTCGGTGTCGTAGGACAGGCGAGCATCAACTTCGGTAGAGATACGGCCAGGAACGAGCTTCAGGATTTCCAGACCGATGTTCACTGCCAGTTTGTCAGTGGCATCCACAACCTGCTGCGCGCGGTCATTGCTCTGTGCTTTTGCCCAGGTCACCGCCTCGTCGATCAGTTTGCGATACTCAGGGATCTGCGCGGCGTTAAGGATCAGAGAAGGGTTGGTTGTGGCATCCTGCGGCTGGTACAGCTTCATTGCCGCGATATCTCCGGTGTCAGCGACGACAGTGGTGAACTGACGAAGGGAGGTCAATTTATCCGTCATGATAGTGTTTCTCTTTTAACGTGCCCTGGATAATTCACACTACCGACAGCTTGCCAGCAGCGGAAAAATGACAGGTTTACTTGTTAGGGGGATGTAACCGGTCTGCCCTGATGATAACACGAGTGAGAGGCAGCGCAACCGCAGACAGTGCGCTTAGGCAGAGTATGTTAAACTCAGAATATTAACAGGCTGCTAAGTAACAGCATGCACAATCAGTGGTAGCGCTTACATATTCACTTTGGCATCAACAAGAGGGACGTTAGTGCCTGATTTCTTTTTCTTTATCAACGAAGTCCTCTGGGGTTCGATCATGATATACCTGCTTTCAGGAGCAGGTATCTGGTTTACGTGGCGCAGCGGTCTGATTCAGTTTCGCTATATCCGCAAATTTGGCAGAAGTCTGAAAAACAGCGTCACCCCACAGCCGGGCGGCCTGACCTCGTTTCAGGCGCTCTGTACTAGCCTTGCCGCGCGCGTCGGCAGCGGTAACCTGGCCGGTGTCGCGCTGGCGATCGGCGCGGGCGGTCCGGGCGCGGTATTCTGGATGTGGGTGACGGCGATTATCGGTATGGCCACCTCCTTTGCTGAATGCTCGCTTGCGCAACTCTACAAAGAAAAAGACGGCAAAGGTCAGTTTCGCGGCGGTCCCGCCTGGTATATGGCTCGCGGGTTGGGAATGCGCTGGATGGGCGTTCTGTTCTCGATCTTTTTGCTGATTGCCTATGGCCTTATTTTCAATACCGTTCAGGCAAATTCCGTCGCCCACGCGCTGCGCTTTGCCTTTAATTGTCCGGAGTGGCTGACGGGCGGCGCGCTTGCCCTTCTCACCCTGCTGACCATTGTGACCGGGCTCAAAGGGGTTGCCCGCCTGATGCAATGGCTGGTTCCGCTGATGGCGCTGCTGTGGGTGTCCACCAGCGTGATGGTATGCGCGATACATATTGACGAGGTGCCGAACGTCATCGTCACCATTTTCCAAAGCGCGTTCGGCTGGCGCGAAGCGGCTTCAGGCGCGTTGGGTTACACCCTTAGCCAGGCTCTCACTGCGGGTTTTCAGCGGGGTATGTTCTCCAACGAAGCGGGAATGGGCTCCACGCCGAATGCCGCCGCAGCGGCCGCATCCTGGCCCCCGCATCCCGCCGCGCAGGGCATTGTACAGATGATTGGCGTCTTCACAGACACCATTGTTATCTGCTCCGCCAGCGCGATGATCATGCTGCTGGCCGGTGCCGCTGAGCAACCGTCCGGTAGTACGGCAGGCATTCATTGGGTACAACAGGCGCTGGTCTCCCTCGTCGGCGGCTGGGGCGCGGGCCTTGTCGCACTTGTCGTGGGACTTTTTGCCTTTAGTTCCATTGCGGTGAACTATATCTATGCCGAAAACAACCTTATCTTCCTGAAAGTCAATTCGCGTCTGACCCGCAACGTCCTTCGCGCGGGTGTGCTGGGAATGGTTTTCGTCGGCTCCCTGCTCAGTATGCCGTTGGTCTGGCAAATAGCGGACGTCATCATGGCGCTGATGGCCATCACGAACCTGACGGCCATTTTGCTGCTTTCACCGGTTGTGGCGCTGATCGCGCGCGATTATCTGCGTCAGCGCAAGCTCGGCGTACAGCCCGTCTTTGACGCCTCACGCTATCCCGAAATCGAGTCACAAATTGCCCCTGGCACCTGGGATGATTTGCCGCGGCAATAACAGCTATCGATCAATTCAGGGCGATTTTTTGTTAAAGTCGCTCTAAATTTCCTGCAAGGACTGGATATGCTGATTCTGATTTCACCTGCCAAAACGCTCGACTACCAGAGCCCGCTCGCCACTGAGCGTTATACCCAGCCGGAATTGCTGGACTACTCGCAACAGTTGATCCACGAAGCGCGTAAGCTTTCGGCTCCGCAAATCGCTTCGCTGATGAGCATCAGCGATAAACTTGCCGACCTGAACGCCACCCGTTTTCATGAGTGGCAGCCTGACTTCACGCCCGCCAACGCCCGCCAGGCGCTGTTGGCCTTCAAAGGTGACGTCTACACTGGCCTGCAAGCAGAAACGTTTAGCGAAGCCGATTTCGATTTTGCCCAGCAGCATCTGCGCATGTTATCCGGCCTGTACGGGGTGCTGCGCCCGCTGGATCTGATGCAGCCGTATCGTCTGGAGATGGGTATCCGCCTGGAAAACGCTAAAGGTAAAGATCTGTACCAGTTCTGGGGCGATGTCATTACCGACAAGCTTAACGCGGCGCTGCAAGCCCAGGGGGACAACGTGGTGATCAACCTGGCCTCCGATGAGTACTTCAAATCGGTGAAACCGAAAAAGCTGGATGCGGACATTATCAAGCCGGTATTCCTCGACGAGAAAAACGGCAAATTTAAAGTAATCAGCTTCTACGCCAAAAAAGCGCGCGGTCTGATGAGCCGCTTCATCATTCAAAACCGCCTGACGAAGCCAGAGCAGCTCACCGGCTTTAACAGTGAAGGGTATTTCTTCGACGAGGCATCGTCAGGAAAAAACGAGCTGGTGTTTAAGCGTCACGAGCAATAAAAGACAACCCCGCCAGCTGGCGGGGTTTATGTTAATGGTGCTTCCGGTCCGGGCCCGGGCGGCGCTCGTCATGACGGTGGTGATCGTCACGATCGCGATGTTCATCGTGCGGACGCCAGTGGTTATCGCGCCAGTCATAGTGTGCTTTCCACCAGTCATGGTCGCGCCAGCGGCCGCCATCCCAGTAGTGCCCGTTATTATCCCGATCGCCAATTTGCAGTTTTACCGCGGGCACGAGGGTGATCTCAGCTGCCTGCACCGCCATGGGAGCGACCAGCATCAGTGAAAGCGCGATAAGTGCAGGTTTCAGGGTAGACATAGGTGACTCCTTATTCTTCTTGCCCAACGTGGGCCGATGTAAGGAGAGTACGTGATGGGAGCGGGGGATGTTATTCTCTGCAATCCTAAACGCTAAGTGACCGCATTTATTGGGAATTTCTGCTTTTTTCCTGCTGTTTTTCTCCTTAATTTCTCCATAAAAAAGCCGGGTGGCGCTGCGCTTACCCGGCCTACGTTCTGAGCCGTTGTAGGCCCGGTAAGGCGTAGCCGCCACCGGGCAACAAACTTACGCTCGGGTCATCATCAGCTTACGCAGCGCGGCAAAGTCTGCGGGCAGCTCATGAGACAGCAGCGGCAGGTCGGCACGCTCGGCCAGCTCTTTTGGCAGCGGCAGCGTTTCCCCCAGGATCGCTTCCACGCTCTCTTTGAACTTGGCCGGATGGGCGGTGCCGAGGAACAGGCCATACTCACCCGGTTGAAGCTGATCGCGCAGGGCACGATAGGCAATCGCCGCGTGCGGCTCAGAGGTATAGCCCACCGCTTTCAGCTCGCGCATGGTGGCTTTCGTGGTTTCGTCCGTCACCGCTGCGTAACCCAGATCGCCCAGACGCCAGACCTTACGGCGGAACAGCTCTTCCACACGCGGCCAGTTGTTAGGCTGTGACACATCCATCGCATTGGAGAGCGTGGCCTGAGTCGCGTTCGGTGCCCATTTTCCGTCCTTCAGGAAACGCGGCACGGTGTCGTTGGCGTTGGTGGCGGCGATAAAGCGCTTCACCGGCAGGCCGAGTGATTTCGCCAGCAGGCCTGCCGTCAGGTCGCCGAAGTTCCCGCTTGGCACGGAAACCACCAGCTGATTGCGCGCGTCCTGCGGCAACTGCGCCACCGCTTCGAAGTAGTAGCAGATCTGCGCCAGCAGACGGCTGATGTTGATGGAGTTGGCAGAGTTCAGCCCCAGCGCCGCCTTCAGCTCTTCGTCATCGAAGGCTTGCTTCACCAGCGCCTGACAGGCATCGAAATCGCCGTCGATCGCCACGGTTTCAATGTTGCCCCCAAGGGTGCAGAACAGTTTTTCCTGAAGCGGGCTGATTTTGCCTTTCGGATAGAGGATCACCACGCGGACGTTTTTCAGGCCGTAGAACGCATGGGCCACCGCCGCACCGGTATCGCCTGAAGTCGCGGTCAGAATGGTCACCGGTTTGTCGCCGCTGATGTGGGTCAGCATCTGCGCCATAAAACGACCGCCGAAATCTTTGAACGCCAGCGTCGGGCCGTGGAACAGCTCCAGACAGCCAACGTCAGGCTCCACCTGCTTCACCGGCGCCGGGAAAGCAAACGCCGCACGCACGCGCTCTTCCAGCAGCTCCTGTGGGATTTCGTCGCCGATAAACGCAGACAGAATTTTGGTGCTGCGGGTGACAAAGTCCTGCTTCAGCAGTTCATCGATTTCGGTCAGCTGAAATTCCGGCAGGTCGTGGGGGAAGAACAGCCCCTGATTTTTGCCAAGCCCCTGCGTTACCGCCTGCGCAAAGCTGACCTGCTCGTTATGATCTTTAAGGTTGTAGAGTTTCATTCGTTATCCCAGTACTCGTGCGCCAGCCGTGTCCAGACGGCAAATATGAACAAAGCCTTCCTGATTTTGCAGGTAGTGTTTAGAGAGCCAGTCCGCCACGCGCTGCGCGGTGTCTGGCTTGTCGCATAAGGCGAACAGCGTCGGGCCGGAGCCGGAGATGCCGCACGCCTGTGCGCCGATATCCATGGATGCCTGTCGCGCTTCGTTAAAGCCCGGCAGCAGCTTCGTGCGATACGGCTCGGCAATAATGTCTTTCATCAGTTTCGCCGCCAGCTGCGGCTGTCGGGTGTAGCAGGCATGAATAAAGCCCGCCAGATGACGCCCGTGGGCAATACAGTCCTGACGACGATACTGCGCCGGCAGGATCGCACGCGCTTCGGCGGTAGACACTTTAATGCCCGGATAGGCCAGCACCCACAGCCACTCATCAAACCCTGGCACCTGCTGGCTGATGATGCCATTTTCTTCAATCATCAGCTGCATGCCGCCAAGGAAGCACGGCGCCACGTTATCATAATGAATGCTGCCGGAGATGCGCCCTTCCAGCTCGCCCATCAGCGCCAGCAGACGGCTGTTGTTCAGCGGCTTGCCGCAGTGCTCATTCATCGCCACCAGCGCGGCGACCACCGAGCAGGCGCTCGAGCCCAGCCCCGAACCAATCGGCATGCTCTTTTCCAGCGTCATGGCGACCGGCACGTTCTTGCCGATCTCCTGACAGAAGCGTTCCCAGCACTGATAAACAATATTCTCGCGCGGTTCAGACGGCAGCTTACTGGCGAAACGGCCGATGTTATTCAGGCTGAAGCGCTCTGCCGCCTCAACCGTAACCGTATCGCCCAGCAGCGAACCGTCCACCGGCGTTACCGCCGCGCCCAGCACGTCAAATCCGACGCTCATATTGGCGCTGGAAGCCGGGGCATATACTTTAACCATCTTAAACTCCTAACTTCCATGACAGGGTACGCAGCAGATCGGCAAACACGCCTGCCGCCGTCACATCATTCCCTGCGCCATAGCCGCGAAGCACCAGCGGCAGTGGCTGATAATAATGGCTGTAGAACGCCAGAGCGTTCTCGCCGTTTTTCACCTTGTACAGCGGATCGTTGCCATCCACTTCGGCAACCTTCACCCGGCAGACGCCGTCTTCTTCAATGTTGCCAACATAGCGCAATACCTTACCTTCATCACGGGCTTTCGCAACGCGTGCGGCAAAGGCATCGTCAAGCTGAGGTAAATTCGCCATAAAGGCGCTGACGTCACCGCTGTCATCAAATTCTGCTGGCAGCACTGGCTCAATCACGATATCCGAAAGCTCCAGCTCGCGGCCGGTCTCGCGCACCAGGATCAGCAGCTTACGCGCCACGTCCATACCGGAGAGGTCGTCGCGCGGATCCGGCTCGGTGTAGCCCAGCTCGCGCGCGGCGCGGGTGGCTTCCGACAGGCTCATCCCTTCGTCCAGCTTGCCGAAGATAAACGACAGGGAGCCGGAGAGGATGCCGGAGAAACGCTGTAGTTCGTCGCCCGCGTTCAGCAGGTTTTGCAGGTTCTCGATGACCGGCAGGCCCGCGCCCACGTTGGTGTCATACAGAAACTTGCGGCGCGACTTACTCGCCGCCAGACGCAGCTGGTGATAGTAATCCATTGACGAGGTGTTGGCCTTTTTGTTCGGCGTCACCACGTGGAAACCTTCGCGCAGGAAATCCGCGTACTGATCGGCCACCGCCTGGCTGGAGGTACAGTCAACGATCACCGGGTTAAGCAGGTGATATTCTTTCACCAGACGGATCAGGCGGCCCAGGTTAAACGGCTCTTTCGCCTCTTCCAGCTCCGCCTGCCAGTTTTCCAGGTTCAGACCGTGGACGTTAGTAAGCAACGCTTTCGAGTTCGCAATGCCGCAGACGCGCAGATCGATATGTTTCTTCTTAAGCCACTCCTGTTGACGCTTTACCTGCTCCAGCAGCGCGCCGCCGACGCCGCCGACGCCCACCAGGAACAGCTCAATTACCTGGTCGGTGTTGAACAGCATCTGATGCACCACGCGCACGCCGGTAGTGGCGTCATCGTTATCCACGACAACGGAAATGGAACGCTCGGATGAGCCCTGGGCAATCGCCACGATATTGATATTGGCCCGCGCCAGCGCGGCAAAGAATTTGGCGGAGATACCGCGCAGGGTGCGCATACCGTCGCCGACCACCGAGATAATCGCCAGACGCTCCTGAATGGAAAGCGGCTCCAGCAGCTCTTCTTTCAGCTCCAGATAGAACTCTTCTTCCAGCGCGCGACGGGCGCGCAGGCAATCGCCCTGCGGAACGCAGAAGCTGATGCTGTATTCGGAAGAGGACTGCGTGATCAGCACCACGGAGATCCCGTTGCGGGACATAGCGGCAAAGACGCGTGCCGCCATGCCGACCATGCCCTTCATCCCCGGGCCGGAGACGCTGAACATCGCCATGTTATTGAGGTTAGAAATGCCTTTCACCGGCAGGTCATCTTCATCCGCGCTGGCGCCAATCAGCGTGCCCGGCGCCTGCGGATTACCGGTATTCTTAATCAGGCAAGGGATCTGGAACTGGGCAATCGGGGAGATGGTACGCGGGTGAAGAACTTTAGCGCCGAAGTAGGAAAGCTCCATTGCTTCCTGGTACGACATCGACTTCAGCAACCTGGCATCCGGCACCTGGCGCGGATCGCAGGTATAAACGCCGTCGACATCAGTCCAGATCTCACAACAGTCTGCGCGTAAACAGGCCGCCAGCACCGCAGCGGAGTAGTCAGAGCCGTTACGCCCCAGCACCACCAGTTCGCCCTTCTCGTTACCGGCGGTAAAGCCTGCCATCAGGATCATATGGTCAGACGGGATTTTGCTCGCCGCAATACGGCGTGTCGACTCGGCAATGTCGACGGTGGATTCGAGGTAGTGGCCCACAGCCAGCAGTTTTTCAACCGGATCGATGACCGTCACGTGGTGACCGCGCGCTTCCAGCACGCCTGCCATGATGGCGATAGAGAGTTTTTCACCCCGGCAAATCAGCGCCGCGTTGATGCTGTCCGGGCACTGGCCAAGCAGGCTGATACCGTGAAGAACGTGTTTAATCTGGGCAAATTCAAGTTCAACGGTGCTTTTCAGCTGCGCCAGCGGGAAACCAGGCTGGGCGTCGGCCAGCCCCTGAAGCAGATCGGCGAAGATACGCTCGGCGTCGCTGATATTCGGCAGTGCATCCTGACCACCGATGGTTTTTTCAATCATCGCCACCAGGTGGTTCGTGATTTTGGCCGGGGCAGAGAGCACGGTGGCAACCTGCCCCTGCCTGGCGTTGCTTTCCAGGATATCGGCAACACGCAGAAAACGTTCTGCATTTGCCACTGACGTACCGCCGAACTTCAACACTCGCATGGTTCTACCTCATTTCCTTTAGCCGAAAAAAAAGCCCGCACTGTTCAGGTGCGGGCTTTTTTCTGTTTTTCCTGTACGCGTCAGCCCGCATCGTTACCTGTGGTAATGATGATGGTTGTAGTAATGGTGGTGATGCTGATGCGTTTCATGGATGTTGTGTACTCTGTCATTATTATCTGTCTGTGCTCTATTCTTTTAGGGTTAAAGGATCGAGCCCCTTAAGTCAATGAATTTTTAATTCGATCACAATTCGGGACATTCTCACGTCCCGCTGCGGGCAGATTTATTTTCATCGGAATACCCCAGTTGCAACCCCAGACATCAGCAGGATCGGCCATAATAAAAACCTATGGCACTATTTTACTCCGCTAATTTTTTTTCAATATCATGAAGCAATCGGTGCAGCATTGCCGTGTCACGCTGTTCAAGACGCCCCAGGCGCTGCTGTAACCAGTCCACCATTTTTTGATCGTCAGCGACGCCCAACTGCGCAAGAAGCTTATCTGCACGAACACGCAGTGCCGCCAGCTGGTTTTCATCCGAAACTGTCACCGGTGGCTGAGAAATTTGTATTAAGGATGCTAATTGATAGCAATAGACCATCACCGCCTGCCCCAGATTGAGTGACGGGTAATCCGCCACCATCGGCGCGCCCGTCAGCACGTCAGCCAGCGCCAGCTCTTCGTTAGTCAGCCCGGAATCTTCTCGCCCAAACACCAGCGCGGCTTTCTCCAGCCACTGGCTTTTCTCTTCCAGCATCGGCACCAGTTCAGCAGGCGTGGCGTAATAGTGAAACTTCGCCCGGCTGCGCGCGGTCGTCGCGACGGTAAATGAAATATCGTGGAGTGCGTCGGCGAGCGTAGCGTAAGTGGTTATATTATCGAGAATATCACCCGAACCGTGCGCCACCCAGCGCGCAGCAGGCTCCAGATGCGCCGTGCTGTCCACAATACGCAAATCGGTAAAACCCATAGTCTTCATGGCACGCGCCGCAGCGCCAATATTTTCAGCTCTTGCTGGTGCCACCAGCACAATCGACAGATGCATTTACGCTCTCTTTTTAATCAGTTAGCAGGTAAAAATGTGATTCAGTTCAACATATTACGCAGCACGAATTTACATTTTTGCAACACAAATCACCGAAATAGCGTTTCATAACAATTAAAAAAAGCTAAACTATTTTGTGGCTGAACAATCAGTTAGAATGTTAACAGAAGACCATTATCCTTATGTTTTGTAATGATAATGACCATATGAATACTCTTTTCTGATTGGATTCGTACCGTTTATCAATCAATGTCCGCAACTAGTTGGTTTATTGAAAAATTGTGACAAAGGCTAGCATTCAGCTACGATGATTTCATCAAACTGTTAACGTGCTACAATTGAACTTGATATATGTCAACGAAGCGTAGTTTTATTGGGTGTCCGGTGTCACTTAGCCTGTTATGTTGCTGTTAAAATGGTTAGGATGACAGCCGTTTTTGACACTGTCGGGTCCAAAGGGAAAGTACCCACGACCAAGCTAATGATGTTGTTGACGTTGATGGAAAGTGCATCAAGAACGCAATTACGTACTTTAGTCACGTTAAGCCGATCATGTTAATTTGCGACATGCATCAGGCAGGTCAGGGACTTTTGTACTTCCTGTTTCGATTTAGTTGGCAATTTAGGTAGCAAACATGCAGACCCCGCACATTCTTATCGTTGAAGACGAGTTGGTAACACGCAACACGTTAAAGAGCATTTTCGAAGCAGAAGGCTACGATGTCTTTGAAGCGACCGATGGCGCAGAGATGCATCAGATCCTTTCTGAAAATGATATCAACCTGGTGATTATGGATATCAACCTGCCGGGCAAAAACGGGCTTCTTCTGGCGCGCGAACTGCGTGAACAGGCGAACGTCGCGTTGATGTTCCTGACAGGCCGTGACAACGAGGTTGATAAAATTCTTGGTCTGGAAATCGGCGCGGATGACTACATCACCAAGCCGTTCAACCCTCGCGAGTTAACCATTCGTGCACGCAACCTGCTGTCCCGCACCATGAATCTGGGTACGGTCAGTGAAGAGCGTCGTAGCGTCGACAGCTACAAATTCAACGGCTGGGAACTTGATATCAACAGCCGTTCGCTGATTAGCCCGAACGGTGAGCAGTACAAACTGCCGCGCAGTGAATTCCGCGCGATGCTGCACTTCTGCGAGAACCCGGGCAAGATTCAGTCTCGTGCAGAACTGCTGAAGAAAATGACCGGTCGTGAGTTGAAGCCACACGATCGTACCGTTGACGTAACCATCCGTCGTATTCGTAAACATTTCGAATCTACGCCTGATACGCCGGAAATCATCGCCACGATCCATGGTGAAGGCTATCGTTTCTGCGGTGACCTCCAGGAGTAATCCTCACGTCACGCAGTAAAGAACGGCGCATTTGCGCCGTTTTTTTTTATTAATGCCACGGCATAATCGGCACCGCGCTAATCGCGTTTTTCGGTGAGCCTTCCACGACTTTGTCCGAGTAGGCCAGATAAGCCAGGGTGTTACGCTTCGCATCATAAAAACGGACCACCTGTAGCTTTTTGAACACCAGCGAGGTCCGTTTCTGGAATACAACGTCGCCCTGCGCTTTGCCGTTTTTAATTTTGTCACTCAATTCCACCGGTCCAACCTGCTGGCAGGAGATGGCCGCGTCAGACGTGTCTTCAGCCAGCCCCAGGCCGCCTTTAATCCCGCCGGTCTTCGCCCGGCTGACATAGCAGGTGACGTTTTTAACGTCCGGATCGTCAAACGCCTCCACCACAATTTTGTGGTCCGGCCCAAACATTTTAAACACGGTATCCACGGAGCCAATTTGCTCCGCCTGCGCCACGCGCCCTGCCATCAGCGCCAGTGCTGCAAAGACTAAAACCTTGTATTTCATATTGTTACCATTCATAAAAAATTACGCTGAGCGATTATTCAACAGGTTAGATAAAAATGTAGCAAGATCACAGGATTAGAATATATCCGCACATAAATCACCATAAAAAGCATTTATGCGCAAAAAAAACACTGAATGCTAAAACGTCAAAAAATGCTATTATCCGCTAACCTGTAAACAGGCACCTGCGGCAGTTTTAAGGATGAGGATAGTATATGGATCAGGCTGGAATTATTCGCGACCTGCTCACCTGGCTGGAAGGTCATCTCGACCAGCCATTGTCACTGGATAATGTGGCGGCAAAAGCAGGCTATTCCAAGTGGCATCTGCAAAGGATGTTCAAGGATGTCACCGGTCATGCTATCGGTGCCTATATTCGCGCACGTCGTTTATCAAAGTCTGCTGTTGCGTTGCGCCTGACCGCGCGACCAATCCTTGATATTGCCCTGCAATATCGTTTCGATTCACAGCAAACTTTCACCCGCGCCTTTAAAAAGCAGTTCTCGTTAACGCCAGCGCTTTATCGCCGCTCGCCGGACTGGAGCTCCTTTGGTATGCGTCCGCCGCTGCGTCTGGGCGAGTTTGCGATGCCAAAATATGAAATCATCACCCTGCCAGAAACGCACCTGGTCGGCACCACGCAGAGCTACTCCTGTTCCCTTGAGCAGATCTCCGAGTTCCGCCATCAGATGCGCGTTCAGTTCTGGCGCGAATTTTTAAGCCATGCTCCGGCGATCCCGCCGATTCTGTATGGTTTGAACGAAACGCATCCAAGCCAGGAAAAAGATGACGAGCAGGAGGTGTTCTATACCACGGCGCTGACGCCTGATATGGCGAACGGTTACATTCATGGCTCGAAGCCTGTCGTGCTGGAAGGCGGCGAGTATGTGATGTTCTCATACGAAGGTTTAGGAACGGGCGTTCAGGAGTTCATCCTGACCGTTTACGGGACCTGCATGCCGATGCTGAATCTGAATCGCCGTAAAGGTCAGGACATTGAGCGCTACTATCCGGCGCAAGATGCTAAACCGGAAGAAGGCCCTATCAATCTGCGTATGGAATTCCTGATTCCGGTACGTCGTTAACGCTGCAATTCGTCCAGTGCAGGGGCATCAAGATGCGAAATGTCCCCTGCCATCTCAACCACCCACCCCGATGCCAGCCAGGCACTTTCCTGATAGTCGATACGGGAAATGGAACAGTTGCGCAGACGCAAACGGCGTTCGGCGTAAGCCGGCAGTCCCAGAATGGTGCTCACCAGACAACCCAGCGCGATACCGTGGCTCACCAGCAGCGGTCGGCTACCTGCCGGGAGTTTCAGGCACTCGGCCAGCGCGGCATGCATGCGCACGCTCAGCTCCTGCATGGATTCACCCTCAGGGATGCGACCATCTTCAGTGCCGTTCACCAGCGTGCGGCGCCAGCCTTCTTCGGTTTCCGTCAGCGTATCGATAGGACGTTTTTCCAGCACGCCCATATCCAGCTCGCGCAGACGCGGTTCGAGGGTCACGTCGCAGCCACAGGCATCGGCGATGATGCGTGCTGTCTGCTGTGTGCGGCCTAAATCACTGGAGATGACGTGAGTGATGCCCAGCGTTCTGGCGCGCTCCGCCACCTGCCACGCTTGCTGCACACCTTTGTCGGTGAGAGGACTGTCTGACTGGCCTTGAATACGTCGCTCGGCGTTCCACTGCGTTTCACCGTGGCGAACAAGGTATACCTGTAACATGCTTTTTTTCCGTTATACTGCGATGAATTTTTTAAATCGAGCTTAATTATGCACCATGTTGTCTCTGCTACCACCAATCCTGCCAAAATTCAGGCAATTCTAAGGGCATTTGAAGAGATCTTTGGCGAAGGATCCTGCCATATTGACGCCGTCGGCGTCGAGAGCGGTGTGCCGGAACAGCCGTTTGGCAGCGAGGAAACACGCGCTGGCGCACGAAATCGCGTGGCGAATGCAAAAGCCGCCGCGCCAGACGCTGACTTCTGGGTCGCGATTGAAGCTGGTATCGACGAAGGAGCGACCTTCAGCTGGGTTGTCATCGAAAGCCGCGAGCAGCGCGGCGAAGCGCGTTCTGCCACGCTGCCGCTGCCGGAGGTCATACTGGAGAAAGTCCGCGCGGGTGAGGCGCTGGGGCCGGTAATGTCGCACTATACCGGCATTGATGAGATTGGTCGTAAAGAGGGGGCGATTGGCGTCTTTACCGCGGGCAAGCTCACCCGTTCGAGCGTTTACCACCAGGCCGTTATTCTGGCGTTAAGTCCGTTCCATAACGCGATTTATCGTTAAGTCTGTAGGCCGGATAAGGCGAAGCCGTCATCCGGCGTTTTTCAGCAATACCGCTTCCAGCCACTGACGCAGTTCAACCGGCGCCGACTTCAGGCTGTTTGAACCACGGGTAATGGTCGCGATGCCCGCGCCCAGCTCGTTTTTCAGCTCGCGCTGGCTCATTTCGCCGCGCAGCAGTTCCTCAATAATGCGTACCCGCGTGCCCAGCGCTTCGCGTTCATCGGGCGTCAGCATCAGCTGTAGCAACGGTAAATGCAGATCTTTGTCGTAAGACTGGCGGAGCAACTCCACAAAACGAAGCCACTCCTGATGACGCTGTTCGGCCATGGCCGAGGAATACGGGGAATGCTGGGTCATGTTATGCTGCCTCTTGTACTCATTAGCGAGTACAGCATAACACAACCCGCGCCGATCAGTAACGTCTCTGCCACTCGGCATCGCTCATCAGGGTATCTTTCTGCCCCATGAAGTAGCGATAGTAGGCGTCATAGGCCAGCACGTTCTTCACATAGCCGCGCGTTTCCGAGAACGGAATGCTCTCGACAAACGCCACGGCGTCGATACGCCCTGCGCTGTTACCAAGCCATGTCCGCACGCGGCCTGGCCCGGCGTTGTACGCCGCTGACGCGAAGATACGGTTATTACCGAACTGCTGATAGACGTACTGCAAGTAGCTGGTACCGATGTTGATGTTGGTCTCCGGATCCAGCAGCTGGGACGGGCTGCTGTAGCCTGGAATATTAAACATCTTCACCGTGTGCGTCGCGGTGCCCGGCATAATCTGCATCAGGCCGCTGGCACCCACTGGTGAACGCACTTTCGGGTTCCAGGCGCTCTCCTGACGGGCAATGGCCATCGCGTAGCTTTGCGGAATCTCTTTGCCGCTGGTGTAGCGATCGAACAGATCCTTATAAGCCAGCGGGAAACGCTCTTCGAGATGATCCCACAGTTTGCCGGAGATCGTCGCCTGCACGCTCAGATCCCACCAGCGATTATCAAACGCATAGCGGGCAAGCTGCGCTTTCTCATCAGTGGTACGGCTGGTGACCAGATTCGCCCATTCGCTGCGCGCGGTATTATCCAGATTCCAGTACATCAGCTCGCGCACGCGCGCCATTTCCGGCCCCTGCGTCAGCGCCGGGTTCGCGTTGGCTGGCGCTTTGTCGATCTTCAGGGTGTACTCCTCGCCCAGACGCTGCGCCGCCGCCATCGGGTAGAATCCGCGCTGCTGCATCAGGGAGTGGAGGATCTCTTTGGCTTCATCGTCACGACCACGTTCCAGCAGCAGGTCTGCCTGCCAGTAACGCCATTCATCTTTCTCTTTGGCATCCATCGGCAGACGCGCCAGCCAGGTATTGAGGCCACGACGATCGCCCGTTCCCAGCGCCATGCGCACGCGACGCTCCACCAGCGAGACAGAGTTTGAACGCATCACCGCATCATCACGCCAGCGCGCCTGTTCGTCGGTGACATCTGTTCCCATCAGTCGCCATGCCACGATATCGCGCAGCTCCTGAGTTTGATCGTCATTAAGCTGCTGGGCCTGCACCAGCTGCGGGATCATCAGCCTGGCGTTTTCCACATCATCACGCGCCACGCTGGCAAAGGCCACCGCCGCCATCTGGCGGGTAAAATCGGTCGCGCCGGTGGTACGCGCAAACGTCAGGACAGTGTTCGGATCGTTTGCCAGGCCGATAACGGCAGAAGCAATGGTCTGATAATCCGCCGGCATTTGCCCCGCCAGCACGGTGACCAGCCGGGTGTTTCCGGCCTTCATCGCCAGGCGAATACGCTCCAGGTAAGAGAGCGGATCCTGCTTGCCCGAGGCGCGCCAGGCGCTGAACAGCGGGTCACAGGCGTTTGGCTGGCTTTTACCCGTCAACCACAGCTCTTTCGCACCGACCCAGGCTTCCTCCTGCTGACCGGTCGCCCATTTCGCATAATAGTAATTACACTGCGCTTCCGTCGCGCCCGGTTTATCCGGGCTGAAAGCCAGCAGGCCGCGCCAGTCTTCGCGACGGGCCAGCTCGTTCACAAACCGGGACTTCAGGGTGCGCGCAGGCGGCAGGGTCGGGTTCGCCTGAATGAAGTTATTCACGGTGACGGTCGGTTGATTCATGAGATCGTCCGTGATCTGGCGATACTCCAGATACGGATACAGCGGATAATCCTTGAGCGTCGGCATCAGCGCCTGCACGGTATCCATCTGCTTGTTGTCCCATGCCTGTTTAATCTGGGCATAGCGGTTACGTTGTTCATCCAGTGAATCGGCATGCACCGCCTGGCTTACCGCCATTACGCATACGCTGGCAGCCAGCAGACGCCAGACCACCCGTTTGGCTTTTTCCACAAGCTCTTCCTCATTGTTTTCGTCAGTTGCAGCGTCTTGCCACGTCAAAGTTACATCAACTTATGCTAACCAGGCATCCCACAACGCGCCACGTCATGGACACTTTTTTACCTTTCTTGCGCGTTTTAACACTCCCGACGTTCCTGGCTGGGATTAGGGCGTGAAAAAGGCTACACTTCGAGGCTGAAATTCATTCTCATCACGATAAAAGAGGCGAAGTCCAACGTGGCTCAATTCGTTTATACCATGCATCGTGTCGGCAAAGTTGTCCCGCCGAAACGTCATATTCTTAAAAATATCTCGCTGAGCTTCTTCCCGGGCGCAAAAATCGGTGTTCTGGGTCTCAACGGTGCCGGTAAGTCCACCCTGCTGCGCATCATGGCCGGCATCGATACAGACATCGAAGGTGAAGCCCGTCCGCAGCCTGGCATTAAGATCGGCTACCTGCCGCAGGAACCTCAGCTGAACCCGGAGCACACCGTGCGTGAATCCGTTGAAGAAGCGGTATCCGAGGTGGTTAACGCCCTGAAAGGTCTGGATGAAGTGTATGCCAAATACGCCGAGCCGGATGCGGACTTCGACAAACTGGCCGCTCAGCAGGGCAAATATGAGGAAATTATCCAGGCGCACGATGGTCACAACCTGAACGTGCAGCTGGAGCGCGCGGCTGATGCCCTGCGTCTGCCAGACTGGGATGCGAAAATCGCAAACCTGTCCGGTGGTGAACGCCGCCGCGTGGCGCTGTGCCGCCTGCTGCTGGAAAAACCAGACATGCTGCTGCTCGACGAACCGACCAACCACCTGGATGCCGAATCCGTGGCGTGGCTGGAGCGCTTCCTGCATGACTTCGAAGGCACCGTGGTAGCGATTACCCACGACCGTTACTTCCTCGACAACGTTGCGGGCTGGATCCTGGAGCTGGACCGCGGCGAAGGTATTCCGTGGGAAGGCAACTACTCCTCCTGGCTGGAGCAGAAAGACCAGCGTCTGGCGCAGGAAGCGTCTCAGGAAGCCGCCCGCCGTAAGTCTATTGAGAAAGAGCTGGAGTGGGTGCGTCAGGGCGCGAAAGGCCGTCAGTCTAAGGGCAAAGCCCGTCTGGCACGCTTCGAAGAGCTGAACAACACCGAATACCAGAAACGTAACGAAACCAACGAACTGTTTATTCCACCTGGAGCTCGTCTGGGGGATAAAGTGGTTGAAGTGACTAACCTGCGTAAGTCCTACGGCGACCGCGTGCTGATCGACGATCTGACCTTCTCCGTTCCGAAAGGCGCTATCGTCGGCATCATCGGTCCGAACGGCGCGGGTAAATCCACCCTGTTCCGCATGATGTCTGGTCAGGAACAGCCTGACAGCGGCTCTATCACCCTGGGTGAGACCGTGAAGCTGGCCTCCGTTGACCAGTTCCGCGACGCGATGGACAACAGCAAAACCGTGTGGGAAGAAGTCTCCGGCGGTCTGGATATCATGCGTATCGGCAACACCGAGATGCCAAGCCGCGCCTATGTTGGCCGCTTTAACTTCAAGGGCACCGACCAGGGCAAACGCGTGGGCGAGCTGTCCGGCGGTGAGCGCGGTCGTCTGCACCTGGCAAAACTGCTCCAGGTTGGCGGCAACGTTCTGCTGCTCGATGAACCCACCAACGACCTGGACATCGAAACCCTGCGCGCACTGGAAAACGCCCTGCTGGAGTTCCCGGGCTGCGCGATGGTTATCTCGCACGACCGCTGGTTCCTGGACCGTATCGCGACCCACATCCTGGACTACCAGGACGAAGGTAAGGTGGAGTTCTTCGAAGGTAACTTCACCGAATACGAAGAGTACAAGAAACGCACGCTGGGCGCAGACGCGCTGGAGCCGAAGCGTATTAAGTACAAGCGTATTGCGAAATAAAAGCAAAACGGCAACTTCGGTTGCCGTTTTTTATGTTTGTTCCCTCTCCCCATGGGAGAGGGCCAGGGTGAGGGCATCAGGCCGCACAAAATCACCCGCCCACGTAATACCGCTTCACCTCATCAAACTGCATCGCAAAGTCGATATAGCTCATCAGCGCAGGCGAATTGAGCTTACGGCTCGGGTAGGCCAGCCAGAGATCGTTTCCCTCAACGCTCCACGCCGACAGCACCTTCACCAGCGCGCCCTTTTCGATCTTATCTTCCAGCAGGAATGCGGGTAACAGCGTGATCCCCGCCCCGGCAATGGCGCATTCCCTGGCGTACACCAGATTATCCGTCATATGAGCGTTATCCGGCAGGTAGCGGTAATCCTCATTCTCGCTTCGCAGAAGCCACTCCGACCATGCCCGGTGCGTAATGCAGCGATGCTCCACCAGCTGTCGGGGATGAATTAACGGCTCCCGGCGTGCCAGGTAGTCGGGCGAGGCCAGCATGTAGCGCGGACAGTGCCCAATCATGCGGCCAATCAGGGAAGAATCCTGCGGTTTGCCGGTGCGCAGCGCCACGTCAAAGCCAGACTCGACCAGATCCACCACGTCGTCTGAGATCGACACATCCAGTGACACGTCCGGATAGCGTAGCTGGAACTCGGCATTCATATGCGCCAGCAGCGTCGCGCCAATTCCTGCCGGACAGGTGATCCGCAGCCGCCCGCTGGGGTTTTCTCGCAGCCGCTGAATGGCATACTCCGCGCGCTCGCTGGCCGCCAGCATCTCGCGACAGTGCACCAGATAGTGCTCGCCCGCAAACGTCAGGCTTATTCTGCGCGTCGTGCGATTCAACAGACGGATCCCCACCTGCTGCTCCAGCTGGCTAATACGCTGGCTGACGCTGGATTTTGGCAGTTCCGCCTTCTGCGCCGCCGCGGTAAAGCTGCCCATCTCGGCCACCAGCGCAAACAGTGCCATATCCTGAAGCTGTTTAAACATGATTGTTCACTCTGTACGAACGCTGAGTTCTGGATTGTCCATCTTATCATGCGGCTGACCACTTAATAGACTAGCCTCAACAAAACGAATGCCATTGAGGAGCACACCATGTCAGTGAAAGCCATTGCCGTTAACCCAGAAAATCCCTCCACCTTCGTTGAAATCACCCCGCCGATGCCGCAGCCCGGCGAACACGATCTGCTGGTGGAGGTGAAAGCCGTCTCCGTAAACCCGGTGGACACCAAGGTACATGCAGGCATTGCTAAAAGCGGGCTGAAGGAGCCGCGCATTCTCGGGTGGGATGCCAGCGGGATCGTAAAAGCCGTTGGGGCTGGCGTCACCGGATTCAAACCGGGTGACGAAGTGTGGTACGCGGGGGATATCACCCGACCGGGCAGCAATACCACACATCAGCTGATCGATGCGCGCATTGTCGGGCACAAGCCTGCAAGCCTTGACTGGGCCGCCGCGGCTGCACTGCCGCTGACGGCGCTCACCGCGTGGGAAGGCCTGTTTGAACGGCTGAAGATTCAGGATGCCGACGCAGATAAAACGCTGCTGATTATTGGCGGCGCGGGCGGGGTGGGATCGCTGGCGATCCCGTTTGCGAAGCACAACAGCAAGGTAAAGGTGATCGCAACGGCGTCCCGTGAAGATTCCGCCCGGTGGTGCCGCGATCGCGGTGCAGATGTGGTGGTGAACTACCGCGATCTGAAAGGCGAACTGGCGAAGCACGGGCTGACCTTTGTGGATTACATTTTCATCCTCAACGACACCGACGGGCACTGGGATGCGGTCAGCGACCTGATTGCACCGCAGGGGCATATCTGTTCCATCGTTGAGAATGAACATCCGCTGAACCAGGACAAGCTGAAGTCCAAATCCGCCGCGCTGCACTGGGAATTTATGTACACCCGCAGCATGTATCAGACGGCGGATATGGCGCGTCAGGGAGAGATCCTGGACGAAGTCGCGAAGCTGGTGGATAACGGCGTAGTGGAAAGTTCGCTCAGCGAAACGCTGCACGGGCTAAGCGTGGAAAGCATTACCGAAGCGCACCGCAAGGTGCTGGAGGGGCATATGCGTGGGAAGGTGGTGGTTGAGTATTGATTGGACTGATTCCCTTACCCTGGCCCTCTCCTAAAGGGAGAGGGTGATTAAAGTCCCCTCTCCCTTTGGGAGAGGGTTAGGGTGAGGGGTAAATCTTTTACCCCTGCTCCCCCATCATCTCCTTCACCAGCTCGACGCAGCGCAGGAAACGGGTGTCGTAGTCCGACTCTTCCACATGGACAAACTCAACGTTGTTCTCGTTAAGCATCTCTACCAGCATGGTCTGGAACTCACGCCTGTCCACGGAGCTGCCCAGGCTGCGCATGCCGTCGGCCACCCATGGGGTGTTGTTTTCCAGCAGGATCACCAGGTCAAAGCGGTATTCGTCAATCAGCGCCTGCACAAACGGGTGCTCGCGCCCCTCGTACTTTTTGCAGAACGCCTGCGTGGTGACGAAATCGGTATCAATAAAGGCGACTTTATTGGCGTATTTCACCGCGAAATCAATGTACTGGGCATGACCGAGCGCGATTTTATCGTAGTCGGAATACTGCAACGCCATCTCGTCGCCGCCAAGGTGTGAAAAGACATAATCGCGGCCATACTCCCACGCGCTGGTGGTGTTGAAGATGTTCGCCAGCTTATTGACCAGCGTCGATTTCCCGCTCGACTCGCCGCCGAGGATCGCCACCGTACGCACGAAGAACGGCTTCACCTCGGTCGGGATGTAGTCCCAGTAACGGAACGGGTTCTCGCGAATCTGCGCCCCGCTGATGTTCATGAAGGTGCGTTTAGGATCGATCAGCACCGTCTCGATACCCAGATGCTCGCGGAACTGCGGCGCGTCGGACTCTTCAGAGGTGTAGATCCAGTTAGGCGCAATGCCCTTCTCTTCCATAAACGCTTTGATGCCGTTGCTCCACACGTCCCAGCCGTGCGGATACGGCTCCATGCCCTCTTCGTTAAAGGCATGAATACGAATATTTTTCTGATATTTAAAGGTCTGAAGCAGCCAGCGCAGGCGGTCCGGCACGGTGGGCTGCTGCGACATGGCGCTGTCTTCAAACAGCTGGCGATCGCGGGTTTCATCATAACCCATGATGATATGCAGCTCGTCGACCTGGCTACAGGCGCGCTGGATCAGATAGATATGCCCGGTATGCAGCGGGTAGAACTTACCGAACACCACGCCAATGTTCTTTTGCATCCGCGGAAATTCAAGCCCCAGAAAACGGTGCAGCGCTTCCAGCTTCTGCGCGCTGGGGCTTTTGATTTTGGCGTTCAGCAGTTGGCTCAGGTAGCCCTTGGTCATGCCGCTGGCGTCCGCCACCTGCTGCAACGTGCAGCCCTTCTGGCGGATAGCGGTCTTGATGTAGTCAAATGATGACATAAATTACGGTGCCTCCTGCAAAATCGAATACGTAATTATAAGTCGTCAAAGACATTTAACGCATCTGCGAGTTTTTTAACGCCGAAAACCTGCATCCCTTCCGGAATTTTTTTCGGCACGTTGGCGGCCGGAACAATCGCGCGGCGGAAGCCATGTTTTGCCGCTTCGGAGATACGCTCCTGACCGCTCGGCACCGGGCGGATCTCGCCGGCCAGCCCTACCTCACCAAATACCACCAGATCCTGCGGCAACGGTCTGTCGCGCAGGCTGGAGACCATTGCCAGCAGCAGCGCCAGGTCCGCGCTGGTTTCCGTAACCTTCACCCCACCAACCACGTTGACGAACACATCCTGATCCGCCATTTGCAGACCGCCGTGACGGTGCAGCACCGCCAGCAGGATCGCCAGGCGGTTCTGTTCCAGACCGACCGCCACGCGCCGCGGGTTGCCCATCATTGAGTGATCCACCAGCGCCTGAATTTCAACCAGCAGCGGACGCGTTCCTTCCCACAGCACCATCACCGAACTCCCGGACGTGATCTCGTCGCCACGGCTCAGGAAGATGGCCGACGGGTTGCTGACTTCGCGAAGCCCCTGCTCGGTCATGGCAAACACGCCAAGTTCATTCACCGCGCCGAAGCGGTTTTTATGGCTGCGCAGGGTACGAAAACGGGAATCCGCATCGCCATCGAGCATTACCGAGCAGTCGATACAGTGTTCAAGCACTTTCGGTCCCGCCAGCGAGCCGTCTTTGGTCACATGACCAACCATCACAATCGCCACGCCGCGCGTTTTGGCAAAGCGCGTCAGGTAGGCCGCGGTTTCACGCACCTGCGCCACGCTTCCCGGTGACGACTGAATGTCAGCCATATGCATCACCTGAATGGAGTCGATCACCATCAGCTTCGGCTGCTCTTCTTCGGCGATCATGCAGATCTGCTCGATGCTGGTTTCCGACAGCATATTCAGATTGCCGGTCGGCAGGCCGAGGCGGTGCGCGCGCATCGCCACCTGCTGGAGTGATTCTTCCCCCGTGACGTACAGGGTTTTCATCTGTTCGGCGAGCTTGCAGAGCGTTTGCAGCAGCAGGGTCGATTTACCCGCGCCCGGGTTACCGCCGATGAGTATAGCGCTGCCCGGCACTACGCCACCGCCGAGCACGCGGTCAAATTCTTTGAATCCGGTTGAGAAGCGCGGCAGCGCCTCAAGGCTGATATCCGAAAGTTTTTGTACCTTCGACACGCCTGCATTACCCGCATAGCCGCTCAGCCGTTCATTGCGGGCCACGCTCGGCGAAGCCGCCACACCACGCACTTCGGTGATGGTGTTCCAGGCATGACAGGCGCTGCATTGCCCCTGCCAGCGCGGATAATCCGCACCACATTCATTACAGACAAATGCGCGTTTTGGAGCTTTCGCCACGGTTTACCTCGTTATTTTTGATTAATGCTGCCGGAGAGAATACAGAACACCCCCATCAGATCAGCATGACGGATAGTGACTTCCGTCTTTTCATTCACTTTCGGTTTGGCATGGTAGGCAATACCCAGCCCGGCAACTTTGATCATCGGCAGATCGTTCGCGCCATCGCCGATGGCGACGGTCTGCTCGACCGGGATGGCATATTTCTCTGCCAGACGCGTCAGCGTATTGGCTTTGTACTGCGCATCCACGATGTCGCCGATGACCTGTCCGGTGAGTTTGCCGTCCATGATCTCCAGCTCGTTTGCCACCACGGTGGTCAGACGCAGCTTGTCACGCAGGTAGTCGGCAAAGAAGGTGAACCCGCCGGAGGCAATCGCCACTTTCCAGCCGAGCGTCTCCAGCTTGAGTACCAGCTGCGTAAGCCCAGGCATCAGGGGCAGTTCATCGCGCACCTGACGCAAAATGTTAGCATCGGCCCCCTTCAGGGTCGCCACGCGCTGTCTCAGGCTGGCGGTGAAATCCAGCTCGCCGCGCATCGCGCGCTCGGTGACTTCCGCCACCAGCTCTCCGCTGCCCGCCAGTTTAGCAATCTCGTCAATACACTCGATCTGAATGGCGGTGGAGTCCATGTCCATTACCAGCAGGCCGGGCGTTTTCAGGTGCGGAATTTTGCCGAGGGGAGCAACGTCCAGCCCGGCGTCGTGCGCCAGACGCGTGGCGCGCTGCGTCAGGGAACCCGCCAGGCGAATGACCTGATAATCTTCCACACACCAGGCCGCAACGATGACCATCGCTGCGCCCAGTTTGGTTTGATACTGGGTGAGGCGTTGCTTATCCAGGCCGCGTCCGTACAGCAGCCAGCCGCTACGGCCAGCGTGGTAATCGAGAGGCATCACCTCATCGCCACTTAAAGAGAGCGGCAATCCTGGCCATAAAGAGACATCCGTTGGCAGGTCGCACCAGGTAATGTTCGGCATTGAAGCTCCTGTAATTTCGTTCGCGCCGGAAGGTTCCAGAGGGAAAATAACGCATGAGGCTACCCTGTAACCATCACTTCTGGCAACATTAAGCCGTAAATTTTAAGCAGGTGGAATATGGCTCGCGCAAAACTGAAATTCCGGCTTCATCGCGCCGTGATTGTCCTGATCTGTCTCGCACTATTAGTGGCGCTGATGCAGGGGGCATCCTGGTTTAGCCAGAATCACCAACGACAGCGTAACCCGCAGTTTGAGGAGCTGGCCCGGACGCTGGCGCACCAGGTGACGCTCAACGTTGCGCCGTCTATGCGCACCGAAACGCCGGATGATAAGCGAATAGCCCAGGTATTGCGCCAGCTTACGGAAAACAGCCGCATTCTGGATGCGGGCGTGTACGATGAACAGGGCGACCTGATTGCCCGCGCGGGTGAGCATGTCGACGTGCGCGACAGGCTGGCGCTGGACGGCAAAAAAGCCGGTGGTTATTTCAACCAACAAATCGTCGAACCCATTCAGGGCAAGAATGGTCCGCTCGGCTATTTACGTCTGACACTCGACACCCACACCCTGCCAACCGAAGCCAAACAGGTGGATAACACCACCAATATTTTGCGCCTGATGCTGCTGCTCTCACTGGCGATTGGCGTGGTACTGGCACGTACGTTGCTCCAGGGCAAGCGCACCCGCTGGCAGCAGTCACCGTTCCTGTTAACCGCCAGCAAGTCGGTTCCCGAAGAGGAAGAGAGCGAGAAGAAAGAATAGTGATAAAGTAGGCGGATGATTCGGAAAAGGAACTCTGCCATGTCGACGTTACGCCTGCTAATCTCTGACTCTTACGATCCCTGGTTTAACCTGGCGGTAGAAGAGTGCATCTTCCGCCAGATGCCTGCCACCCAGCGCGTCCTGTTTCTCTGGCGCAACGCTGATACGGTCGTTATTGGCCGCGCGCAAAATCCGTGGAAAGAGTGTAACACCCGCCGTATGGAAGAGGACAACGTCCGCCTGGCGCGCCGCAGCAGCGGCGGCGGTGCGGTATTCCACGATCTGGGCAATACCTGCTTTACCTTTATGGCGGGCAAGCCGGAATACGACAAAACCATCTCGACCTCCATTGTGCTTAATGCGCTCAATTCGCTTGGCGTGACGGCTGAAGCCTCGGGACGTAACGATCTGGTGGTCAAAACGCCCGATGGCGACCGCAAGGTATCCGGCTCTGCCTATCGCGAAACGATGGATCGGGGATTCCACCACGGCACATTATTGCTGAATGCCGATCTGAGCCGTCTGGCTAACTACCTTAATCCAGATAAGAAAAAGCTACAGGCTAAGGGTATTACCTCCGTGCGCGGGCGCGTGGCGAATCTGGTGGAACTGCTGCCCGGGATTACTCATGAGCAGATTTGCGATGCGATCCGTGAAGCCTTCTTCGAACATTACGGTGAGCGGGTAGAAGCTGAAGTGATCTCCCCTGACAAAACACCGGACCTGCCCAACTTCGCGGAAACCTTTGCGCGCCAGAGCAGCTGGGAGTGGAACTTCGGCCAGGCACCGGCCTTTTCACACCTGCTGGACGAACGGTTTACCTGGGGCGGCGTGGAACTGCACTTTGACGTGGAGAAGGGCCATATTACCCGCACGCAGGTCTTTACGGATAGTCTCAATCCTGCACCGCTGGAGGCGCTGGCCGCACGTTTACAGGGCTGTCTGTACCATGCAGACAGTCTGCAACAGGCGTGCGAAGCGCTTTGGGTGGATTTCCCGGACCACGAGCGGGAGCTACGGGATCTCTCCCAATGGATCGCTGGCGCGGTGCGTTAATAAAAACACATAAGGGAAGTGAATACGCTTCCCTTATTCCTGAAAATTAACACACGTATATAAATAAACAGGGAACATACACAAAATATATATTTATAGCTTATATATTAAGGGGAATTACATTCAAAAATTAACACTCCTTAATGTAAAGTTAGCTTTTCCTCTAGAATAATAGACAGCAAGAAATAGTTTTTCTATTTCTTCTCCACACGTCTGTTTCGAACGTTAAGGATTAACGATGAAAAAAATCATTATTGCAACCGCTGTTGCAATGACCCTCTCTGCGACTGCACATGCCGACTCTACTGCGGTATTAAAATTAAAAGGCGTATTAACCAACAACGCCTGTACCCCAACGCTGAGCGATGGCGCTGTCGTTGATTTCGGCACTAAATATATCAGCTCGCTCTCCGCAACGGCAGATAACCAGCTGGGTTATAAAGATATTTCTCTGACTATCAACTGCTCTGCCGCAACGAAAGTAGCGTGGTCCATTACCGATGATCACGCAGATTCAATGAAGAAAATGACCATCGATAACGCCACTTTCGCGGGCGATCAGGCATGGAGTTCAACTAACCAGTACGGCGTAGGTAAAACGGCTGGCGGCGTCAATATCGGCGCTTACTCCGTGGGTATGAATTCGAATGTAACCGTAGATGGAAACGTCAAAGCATTAGGTTATTCTGCGATAGCAGATGATCCAATGTGGTTACTTGCGAATACGGGTTCGCAGCTCGTCACTCATAGTGACGGTTCTATCCAGTATAGCGCACTAAATAGCAGTGATCGGACGTTGGTTCCCTTTATGAATGCCGTATTCCCGCTGCGCGTTGCGCTGGCGGTGCAGAAAACTGACACCCTGGCAATTACCGACGATACCCCGATCGACGGCCAGGCCACCATCACTTTGCATTATCTGTAACTGGCTCATTTCGCTTGTGAACTGAGCGTGATGGCCTGCATTTGTTAAGGAACAACAATGAAAAAGATTTTAGTTGCCACTGCCGTTGCGCTGGCCCTCTCCGCGACTGCCGCTAACGCCGCCTCTACCGCCGTACTGAAAGTGACCGGTTTACTCTCCGTTGCCGCCTGCACCCCGCAGTTAAGCGGCGGCGGCGAGGTGGATTATGGTCTTATCCACCTGGCGGATCTCTCCGCGACCAGCGTTAACCAGTTGGGTCAGAAAGATATCTCCCTGACCATCACCTGCCCGGTAGCCACTAAAGCTGGCTGGACCATCAGCGATGACCGCGCAGACACCCATCCGGGTGCTTCTGTGATCACCATTAACACCGCAGACGCGGCGGGCGGCAACGTTTCCGACACCACCCAGTCCTACGGCGTGGGCAAAACCGCGGGCGGCGTGAAAATTGGCGCTTACTCCATCTTTGCTGATGTGGCGAACGTCACCGCCGACGGCGTGAAATCAGACGTTATCTCCGGTACCGTGGACAGCCCGTCCTGGCAGAAAACCGCTACCGGTATCATCAAAAACGCCAACATGGAAATGATGACCGTGGCCGCTTCCGGCACCACTGCGCCGCTGCCTTTCACGACCGCAGTATTTCCGCTGAAAACCTCCCTGGCGATTCAGAATACCGCGGCCCTCGCGATTACCGATGATACCAACCTGGATGGTCAGGCCACGATTACCGTTAAATATCTCTGATTATCAACCCGATAAAGTGTGAACTATGCCTCCTCTTAACAGAGGAGGTATTTTGTCAGGTTAAAGGATTAATCTTGATGTCAGTTGAATCCACGATCGCTCAGTGCGCCATTGCCGCACCGTTATTATTCTCTGCTCTCTTTGCTCAGGCGTATGCCGCCGGAATGGTGCCAGAAACCACGCTGCTGGTTATTGAAGAGTCGACTCACAGCGGCACCATGAACGTAAAAAATACCGACACCTTCCCGGCCCTGATCTATACCATCATTGTCGATCTTCCTGACGATACAGGCGTGACGTTAAACGCGTGACCCTTGAGGCTATCCCGCCGAAAAACACCGATAAACATATGTGGATCGGCTTTAACCTGAGTCAGGATCTGCCCAACGGCATCAAGAACATTTCTGTCGCCCATACAGCCTTCAGGGAGCTGGATTTCAAAGTACTGAATACCCGTCGCGTAATGCTCGAAGTGAAACGTGCAGACGGCTCGTGACTGTCAAAAGGGACCAGTATCGTGGATGAGAAAAACAACTACCTGGTCAGCGCGGTGGACAGCGGGCGTGTTTTTGTCACTGATATGTCCAATAGCCCGGCACTTTATGCCGTTGACGATAATATGCAGCGCATCTGCCGCATCGATTAATCCCTGAGTGAGACTCAGGACAAAGAATCGTTTTATGAAACTGCTAAAGGAGTCTGTAAATGAAACACCTGGGTAAACATTTACTGATGACTTTTTCGCTAATGGCTACGCTTTTTACGCCCGCCTCGTGGTCCGCCGATGAGTGCCAGCTCACCCTCACCCCGGTGCTGAATGACCGCCAGTTTAATCACGTAGGTGATACGGTGACGCTGGAAAGCAATTTGATGTGGGAAGTGTTGACGAAGTAAGCACCATAGGGGGCAAACCTGCCCCCCTGAAGAAAACGAAATTACTCTTGATCGCCCAGCAGAACGGATTCCAGCGCGATTTTGATCATGTCGTTGAAGGTGGTCTGACGCTCGGCAGCGGTGGTCTGCTCGTGAGTACGGATATGGTCAGACACGGTGCAAATGGTCAGCGCTTTCGCACCGAATTCAGCCGCCACGCCGTAGATACCGGCCGCTTCCATTTCCACACCCAGAATGCCGTATTTTTCCATCACGTCGAACATGTCGCCTTCTGGCGAGTAGAACAGATCGGCAGAGAACAGGTTGCCCACGCGCGCGTCAACGCCCAGCGCTTTTGCCGCGTCAACCGCGTTACGCACCATGTCAAAGTCAGCAATGGCCGCAAAGTCATGATCTTTAAAGCGAATGCGGTTGACTTTAGAGTCGGTGCACGCGCCCATGCCGATCACCACGTCACGCAGCTTAACGTCCATGCGAACCGCGCCGCAGGAGCCGACACGGATGATTTTCTTCACGCCGAAATCGGTGATCAGCTCTTTGGTGTAGATGGAGCAGGATGGGATACCCATGCCGTGACCCATCACGGAGATTTTGCGGCCTTTATAGGTACCGGTGAAGCCCAGCATGCCGCGCACGTTGTTCACTTCACGCACGTCTTCGAGGAAGGTTTCTGCAATGTGCTTCGCGCGCAGCGGGTCGCCCGGCATCAATACGACGTCAGCGAAATCACCCATTTCTGCATTAATGTGAGGAGTTGCCATCTTCAGTTCCTTTTACATTGTTGTTTTTTCCGGGTGGCGGCTGCGCCTTACCCGGCCTACATTCTGTTTTCCCTCTCCCACAGGGAGAGGGTCGGGGTGAGGGCATCAGGCCTCACCCAATCCGTTTAGAACATAGCCTTGCCATATTCCATGTCAGACGTACCAAAGTATTTCGCAATCGTCTGGCCGATGTCCGCGAAGGTTTCACGGTGACCCAGCGAGCCCGGTTTGACTTTCGGGCCGTACACCAGCACCGGAATGTGCTCACGGGTGTGGTCGGTACCGGTCCAGGTCGGGTCACAGCCATGGTCAGCGGTCAGGATCAGAATGTCATCTTCTCCCACCAGCTCCATCAGCTCTGGCAGACGGCGGTCAAACAGCTCCAGACCCGCAGCATAACCGGCGACGTCGCGACGGTGGCCCCAGGAGGAGTCGAAGTCCACGAAGTTGGTGAAGACAATGGTCTTATCGCCCGCTTCTTTCATCTCTTTGATGGTGGCGTCGAACAGCGCATCCAGACCGGTCGCTTTGACCTTTTTGGTAATGCCGCAGTTGGCGTAAATGTCCGCGATTTTACCCACGGAAACCACGTGACCGTCTTTCTCGTCGACGAGTTTTTGCAGCACGGTCGGCGCCGGTGGCTCCACAGCCAGATCGTGACGGTTGCCGGTACGCTGGAAGTTACCCGCTTTGTCGCCGATAAACGGACGCGCGATAACGCGGCCAATGTTGTAGCCGCCTTCGGTCAGCTCTTCACGGGCGATTTCGCACAACTCGTACAGTTTATCCAGGCCAAACGTCTCTTCATGGCAGGCGATCTGGAACACGGAGTCAGCAGAGGTATAGAAAATCGGCTTGCCGGTTTTCATGTGCTCTTCGCCGAGCTGGTCCAGAATCACGGTACCGGAAGAGTGGCAGTTACCGAGGTAGCCCGGCAGGTTGGCGCGCTTCACCAGCTTATCAAGCAGCTCTTGCGGGAAGCTGTTCTCGTGATCGGAGAAGTACCCCCAGTCGAACAGCACCGGCACGCCGGCGATTTCCCAGTGGCCGGACGGAGTATCTTTACCGGAAGAGAGCTCGTGCGCCCACGCGTAGGCGCCCACCACTTCCGCGTTACCGTCCATACCGGCTGCGATCTTACCGGTAGAGCCTTCATGCGCTTTTACCAGCCCCAGACGGGTCAGGTTTGGCAGGTTCAGAGGGCCTTTACGACCGTTGTCCGCTTCGCCTTTTGCACAGGCTTCCGCGATGTGACCCAGGGTATCGGAACCCACGTCACCAAATCGTTCTGCATCTTCGGTTGCGCCGATGCCGAATGAGTCCAGCACCATAATAAATGCACGTTTCATAATTGTTCTCCGTACTTAGTGCTTCATAAAAATGCGATCAGATCAGTATACCGCTATTCAGTGATACGACGATAGACCGTCGGTGTGGTTTCCGGTGCTTTATCGTCAAGAGATATTGCCGCCTTCACCGCTTTCGCCGCGTCCTGCCAGCTGACTTCATCTTTCGCGTGGATCACCGCCAGCGGACGTTGGCCGTCAACGCAGTCACCCAGACGGGCCATATCGGTAAAGCCGACGCTGTAATCAATGGTGTCCGATGCCTGACGACGACCGCCGCCCATAGACACGACAGCCATGCCGAGCGCGCGGGTATCCATAGCCGAGACAAAGCCTTCGCTGTCCGCATAGACCGCTTTGCTGAGCATCGCGGTGGGCAGGTATTTCGCGTAGTTTTCCACGAAGTCGGTCGGGCCTTTCTGCGCCGCCACCATCCGACCAAAGATCTCCGCCGCTTTGCCGTTGTCCAGCACCGCCTGAAGCTTCGCGCGCGCGTCAGCGTCGTCTTTGGCCAGCTTGCCGGAGATTAACATCTCAACGCACAGCGCCATGGTGACATCGAACAGGCGCGGGTTACGGTATTCGCCTGTGAGGAACTGCACAGCCTCGCGGACTTCAACCGCGTTACCGGCGCTGGAGGCCAGCACCTGGTTCATGTCCGTCAGCAGTGCGGTGGTGCGCACGCCCGCGCCGTTGGAAACGCCAACGATCGCTTCGGCCAGCGCCTCAGAGAGTTCATAGGTTGGCATAAACGCGCCGCTGCCCACTTTCACATCCATCACCAGCGCATCCAGACCTTCCGCCAGTTTTTTGGCAAGGATAGAGGCGGTGATCAGCGGGATGGAGTCTACAGTCGCGGTAATGTCACGCGTCGCGTAGAAACGCTTGTCAGCCGGAGCAAGAGAGCTGGTCTGGCCGATAATCGCCACGCCAACGTCTTTAATAATGTCGCGGAAGCGGTTGTCATCCGGGAAGATATCGAAGCCCGGAATGGCTTCCAGTTTGTCGAGCGTACCGCCGGTGTGGCCCAGGCCGCGCCCGGAAATCATCGGGATGTAACCCCCGCAGGCTGCCACCATCGGGCCAAGCATCAGGGAGGTCACGTCGCCCACGCCGCCGGTGGAGTGTTTGTCCACAATCGGGCCGTTGAGGTTGAGGCTTTTCCAGTCCAGAACGGTTCCTGAATCTCGCATCGCCATGGTCAGCGACACGCGCTCAGGCATCGACATATCGTGGAAGAAAATGGTCATCGCCAGAGCCGCAATCTGCCCTTCAGAGATGGTGTTATCACGAATGCCATTGATAAAGAAGCGGATTTCTTCGTCGCTTAATGCATGACCATCACGTTTTTTACGAATAATTTCTTGTGCGAGAAACACGGTAACCTCCATGCGGAATCGGGTGAATGGCGGCGGGTATGTTGACCCGCCCCACGATCCTTTAGGCCGGGTTAGCGTAGCGCCACCCGGCAATTCAACTTAGTAGCTGCTTGCGCTCTTACCGTCGCCGTGACCCAGCGCTTTCAGCAGGCTGGCCAGCAGGCTGGACGCGCCGAAGCGGTAGTGGCGGGAGTCCGCCCAGTCGGCGCCGAACAGCTCGTCGGCAATCGCCAGGAACTGCTGCGCGTCTTCTGCGGTACGCACGCCGCCTGCCGGTTTGAAGCCAACGGTTTTGGACACGCCCATATCACGGATGACTTCCATCATGATGCGTGCGCTTTCCGGGGTAGCGTTGACCGGCACTTTACCGGTAGAGGTTTTAATGAAATCCGCGCCCGCTTTGATGGAGATTTCAGACGCCTTACGAATCAGCGCCTCTTCTTTCAGCTCGCCGGTTTCAATGATCACTTTAAGCAGCACGTTTGCCGCCGCACACGCGTCTTTACAGGCTTTCACCAGGTCAAAACCGACCTGCTCGTTGCCGGCGATCAGCGCGCGGTACGGGAATACCACGTCAACTTCGTCTGCGCCGTACGCAATCGCTGCGCGGGTTTCTGCCAGCGCGATCTCGATATCGTCATTGCCGTGCGGGAAGTTAGTTACGGTGGCAATGCGCACGTCCGGCGTGCCCTGCTCTTTCAGAGTTTTGCGGGCAATCGGGATGAAGCGCGGATAGATACAGACGGCGGCGGTGTTACCCACTGGCGTTTTCGCCTGATGGCACAGGGCGATGACTTTTTCATTGGTGTCGTCATCGTTCAGGGTGGTCAGGTCCATCAGTTTCAACGCGCGCAGGCTGCTTGCAGTTAAATCGGTCATAACATTCTCCAACGGCAGTGCCGTATAAATTTTACCTTGCGGGTCTGTGAGTATTCTAACATTCACCCGCATCCACACTTCGACATTCATCACAGTTAATGAAAACTGTGTGCAAATTTGCATTACTGTAATGAGATCTGCTTCAAATTTTAGTGCGTTAATTGCTGACTAAATCGGCGATATCCCCTTTCTGATCAAAAGCGCCACCAGGCTGGCTTCCTACAATTCGTTCACTATCCGCAGAACAACCAAGGAAGTGAACATGCCCGACGCCCTGCAACAACGTTGCCAGCACATTGTGACCAGCCCGGTGTTAACCCCAGAACAAAAACGTCATTTTCTGGCGCTGGAAGCGGAGAACAATCTGCCCTATCCCGCTCTGCCAGAGGCGGCCCGCGCCGCGCTGGACGAGGGATTCATCTGCGACATGTTCGAAGGCCATGCGCCTTACAAACCGCGCTACGTGCTGCCGGACTACGCTAAATTTCTGGCTAACGGCTCAGAATGGCTGGAGCTGGAAGGGGCGAAAGATCTGGATGATGCCCTCTCGCTGCTCACTATCCTTTATCACCATGTTCCGTCCGTCACATCGATGCCGGTCTATCTGGGCCAGCTCGATGAAATACTCAGCCCCTATGTTAAAATTCTAACACAGGATGAAATCGATAGCCGAATAAAACGTTTCTGGCGTTACCTGGACAGAACCCTGCCCGATGCGTTTATGCATGCCAATATCGGCCCGGCGGATACGCCTGTCACCCGAGCCATCCTTCGCGCGGATGCAGAACTAAAGCAGGTTGCGCCGAACCTGACCTTTATCTACGACCCGGATGTAACCCCCAGCGATCTGCTGCTGAGCGTGGCGAAAAACATTTGTGAATGTAGTAAGCCGCATATTTCTAATGGCCCGGTGAATGATAAAATTTTCACAAAAGGTCGCTATGGCGTGGTGAGCTGTTACAACTCCCTGCCGCTGGCGGGCGGCGGCAGCACGCTGGTGCGCCTAAACCTGAAAGCGATTGCGGAACACAGCCGCTCACCGGAAGACTTTTTCACCCGTACCCTTCCTCACTACTGCCAGCAACAAATCGCGATCATTAATGCGCGCTGCGATTTTTTATATGAACAATCCGGCTTCTTTGAGAATAGCTTCCTGGTGAAAGAGGGGCTGATTGATGCCGATCGCTTTGTGCCGATGTTTGGCATGTACGGTCTGGCCGAAGCGGTGAACGTGCTGTGCGAGAAAGCAGGCATTACGGGACGTTACGGTAAGAACGAACAGGCCAATGCGCTGGGCTACCGCATCAGTGAACAGCTTGCGGCGTTTGTCGAAAACACGCCGGTGAAATACGGCTGGAAGCAGCGCGCGATGCTTCATGCGCAGTCGGGGATCAGCTCTGACTCGGGCACCACGCCGGGCGCGCGCCTGCCCTACGGCGACGAGCCGGATCCCATCAGCCACCTGCTGGCCGTTGCGCCGCACCACAAGCACTACGCTTCCGGGATCAGCGACATTCTGACGCTGGATGAAACGGTAAAACGTAACCCGCAGGCAGTGGTCCAGCTCTGTCTCGGCGCGTTCAGGGCGGGGATGCGCGAGTTTACCGCCAACGTTGCGGGTAACGATCTCGTGCGCGTTACCGGCTATATGGTGCGGTTATCGGATCTGGAGAAGTACCGGGAAGCCGGATCGCGCACCAACACCACCTGGCTCGGCGAGGAGGCCGCGCGCAATACCCGTATTCTGGAACGTCAGCCGCGCGTGATAAGTCATGAACAGCAGATGCGCTTTAGTTAGTCAGGTCATACCCTTCTCCTGCGTGGACGGGCCGGGCAGCCGCCTGGCGTTGTTCCTCCAGGGCTGTAACCTGCGCTGCAAAACCTGCCACAACCCGTGGACGATAGGGCGCTGCAACGACTGCGGCGACTGTGTACCCCACTGTCCGCATGATGCGCTGACGATTCAGGCCGGGCGCGTCTGGTGGCAGGAGAGTCACTGTCAGCAGTGCGACACCTGTCTGCACCTGTGTCAGCAGCAGGCGACGCCGATGGCGCAGCGCTATAGCGTCGAGGAGATCCTCTCCCGGGTGCTCACGTCCGCGCCGTTTATTGAGGGCGTGACCGTCAGCGGGGGTGAGGCCACCACGCAGCTGCCGTTTTTGGTTGCGCTTTTCACCGCGATCAAAGCCGATCCGTCCCTGCGCCATCTGACGTGCCTGGTGGACAGCAACGGCCTGTTAAGCGAAACCGGCTGGCAAAAGCTGTTTCCGGTGTTTGACGGCGCGATGGTGGATCTGAAAGCCTGGGGCAATGAACATCACCGTTTTCTGACCGGGCGCGAAAACACGCTGATCAAGCAGAGCATCCGCTGGCTGGCCGATCGTCATCGCCTGACGGAGCTGCGCCTGCTGGTGATCCCCGATCGGTGTGATTATCTGCAACATCTGCCATCGCTGACCGCTTTTATCCACACGTTGGGGAACGTTCCGGTGCGGATCAACGCGTTTCATGCCCATGGGGTTTACGGGGAGGCGGCGAGATGGCGGAGCGCCACGCCGGAGGACATCGAGCCGCTGGCGCAGGCCCTGGAACGGCAGCAGATCACGGTGATCCGCCCGGCCCTTTATCTATAGCGTGATGCCGAAGACCGCTCGGGTATTTTCCAGCAGCGCGCTGGCAATCACATCTTCAGGCTCCTGACGCAACTCACACAGCACATCAAAAACGCGCGCCGCCTGCTCCGGACGGTTAGGCTGGCCCTGAAAACCATTCAGCGGCATGTCAGGCGCATCCGTTTCCAGCAGGAGCGAGGTCAGCGGGAGCTGTGCCATCACATCACGGGTTTTGCTGGCACGCGGATAGGTAATGGTGCCACCGACGCCAATTTTATAGCCCAGCTCGATAAAACGCTGCGCCTGCTGAAGGCTTCCAGCGAAACCATGGACCACGCCCCTGCGCGGCACGTCGATGCGCTTCAGGTGCATCGCCAGTTTGTCATGGGTACGTCTGGAGTGGAGGATCACCGGCAGATCGTGGCGCTTTGCCAACCGGAGCTGCGCGTCCAGAATCGTCTGCTGGCGTTCAAACTGCGGATCTTCACGATAGAGATCGAGGCCGATCTCACCGATGGCAACCAGCTTCATATCCGCGTTTTGCAGCGTGGCATTCAGCCTGTCGAGATGGTCATCAAGATGGTGCTCAATAACGATCGGATGCAAACCCAACGCGGCATACAGCGCATCGTGCCCCCGGGCAAGCGCCAGAACTTTGTCGAATCTCGCCGCTTCAATAGCGGGCACAATAATGGCTCTCACACCGGCCTCAGCCGCACGCGCAAGACTGGATGTTTCCTCCCCGCTAAACGGCGGGAAATCAAAGTGGCAATGGGTATCGATAAAGCAGTGCGTCATGCCAGATCCTCGTTATCGAGTAAGCCATCGTTGGCCTGCGGCGCGTCCACCAGCGGCATCGCCACCGCGTCATTGGCCACAACGGCAGGCGGCAAAATGATGCTTTTATGCCGATGAAGAGGCGGTTGCTCGGCCAGCATTTTCCCGACGGTCGCCAGGAAGTAACGCCCGCACAGCCGCCCCGTTTTGTAATCCATACGCAACGCAGGCAGCCGACTGCCCAGCGCCATGCTCAACAGCGGCTTCGGCGGATAAATTTCAAAGATGCGCAGCTTGCCCGGTGGTTTTTCAATAAAACGCTGCATCGCGCCGTAGGTGGTTTCATGCTGCTTCGCGATATTCACCAGCGGTTGCAGGCTGCTGTCGCCCAGCCAGCGTTCCATCCGCTTAAACCACTGTGGGGTGTAATACATCTGCGAAGGCACCGTGCGGATCACCACAATGGTTTTTGCCCCGCGCCGCGCCGCCTCCTGTACCGGCACTGCGTCGCTGATACCACCGTCAAGATAGCTTATCCCCTCCAGCAACGCGCCGGTGCGGTAGAATCCCGGGATCGCGCTGGATGCGCGGATGATATCCAGCCAGTTCTCTTTCTGCGGCGAAAAGTAACCCGGCGAATAGTCATCGCCACGGCTGGCGCACATCCAGAACTCTTTGCCGGTATCGAACAGTCGTGACGCGGTATCCATGGCCAGCGGCATCTGGCTGGAGGTGGCATCCAGTAACCAGTCGAGATCGATCAGGTTCCCGCCGCGCACGAAGCGTACCGGATTGAAGAATTCTTTCGAGGTGGTATAGCGCATAATCACTTTGCGCGCATAGCCGGGCTGGTTGCAGACATAGGCGGAGAGGTTCTGCGCCCCGGCAGAGGTACCGAAATAGAGATCGAACGGGTTGAATTGCGCGCGCATAAATTCGTCGAGCACGCCGGCGGTAAAAATACCGCGCTGCCCGCCCCCTTCACAGACCAGCGCAAGCTGGCCTGCATGAAACGGTTTTAACGTCAGCGGCGCAATATTGCCGAGCGTAACGGGAATTCGTTGCCCCACCTCTGCCTTCCTGTTTTCATTATTGTGATGAGACACAGTAACGCACTTCCCCGGTGGTTCTCAAACGAGAAAAAGCCAGTCACGAGGACTGGCTTGAGTTTGTTTAGTAAATATTGCGTTTGCTACGGGCGACGTCGACCAGTAAACAGGCTGACCAGGAACAGAATAATACCGACGACGAAGACAATTTTCGCTGCCCATGCCGCGGTACCCGCCAGTCCACCAAAGCCCAATGCGGCGGCAATTAACGCGATAACCAGAAATATAATGCCCCAACGAAACATAAGCCTCTCCTTTACCATAGTTAATGTCGGCCGCTAAACGTGAGCGCTCAGGTCACTCACCGGCTTTTCCAGAATCGTTTTTATTTCGCCCGCGGTTTTCAGCCTGACGGGCGAATGGTACTGCTTTACTTCGTTTTCAGATCGTTTTTGACGCTTTTCACACCATCAATCGCTTTCGCAATTGACTCGGCACGATCGCTTTGTGCCTGATTCTCAACCGTACCGGACAGCTGGACCACACCATCGGTGGTTTCAACTTTCACCATACGGGATGGCACGATGTCGTCAGCTAACAGTTTAGCTTTGATTTCGCTGGTAGTTGCTGCATCTCCGGCATAGCCCTTCACGGACGATTCTTTGCTGTCACGTACGTGCAGTTTGTCGCTGACGGAGCTTACGCCCTCAACGCCTTTCGCCACTTTAACGGCTTCTTCGGCCTGGGTCTGGCTTTCAACGAAACCGCTCAGGGTAACAACCTTGTTGTCGGTTTTTACAGAAATATCGGTGCTCTTAATGGAGTCGTGATCCACCAATGCGGCTTTCACTTTTGCTGTGATTGAGCTGTCATCCATGAAATTACCGACTTTATTCATAGAGCTATCGATTTTTTCCCCTGCAGTATTGGCGGAACTTTGCGCTTTATCCATAGTGCTGGATTCCGCCAGAGCAGAACCGCTTACCAGGACACTACCCAACGTTACAGCCAGCAGAGTTTTAGAAATCTTCAGTCTTGTCATATTCATCGATTTATTCCTGTGTTTTGCCCGTTATTTGGGCGACATACTTCCCTAAATCTTGGTTTTATATATTGCGAATTAACACCGGGGCAAAATGGAGAACCAATGGACATGCATTGAACAGTTAATTCATCCACGCCCGGTGCTAAACACTGAGTTAAATATAGATCACAATCAGAGGGGTGCATTCAGAATTGGGGAAAAAACGAACGAATAGCGAAAAATTGCGGTGAATTAAGAACATTCCGCAAGGGTTTAATAACACAGGAATTAAAGAAGAGCACGGCGGCTGCCGTGCTCTGAGAGGGAATTAATGCTCGCGCGTTTTGCGGAACTGAACATCAGGATAACGTTCCTGCGTCAGGTTCAGGTTAACCATGGTCGGGGCGATATAGGTCAGGTTATCGCCACCGTCCAGCGCCAGCTGAACTTCGTTCTTACGTTTAAATTCTTCGAATTTCTTCACGTCTGAACATTCAACCCAGCGGGCGGTCGCCACGTTCACCGATTCGTAAATCGCTTCCACGTTGTACTCGCTCTTAAGACGGGCAACCACCACGTCAAACTGGAGCACACCCACCGCGCCCACGATCAGATCGTTGTTAGCAATAGGGCGGAACACCTGTACAGCCCCCTCTTCGGAAAGCTGGACCAGGCCTTTCAGCAGTTGCTTCTGCTTCAGCGGATCGCGCAGGCGAATGCGGCGGAACAGTTCTGGCGCGAAGTTCGGGATACCGGTGAACTTCATCATCTCGCCCTGCGTGAAGGTATCGCCAATCTGAATGGTACCGTGGTTGTGTAAACCAATGATGTCACCCGGATAGGCTTCTTCTACATGCGAACGGTCGCCTGCCATGAAGGTCAGCGCGTCGGAGATCACCACGTCTTTACCGATACGGACCTGACGCAGCTTCATGCCCTTCTCGTACTTACCGGAGACCACGCGCATAAAGGCAACGCGGTCGCGGTGTTTCGGGTCCATGTTGGCCTGAATTTTAAAGACGAAGCCGGAGAACTTCTCTTCCTTTGCTTCTACTTCGCGGGTGTCGGTTTTACGCGGCATTGGCTGCGGGGCCCACTCCACCAGACCGTCGAGCATATGGTCAACGCCGAAGTTGCCGAGGGCGGTACCGAAGAAGACCGGGGTAATTTCACCGCTCAGGAACAGCTCTCGGTCGAACTCGTGCGACGCGCCTTTAACCAGCTCCAGCTCATCGCGCAGCTGCGCGGCCAGCTCTTCACCGACCGCTGCGTCCAGATCCGGGTTGTCCAGACCTTTCACGATGCGCACTTCCTGAATGGTGTGACCCTTACCGGTCTGGTACAGGTAGGTTTCGTCTTTATAGAGGTGGTAAACCCCTTTGAACAGCTTGCCGCAGCCAATCGGCCAGGTGATTGGCGCGCAGGCAATCTTCAGCTCGTTTTCCACTTCATCCATCAGCTCCATCGGATCACGGATGTCACGGTCGAGTTTGTTCATAAAGGTGAGGATCGGCGTATCGCGCAGACGGGTGACTTCCATCAGCTTGCGGGTACGATCTTCAACACCTTTCGCGGCGTCGATCACCATCAGGCAGCAGTCCACCGCCGTCAGGGTACGGTAGGTATCTTCGGAGAAGTCTTCGTGCCCCGGGGTGTCCAGCAGGTTCACCAGACAGTCGTGATACGGGAACTGCATCACGGAGGTGGTAATCGAAATACCACGCTGCTTTTCCATCTCCATCCAGTCGGATTTAGCATGCTGGCTGGAGCCACGGCCTTTAACGGTACCCGCGGTCTGGATCGCCTGTCCGAACAGCAACACCTTCTCGGTGATGGTCGTTTTACCGGCATCCGGGTGCGAGATAATGGCAAAAGTGCGGCGTTTGGCCACCTCTTGCAGATAAGGAGACAACGTCATAATCAATTCTTCTTAGGTAAGCGCGGCAGCAGGCCGCGCATCATGGAATACGAAAAATGCGGCTATTTTACCCATCAACAGGGGGCAGGCAATCATTGTTTACACAGGAGCTGCTCCAGTTCGTTCAATGACGTAACGGTCCAGGTCGGCTCGATGCCTTCCGGCAGCATGCGGCCATGCGCATTCAGCCAGACGGTCGACAGGCCCGATCTCATACCTCCCAGAATATCAGATTCTGCCGTATCCCCCACCATCAGCACGCGATCGCGGTCAGGATTGCCCGCTTGCGCCAACGCATAATCGAAAATACGCGGATCCGGCTTCGGTACGCCCACCTCTTCGGAGATCACCAGCGCGTCGAAATGATCGCGCAGGCCGGTGCGTTCAAGGCGAATCTGCTGAAGCGCGGTAAAGCCGTTGGTAATGATCCCAAGCTTCACCTTCCCTTTCAGCGAATCCAGCAAAGAAACGGCGCCGGGCAGCGGCGCGCAGATATCCGCCATCGCATTCAGGAAGGCCTCGTTCAGCACCCCAGGACTCACGTTTAACCGTTCAGCCCACACGTCAAAACGCTGATGCTGAAGCTGTAACGCGGTGATGGCTCCGTTCTGGTAATCCACCCACAGCGGTTTGTTCACCGCCTGATAGTCCTGAAAATCTTCCGCGGTGAACGTCACGCTATAGTCGAGAAACATCCGCTGTAGGCCGCCGAACGAGTCAAACGTAAACAGCGTTTCGTCGGCATCAAAGAAAATCCAGTCCCATTTCATCGTTACAACCTTATTTTCGTTATCCAATCGGCAGAGCCATGATAATGGCGTCTTCACGTCCCTCTGCGGTGGGGTAGTAGTTACGGCGGATAGTCGCCTCGTTGAAGCCTAAGCTTTCATAGAGCGCGATGGCGGCGACATTGGACGCGCGCACCTCCAGCCACAGGGTGAAAACGTCACGGGTTTCCAGCTCATGAATGAGGTGCTCAAGCAGTTCCCTGCCCAGCCCGCGGCGCTGGTATGCGGGATCGACCGCGATATTAAACAGTGTCGCCTCGTCCAGAACGACCTGCGTGATGGCGAACGCAGCCATCGCACCGTCAACGTCCAGGCGGAGATTTAAATAGCGTTCGCCCTGATTGCTGGCAAACGTCTTTTCGCTCCACGGAAAGGCATGGGCGCGGGTTTCAATCGCGAACGCGGTGGTCAGGTCAGCCGTCGTGAGGGAAGAAATCGTGTTCATATTCGCAAATTTGTTGCCATAGCGCGCTACGCGCTTTTGGGTTGGCTTTCAGTTCGTCCAGCGCTGGAGAACTGATCTGGCTTCCTTCAAGGGGTAGCTCATCCACCGCCCCGATTCGCCAGCTGTTACAGCGGCTGTCAGAGGGAAGCATCGCGACGCTTTCGGGCGCCAGCTGTAATACCTGATCGTGGGTCACCTTCAGGCTGCGAAGGACATCCTCAATCAGGGGCTCGTTCAGGGCAGGCGGCGCTTCTGCCACCATCACCAGGCGGACATGCGCAGGGATGGAGATGGCTATTTCGCCCCGCAACGCCGTCGGGCGACGCAAAGCCCACTGGGTGATGCCCAGTTGCTGCAACTGCCAGTCTCGTCGGGATGTCATAGCGAAAACTCCTGTCTCTCAGGCGCGCAAATATAGCAAATGTGTCGAAACTGCGCCATCTACCTACTATAATCCCCGCCTGAGTTTATTGAGGAACAATTCATGTCTGCATTTACCCCGGCAAGTGAAGTCTTGCTGCGTCACAGTGATGATTTCGAAGAGAGCCGTATTCTGTTTGCCGGAGATATGCAGGATGACCTGCCCGCACGTTTCGACTGTGCTGAAAGCCGTGCCCACACCCAGTACTATCACCACTGGCAGGTGCTGAGCCGCCAGATGGGCGAGCGCGCGCGCTTTAGCCTGGCGGCGGAGCAGAGCGATATTGCTGACTGCGATACGCTCATTTACTACTGGCCGAAAAACAAGCCGGAAGCCCAGTTCCAGCTGATGAACCTGCTTTCTCTGCTGCCGGTCGGCTGCGATATTTTTGTTGTCGGTGAAAACCGCAGCGGGGTGCGTAGCGCAGAGCAGATGCTCGAAGCCTGGGCGCCGCTGACGAAAATCGACAGCGCCCGTCGCTGCGGCCTGTACCATGGTCGTCTGGAAAAACAGACCACCTTCGATGCCGACGCCTTCTGGGACGAGTACCAGCTTGAAGGCCTGACCATTAAAACCCTGCCGGGCGTGTTCAGCCGTGATGCGCTCGATACGGGCAGTAAGCTGCTGCTGTCCACCCTGACGCCTCATACCAAGGGCAAAGTGCTGGACGTCGGCTGTGGCGCGGGCGTGCTGTCAACGGTTCTCGCCAGTCACTCACCAAAAGTGCGTTTAACCCTGTGTGACGTGAGCGCTCCGGCGGTAGAAGCCAGCCGCGCCACGCTTGCTGCGAATGGCATTGAAGGCGACGTGATTGCCAGCAACGTCTTCTCCGACGTGACCGGTCGCTTTGACATGATCATCTCTAACCCGCCGTTCCACGACGGAATGGAGACCAGCCTTGAAGCGGCGCAAACGCTGATCCGTGGCGCAACCCGTCACCTCAACAGCGGCGGTGAGCTGCGTATTGTGGCGAACGCCTTCCTCGCATACCCGAAAGTACTGGATGAAACCTTTGGCTTCCACGAAGTGATCGCCCAGACGGGTCGCTTTAAGGTCTATCGCACCGTGATGACGCGCCAGGCGAAAAAGTAACCCCCCCGGTCCGGCGATGGCTGACGCTGCCATCGCCCAATTTTGCAGCAATCAAAACAACGTGCGCAATTTTCTGTTGACGTAAAGCTGAAAACATCTAGAATGCGCCTCCGTGGTTACGATACTTTTACAGTGTCGATGGTATGCGAAGGTGGCGGAATTGGTAGACGCGCTAGCTTCAGGTGTTAGTGTCCTTACGGACGTGGGGGTTCAAGTCCCCCCCCTCGCACCATAAATCACGTTGATATTGCTCGCACTGGGCGAAGGTGGCGGAATTGGTAGACGCGCTAGCTTCAGGTGTTAGTGTCCTTAGGATGTGGGGGTTCGAGTCCCCCCCCTCGCACCAACGAGGCGATATCAAACCAGTAAGATGACTGTGCGAAGGTGGCGGAATTGGTAGACGCGCTAGCTTCAGGTGTTAGTGTCCTTACGGACGTGGGGGTTCAAGTCCCCCCCCTCGCACCAATTATCTTACATCCTCTCAGCAGTGCCTCTTCTTTTTCCCTTTTATTTCAAACTCATCAGAATCACCAGCAGTCCACTGATTAGCGCCACGCATGAAGGCAGCAGGACATAATGCCGTAACTGTTTGTGCCAGATCATCGCGGATGTCACCAGCAAGCCTGAAACAATCATTGCTTTCCAGACATCAATGGGGAGATCGGTAAACATCAGCCCACCGATAATGGAACCAGGCAGTAATATTCCCCACCCACTTCCCAGCGCTTTGCTCAACATGGTTTCACCTCTCGCACTGATAATGATAACCAGTATCATATGATAGTAATTATCACTTGTCAGCAGGCGACGTAAGAAATTGCGCCAGCAATTGCTTTCCCATAATGACAGAGAATGTGTAAGGTGATAAATTGCCCACCTGTTAACTTCCGATAAAGTTTTTCTGATAATAAAAATTCAATTTTGTAGCGACCAATATTACACGACAACACCTTGCTCATTGTTTTAATTGAGTTTTAATAAAAACGCACGCATATGACATCACAATCCTGGCTGTCTTTAGTCAACAAGAAATATCAGCTATCTTTACGTTTGTTTTTATTTCTGAACGCCGCATCAGCATTGTTCTCGGTAACAAATCCTCTCTATTCCGTGCGTGTGTTATCAGTCCCGCTCTTTGCCGTACTGACTATCAGCACAGGCTTACTTATCTGGCACTGGAAAAACAGCACGCGAAAAATAAATATCCCTGTTGTTTCAGCTATTTTTGGTCTTTTATGGGCCTGGCAGATCGTCTCTAAATTTCTGTTAATCACGCACGATCACGCGACCTATTTAATGATGGCGCTATTAACAGTGCTTTTTATAGGGTCTCTGGCGTTCGCGAGTAATATTAAAGCCTTTACGTTACATTCATTTCCCGCCTTTATATCCTGCCTGTGGCTTAGCCCGTCCGAAAACTGGCTGAGAATGGCCTATTTTTTCGCGCTGCCGGTGGTCGCCATTGGTATCCATCATGTTCTTCAGCGGCGCAATGACCGTTTCGCCCAGGAGCTGCTTTCCGAACTGCTGGAGGAGCGCGAAACCCTGACCGATCTTAGCATGATGGACCCGCTCACCGGCCTGTATAACCGTCGCGGGCTGCAAAGCCGGCTGGAGAACCTTCCCAGGCCTGACGCTGGCGAGCACTTCGTGCTGCTGATGGATATCGACCACTTCAAAGCCTACAACGACCATTACGGCCATATGATGGGCGATCAGGCCTTGATCAGGGTCTCGGCTGCGATACGCGACGCCGTGCGCTCACGCGATGTTGTCGCCCGGTTTGGCGGGGAAGAATTTATGGTGCTGTTGAGTAACATCCCGCTGGAGCAAGCGCGCCAGACGGCTGAACGCATACGTCAGAAGGTTTACGATCTTAAAATCCCCCATATGTTTAACGAAAGCGTCGCCACTAACGTGACCATCAGCATCGGCATCGCCATGTTCGAAGGTGAAGACGTTGAGGGCGCGCTGGCGAAAGCGGATAAAGCCCTCTATGAAGCCAAGCATATGGGACGTAACAGCATTCTGCTGAGCGAAGAGCTTCATAATGCCTGAAACCGCCTTCACAGCGCCAGGATAAAACGCTTGCGCTTGGTTTTATCTATAGTTAGGATTGGCAATCATTATCATTTAGATTTGTAATCCACACTATGGCGACTCGTACCGCACACATCGTTGAGCCCCTGCTCTGGCGAGCTCCACTCTCCGCCGGGGAAACGACGCTTGCGGATGCCATTCGGGAAAAAATTGCCGTAACGCGCGCCCATCTGCTGGATTTCATCAAACTGGATGAAGCACCGCCGCATCATGCGCTGACGCTGACTGAGTGGCAACGTCCTGCCGAGCTGCGGTCGCTGCTGGCAACCTATTCCGACCATATTTATCGTAACCAACCTACCCTGACGCGGGAAAATAAACCGCTGTTATCCCTCTGGGCACAGTGGTATATCGGGCTGATGGTGCCGCCCGTCATGCTAGCCCTGCTGACCCAGGAAACGATGCTCGATCTCTCGTCGGAACATTTCCATGTTGAATTTCATGAAACCGGGCGCGCTGCCTGTTTCTGGATTGATGTACATGAAGATCCGAGCGCGAGACACCTGTCAGCGCAGGCGCGTATGGAACGGCTGATTACAAGAGCGCTGGTTCCGGTCATTGATGCGCTGGAAGCGACGGGAGAGATTAACGGCAAACTGATCTGGAGTAATACCGGGTATCTTATCCACTGGTATTTAACGGAAATGAAGCCGCTGCTCGGCGACGAGAAAGTGGATGCACTGCGTCAGAGCTGTTTCTTTGCCAGACAGCTATCGGATGGACGGGATAACCCTCTTTACCGCACCGTGGTTCCGCGTGAGGGACTTCTGGTACGTCGTACCTGCTGTCAGCGCTACCGTCTGCCGGACGTCCAGCAGTGCGGCGATTGCACGCTTAAGTAGTCTGGCCCGGCCTGATACCCGCAGTGAGAGAGAACAAACACTAAAAACGGCAATCTGCGTTGCCGTTTTGCTTTTACCTAAGCGACCTGCTCATTTTCCTCTTCTCCATTACGCTGTGCTTCTTCCGCTTCCTGCTGAAGCAACTGTTTCTCGTACACCTTGAAGAACGGGAAATAGATAATCGCGGAAACGCAGGCCAAAACCAGCACCAGAATGGCTGCACGGAAATCCCAGCCCAGCGCCCAGGCGGCACCAACCGGAGCCGGTGCCGTCCACGGCACGACGGAAATCACGCGGCCAATCAGATCAAACTTCATCGCTGCCCATGCCAGCACGGCATTAACCATCGGCGCCAGCAGGAAAGGAATAAAGAACACCGGGTTCATCACAATCGGCGTACCGAAAATCACCGGCTCATTGATATTGAAAATGCTTGGCACCACGCTCAGACGTCCAATAGAGCGCAGGTGCGCGGAGCGGCTACGCAGATAGCAGAACACCAGACCCATCGTCGCCCCCGATCCGCCGATAACGATAAAGAACGTCCAGAAGGCTTCCATAAAGATGTGTGGCAAAGGCTGGCTTGCCGCCAGCGCGGTCTGGTTCGCCCCCAGGTTCGTCAGCCAGAACATTTGCAGCATCCCGGAGACAATCGCCGCGCCGTGGATCCCGGCAAACCACAGCAGGTGGCCAATCAGCACCGCCAGCAGGATCGCAGGCAGCGAGTCAGCTGCAGAGACCAGCGGTTTGAATATCGACATGATGGCCTGTGGGATCAGCATACCGAACTGCGACTGGATCAGCAGACTCAGCGGATAGAGCGTCAGCACCACCACCAGCACCGGGATCAGCAGATCAAACGAGTTTTTGATCATCGGCGGAACCTGGTCTGGCAGGCGGATCCCGATATTGTGTGCTTTCAGGAAACGCATCATCTCAACGCAATAGATCGCCACCAGAATCGCGGTGAAAATACCGGTCCCTCCCAGGCTATCGACCGGCAAAGCGCCTTTGGTTTTAGGGGCGGCGACCAGCAGGAACGCCATCAGCGACAGCATCGCGCACATGAACGGATCCAGCTGATGGGTTTTAACGTAATGTTTGCCCAGGTTGTAGGCAATAGCCGCACAGATATAAAGGGACATCACCCCCATTGTCATATCAAACGGCGTCAGAATTTGGCCTTCAAACTGCTTCGCCATATCCAGCCAGGCGCGAGCAAAACCCCAGGTGGTATCAGGCGAAAAAGGTGGGTAAGCGAACACTAACAGAAACGAGCCCACAATCATAAACGGCATCGCTGAGATAAACCCGTCACGAATAGCCATAACGTGACGCTGGGAAGAGATGCGCCCGGCAATAGGGCTAACATAATTTTCAACGAAGCGGAAAATCAGATTAAATGCAGCATGGTTGGCAGACATAGCAGATCTCCTGTCATACGTTCGTTTCGGACGTTCTCACGTCACACGTTGTTCCATACATCAGCGTCACAACCTTGCCGGATCGTGTACCTGCGGTACTGCTCAAACGGAATGGTTTCATAATTAGCTCTTATTATTAGATACAGGGGAAGTTACACACTCAGTATTAATCTCTGCATCACGCTCTGCAACCGGTTACTGTAACCGGTTTCTGTGAATGTGAAGGCGATCCAGAAATCGCCCCTGACGGATATTTGTTACTTAAGGGATATTTACAGCGACTAAATTCTTATGACAGATTACGCAGGATATTTGTCAGGAGGAATCAATGAGTTTGCAGTCTGTACAACAGTTTTTTGCCGAACACGCTCCGGATATAGAGATCATTGAGCTTAACCAAAGCACAGCGACTGTTGCCCTTGCTGCTGCCGCGCACAACGTTGAACCCGGCCAAATTGCCAAAACGCTGTCACTAAAAATTAAAAATGACGTGATTCTGGTGGTTGCAAAAGGCGATGCGCGTCTGGATAACAAAAAGCTTAAAGAGACATTCGGCGCAAAAGCCCGCATGCTCAGCAGCGATGAGGTAGTCACCCTGACAGGTCATCCTGTTGGCGGCGTCTGCCCTTTCGGACTGGAAAACCCGCTTTCTGTTTACTGTGACATCACATTAAAACAATACGCGGAAGTGTTACCCGCAGCGGGCGCCATCCACAGTGCGGTGCGTATATCGCCCGACAGAATGGCGGAACTGACCGCAGCAAAATGGGTAGATGTGTGCATTTGAACGATGCGCCAGAAGCACTCTGGCGCATCATTTAACGCTAAGAGAATGAAGGAACGGTGAGAGCGGAACGACGAACTTCCCGGGCAGGGAGATGCGCCAGGATATCCGCCGCATCCAGTAATCCCACGTCAGAATTGACGCCCAGCTTTACCATGGCGTTAAACTTATGCGCCCGGATAGTTTTAATATTGCGTTCAAGCTGTGCTGCAATTTCAGGGATCGAAAAACCCGATGACATATAACGCAGAATCGCCCTCTCGGTTGGGCTTAACATACGATTGCTAACACACCAGTGATTGTACATGTTGTCGTTCACCTGATGCGTTTCGCTGAGTAATGTCTTCAGGCCCTCCATTAGCTGCTTTAGCGGAACCGATTTACTGATGATTCCATGCAAGCGAGAAGGCGAAAGATGGCTGACCAGCCTCGCCTCCATTTCGTCAGAGGCCAGCACAATACGCTGGACGTCGCTGTGGGTGAAGGTGAGATCCCGTAAACAGGCAAGACAGTTTCTCCGCTCCTCACGCTCATCAGACAGTGAATAGATAACCGCATAGAATGAGATATCCGAGAGCGCCGCTTTAAAGCTGGCGAATCTGCTAAACAGGTGCACCTGGTAATGGCTCAGGCTGGGCATCGCAAAGAGATGCTTCAGCCCCACAGCGCTCATTGAGCAGCTTTCGATGACGGCGATATGTCTTGTTGCAGTGGTCTTTTCCATTCCTCAAACTCTCCATAAGCCGACATTAAACTGAGTTCTCGCATTCCCTGGGTACTGCTTATCCACGCGTACATATCGGCATTACTGCGAAGTGATAAGCGACGCATTGCACTGTTTTTCTGTGCGCTGATCGTTTTATTACTTTTATTCAGTAGTGTGGCAATTTGGTTGATTCCCCAACCTTTACCGAGTAAACGCAACACCTTGCGTTCAGAGTGAGTGAGTGCAATCATTTGCTCACTCTCCTCTTCAATATCGGGCGTTTCCGGTATTAATAACGTCTGGCTTATTCGCTCGGCACGTTCACTGCCCGCGCGAATAGCGTTAATGACGCCTTCAATAGGCTCCATATCTGAAAGCAGCGTGCTTTCCGGACGCATAAGAAGCTCTACTGCAAGCGGATAAAGAGGACGCGAGACAAGGAATATCCAGTGAATATCCCGATACTGATTCATTAATCCATAATACTGCTCAAGCGTGCCGCGAGGATTACGATACTCACCCGAAATATCGGCAATAACGACCCCGGCGCGACGCAACTGAAGTAGCGTCAACTCCTGCATCGAACGGCAGTACGTTATCTCAAAATCGGGAAAATGACGCGACATGACGCCACCTAACCCATTTTGCATAACCGGCACTCTGCTAATCACAACTCCGTGTTTACCATTCAATGGCAACATAGACCCTCCATGTCATGAATTCATTATTTAAGAACGAACTAACCCTACGAGGTTAAACACGTTTGTATTCCTTAGTACAAAACGGCTTAATATTCGTAAACCAGAAGAAATGTCACATGGGTTATGAAACGCCCAATACAGTCTTAATATCGCATAAAGACTACAAGAATTTAATTCTGGTTGTGTGAAAAGATCGAAAATATGAAATTAGAAATACTTAATATATTTTTTTATAAATTCTCGTCACATATTCATTAAATAAATAAAGATATGGCCTCTTCGCCATGCTGGACACGCAACTGATCGCACAAATGTTGATCTGGCCCAGCGCAAAGGGCCCTGCCCTTTGTGTTAAAAGTAAGCAATCTCTCTTCTCTTCAGGGCGTTTCATGCAGGCAGATCGGTCTACGCAACGTGCTACCACGCGGCTATGTATTCAGTGCGGACTTTTTCTTTTACAACACGGGGCAGAAAGCGCCCTCGTCGAAGAACTTTCCACACGCCTTGGTCTGGCGCTGGGGATGGACAGCGTTGAGAGCTCCATCTCGTCAAATGCCATTGTACTGACCACCATTAAAGACGGACAGTGCCTCACCTCCACTCGTAAAAATCATGACCGCGGCATTAACATGCACGTCGTGACGGAAGTGCAGCACATTGTGATCCTTGCTGAACACAGGCTGCTCGATCTGCGGGAAATAGAGAAACGCTTCAACCAGATCAAACCTCTCCGGTATCCACGCTGGCTGGTTGTGCTGATGGTGGGACTCTCCTGCGCCTGCTTCTGCAAGCTCAACGCGGGCGGCTGGGACGGCGCTGTCGTGACCTTCTTTGCCAGCAGCATCGCGATGTATGTCCGCCAGTTGTTGACGCACAGGCAACTGCATCCGCAAATTAACTTCTGCATCACGGCATTTGTGGCGACAACCGTATCCGGCCTGCTTTTGCGCCAGCCTTACTTCGCCAGCACGCCTACTGTTGCGATGGCCGCCAGCGTATTGCTGCTGGTGCCGGGTTTTCCCTTAATCAATGCCGTCGCTGATATGTTCAAAGGCCACATCAACACCGGTCTGGCGCGCTGGGCGATAGCCAGCCTGCTGACGCTGGCGACCTGTATCGGGGTGGTAATGGCCATGACACTCTGGGGGTTACGCGGATGGGCGTGATCGATTTTCTGCTCGCACTGGCGCAGGACATGCTCCTGGCAGCCCTTCCCGCCGTTGGCTTTGCGATGGTGTTTAACGTCCCGCAACGTGCATTACCCTGGTGTGCGCTGCTGGGTGCCATTGGCCACGGGTCACGTATGATCATGATGACCGCGGGCTTTAATATCGAATGGTCGACGTTTATCGCCTCCATGCTGGTCGGCAGCATCGGTATTCAGTGGTCCCGCTGGTATCTGGCGCATCCGAAGGTGTTCACCGTGGCGGCAGTCATTCCTATGTTCCCGGGTATTTCAGCCTATACGGCGATGATTTCCGCCGTCAAAATCAGCCACTTTGGCTACAGCGAACCGCAGATGATCCTGCTTCTGAGCAACTTCCTTAAAGCCTCGTCGATTGTGGGCGCGCTCTCCATCGGCCTGTCGATCCCCGGCTTATGGCTTTACCGCAAACGTCCACGCGTATAATAAAATAGCTTGCAATTGTATCGCGCACTATCTATATTCATTTCATGGATGCAAAAATGAACGACACCACTAACGCGCTTCTGCTGGATAACCAGCTCTGTTTTGCCCTCTATTCGGCAAATCTGGCGCTTAACAAGCTCTACCGGCAACTGCTGGCGCCGCTTAACCTGACCTACCCGCAATACCTGGTGATGCTGGTACTGTGGGAGCAGGATGATATTACGGTATCAGACATTGGCGAGCGGCTGTTCCTGGATTCCGCCACCCTGACGCCCCTGCTGAAACGCCTGGAAAGTGCAGGATTAATCTTCCGCCAGCGTTCCCGTCAGGATGAGCGTCAGGTCGCCGTCACCCTGAGCGACGCGGGTCGGGCGCTGCAACAGCAGGCCGTGACGATACCCCACGCCGTGGGCTGTGCAGCGCAGTGTGATACCGACACCATGCTGGCGCTCAAGCACCAGCTCGAACTTTTGCGCCAACAGCTTCATCGCGCGTAAGGCTATACTTTACGCGCATGATTTTAACTTAATACATCGCGCGCTATTTAATAGCGCATATAAACGTAAGATGAGGAACCTGCCATGTCTTTAGAAAAAGTTGTCTACACTGCCAAAGCCAAAGCAACCGGAGGCCGTGATGGCCGCGCAACGTCTTCCGATGGCGTTCTGGATGTCAAACTGGGTGTCCCCAAAGAGATGGGTGGCATGGGGGGTGAAGTAACCAACCCTGAACAGCTGTTCGCTGCGGGTTACTCCGCCTGCTTCCTGGGCGCAATGAAGTTCGTTGCGGCACGCGACAAATTCGCTCTGCCAAAAGATGCCTTTATTGAAGGCGAAGTGGGGATTGGCCCGCTGCCAACCGGTTTTGGTATCGAAGCGAAGCTGAACATCCACGTTGAAGGGATGGACGCAGCGGAAGCCAAAAAACTGGTGGATGCGGCGCATATTGTCTGTCCGTACTCTAACGCGACGCGCGGCAATATCGACGTGACGCTGAACATCATCGCGTAATCAGCTCCTGTGATTTTAGCCCCGGTAAGCGTAACGCCGCCGGGGAAATCCTCTCCTTTCCTCTCCTCTCTCTGTGCTACCATAACCCTCAATCACGCCCGTAGTAATCAGTTGAGAAAGTGTTATGTCCTCCAGAATCCTGACCACCAGCATTGCTGGCATTGATGCCTTTATGCGCGATCCTCGCGGTGTGTTGACGCACGCCGAAGGCGGCACGCTCGCGGTATTTGCCGACAACGCCCCGGCGTTTTATGCGGTCACGCCGGAACGTCTGGCGCAGCTTCTGGAAATTGAAGCGAAGCTGTCGCGCCCGGCGAGCGATGTCATGCTGGATAATCAGTTTTTTGACGAACCCGCCAGCGCTCCGGTGGCCGTTCCAATGGGGAAATTTCCCATGTACGCCGGTTGGCAGCCGGACGCCGATTTTCAGCGGCAGGCGGCCTTATGGGGAATAGCCCTCGCGCAGCCCGCGACGCCAGAAGAGCTGGCGGCCTTTACCGCTTACTGGCAGGCTGAAGGAAAAGTCTTCCACCATGTTCAGTGGCAGCAAAAGTTCGCGCGCAGTCTGCAAATCAACCGCGCCAGCAACAATGGCCAGCCAAAACGTGATATCAATGCCTTTTCAGAACCGGACAAAAAAATCCCTGATGGATTCCGAGGTGCGAAATGAAAAACGTCGGCGACCTGATGAAACGTTTGCAGAAGATGATGCCCGCCAACGTGAAGCCCGCCTTCACCACCGGTGAAGAGCTGCTGGCGTGGCAAAAAGAGCAGGGTAAAATTCGCGCGGCTGCCCTCGCCCGCGAAAACCGCGCGATGAAAATGCAGCGCACCTTTAACCGCTCTGGCATTCGCCCTCTGCACCAGAACTGCTCCTTCGAGAATTATAAGGTCGAGTCGCAGGGGCAGATGAACGCCCTCAACCAGGCGCGCCAGTATGTGGATGAATTTGACGGCAACATTGCCAGTTTCATCTTTAGCGGAAAACCCGGCACGGGGAAAAATCACCTTGCGGCCGCTATCTGCAACGAGCTGCTGCTGCGCGGGAAGTCAGTGCTGATTATCACCGTGGCCGATATTATGTCCGCCATGAAGGACACCTTCAGCAACCGCGAAACCAGCGAAGAACAGCTGCTGAATGATTTAAGTAACGTGGATTTGCTGGTCATCGACGAGATCGGCGTCCAGACGGAGTCCCGCTACGAAAAAGTGATCATCAACCAGATTGTCGATCGCCGTTCGTCGTCAAAACGCCCAACCGGTATGCTGACGAACCACAATATCGACGAGATGACCCGACTTCTTGGCGAGCGGGTGATGGATCGCATGAAGCTGGGTAACAGCCTGTACGTCATCTTCGACTGGGACAGCTACCGCAGCCGCGTCACCGGCAAAGAGTATTAAGATATTTCCAGGGAGCGCCGGAAGAGCAGAGGTATATACTGAACCCACTTCTGGCCCAAAACGGACCTTGTTGAGTAAATCATTATGAAAAAACAGTTTCTTATCAGCATCCTTACTGGCACCCTGCTGGTGACTGGCGCAGCGCAGGCCGCATCATGGCAGGAGTCGCTCTCCAGCGCAGCAAGTGAGTTAACCAAAGAGAGCGGCACTTCCCAGGGAGGGCTGTCAGCCTCGTCCCTCACCGGCCTGCTGAGTAACAGCTCCCAAAGCCTGAGCGCCGGCACGATGAACAATGCGGCGGGCATTCTGGAATACTGCGCGAAGCAGAAACTGGCTTCCGTCACCGATACCGAAAACATTAAAAACCAGGTGCTGGGTAAACTGGGTCTGGACACCCAGGAGCAGAAAGCGGACACCAACTATATGGACGGTATTCAGGGCCTGCTGAACGCGCAAAATGGCCAGCAGCTGAACCTCAGCACCCTTGGAAATTCATCTCTGGCGAAACAGGTGAAAACGAAAGCCTGCGATCTGGTGCTGAAACAAGGCGTTAATTTCCTCTCCTGATCGTCTCCCATTTTCTGCCACAACACGCCGGGTTTATTACGTTAGTCTTACACCGCGGCGTGAAGTGCGTTTTTTTATCCCCTGCCACCACCTCAGCCTCCGTGTACCACGATGCGACTGTATTCAAAAATCCGATTTTATAAACCAAATCCTAACAACAGCACACTTTCGTGACACTAAAATTGCAGCTAAGCGACATCGCAATTACATTGTATTACCCAAAAAATAAGCAATTAGCCGGCTAAGCGTCCGGCATGATGAGGATCTGCTGTTGTCAGAGTTAATGTCCCTTGTCCTTTTCCTGGCTTCCATCGGCGTTTATGCCTGGAAAGCCGGTCGTCACACCTGGTGGTTTGTGGCCACCCTGGTGGTGCTCGGCATTTTTATTGTTTTAAACATTACGTTATATGCCAGCGATTATTTTACCGGCGACGGTATTAACGACGCGGTGCTCTACACGTTGACCAACAGCCTGACCGGCGCTGGTGTAGGTAAGTATATCCTTCCGGGTCTGGGGCTGGTGGTCGCCCTGGTGGGCATCTTCGCCGCGCTGGCCTGGGTTCTGCGCCGTCGCCGTCACCGTCCGCATCATCATGGCTACAGCCTGCTGGCGCTGTGCCTGGCGCTGGCCTCCGTGGATGCCAGCCCCGCATTCCATCAAATTACCGAGCTGGTAAAATCCCAGTCGCGCGATGGCGACCCGGACTTTGCGGCCTATTACAAAGAACCCTCGAAGAAGATCGACAATCCCAGACTCAACCTGGTCTATATCTACGGCGAAAGTCTGGAGCGCACCTATTTTGATAACGATGCTTTCCCGAACCTGACGCCAGAGCTTGGCGCGCTGAAAAACCAGGGCCTCGACTTCAGCCACACCATGCAGCTCCCTGGCACGGATTACACCATCGCCGGGATGGTGGCCTCCCAGTGCGGCATTCCGCTGTTCGCTCCGTTTGAAGGCAACGCCTCCGCCTCGATGTCGAGCTTCTTCCCGCAGAACATTTGCCTCGGCGATATCCTGAAAAACTCGGGCTATGAAAACTACTTTATGCAGGGCGCTAACCTGCGCTTTGCCGGGAAAGATGTGTTCCTGAAATCCCACGGTTTCGATCACTTGTATGGTTCCGAAGAGCTGAAAACCACAGTGGCCGATCCGGCCTACCGCAACGACTGGGGCTTTTACGACGATACCGTTCTGGATGAAACCTGGAAGAAATTCGAGGAGCTTTCCCGCGCCGGTAAACGCTTCTCGCTGTTTGCGTTGACCGTCGACACGCATCATCCGGATGGTTTTGTCTCACGCACCTGTAAACGTCAGGGCTACGACATTGACGGTAAAAACAACAAGTCGTTCAGCGCCGTGACCTGTAGCCAGGAGCATATCGCGGCGTTAATCGAGAAAATCAAAGCGTCGCCGTATTTCAAAAATACGGTCATCGTCGTCTCATCTGACCATCTGGCGATGAAAAACAGCGCCTGGGATGAGCTGAATAAGCTGGATCGCAGCAACCTGTTCTTTGTGCTGCGCGGCGATAAACCGCAGCAGGAGATCATTGCCGCTAAACGTAACTCGATGGATAACGGCGCTACCGTGCTGGATATTCTGGGTGGCGATAACTTCATTGGACTGGGCCGCAGTACGCTGTCGGGCCAGTCCCTGTCGGAAATCTTCCTCAACATGAAGGAAAAAATCCTCGCCTGGAAGCCGGATATCATTCGTCTGTGGAACTTCCCGAAAGAGATAAAAGACTTCACCATCGATCAGGATAAAAAAATGATCGCGTTCTCCGGCAGCCATTTCCGCCTGCCACTGCTGCTGCGCGTGTCGGATAACCGCGTCGAGCCGCTGCCGGAAAGCGAATACTCCGCGCCACTGCGCTTCCAGCTGGCGGAATTCGCCCCGCGCGATAATTTCGTCTGGGTCGACAAATGCTACAAAATGGGCCAGCTCTGGTCGCAACAGCTGTCGCTGTCCACCGACTGGTGCGTCTCTCAGGGGCAACTCGGCGGCGAGCAGACCGTGCAACACGTTGACAAACCGCAGTGGCAGGGAAAAACCGCGTTTAAAGATACGGTTATTGATACCGCACGCTATCAGCGCAACGTTGACCTGCTGAAAATCGTCGACAACGACATTCGTTATAAAGCAGACAGCTTCATCTTTAATGTTGCCGGCGCGCCGGAAGAGGTGAAGCAGTTCAGCGGTATTTCGCGGCCGGAATCATGGGGGCGCTGGTCTAACGCCCAGTTAGGCGATGAGGTGAAAATTGAATATACCCATCCGCTGCCGGAGAAATTCGATCTGGTGATCACCGCCAGGGCATTTGGTCCCAACGCGAATCGCCCTATACCGGTGCGCGTCGGCGATAAAGAACAGACGCTGACGCTGAGCAATGATGTCACCACCAGCACGCTGCACTTCGATAACCCAACGCGCAGCAATACGCTGGTCATTGTGCCGCCCGATCCGCAGTCCACTAACGAAGGGAATATTCTCGGTCACGCTCCGCGCAAGCTGGGGATCGGCATGGTGGAGATTAAAATTGTGAGCAGCGCTGGCTGATGACGGCGTTCACCCTTCGCCCGACGCGCATCGACGACGTCGCTGCCCTGCCCGCCATCGAACGTGCGGCGGGGCAGCGGTTTCGCGACGTTCCTGAGCTGGCCTGGCTGGCAGACAATGAGGTTATTTGTGTTGAAGATCACCTCGGTTACGCCGGACGCGGATTAAGCTGGCTGGCGCTGGCTGACGACAGGCCTGTGGGCTTTATTCTCGCCGAAGCTCATCCATCGTCGCTGTTTATTGTGGAACTGTCGGTTCACCTGGACCGGCAGGGACGAGGTCTCGGACGCCAGTTAATCGCCCGTGCCGCCGCGCATGCCCGCAGTCTGGGGCTGAACTCGCTGACGTTAACGACGTTTCGTGATGTCCCGTGGAATGCGCCCTTCTACAGGCGATTAGGGTTTGAAATGCTGACGACGCTGACGCCGGAACTGCGCCAGAAACGCGAGGAAGAGACGGCGCACGGTTTAGCGTATGGTTCCCGCTGCGCCATGCGCCTGCCTCTGTAAGATCGCCCGGTGGCGTTGCGCTTACCGGGCCTACAAAACCCATTTCCGCAGGCCGGGTAAGGCGCAGCCGCCACCCGGCAAAACGCACAGCGTCAGAACGTTTCCCAGTTATCGCCCGCATCTGCGGTCGCCGGTTTACGCGCCATTACCGGAGCGGCAACGCTTTTCGCGGAGGCGAACTCGCGCGCCTTCATCTGTTCCTGCTGAATACGGAACACCGCAACGGCCTGCGTCAGACGGCTCGCCTGCTCTTCCAGTGCCGCGGCCGCCGCCGCAGACTCTTCCACCAGCGAGGCGTTCTGCTGGGTCACGCGATCCATCTCAGCCACCGCCAGCCCAACCTGGTCGATACCGCGGCTCTGCTCGTCAGACGCAGACGCGATTTCGCCCATGATGTCCGTCACGCGCGTTACCGCATTCACGATCTCACCCATGGTTTCACCCGCGCTTTCCACCAGCGTTGAACCAATTTCCACGCGCCCCACGGAGTCTTCAATCAGACTCTTGATCTCACGGGCCGCCTGGGCGCTGCGCTGCGCCAGGTTTCGGACTTCACCTGCAACCACCGCAAAGCCGCGGCCCTGCTCGCCCGCACGCGCCGCTTCTACCGCCGCGTTCAGCGCCAGAATATTGGTCTGGAAGGCAATCCCGTCGATCACGCTGATGATATCGGCGATTTTCTGCGAACTGCCGGCGATATCGCGCATGGTCTGCACCACGTTATCCACCACCTTGCCGCCTTTCTGCGCGGTTTCAGACGCGCTCAGGGCCAGGTTGCTCGCCTGACGGGCGTTCTCGGCGTTCTGCTTCACGGTGGCAGTCAGCTGTTCCATGCTGGCGGCGGTCTCTTCCAGAGAGGCAGCCTGCTGTTCGGTACGGGATGATAGATCGTTATTACCCATCGAGATTTCGCTCGCACCGCTGTAAATGGCGTTTGCGCCGTTACGCACGTCACCCACGGTACGCACCAGCTCGCCCTGCATGTGGCGCAGGGAGTCAGCCAGTTCCCCCATCTCGTTGGAGCCTTCCACGTCGATGCGCTTCACCAGGTCGCCGCTGGCGATATGACGAATGCTGTCAATCAGACGGTTCAGCGGCGAAATCAGCGCCTGACGAATACCCAGCCAGACGGCAACAATCACCACCAGCACCGCAGCCAGCACGCTAATCAGCACCCAGATAGCCTGGCGGTAAGAACTGTTGCTGTCTTCAACCGCGGTCTGATACAGCGCGTCGTTCTGTTGCAGATAGGTGACGTACTGCTTCTCAAAGCCATCCTGATAGCTCTGGGTCGGCTGGTCGAAGAACTCATTGATCTTGCCCGCCCCCAGCAGCTGGATCAGCTCGGCCAGCGCGCCGTGGTAGATATCGTAATTACGTTTGATTTCCAGTGCCGCAGCGTCGCTCTGACGCGGGTCGCGCGGCAGCGCTTCGTAATCCGCCCAGTTTTTTTCCGCCTGTTTCAGAGACGCAGAGGCAATCTGCATCAGCTCGGCGACGGTTGAGCCGCTACCGATATTGTTCTGATCCATCATATAGCGGATACCCGCGCGGTTCAGAGTGTTACGGGTTTGCAGCAGCGCCACCCAGCTACCGTTCAGGGTGGATTGTTGCTGGCGAATGGTTTGCAGGATGGTGAAATTCTCTTTGTCATGCTTCAGGGCATTGAAGAAAAGACCACCGGATGTGAGTTGTAAAAGGCCAAATATCGCTAAAACCAGCAGTAAGCTGGTGACAATCTTGATACGATTTAACATGTTTTCTCTTTCCTCAGACAGATACAGAATTTTCGGCCTGGAAAGGGAAAACTTTACGAAAATCATCCTGGAATTTAGGGTTTTTACTCTTCGTCCCGCGCGGCAATATGTCGGTTTCCAAGTTCAATAAATTCTTCCAGCAGCGCCGTGAGCTGCGTCATCTTCTCCGGGGTATATTCCGCCTCAATCTGCTGGTACGCCTCTTCCACCTGAGCCTGAGCACGCTGGTACAGCGCGTTGCCTTCTTTCGTCAGCGATACGTACAGCTTGCGCTGGTCATTCACCGGCTTTAAGCGCAGCACCAGACCGTCGCGCTCCATCCGCGTCAGAATGCCGGTCAGGCTTGGGCGCAAAATGCAGGTGCGGAACGCCAGATCGTGAAAATCCATGGAGGGATGCTCGGCCAGCACGCGGACGATACGCCACTGCTGCTCGGTCAGATTATGCCGCTTCACTATCGGGCGGAAGTAGCCCATCGCCGCTTCACGCGCCTGCAAAAGCGCGATGGTTAATGAGTCATGCATCACCTTCCCCTTACATCATTAACAAGTAAACAATTTAAAACAGATGCTTTTATAGACAACACGTTGTAACCCAAAAAGTCTAACAGAAACAACGCCATTTTTTTAATCCATTGAATTAAAAGATAATTAACTCATTTATGTAAATTTATTGTTATTCATATCACAAATTATTCACTTCTGATTGCGAAACGAACAGCAAAAGCATAAAACCAGATTATTAACATATTAATGAAATCAAAACCGGACAGCCGGTTTGAGGAGTATGGGAATGAAAGGTACTGTTTTTGCCGTAGCGCTAAACCACCAAAGCCAGCGTGCAGCCTGGGCTGAGGCGTTTGAAAAAGCCCCCTATAACGCGCCGCCAAAAACGGCGGTGTGGTTTATCAAGCCACATAACACCGTTATTCGCGCAGGCCGGCCGATTCCCTTCCCACAGGGAGAAACCGTGTTAAGCGGCGCAACGGTGGCGCTGGTGGTAGGCAAAACCGCCAGCAAAGTCCGCGTTGAAGAGGCGGCGGCGTACATCGCTGGCTACGCGCTGGCCAACGAAATCAGCCTGCCGGAAGAGAGCTTCTACCGTCCGGCGATCAAGGCCAAATGTCGGGATGGATTTTGCCCGCTCGGCGAACCTGTCGCCGTTGATAACGTGGACAACCTGACCATCATCACCGAGATCAACGGTCGCGAAGCGGACCACTGGAACACGGCCGATCTGCACCGCAACGCCGCCGAACTGCTGAGCGCGCTGAGCGAATTTGCCACCCTGAACCCCGGCGATGCGATATTGCTCGGTACCCCACAAAGCCGTGTCGAAATTCGCCCGGGCGATCGGGTACGCATTCTGGCAGAGGGATTTCCGCCGCTGGAAAACCCGGTGGTGGTGGAACGCGACGTTACCATTGCTTCGCGCACGCCGCCGCACGCCACGCTGTTCGCACTCGGCCTGAACTACGCCGATCACGCCAGCGAGCTGGACTTCAAACCGCCTACCGAGCCGCTGGTGTTTATCAAAGCGCCGAACACCTTTAATGGCGATAACCAGACCTCGGTGCGCCCAAACAACATTGAATACATGCATTACGAAGCCGAGCTGGTGGTGGTCATCGGTAAAACCGCGCGTAAGGTCAGCGAAGCCGAGGCGATGGACTATGTTGCGGGCTACACGGTGTGCAACGACTACGCCATCCGCGATTATCTCGAAAACTACTATCGCCCAAACCTGCGGGTGAAAAGCCGCGACGGGCTGACCCCCATCAACCCGAACGTGGTACCAAAAGAAGCCATCCCTGACCCGCACAACCTTCGTCTTCGCACCTACGTTAACGGTGAATTGCGTCAGGAAGGCACCACCGCCGATCTCATTTTCAGCATCCCATTCCTGATTGCGTATCTGAGCGATTTCATGACCCTGCAACCGGGCGACATGATTGCCACCGGCACGCCAAAGGGGCTGTCCGACGTGGTACCGGGCGATGAAGTGGTGGTGGAAGTGGAAGGCGTAGGCCGTCTGGTAAACCGAATTGTCAGTGAGGAGACTGCAAAATGAAAAAGATTAACCACTGGATCAACGGGAAAAACGTCGCCGGAAGTGAGTACTTCCAAACCACTAACCCGGCCTCCGGCGAGGTGCTGGCTGAAGTAGCCTCCGGGGGCGAAGCCGAAATCCATCAGGCCGTTGCCGCCGCCAAAGAGGCGTTCCCGAAATGGGCCAACCTGCCGATGAAGGAGCGTGCGCGCCTGATGCGTCGCCTGGGGGATCTGATTGACCAGAACGTGCCGGACATTGCCGCGATGGAGACCGCCGACACCGGCCTGCCGATCCACCAGACCAAAAACGTGCTCATTCCGCGCGCCTCGCACAACTTCGAGTTCTTCGCCGAGGTGTGCCAGCAGATGAACGGCAAAACCTACCCGGTCGACGACAAGATGCTCAACTACACCCTGGTGCAGCCGGTGGGTGTCTGCGCGCTGGTGTCGCCGTGGAACGTGCCGTTTATGACCGCCACCTGGAAGGTCGCGCCCTGTCTCGCGCTGGGTAACACCGCGGTGCTGAAGATGTCTGAACTCTCCCCGCTGACCGCCGACCGTCTGGGCGAGCTGGCCCTCGAAGCGGGCATTCCGGCGGGCGTGCTCAACGTGGTGCAGGGCTATGGCGCCACGGCGGGCGACGCGCTGGTGCGTCATCATGACGTGCGCGCCGTCTCCTTCACCGGCGGCACCGCCACCGGGCGTAACATCATGAAAAACGCCGGGCTGAAGAAGTATTCTATGGAACTGGGCGGCAAATCTCCGGTGCTGATTTTTGAAGACGCGGACATCGAGCGCGCGCTGGACGCCGCCCTGTTCACCATCTTCTCCATCAACGGCGAACGCTGCACCGCCGGCTCGCGCATCTTCATCCAGCAGAGCATCTACCCGGAGTTCGTCAAACGCTTTGCCGAGCGCGCCAACCGCCTGCGCGTGGGCGACCCGACCGATCCGAACACCCAGATTGGCGCGCTCATCAGCCAGCAGCACTGGGAAAAAGTCTCCGGCTATATCCGCCTCGGCATTGAAGAGGGGGCAACCCTGCTGGCGGGCGGCCCGGACAAACCGACCGATCTGCCTGCGCACCTGAAAGGCGGCAACTTCCTGCGCCCGACCGTGCTGGCGGATGTCGATAACCGCATGCGCGTGGCGCAGGAAGAGATCTTCGGGCCGGTGGCCTGCCTGCTGCCGTTTAAGGACGAAGCGGAAGGGCTGCGCCTGGCGAACGACGTGGAGTATGGCCTGGCGTCGTACATCTGGACCCAGGACGTCAGCAAAGTGCTGCGTCTGGCGCGCAACATCGAAGCGGGCATGGTGTTCGTCAACACCCAGAACGTGCGCGACCTGCGCCAGCCGTTTGGCGGCGTGAAGGCCTCCGGCACCGGCCGCGAGGGGGGCGAGTACAGCTTCGAGGTCTTCGCGGAGATGAAGAACGTCTGCATCTCCATGGGCGACCATCCGATTCCAAAGTGGGGGATCTGAAAATGGGCAAATTAGCGTTAGCGGCAAAAATCACCCACGTGCCGTCGATGTATCTCTCCGAACTGCCGGGCAAAAACCACGGCTGCCGCCAGGGCGCCATCGATGGGCATAAAGAAATTAGCAAGCGCTGCCGGGAGCTGGGCGTCGACACCATTATCGTCTTCGACACCCACTGGCTGGTGAACAGCGCGTATCACATCAACTGTGCGGACCATTTCTCAGGCGTCTACACCAGCAACGAGCTGCCGCATTTTATTCGCGACATGACCTACGACTACGACGGCAACCCGGAACTCGGCCAGCTGATTGCCGACGAAGCGGTGAAGCTTGGCGTTCGCGCCAAGGCGCACAACATCCCGAGCCTCAAGCTGGAGTACGGCACGCTGGTGCCGATGCGCTACATGAACGCGGATAAGCACTTCAAAGTGGTCTCCATCTCGGCGTTCTGCACGGTTCACGACTTCGCCGACAGCCGCAGGCTGGGCGAGGCCATCATCAGCGCCATCGAAAAATACGACGGCACCGTGGCGGTGCTCGCCAGCGGCTCGCTGTCGCACCGCTTTATCGACGACCAGCGCGCGGAGGAAGGGATGAACAGCTACACCCGCGAGTTTGATCGCCAGATGGACGAGCGCGTGGTGAAGCTGTGGCGCGAGGGGCAGTTCAAGGAGTTTTGCAGCATGCTGCCGGAGTACGCCGACTACTGCTACGGCGAGGGCAACATGCACGACACGGTGATGCTGCTGGGGATGCTCGGCTGGGACAAATACGACGGTAAGGTGGAGTTTCTCACCGAGCTGTTCGCCAGCTCCGGCACCGGCCAGGTCAACGCCGTTTTCCCGCTGCCCGCCTAAGGAGTCGTTATGCCGCACTTTATTGCTGAATGTACCAACAACATCCGCGAGCAGGCCGACCTGCCGGGTCTGTTCGCCAAAGTGAACGAGGCGCTCGCCGCCACGGGGATCTTCCCGCTCGGGGGCATCCGCAGCCGCGCCCACTGGCTGGATACCTGGCAGATGGCCGACGGTAAGCACGATTACGCCTTTGTGCATATGACGCTGAAGATCGGCGCGGGGCGCAGCCTGGAAAGCCGGGAAGAGGTCGGTGAAATGCTGTTTGCGCTGATCAAAACGCACTTCGCAGAGCTAATGGCGGGCCGATATCTGGCGCTCTCGTTCGAGCTGGACGAGCTGCACCCGACGCTTAATTACAAGCAAAACAACGTGCACGCGTTGTTTAAATAACACCGCACGGTCTGTCCCCTCTCCCACAGGGAGAGGGAGAAAACAAATAAAAACAGGATATCGCCATGCTCGACAAACACACCCATACCCTGATCGCCCACCGTCTGCATCAGGCGGAACAATCCCGGGAGCAGATCCGCGCGATCTCGCTGGAGTACCCGGAGATCACCATTGAAGACGCCTACGCCGTCCAGCGCGAATGGGTGAGCCTGAAAATTGCCGAAGGCCGCGTGCTGAAAGGCCACAAGATCGGCCTTACCTCCAAAGCGATGCAGGCCAGCTCGCAGATCAGCGAGCCGGACTACGGCGCGCTGCTGGACGATATGTTCTTCCACGACGGCAGCGACATCCCCGTGGATCGCTTTATCGTCCCGCGCATCGAAGTGGAGCTGGCCTTCGTGCTGGCAAAACCGCTGCGCGGCCCGAACTGCACGATCTTCGACGTCTACAACGCCACGGATTTCATCATCCCCGCCCTGGAGCTGATCGACGCCCGCTGCCATAACGTTGACCCGGAAACCCAGCGCCCGCGCAAGGTGTTCGACACCATCTCCGATAACGCCGCCAACGCGGGCGTGATCCTCGGCGGCCGCCCGATTAAACCCGACGAGCTGGATCTGCGCTGGATCTCCGCCCTGCTTTACCGCAACGGCGTGATCGAAGAGACCGGGGTCGCCGCAGGCGTGCTTAACCACCCGGCGAACGGCGTGGCGTGGCTGGCGAACAAACTCGCGCCATACGACGTGCAGCTTGAGCCAGGGCAAATCATCCTCGGCGGCTCGTTTACCCGCCCGGTTGCCGCCAGCAGAGGCGACACCTTCCACGTCGACTACGGCCACATGGGCTCGATTAGCTGCCGCTTTGTGTAGGAGTGCACCATGGAAAACGCATTTAAGACCGCGCTGAAAGCCGGAAAGCCGCAAATCGGCCTGTGGCTGGGGCTGACCAGCAGCTACAGCGCTGAGCTACTGGCCGGGGCCGGTTTTGACTGGCTGCTGATCGACGGAGAGCACGCGCCGAACAGCGTGCAAACCATCCTGACTCAGCTCCAGGCCATCGCCCCTTATCCCAGCCAGCCGGTGGTGCGCCCGTCGTGGAACGATCCGGTGCAGATCAAGCAGCTGCTGGACGTGGGGGCGCAAACCCTGCTGGTGCCGATGGTGCAAAACGCCGACGAAGCCCGTCTGGCTGTCAGCGCCACCCGCTACCCGCCTGCCGGTATTCGCGGCGTCGGCAGCGCGCTGGCGCGGGCGTCGCGCTGGAACCGCATCCCGGAGTATCTGCATCAGGCTAACGACACCATGTGCGTGCTGGTGCAAATCGAAACTCGCGAGGCGCTGAAAAACCTGCCGCAGATCCTGGACGTGGAAGGGGTGGACGGCGTGTTTATCGGCCCTGCGGATCTGAGCGCCGACATGGGCTTCGCCGGTAATCCGCAGCACCCGGAGGTGCAGGCCGCCATAGAGCAGGCGATCGCGCAGATCCTCAGCGCGGGCAAAGCGCCCGGCATCCTGATGGCGAACGAGCAACTGGCAAAACGTTATCTTGAACTCGGCGCGCTGTTTGTCGCGGTCGGCGTGGATACCACCCTGCTCGCCCGCAGCGCCGAAGCGCTGGCGGCCCGCTTTACCGACGTCACCACAGCAGTTGATAACAATAAATCCGTCTACTAAACGTACGATGTGGAGCGCACCATGACGACCTCAACCCTGCATAATAAAGCTGTTGAACATCGCGTTATTAATAAGCTGTTCCGTCGTTTGATCGTGTTTCTTTTTATCCTGTTTGTCTTCTCGTTTCTCGATCGCATCAACATCGGCTTTGCCGGGCTGACGATGGGCAAAGATCTGGGCCTCACGTCGACCATGTTTGGCCTGGCCGCGACCCTGTTTTATGTGACCTACGTGCTGTGCGGGATCCCCAGCAACATCATGCTGGCGAAGATCGGCGCCCGCCGCTGGATCGCCGGGATCATGGTGGTGTGGGGCATCGCCTCTACCTGCACCATGTTCGCCACCAGCCCCGAAACGCTCTACGTCCTGCGCATGCTGGTGGGCATTGCCGAAGCCGGTTTCCTGCCGGGCATTCTGGTCTATCTCACCTGGTGGTTCCCGGCGTATCACCGCGCCCGCGCCAACGCGTTGTTTATGATCGCCATGCCGGTGACCATGATGCTCGGTTCGATCCTCTCCGGGTACATTCTGGCGATGGACGGACTGTGGAACCTTAAGGGCTGGCAGTGGCTGTTCCTGCTGGAGGGGCTGCCGTCGGTGGTGCTCGGCGTGGTGACCTGGTTCTACCTTAACGACACCCCGGATCAGGCCACCTGGCTGGATGATGACGAAAAGCAGGCACTCAAAACGATGATCGCCCGCGAGCAGGAGCTGGCCATTGCGCATGCCGCCACGCCGCGATCGACGCTGCGCGAGGTGCTAACGCCCGCCGTGCTGCTCTACACGCTGGCCTACTTCTGCCTGACGAATACGCTGAGCGCGATCAACATCTGGACGCCGCAGATCCTGCAAAGCTTCAACACCGGCAGCAGCAATATCGTGATTGGCCTGCTGGCGGCGATCCCGCAGTTTTGCACCATCCTCGGGATGATCTGGTGGAGCCGCCGCTCCGACAGGCTGAAAGAGCGAAAAAAGCACACTATCCTGCCGTATCTTTTTGCAGCGGCGGGATGGATGCTGGCCTCGGCGACCGATCACAATCTGATCCAGCTGCTTGGCATCATCATGGCCTCAACCGGATCGTTTACCGCCATGGCGATATTCTGGACCACGCCGGATCAGGTTATTAGCCTGCAATCCCGCGCGGTGGCGCTGGCGGTGATCAACGCCATCGGCAACGTCGGGTCTGCCGTCAGCCCATTGCTGATAGGTATTTTGCGCGACGCGACCGGCAGCTTCAGCTCGGGACTGTGGTTCGTGGCAGGTCTGCTGGTGGTGGGCGCGCTGGTGCTGACGCGCATTCCGATGACGCGCCGGGAAAGCCTTGAGCGTGAGCCGGACATCGCGGCGCAAAAGATCCACTGAGGAGCCGCTATGTGTCAGAGCCCCATCACCAACATCGATATCAGCAAGGAGTACGACGAAAGTCTGGGCACCGACGATGTGCACTACCAGTCGTTCGCCCGCATGGCGGCCTTTTTTGGCCGCGACATGCAGGCGCACCGCCACGACCAGTATTTTCAGATGCATTTTCTCGACACCGGGCAGATTGAGCTCCAGCTCGACGACCACCGTTACTCGGTGCAGGCGCCGCTGTTTGTGCTGACGCCGCCGTCGGTACCGCATGCGTTTATCACCGAATCCGACAGCGACGGCCACGTGCTGACGGTGCGCGAGGATCTCATCTGGCCGCTGTTAGAAGTACTCTACCCCGGTACGCGGGAAGCGTTCGGCCTGCCGGGGATCTGCCTGTCGCTTGCCGACAAGCCTGATGAGCTGGCGGCGCTGAAGCACTACTGGCAGCTGATTGCCCGGGAATCCACGGAACAGCTGCCCGGTCGCGAGCATACGCTGGTCCTGCTGGCGCAGGCCGTTTTTACCCTGCTGCTGCGCAACGCGAAGCTCGACGACCACGCGTCCGGCGGCATGCGAGGTGAGCTGAAGCTGTTTCAGCGCTTTAACCAGCTGACAGATGCTCATTACCACGAGCACTGGACGGTGCCGGAATACGCCAGCGAACTGCATCTCACCGAATCCCGCCTGACCGATATCTGTCGCCGCTTCGCCAACCGCTCGCCGAAACGGCTGATCTTCGACCGCCAGCTGCGGGAAGCCAGACGCCTGCTGCTGTTTTCCGACAGCACAGTGAGCGAAATTGCCTGGCAGCTGGGTTTTAAAGATCCGGCCTATTTCGCCCGTTTTTTTAACCGACTGACGGGGTGCTCACCCAGCGCGTACCGGGCGCAGAAAGTACCGGTGTCGCCTGTTCCCCTCACCCCTGCCCTCTCCCAGAGGGAGTAACCGTCCCCTCTTCCAGAGGGAGAGGGTGAGGGAAATCACACTCTGTGATCTCTCGCGAAAAGTACCTGCCGTTGTCCCAATCGTCCCTTCACGTTCCGCCCCTCTCACGCTTCAATTAAACAACAAAAACAAAACATAAATTTAACAACCATCTTCCGATACGAGGTCCCTATGAAGCCTGAAGATTTCCGCGCTGATGCCAAACGTCCGTTAACCGGTGAAGAGTATTTAAAAAGCCTGCAAGATGGCCGTGAGATTTATATCTACGGCGAGCGCGTTAAGGACGTCACTACCCACCCGGCATTTCGCAATGCGGCGGCGTCCATCGCCCAGATGTACGATGCCCTGCACAAGCCAGACATGCAGGATACCCTCTGCTGGGGCACGGACACCGGCAGCGGCGGCTACACCCATAAATTCTTCCGCGTGGCAAAAAGCGCCGACGATCTGCGCCAGCAGCGTGACGCCATCGCCGAGTGGTCGCGCCTGAGCTACGGCTGGATGGGGCGTACGCCGGACTACAAAGCCGCGTTCGGCTGCGCGCTGGGGGCGAACCCTGCCTTCTACGGTCAGTTCGAGCAGAACGCCCGCAACTGGTACACACGTATTCAGGAAACCGGCATGTACTTTAACCACGCCATCGTCAACCCGCCGATCGACCGCCATAAACCGGCAGACGAGGTGAAAGACGTTTACATCAAGCTGGAGAAAGAGACCGACGCCGGGATCATCGTCAGCGGCGCGAAAGTAGTGGCCACCAACTCCGCCCTGACCCATTACAACATGATCGGCTTCGGCTCTGCGCAGGTGATGGGCGAAAACCCGGACTTCGCGCTGATGTTCGTCGCGCCGATGGATGCCGAAGGGGTGAAGCTGATCTCCCGCGCCTCTTACGAGATGGTGGCAGGGGCGACCGGTTCCCCGTACGACTACCCGCTCTCCAGCCGTTTTGACGAGAACGACGCCATTCTGGTGATGGATCATGTGTTGATCCCGTGGGAAAACGTGCTGATCTACCGCGATTTCGACCGCTGCCGTCGCTGGACGATGGAAGGTGGCTTCGCCCGCATGTACCCGCTTCAGGCCTGCGTGCGTCTGGCAGTGAAGCTCGACTTCATCACCGCTCTGCTGAAGAAGTCGCTGGAGTGTACCGGCACCCTCGAGTTCCGCGGCGTGCAGGCGGATCTCGGCGAAGTGGTGGCGTGGCGCAACATGTTCTGGGCGCTGAGCGACTCCATGTGCTCCGAAGCCACGCCGTGGGTAAACGGCGCGTATCTGCCTGACCACGCGGCGTTACAGACCTACCGCGTGATGGCGCCAATGGCCTATGCGAAGATCAAGAACATCATCGAACGTAACGTGACCTCCGGGCTGATCTACCTGCCGTCCAGCGCGCGGGACCTGAACAACCCGCAGATCGACCAGTATCTGGCGAAGTACGTGCGCGGCTCCAACGGGATGGATCATGTCGAACGCATCAAGATTCTGAAACTGATGTGGGATGCCATCGGCAGCGAGTTTGGCGGACGTCACGAGCTGTACGAAATCAACTACTCCGGTAGCCAGGATGAGATCCGCCTGCAATGCCTGCGTCAGGCGCAAAGCTCCGGCAACATGGACAAGATGATGGCGATGGTTGACCGCTGCATGTCCGAGTACGACCAGCACGGCTGGACCGTACCGCACCTGCACAACAACACTGATATCAACATGCTGGATAAGCTGCTGAAATAACGCAGCGGGAGGTTTCAATGCAATCTGAAGAACGCCTGCGTTTTCGCGACGCGATGGCCAGCCTGTCGGCGGCGGTGAATGTGGTCACCACCGAGGGCGATGCGGGTCGCTGCGGCATTACCGCCACCGCCGTCTGTTCGGTCACGGACACCCCGCCTTCGGTCATGGTCTGCATCAACGCCAACAGCGCCATGAACCCGGTCTTCCAGGGCAACGGCAAACTGTGTGTCAACGTGCTGAACCACGAGCAGGAGATCATGGCCCGCCACTTTGCCGGGATGACCGGCATGGCAATGGAGGAGCGCTTTGCTCTCTCCTGCTGGCAGAAAGGACCGCTGGCGCAGCCGGTGCTGAAAGGCGCTCTGGCAAGCCTGGAAGGTGAGATAACCCAGGTGCAAACCATCGGTACCCATCTGGTCTACCTTGTGGAGATTAAGAACATCATCCTCAGCAGCGAGGGGCACGGCCTGATCTACTTCAAACGCCGTTTCCACCCGGTGATGATGGAGATGGAAGCCGCGATTTGATCCCGTTGCACAAAAAACGCTAAGGTTTCCGCAAAGGTGCGCCGTTAACTATCCATAAGATAAATTTTCCGGGGCGGCTGGCGACGTCGTCAGGCGCCCCCTTAACGCTGGAAAGTCTTATGGCCCCTTCACCCCGAAGCCGCTCGGCTGAACGTCTGGTTGACATCATTATTGCCCTGCACCGCAACGGAAGCGTTAATCGACGCGATCTGATGCAAAAATTTGGCATTACCGAACGCACGGTGTACCGCGATTTGCAGGCGCTTTCCCCTATTATTGAACACGACGGCAAAGGGCGCTATCAGCTGCTGCCTGCGTATCAGACCTGCCGCTGCGTGCACTGCCCTGAAGCGAACGACGAAACCCCGCAGGGGTAGATTATTCTCAGTGATCTCAATCGCATATTTTCTTCCACCGTGGGTGAGCCTTAACCACTCACCCTCGCTTTTGACCGCTCACGCATCGCTTTCAACCACTCACCTATTTACCGTGCTTTATACGCGCGAGGATCTGGCACGATCGCTCCAGCATTAATCAATACCTCCTCACAACGAACCCTGACCCTTTTTTCTTTACATAAAAAACCAGGTCTTACTATGGATACTAAAAAACTACTTAAGCACGTGCCCTGGGCCATCCTCGGGATCATCGGTGCTTTCTGTCTGGCGGTTGTCGCATTACGCCGGGGCGAGCACGTCAGCGCCCTGTGGATCGTGGTCGCGTCAGTTTCCGTCTATCTTGTGGCTTATCGCTACTACAGCTTGTACATCGCGCAGAAGGTCATGAAGCTCGACCCGACGCGCGCCACCCCGGCGGTCATTAACAATGACGGCCTGAACTACGTGCCAACCAACCGTTACGTGCTGTTTGGTCACCACTTCGCCGCCATTGCAGGCGCGGGTCCGCTGGTCGGTCCGGTGCTGGCTGCGCAGATGGGCTACCTGCCGGGTACGCTCTGGCTGCTGGCGGGCGTGGTGCTGGCGGGGGCGGTGCAGGACTTTATGGTGCTGTTTATCTCCTCGCGCCGTAACGGTTCGTCGCTGGGTGAGATGATCAAAGAGGAGATGGGCCGCGTGCCAGGCACCATCGCCCTGTTCGGCTGCTTCCTGATCATGATCATCATCCTGGCGGTGCTGGCCCTGATCGTGGTGAAAGCGCTGGCCGAAAGTCCGTGGGGCGTCTTCACCGTCTGCTCTACCGTACCGATTGCGCTGTTCATGGGCATCTACATGCGCTTCCTGCGCCCTGGCCGCGTTGGCGAGGTGTCGGTCATCGGTATCGTGCTGCTGGTCGCCTCCATCTACTTCGGCGGCGTGATTGCGCACGACCCGTACTGGGGCCCGGCGCTGACCTTTAAAGACACCACCATCACCTTCGCGCTGATCGGTTACGCGTTCATCTCAGCGCTGTTGCCGGTGTGGCTGATTCTGGCTCCGCGCGACTACCTGGCGACCTTCCTGAAAATCGGCGTGATCGTCGGGCTGGCAATCGGGATTGTGATCATCAATCCTGAGCTGAAAATGCCAGCGGTGACGCAGTACATTGACGGTACCGGTCCGCTGTGGAAAGGCGCTCTGTTCCCGTTCCTGTTTATCACCATCGCCTGCGGTGCCGTGTCTGGCTTCCACGCGCTGATCGCCTCGGGCACCACGCCGAAGCTGATGGCCAACGAAACCGACGCGCGCTTCATCGGTTACGGCGCGATGCTGATGGAGTCCTTCGTGGCGATCATGGCGCTGGTTGCAGCGTCGATTATCGAGCCAGGTCTGTACTTTGCGATGAACACCCCACCAGCGGGTCTCGGCATCACCATGCCAAACCTGCATGAGATGGGCGGCGAAAATACCGCGCTGATCATGGCGCAGCTGAAAGACGCCAGCGCACACGCGGCGGCGACCGTCAGCTCCTGGGGCTTCGTAATTTCGCCTGAGCAGATCATGCAGACCGCGAAAGACATCGGCGAACCGTCCGTGCTGAACCGCGCAGGTGGCGCGCCAACGCTGGCGGTGGGTATCGCACACGTGTTCCACAAAGTGCTGCCGTGGGCGGACATGGGCTTCTGGTACCACTTCGGTATTCTGTTTGAAGCGCTATTCATCCTCACCGCGCTGGATGCCGGTACGCGTGCAGGCCGCTTCATGTTGCAGGATCTGCTGGGTAACTTCGTGCCATTCCTGAAGAAAACCGACTCTCTGGTGGCCGGTGTTCTGGGTACCGCGGGCTGCGTAGGCCTGTGGGGTTATCTGCTGTATCAGGGCGTTGTTGACCCGCTGGGCGGCGTTAAGAGCCTGTGGCCGCTGTTCGGCATCTCTAACCAGATGCTGGCGGCTGTGGCCCTGGTGCTGGGTACCGTTGTCCTGGTGAAGATGAAACGCACCAAATACATCTGGGTCACCGTGGTGCCTGCGCTGTGGCTGCTGCTCTGCACTACCTGGGCGCTGGGTCTGAAACTGTTCAGCACCAACCCGCAGCTGGAAGGCTTCTTCTTCATGGCTAACCAGTACAAAGAGAAGATTGCCGCAGGCGGCGCGGATCTGACCGCGCAGCAGATTGCCAACATGAACCATATCGTGGTGAACAACTACACCAACGCGGGTCTGAGCATTCTGTTCCTGGTGGTGGTGTACAGCATTATCTTCTACGGCATCAAAACCTGGATGAAAGTGCGTAACGTTGAGGGCCGTACGGATAAAGAAACCCCGTACGTGCCGGTGCCGGAAGGCGGCGTGAAGACCTCCTCACACCATTAATTAAGCATGATACTGTAGGCCCGGATCGCTGCGCGCCTCCGGGCTTCTTCTATCTGGAACCCTCAATGTTTGGTAACTTAGGCGAAGCAAAAAAATACCTCGGTCAGGCGGCGAAAATGCTGATTGGCATTCCGGACTATGACAACTACGTTGAGCATATGAAGACCAACCATCCGGATAAGCCGTACATGACCTACACTGAATTCTTCCGCGAGCGTCAGGAAGCGCGCTACGGCGGAAGTGGAGAAGGCGGCGTCCGCTGCTGCTAAAGGAGAAACCATGACCCCGATTGCCGTTACCCTGCTGACCGGTTTTCTCGGCGCCGGTAAAACCACCCTGCTGCGCCACATTCTGAACGAGCAGCACGGCTTCAAAATCGCCGTCATCGAAAACGAATTTGGCGAAGTCTCCGTTGACGATCAGCTGATTGGCGACCGCGCCACCCAGATCAAAACCCTGACCAACGGCTGCATCTGCTGCACCCGCTCTAACGAATTAGAAGACGCCCTGCTGGACCTGCTCGACAGCCGCGATCGCGGTGACATCGTCTTCGACCGTCTGGTGATCGAGTGCACCGGCATGGCCGACCCCGGCCCGATTATTCAGACCTTTTTCTCCCACGAGATCATCTGCCAGCGCTACCTGCTGGACGGCGTCATCGCTCTGGTGGATGCGGTCCATGCCGACGAGCAGATGAACCAGTTCACCATCGCCCAGTCTCAGGTGGGCTACGCCGACCGCATCCTGCTGACCAAAACCGACGTGGCAGGTGAAAGCGAAAAACTGCGCGAGCGCCTGACGCGCATTAACTCGCGTGCGCCCATTTATACGGTGACGCATGGCGATATCGATCTCGCTCAGCTGTTCAACACCAACGGCTTTATGCTGGAAGAGAACGTTACCGCGAAACCGCGCTTTCACTTTATGTCCGACAAGCAAAACGACGTGGCGTCGATTGTGGTGGAGCTGGACTACCCGGTAGACATCAGCGAGGTCTCCCGCGTGATGGAAAACCTGCTGCTGTCGTTTGCCGACAAGCTGCTGCGCTATAAAGGGATGCTGTGGATCGACGGCGAGCCGAACCGCCTGCTGTTCCAGGGGGTGCAGCGCCTGTACAGCGCCGACTGGGATCGCCCGTGGGGCGATGAAACGCCGCACAGCGTGATGGTGTTTATTGGAATACAGCTGCCGGAAGAAGAAATTCGGGCAGCGTTTGCGGGGCTGAAAAAGTAAATCGCACCGATCATCCCCTCTCCCCCGCGGGGAGAGGGTTAGGGTGAGGGGGAAACTTATTTCAACGCCTCCGGCAGCGTCACAATCCACAGCTCGCTGTCGGACTCCGGCTTCTTCAGCGGCTTCACGCTGAGCGTGGTTTCCACCGGTTTATCATCCAGCGTCAGCTTGCCTTCCGCGTTCACCCGGTAATCCTTAAGCTTCTTGCCCTCGACCGGGTTTTGCATCGCTACCTTCACGCCAAAATCGTTATCGTTCGCTACCGCCAGCGTTTTGCTGTCAATCAGCGCCAGCCCTTCGGCCTTTTCCTGCTGCCAGCCCAGCGCACGCAGATCGACCACCTGCGTTTTTTCCGCAAGGGTGATGCCGCGCTGCGCCAGCGTTTTCTCATCATCAAACTCCGGGTATTCGCCCGGCTTGTCGAAGGCGGCCAGCTCGCTCGCCTTGCTCAGATCCACCCTGTAGATGAGGTTACGCATTGCGTCATTTTTATCCTCACCCTGTTCAATCAGCAGGATGGTGTGGTTATCCAGCGCCACTATGTCGCCGATTTTGGCGTCGCTGTTTTTGCTGTAGGCCATGCTGTCGACAGGGTAGCCGTACATCGCGGTTTTCCCGGTCGCCGGATCGAAGCTCACCAGACGGGTAAACAGCGCCTGTTTTTTGCTCTTCCCGTCGATATCCAGTGTGCTTTGCACGGCGGCAATAATCCGTCCGTCCGGCATGCGGGTCAGGCCTTCAAAGCCCCGGTTTGCCTGACGCCATTTGATAACGTTTGGCAGACCGCCCGCGATGGACTTCTCCCCTTGCGTCGCCTGCGGACCGTGGATCGCGAGGATTTTCCCTTTACTGTCGACGTTAATCAGGAACGGGCCATACTCATCGCACAGCCAGTAGCCGCCCTTCCCGTCCGACGTGATGCCTTCCGTATCCAGCCCGCGGTTATCGCCTTTCAGTACTTTTAAGGTGTCGCTTAGCGCGACTTCATTGGTGGAACCAATCACACCGCTTTGCAGTGGCAGGCCGTTGATCTCGCCTTTATCGTCATGCAGCGGTCGCGCGTCCACGGCCTCCGCTTTACCGTTTTGCACGCGGATCGTCATCAGCAGCGGAGCGAAATCCGGGGTAACAAATATTTTGGCATCGTTTTTCCCCATTTTTGGCGAATCCGCGTTAGGACCGCGATCGGTCACGGTCGCAAACGTCAGCGCATCGCCCTGCTTGCCCGTAAACAGCAGACCAGAACCCATCCCCACCGGGAGCCCGTTCGGGAACGCATCGGCAAACGCGCCGCTGTATTTCACATGGGAGCCGTCAGGGAAGCTGACGATATAGCGCTCAGCGGTAGGCTGCGCAGCCAGGCCAGAGAAAGAGAGCGCACAACCGATAAGCACAGGAATAATTTTTCTTTTCATATTGTTAGCATCCAGTAAGTGAAGCCAACAACGTAATGAAGAAACGTGTCAGAAAAATGACATGAAAAGACAGCGGATCGGCAAAGAAATACGTATAGCAATCACCAGAAATGTAAAGCTCTGTCTTGATCTGTGACAGCCGAAATACTTTTGGAAATTATTAGAAACTTAATTAATTCACCTCAAACGGCTTTCTTCGCCTCGTTCATTAAACGTTTAGCCAAAAATATAAACTTTCCCTAAACACGAATGGATTGAGGATTGACGATCTGCCATAAAAACATCTCATCAACATTTAAGATTAAAAAAACCAACAAAAACAGCATAAAACTGCGATACCCATCACATTTGCAGTCATAAACATCCCTTGTTAAGGTGCCCTCAGATTAATTTGATGACGAGGAAACACGCATGAAAAAGCTTAACGTTCTCATCCTTTCTGCTCTCACCGCCGTATCGGGCTCCGCACTGGCAATGGGCGGCAGCATTGAGCAGGGTAAAAACTTTACCAATCTGAATGTGGAAATGGGCAAATCAACCTCCGGTCTTTACACCGAAGGTAATTGGCTGAAAAACACCGACGACGGCACCACGACCGGTGGCGTGGGCGCAGGCTACAATTTCGAAGTCGGCCCGGTAATGCTGAACGCAGGCGCTAAGGCCCTCTACGTTGGCCCGAAGAAAGGCGATAACGGCGTGGCGTTCCCGGTCGGCGGCGGTGTGAACGTTGCCCTGACCGACAGCATCAGGGTATTCGGTGAAGGCTACGTTGCGCCAGACGGACTGAACAACAGCGTGAAGAACTACGTTGAAGCTAACGGCGGCGTAAGCTGGACCCCGGTCAAACCGGTTACGCTGAAAGTGGGCTACCGCCACGTGAGCGTTGATGGCAAAGACGGTCGTCCAAACCACACGCTGGTAGACGGCGCTTACTTCGGCGGCGGCGTGAGCTTCTAAGCCACCTGATAGATAAAAAAACCTGCCCTTCGGCAGGTTTTTTATTACTACGTCACTTACGCACCACCACCAGCTTCTGGTTCACAAACTCTTTGATCCCCAGATCCGACAGCTCGCGTCCGTAACCCGAACGTTTTACGCCGCCGAACGGCAGTTCTGCCGCCGTATCGGTGAGCCAGTTGATGTACACCATCCCGGTCTCAATGCGCGACGCCATTTTCTTCGCGCGCTCGATGTTCTGGCTGAACACCGCTCCGCCCAGACCGTAGTGGGAGTCGTTCGCCAGGGCAACCGCCTCGTCGTCGTTTTTCACCACATAAATCTGCGCTACCGGACCAAAGAACTCTTCGAAATACGCCGGGTTATCGCGCGAGATATTGGTCAGGATGGTCGGCTCAAAGAAGCTCCCGTCACGCTGCACCGGCTTGCCGCCATGGTGCAGCTTCGCGCCGTTTTTCACCGCCTCGTTAACCTGCTTAGTTAGCGTCTCCAGCGCGTCTTTGGATGACAAAGGCCCCAGCGTGGTACTTTCGTCCAGCGGATCGCCAATCTTCACCTGCTTAAACGCCTCGGTGAATTTGTTCAGGAAGGCGTCTGCAATCTTTTCATGCAGGATAAAGCGCTTCGCCGCGGTACAGACCTGCCCGGCGTTATTAAGCCGCGCGTTAACGCCGATCTTCACGGCTTTCTCCAGATCCGCATCGTCCAGCACCACGAAGACGTCGTTCCCGCCCAGTTCAAGGGTCGATTTTTTGATGTGTTTCGCAGCCTGTGCCGCAACCACGCTACCCGCTTTTTCTGAACCGGTCAGCGCCGCCCCCTGTACGCGATCGTCGGCGATGATGTTCGCCACCTGTTCGGACGAGATAAACAGGTTGGTCCACGCCCCTTCCGGCGCGCCCGCTTCACGTACCAGCTGTGCAAAGGTTTCTGCACAGTGCGGCACGATACTGGCATGCTTGGCGATCACCGGGTTGCCCGCTGCCAGGTTTGGCGCCAGAACGCGCATCAGCTGATAGTATGGGAAGTTCCATGGTTCGACGGCCATCAGCACGCCGATGGGGTGATGTTCAACCCATGCTTCCCCGAGTTCAGAGTCATACTTCACCGGGGCCAGGAACTGCTTCGCGTTGTCAGCATAGTAGCGGGCGATTTGCGCGCATAGCTTCACTTCACCGCGGCTTTGTTCGATGAGCTTACCCATCTCCTGACTGGCGATTTTCGCCAGATCCTCCACGCGTTCGTCGATCAGGTCCGCCAGCTTATGCAGCACCGGCAGGCGCTGGCTTATGTCACCTTTCGCCCAGTCGGAGTGATAGAGCGCATCGGCTGCCTTCAGCGCCGCTTCAACGTCTGCGTCAGTGTGAGAGGGATATTCTTTGATGAGCTGGTTCGTGGCAGGATTTACTGTCTGGTAAGCCATATCGAATCTCCTTGTTTTACCGCTTAGGGTATTAAGGGTAGTCAATCTGTCTGACTATGAAGGTAAAGTTGGGTATATACGGAGGGTTCTTATACGTTTTCCCCCTTTCGTTTACCGACAGGAGGAACTGTGATTTTAATTATTTCACCCAATGAGGGATATTTTCTGTCGATACATTTTTTACAGTATATCCTTTCCCCTCTTGCGAGTTTTTAACACAAGTTATCTCATCGAACCCCCACTTTCCGTTACGATTGAAAAAGTAAGCTGTGTACTTATCGGTATTATAACCGAAATATCTCTCGTTAGGGCGTGATATTTTTTCATTCTCACATGTAAAATCACTCCGCCATTCACTGCCAGTAGAATATTTTAAAACATAATATGCTACTACATCCGGCCTGCTTGAGACAAATAATACGATTAAACTCGTTAGAATCAAAGCACCAAAAATAGTAAAAAGTCTATATCCTTTTGCATGATCAGCAGTCACGATGAATATTACGTAAGTAGTCAACTGCAATATAAAAAATATCAATACAAAAAATGAACTGAGCTTCCATGTAAACTCCAACCATGGACTGGATGATAAATCCATATTACTCAACTGAAGAAATAAACTTGCCGAGAACGCACTAGATAAAACATAACAGATTGATATAAATGAAAATAACATAACCCGTATATTTTTTACTTTCTCATGGCCATCTTTCTCGAGAACAAAGATTGTTAAAACGCTGCTAATAACAATAAAAATGGAGAACATCACCAACAGTACTTTTGCAAGAAAACCAAACTGTATATTTATTGCAAAAGGAAAAAGAAGAAACGCACCCCAGGCAAGGAGCGACGCCCATCCGGCCAACTTATTTACAACACCGCCACTTTCGAACCGAATAAAATGAATAATAATTTCCCGGGCACGCTGCCTTTTTAAATACAGCATGACTAAAAGGCCAATAAATAATGCATATGACAAATAAACCCGAACTGGATCTTTTATTTTCAACAAAACAAAACAACCTACAAAGAAAAGGAACAAATATAAATCCAAGGATTTATTTTTTATTCCATTTATAAAACGATACAGTAAATTCATTTTATATACCCCAGAAAATAGATTATTATTAGCTATGAGAAACGAATACTCCGAACCAGAAAGAGAATGCAACAAATCTTCTGATCTGTCAGTTAAAAGAGGAATTTTAATTCTTCACCAGATAGCACATTTTGCATTTTACCTCCATCACCCTCTATCCTTAACCCATGGAAAAGCATACCGAACTCAAACGCGCCAAGCTTCTCGCGCTGTCGCTGCTGCTGATTGCCGTCGCAGCGTTTATCACCACCCTGTTCCTGCCGCAAACCTTCTGGGTGCGCGGCGTAAAGGCCATTGCCGAGGCGGCGATGGTTGGCGCGCTGGCGGACTGGTTTGCCGTTGTCGCGCTGTTCCGCCGGGTGCCCATTCCCTTTATCTCGCGCCATACGGCGATTATCCCGCGCAATAAAGACCGCATTGGCGACAATCTCGGCCAGTTCGTGCAGGAAAAGTTTCTCGATACGCAATCCCTTGTCGATCTTATCCGTCGCTACGAGCCCGCACAGATGATTGGGACCTGGTTCAGCCAGCCCGATAACGCCCGGCGCGTGGGGCATCATCTGGTGCAGGTGATGGGCGGTTTTCTGGAACTTACCGACGATGGGCGCATCCAGCGCCTGCTCAAACGCGCGGTGCATAAGGCTATCGACAAGGTCGATTTAACCGAGACCAGCGCCGTCATGCTGGAAAGCATGACCAAAAACAACCGTCACCAGGTGCTGCTGGACGCCATCATAAACCGCCTGATTACCCTGATTCAGCGGGAAAGCACGCGGGAATTTATTGCTGACCAGATCGTTCACTGGCTTAAGACCGAGCATCCGCGCAAGGCCATGGTGCTGCCCACCGAGTGGCTGGGCGATCAAAGCGCGGAGATGGTGTCGAACGCGGTGAACACGCTGCTGGACGATATCAGCCACGACCGTACGCACCAGATCCGTCAGGCGTTTGACCGCGCCACGATCAAGTTCATCGACAATCTGAAAAACGATCCGGAGATGACGGCGAAAGCCGAGAATATCAAACACTACCTCAAGAATGATGAGGCCTTTAACCGCTATCTGGGGGAAATGTGGGCTGACCTGCGCCAGTGGCTGAAAAATGACATGCAGAGCGATGATTCCCGCGTGAAGCAGCGTATCGCCAACGCCGGGCTGTGGTTTGGCGAAACGCTGACCAACGACGCCAGCCTGCGGGCGTCGCTGAATGAGCATCTGGAGCAGGCCGCGCACCGCGTGGCGCCGGATTTCGCCGCGTTCCTGACGCGCCATATCAGCGACACGGTGAAAAGCTGGGATGCCAAAGACATGTCACGCCAGATAGAACTCAATATCGGTAAAGATCTTCAGTTCATTCGCGTTAACGGTACCCTGGTGGGCGGTACGATTGGCCTGATCCTGTTTCTGCTCTCGCAGCTACCCGCCGTGCTGGGGCATTAATCCGCTTTTGGCGGCGCGATAACGTAGCGCGTCGCCTCGAAGCGATTCAGGATCAGGTGCACCAGAAAGACCATCGTCAGCGTGACCACCAGCGCGAAGGTAACGGAGGTGATGCGGTATAGATCGCTGAACACCAGGTCGCTGTCCGGGTGCATGTTCTGCCCGAACATAATGCCGATGGTGGTGATACTGGCGAAGCCTACCCCGGCGCCGACCTTCTCCATTACGTGCAGACGCGCGCCAAACGCCAGACCAAGGCCAATCAGCGGCATCATCAGCAGCATATGGCTGCTGTGATCGTAGAGGATAAGCTGGACGACAAGGATATAGAGGCACCCCAGCACCACGCCAACCACGCGCCAGATGGAGCTGATAACCGAGCCGCGATAGTGCATCGGGAACAGGATCAAAATCCCCGCCATCAGCGCCGAAAGCGAGTCGCTTAAGTCGCTAATCTGGAACACGACGAAAATCAGCGTCGCCACGGTGCCGGATAGCAGCGACTCGTGGCGCACGCGGGCATCGTCTTTCTCAATCAGCGGCGGCGGCTTACGCGGCTCCACGTCCGGCAGCAGGTAGTTCATCAGCGCGCTCAGGCACACCGCCATCACGCTCGCTTCGATGTTAGAGAATAAAAGCGTGTGCCAGTTGGTGGTGGGGTAGCTCATAAAGTTGAGCATCACGCTCTGGCAAACCACGCCCATCGAGCCGAACAGGAACAGCGGCCCCTTACTCATAAAGCGAAAACGCATCACGTACAGGGCAAACACCACCAGCGTCATGATGACCGGCCACTGCGACAGATAGCCGATAATCAACACCATTTCGACGCAGTTCAGCGAGGCGCTGAAGATAAACTGCTTCGCCACGTGGCGATTAAACACCGGTACCAGCGAGAGAAGCATGATCGGGTAGACCACAAAAAACACGCCGTAGCTGGTGTTGTAGAAACTCGAAATACTGAGCGCAATCATCCCGGCAAAGACGATACGCAGGGTCTGGCGAAAGTCGTTTGCCGTATAGACGATGTTGCCGTGCGGGGTAAATACCCGTGCCAGGGTGCTAATAGACATAGTGAAGCAGGCTCACCAGATGGATTTGCATCCCGGAGAAGAATCGCGCAAACGGCCCTTCGCTGTTGTAGAGCTGCACGGTGGCGCGCGCGCCGGTCGGCAGCGGCTTCGGTAAGGCTTCGTCCAGCGCTACGTGAATGCGCATACGCTGGGCATCACGCACCCAGCGGTTGGAGGTTTCCGGTTCAGAAAGTTGACCGTTTACGGCCTCCTGTCCGGCGAGGATCCCCGCGTCGCTGCTGGTAACGTGGGCACGGAAAACGTGCCCCGGGAAGGCGTCAAACACCACGGCAGCGTCGGTCCCCTGATGGGTATGACGCAGGCTCTTCTCGCGGAAATCCGCCACGATATCGATCCGGGTGTTCACCAGCGCCAGCGCAGCCGAACCGGATGAGGCGTAAAAACCGGGGCTTAATTGCAGGTTACTGACCGTGCCGTCCGCCTCGGCGTAGACCTTCGTCCAGCCAAGATTCAGCTCCGCTTCATCCAGCGCGTTACGGTATTTTTGCAGCGTCACGTTACGGTGCTCATCCCGCTCGCCGCGCTGAATGCGCAGGTTATGAATATTCGCCTGGATCGAGCTGACGGACTGCTCGCTGCTCTGCCAGGTGGTACGGACCTTATCCAGATCCGCCTGCGATACGTTCTGCAAGGTGCTCAGTTTCTGGTAGCGGTCGAATGTCACTTTGTCGTTACGCGCGGTCAGCACGGCGGTTTTCAGGCTGGCCTGCGCTGCGGCAATCTGCGCATCCAGCTGATCGTTAGACAGACGCGCCTGTTCCAGCGCGATCTGCGCCGCCTCGACCTTATTGCGAAACGGCGTGGCGTCGAGCTCAAACAGCAGATCGCCTTTCTTAACCTGGCTATTGTTATGGACATGTACCGCCGCCACATACCCGGAGACGCGGGCAGACACCGGGGTCACCACGCGCATCACGGTGGAGTCCGGCGTCAGCGGGATCCAGATATCCGCGACGATAAAGTAAACAAACATCAGCAGGAAAGAGGCAATACTCACCCTTACCCAACGGGCAAACTTTTGTTCAGGAGTCATTATTTTTCGGTCTTATTATCTTCTTCGCGGATTGTCCGCAAATTGCAGGCGATTTGATTGAGAGTAGCGCTGAAAATATCGATATGTTCCGGCGCGATGTTTTGCGATACGCGCGCCTGGAACGTCTCAATCACCTGAGAGAGCCTTTCAAGAATGGCTTTTCCCTCAGGCGTCAGCGTCAGCAGCCGGATACGCTTGTCATACGGCGAGACGGTGCGCAGCAGGTAGCCCTGCTTTTCCAGCTGTGTCAGCGTGCGCATTAGGGGAGGCAGTTCAATGCCCTGCACTTCCGCCAGCTCGCTGACCGAGACGTTATCCCCGAGTTGATGAAGCTGCATCATCACCGTCCAGCTCGACTGGGTTAACCCGGTGTCGAGAATGGCGTCGTCGATGACTGCGCGCCACTGACGCACGATCATCGCCATCCGCATGCCCATCGGCCTGCGGCTAAACAGATCTTCTTCACTCATGGGGAGCCCTCTCGTAGTACGCCATCACGATAATAGTTATCAGGATAAGTATCAAGAAACGAGAAGTTAAAGCGCAGGAATTGCGAAACGATGTTCTCCCTCTCCCTGTGGGAGAGGGTCGGGGTGAGGGCATCAGCCCGCAGCGGCGTTTAGCGGCTAAAATGCTTCCTGACGGCACTTTTCCCCGAAGCCGTCACCACCACCTCCCGATAACCCGCCACCCGCTGGATCCAGCCTTTGCTTTCCATGTGGATAAGCAGCGCAGCGCCCGCCTCACCGCCAAGATGAAACCGCCGCTCGCTCCAGTCCAGGCAGGCGCAGCAGGCCTTCCGACGCGGATGAGCGCTTAACGGAATACCGAGCGCCAGGAACTGCTCCCGACCATACAGGGTCAATGCGGAACCGTCAGCCTCCAGCCAGCCTTCCGCCTGCATGAAATCATAGATCTGCACCGCCACCGCGCCTGCGAGATGGTCGTAGCAGGTCCGGGCTTCACGCATGGCTTTCGGCGCGCTGGTTTCCGGCGGGGTAATGCGGCTCCACGAAAGCCCCATCATCTGTTCCACCAGCGCCGCCACGTCGTGCCCGGCAAGACGATAATAACGATGCCGCCCTTGCGACAGGCAGGTAATTAGCTGCCCTTCAACCAGCCGGGCAAGATGCCCGCTGGCGGTCGACGGCGCAACGTCTGCCGCCGCACTCAGTTCAGTGGCCGTCCACGCACGCCCGTCCATTAGCGCACAAAGCATCTTCACGCGCGACGGATCGGCCATTGCAGCCGCCACCGCGGCAATCGCCTTTTCCAGCATCGCGCTGTTATCAGAGGGTAAGCTCGTCTTTAACATTCGTCGCCCAGGGTGTGGTGATCTCAGCGGCCAGCTTATCATCATCCGTCAGCAGAATAAGGTGATTCGCATGGTCACTGTACTGAGTCAGGATAGACACGCCGCGTGCCGCCAGCGCCGCCGCTATCTCGCCCAGCTCGCCAGGACGCTCCTGCTTAAGCTTTCTGAGCACCGGCTTTCGCAGCGCCTGCACGGTAAACCCGGCGTCGAGCAGCACACGGCGGGCTTTTTCCCCGTCCTCCACCAGGAAATGGGCATCGGTACCGAATACGCCGCCACCCTCAAGCCCCACGCCGTTGCGCCCCAACAGCTGTCCAAAGCGCGCCAGCTCGCCGGGCCCGTCGCGGAAAATCACGTGAACGTCATACATCCGCGTGCCCTCCGGTTTCGGAACTGTATTCCCGCACCAGCTGCGCCACGCGAATACGGTAGAAAGAGAAAATCGACGCCCGTCCTTCGGCCTGCGCCGCCTGATGAAAGACGTTCAGCTTCCAGCGGCGGACGGCCTCTTCATCCCGCCACCAGGAAAGGGAGAGGATTTTGCCGTCGGTCGTCAGGCTCTGGAACCGTTCGATATCGATAAAGCCGTCGATGTCGGCCAGCAAAGGCTTAAGCTCTGCGGCAAGTTGGAGGTAGCGCGCCTGATGGGCAGGCGCGGCTTTGGCTTCGAAAAGGACTGCGATCATGATGGTCTCTCCGCTGTGATGTTGAGGAGAGAATGCAGGATGGAAAAGCACAATGCTTCGGTAAAGAGCGAAGCTTTAGCCCAGAACCGACCTCGGCTCCATAAACGCGCGGATCCCCCACTCGCCCATCTCGCGCCCCACGCCGGAGTGCTTAAACCCGCCAAACGGCGCTTTCGGTTCATGAGCCAGGGTGTTCACCAGCACGCGACCGGAAACAATCTGCTGTGCCACGCGTCGCGCGCGGTCCACATCGCCGCCCAGCACCATCGCGCTCAGGCCGTACTCGGTATCGTTGGCAATGGCAATCGCCTCCGCCTCGTCCTGATAAGGGATTACGCACAGCACCGGGCCGAAAATCTCGTCGCGGGCAATGGTCATCCGATTGTTCACGCCGGCAAACAGCGTCGGACGCACAAACCAGCCGTCCCGCGTGCCTTCCGGTCGCCCTTCGCCGCCCGCCAGCAGGCGCGCCCCTTCTTCGATTCCTTTGCGGATATAGCCCTGCACCCGCAGCCACTGCTTTTCGCTGACCATCGGGCCGACGTCTGTCGTGCTGTTGCGCGGGTCGCCGGATTTCACCGCCGCCACGGCCTGCGCCAGCGCGGTTTCGATCTCCGCCTTGCGCGAGTAAGGCACCAGAATGCGCGTCCCGGCCACGCACGCCTGCCCGCTGTTCATAAACCCGGCCTGGATCACCAGCGGGATCGCCTGCTCGAGATCCACATCATCCAGCAGGATCGTCGGCGATTTACCGCCCAACTCCAGCGTTACGCGCTTAAAGCTTTCCGCCGCGTTGCGCAGGATCGCCTTGCCGGTATTCGTGGAACCGGTGAACGAGATTTTCGCGACGTCCGGATGGCGGCTGAGGGTTTCGCCCACCGTCTCGCCGCGTCCGGTGACGATGTTAAACACGCCCGGCGGTAGCGCGGCGTCGCGCAGCGCTTCGGTGACAATCTGCGTTTGCAGGGCGCTCATTTCGCTCGGCTTGATGACCGCCGTGCAGCCCGCCGCCAGCGCGGCCGCCAGTTTGCCGCAGATAAACCCCGCATCGCTGTTCCACGGCGTAATCAGCCCGGCCACGCCGAGCGGCGTCATCTGCACCGTTGCGGCACCTGCGGAGGTGACAAACTCAAATGCCTCCAGCGCCTCGATGGCCTGAGCAATCACCTCTGCCGGATAGCTTGCCATCCACGCCGAGCGCGAGGCGGGCGCGCCGTACTCTTCAATGACCGCTTCCAGCAGAGCGTCGTGACGAGCGGCCACGGCGGCGTGCATGCGCTTCAGCGCGGCGATGCGTTCCTGCTTTGTGGTCTGCGACCACGCCGGAAACGCCGCTTTCGCCGCCGCGATAGCGCGTTCAGCGTCAACCTCATCCGCCAGGCGAACCTGGCCGATGACCTGCGCCGTCGCCGGATTGTACAAATCAAACCGTTCGGTACCGTGCGGGGTAACAAACTCGCCGTTAATAAAGATCTGTTCGATGGTGTGCATATAAACCTCCTCAGGCTGTGTGAGCCCAGTCTGTCACGGCTTCTCCGTTGCGATAATCCACGCTATGCTGCAAGGGTTGTTTCGATTTTCAGGATAATCTATGCATCGTTCAGGTCTGACAGAGCTGGAAGTGGTGATGGCGGTGGTGCGGCGCGGCAGCTTTCGCGGCGCGGCGCAGGAACTGGGGATGTCCGCCACGGCGGTCAGCAACGCCATCGCCGGGCTGGAGAGCCGCCTTGAGACGCGGCTTTTCAACCGCACCACCCGCAGCGTGGCGCTCACCGACGCCGGACAGCGCTACGTGGCGCGTATCGGCCCGGCGCTACAGGAGATCCGCCTCGCCGGGGAGGAGATCCACAGCGACACCGGGGAACCCGCCGGAACGCTGCGCCTCAACGTGCCGAACCATATCGGCACCCTGTTTCTGGACCAGCTGCTGATCGACTTCATGATCCGCTACCCGAAAATGCGCGTGGAAACGGTGAGCGAAGCGAGGATGATCGACATCGTCGCCGAAGGCTATGACGCGGGGATCCGCCTCGAAGAGTCCGTTCCGCAGGACATGATCGCCGTGCCGCTGACCGGTGAGATCCGCCAGCTGGTGACCGCCACGCCGGACTATTTCGCCCGTCACGGCATACCCGAGACGCCGGACGATCTGCTTTCACATCAGGGGATCGGCATGCGCATGGCCCACGGCGGGATCTACCGCTGGGAGCTGGCGCGTCGGGGGGAAACGTACGCCCTTGCCGTACCACCGCGCTTTGCGACGTCCGATCTTTTTGCCTCGATCCGCGCCGTAAAGGCGGGATTAGGGGTAGGATTTTTGCCGGAACTGTATATTCAGGACGAGCTGAAAAGCGGGGAGCTGGTGAGCGTCTTAAACGACTGGGCGCAGCCGTTTGCCGGGCTGCGCCTGTACTACCCCGGCCATCGCCACGTCCCGCCGGGGTTGCGGGCGCTGGTGGCGATGATCCGCGAGCGCGGGATTATTCCAGGTTAGCCTTGTTCAGCCCGTACGCCGCATCCAGCGAGCCCGGCTCCATGCGGGAGGTAATGCCCAGGCGGTTCCAGGCGTTGATCGCCACGATGGCGAAGTTCAGCTCTGAAATCTCCACGTCCGAGAAGTGCTCCGCCACGCTGCGGTACAGCGCATCGCTCACGCCGTGAACGCCGATTTGGGTCAGCGCTTCGGTGAAGGCCAGCGCCGCTTTTTCACGGGCGCTGAACAGCGGGGACTCGCGCCAGGCCGCTAGATGGTACAGGCGCAGCTCGCGCTCGCCGGCGATTTTCGCCTCTTTTGAGTGCATATCGAGACAGAACGTACAGCCGTTCAGCTGCGACACGCGAATGTCGATCAGGTGCTTCAGCGCCGGATCAATAGAGGTTTTCGCCACTTCCATGCTCAGGGCGGAAAGCGCGTTGGTGAGTGCAGGTGTGGCTTTGTGGTGGTTTACGCGAGTGCTCATTGTCTTTCCTCTTTTTTGTGCGGCATGTGTCATGCGATGAAGCAAATCTACGCCGTTCATGACATAGTAAAAAGATACAAAAAGCGTGAAATGAGGTAGGACATGAAGCCGGGCTATCACGAGATTTATTCCCGCTATCGCGACAACATCATGCGCGGCGTGCTGAAGCCGGGCGACAGGGTACCTGCCATCCGCCTGCTGGCGGAAGAGCTGAAGGTGGCGCGCAAAACCGTCGAGACGGCGTATGCCATTCTGACGGGCGAAGGGTATCTGGTGAGCCAGGGCGCGCGCGGGACGCGGGTGAATCCGGATCTTCTGCTGCCCGCGCAAAACGCCCCCACAGAACAAGCGACCGGCACGCTGCCGGCGTCGTTGATTAGCCAACGCGAACGAGCCGGTTTTCTGCGCCCCGGCATTCCCGCGCTCGACAGCTTCCCCTATAAAAAATGGCTGCTGCTGGCGGGCCAGGCGACGCGCGCCATGCGTCAGGATGAAATGCTCAACCCGCCCGTTCTGGGCTGGTATCCGCTGCGCGAGGCGATAGCCCGCTATCTCAATATCTCGCGCGGGTTATCCTGCACTGCGGAACAGGTAATGATCACCAGCGGCTACAGCGGCAGCCTGCGCCTGATCCTCGACACGCTCGCCAGCCGCAGCGATAAGGTGGTATTTGAGGATCCAGGCTACTTTATGGGCCAGCAGTTGCTCAAGCGCATTGTGCCCCGCCTGCACACCGTGCCGGTCGATCGCGCAGGGATGGATACGGACTACCTGCTGCGTAATCACCACGATGCCCGCTTCGCCATCGTTACTCCGTCGCACCAGAGCCCGCTGGCGGTGACGCTCTCCCTGCCGCGCAAGCAGCAGTTGCTCGACTGGGCGTCACAAAACGAGGCGTGGATTATCGAAGATGATTATGACGGCGAATTTCACTACACCCGCAAAGTGCTGCCGTCGCTGAAAAGCCTCGACCAGCATGACAGGGTGATCTTTATGGGCACCTTCAGCAAAACCATCATGCCATCGCTGCGCATGGGGTACGTGGTGATGCCCGCCAGCACCGTCGGCGCGTTTACCGACAGCGCGGACATCCTCACCAGCGGCCAGCCGGTGCTGACGCAAAAGATCCTCACCGCGTTTCTCAACGAAGGGCATTTTTTCCGTCATCTGAAAAAGATGCGCGCGCTCTATCAGACCCGCCGCGACTGGATGATTGCCGCCCTGCGTGAGGTCTATGGCGATCTGTTTTTCACCGAGCAAAACGACGGCGGGATGCATATTGTCGCGTTCCTCGCAAAGGGAAGCGCTGACCGGGAGATCGCCCGCTGCTGGCAGGAACAGCAATTGCAGGTCAATGCGCTTTCGGCGTGGTATCACGGATCAGGAAAACGCTACGGGCTGGTGATGGGCTATAACAACGTGCGGTCGTATCAGGAGGCGCTGGATTTGCTGGAAAGGCCGAAACGGCAGACGCTAGAACTGTTGAGCTGAAAACCACCGGGTGGCGGCTGCGCCTTCCCCGGCCTACGGTCTCCTGTAGGCCCGGTAAGCGTAGCGCCACCAGGCAACCCTATGCTCACACATCATATCGCGATAACCCGACGTCCTTGAGCTGCTCGTCGCTCATCTGGCTCAGAATACGGCGGGTACGGTTGATGCGATACCAGTTACGCAGCGTTTTCGCTACCCAGACAAACGCGATAAACGGACGTTTTGAACGATTCTCGTAGAATTCCATGATGCTCTCCTCGCTGTGCCAGTGGGGTTATCATCCTGGAAATCGACCTGCGCAATACAGATGCAAAAACAACTTTTTTTTAACATACAGATCCGCTAAAACGGTATCTGCATGCCGTTTTTTGCGGCAATCTGTACTGGTTTAATAATCTGTATGGTGAAAATAAAGGATACAGCATGACGCGCTATCAACATCTGGCCAACCTCCTGGCGGAACGCATTGAACAAGGGCTGTATCGCAGCGGCGAACGTCTGCCGTCGGTACGCACGCTGAGCCAGGAGCACGGCGTGAGCATCAGCACCATACAGCAGGCCTACCAGATCCTCGAAAACCTCCAGCTGATCACGCCTCAGCCGCGCTCCGGCTATTTCGTCTCGAAACGCAAAGCCCAGCCGCCCGTACCGGCAATGACCCGCCCGGTGCAGCGCCCGGTGGACGTTACCCAGTGGGATGAGGTGATGATGCTGCTGGACGCCCGCGCCGACAAAGAGATGATCTCCTTTGGCGGCGGCTCGCCGGACATTAACCAGGCGAGCCTGAAGCCCCTGTGGCGCGAGATGAGCCGCATTGCGCAGCATAATCCGGGCGAAATGCTGAGCTATGACGTGCTCGACGGGCGCCTGGAGCTACGCGAGCAAATCGCCCGTCTGATGCTGGATGGCGGCTCCACCGTGGCGGCAAACGAGATTGTCATCACCAACGGCTGCCACGGCGCGCTGTCGATCGCCCTGCTCTCGGTGTGCAAACCGGGGGATATCGTGGCGGTGGAATCGCCGTCGTTTCACGGCACCATGCAGATGCTGCGCGGCTTTGACATCAAGGCCATTGAAATTCCCACCGATCCTGAAACCGGGATCAGCATCGAAGCGTTGGAGCTGGCGCTGGAGCAGTGGCCGATCAAGGCGGTGATCCTGGTGCCAAACTGCAATAACCCGCTCGGGTTTATCATGCCGGAGGCGCGGAAGAAGCAGGTCTTAGCCCTGGCACAGCGGCACGATATCGTGATTGTTGAGGATGATATCTACGGCGAGCTGGCGGCGGAGTATCCGCGTCCGCGCACCATTCATTCTATGGATATTGATGGTCGCGTGCTGTTATGCAGTTCGTTTACCAAGACCGTGGCGCCGGGCCTGCGCGTCGGCTGGATTGTGCCGGGGCGCTATTACGATCGAGTGATGCACATGAAGTACGCCGCGGGCGGGTTTAACGTGCCGGGCACGCAGATGGCGGTGGCGGCGTTTATCCGCGACGGCCATTACCATCGCCACGTGCGGCGTATGCGCCAGATTTATCAGCAGAATATGGAGACCTACACCTGCTGGGTGCGGCAGTATTTTCCGGCAGAGATATGCGTCACCCGCCCGCAGGGCAGCTTCCTGCTGTGGGTTGAGCTGCCGGAGACGGTCGATATGGTGTGCGTCAGCAAGCAGCTGTGCCGGCTGAAGATCCAGGCCGCGGCCGGGTCGCTGTTTTCCGCCTCCGGGAAGTACCGCAACTGCCTGCGGATCAACGTAGCGCTGCCGCCGACAGACAAAAATCGCGAGGCATTGAAAAAGATGGGTGAAGCGATTGTGATTGCGATGGAGGAGTAGTGCGGCATTTTGCCCTCACCCCGCCCCTCTCCCACAGGGAGAGGGAGAAAACCGCTCCCGCCCCCCGGCAAAATCAACAACTCAGAACTTCCACGAAACGCTGCCCACAATGCTGCGTTCTGCACCGAAGTAGCAGTAAGAGAGAGAGTTACAGGCCGCGACGTAGCTTCTGTCCGTCAGGTTATTGACGTTCAACTGCGCGCTCACGCCCGTGAGCCCCACTTTCGACAGGTCATACCCCACGGTCATATCCACCAGCGTGTACGACGGAAGCGTATGGGTATTCTGGCGATCGCTGGCGATCCCGTTGACATAGCGCACGCCGGAGCCGACGGTCAGGCCGTCCAGCGGGCCGGTTTTGACGTCGTAGCTCAGCCAGGCGCTGGCCATGTTACGCGGGGCATAAACGGCGCGCTTGCCCTCCTCTTCCGGGCTGCTCTTCTTGTAGCGAATATCCGTGTAGGTGTACGCCGCCTGCATACGCAGGCTGTCGGTCAGCTGACCAATCGCCTCCAGCTCAACGCCTTCGGATTCGATTTCACCAATGGAACGGTACGGATCGGTCGGCTCCTCTTTAGTGGCAATGTTCTTCTGGTTGATGCGGAACACCGAGGCGCTGAACTGGCTGTTCATCCCCTCTGGCTCATACTTTACGCCCGCTTCCCACTGCTTGCCCTTCATCGGATCCAGGATATTGCCCTGCTCGTCGGCAAAGCTGGTCGGCGTAAAGGCGGTAGAGTAACTGACGTACGGCGCAACGCCGTTATCAAACAGATACAGCAGCGCCGCGCGGCTGCTGAAGTTGTTTTTATCCAGATCGCTGCGGGTGTGGTTAAAGTTGTCGACGTTCGACACGCTCACCTGGTCGTAACGCCCGCCCAGCGTCAGGCGCCAGCGGTCAATGGACATCTGATCCTGTAGGTAGTAGCCGGTCTGGCGCAGCTTGTGTTTTTCCCTGCTGTACTGGGTGATGTAGTCCGGCTTCGCGCCGTAAACAGGATGGAAAGCGTCAATCGGCGGGAAGCCGCCGTAGTAGCCGGTGACGTTGTTGGTGCGGTCCTGATAGTCCATGCCGATCAGCACGCGGTGGTTCACCTCCCCGGTGTCGAAGCTGCCGTCGACCTGGTTATCCAGGGTGATGGCGTTCATCTTCTCGTCAGAGCCGGAATAGCCGCGATTCAGCTCGGTGTCATTCAGCCAGCCTGCGGCATACACCTGGTTCAGCTCGACTTTGGTGTGCAGGTAGCGCAGCTTCTGGCGCACAGACCAGCCGCTGTCAAACAGGTGCTCGATGTTATAGCCGACCATGTTTTCCCGACGATCGTACTTGTCGTAATCGTCCTCGCCCTCGAAGAAGGTGTTGGAGATTTTCTTACCGCTGTGCGGTACAACGGTGCCCTCATATGGCAGGCCGGAGTGGCTGCCGCCTTCCGGATCGCGGTGCAGGTAGGCCATCAGATCCAGACGGGTGTTGTCGGTGATACGCCAGGTCAGGCTCGGCATCAGGGCGTAACGCTCTTCTTTGAGCGGATCGAACTGGGAATCAGCATAGCGGGTCATCCCGCTGAGGCGCACCGCCACGCGGTCGTTATCATCAACCGGGCCGGTCACGTCGAACATCGCCCCACGCTGGTTATTGTTACCGGCGAAGAGCTTAATCTCCCCGCCAGGATCGAACGATGGCTTACGGGAGGTGAGCGCCACAATCCCGCCCGGCGATGAGCGGCCATAGAGCACGGAGGCCGGACCGCGCACGACTTCGATACTGTCCAGGAACCACGGGTCAACCACCAGCGAGCTGTGGGAATTGGTGTCGCCCATCATCTTCAGGCCGTCGAGGTAGACGTTGTCCAGACTGCCGTCCGAGAAGCCACGCAGCACCATGTAGTCAAAGCGGTTTGACGCCCCGATCTGGTTGCTGTAGACCCCCGGCGTGTAGCTCACGGCCTGACGCACGCTGGTTGCGCCCTGCTCTTCGAACTGCTCGCGCGTGACGATAGAGACCGACTGCGGGGTTTCAATATCCGGTGTTTCAACCTTGGTGGCCGCAGACTGCATCTGCGAGGTCACCACCACGGTGTCAGTTTTTTGGGCATCCTGCGCCAGTAAAGGAAAAGCGACGCTACCGGTAACCCATCCCACCAGCAGTGCCAGACGCGATTTAGCAAACATAACCCTCTCCAGAGATATTTCTTATTGTTAATAAGAATTATTACCTTTTTGAGAGTGCAAACGGCTATGCGTACAGCCAGGTTACGTATGCGCGATGCTAAACCGCACGGGATTCATTCGCGCGACAGGAGAAATTACGTTAGCGGAGTTTGCGCACGTCACCCGGTGAAATCCCGTAATGACGACGAAACGCGGTGGCGAAGTTGGTGGCATGCTGATACCCGCACATCCACGCCGCCTGCTGCACGCTGTGGCCTTCCAGCAGATAGCGGCGCGCCAGCGCAAGGCGACAGTTGCGGAGATAGTCGAAGAGGGTGCAGCCATAGCGCTGACGGAACTTGCTACGCAGGCTGCTTGGGCTCATTGCAGCCAGGGCTGCCAGCTGCGCGAGAGTATGATCCCGTTCAGGAGACTGTTCCAGCAGGCTCCGCACGCGTTCAAGACGCGCATGCTCAGGGCGGCTTGGGCAAGGCTGCTGGCGCTGGTTGAGGCCATGGCCGAGCAGCTGATACATCAGCCCCTCAAGCAAAAGCTTGCGTGAAAGCACGCTTACCCCCTGCCGCTGCGCATGCAGAATACCTGACATCACAAACTCGGGAACCTGCCAGACAAAGGCGGGTGCATTCAGGCTTTGCCATTCCAGAAGCAATGACTCAAGCAAGGCTTCACGTCCGGCATCGTGCGGGTACACGCCAAACGAGAGCGTTTTCAGCGTGCTGTCGGCATCGTGACGCGCGCTCATTACCTGATCTTCACTCAGACGTGAGCTGAACGCCATGCCCGGGCGGACGGGATAATTGATACCATTGAGCGTGAGCGTCACGCACCCTTCCAGCACCACCAGCATATAGAGCGGGCTGCTGTGGCGAGAGGTGGTTTCATAGGGCTGTAATACACGTACGTCGGAATGGGTCAGCGAAATGCCGGACGAGAGCATCATCTCTTCAACATTCCCCTGCAACACGGGGCTACCGCTGACCTGCGCCTCTTTTAACTGGGGGAAACGGTAGTCAATGCCATAGCGCTCGCCGAATACCTGAAAATCTTCAACAAAAAATATGCGTTTCGCTGATTTATTTTCACTCTGGAGCATCATTCGGGGCCTGCATCGGGAAAGGACAGGCAAAACAGTACCATCCATTTGCAATGGCAGCAATCACCGGGCGCAGACACTATTACGCTCCGGACGAAGCCGGAGCGAAGGCATATATTTCCTTGCGAGAGATATATTTATGCTTCCTGCCACTCAGCAAAAACCTCTTTATGGTTTTTGGTCAGGACAACTTTATTATCTTCGACTTTATCAACCCAGCCGAGAGGAATAAAATGGTGCTTGCCGCCCGATTCCGGATCGCTCTTCGCAAGCTTGATACGCTCACCATCAAGATGGTCCACAACCCCGACGTGCGTTCCGCAGCTGGCGACAACCTGAGTGTGATCCTTAATTGCGCTTTTATCTACCATAATTATTCTCCTGTTTCGGTTATTTGCCTGTTGCACGAAATTAACTGTAGCGCATAAATTAAGGCTTAAACGCCCTATTAGCATTTTGAAACATCATTGACAGAACCGAATATTCATTCTACTTAACGCCGAAATGAAAAAATAAGAATGAGATGAATTATTACCGACTGATTATTTCCCGTTCATAATTAACTTATCGCAACCAACGAGGAGGTATTTATGACGATTCGCAACAATCGGACAGAAATTTCGCTGGCTCTTGGTGAAGCGGTTTTAGACATCGTGCAAAAAGGCCATGAGTTATCGCGAGAGAATCTCGCCCAGGCGATGAAAATCAAAGCGGAGAAAGAGCGCGACGACGAGCGGCTTTTGAACTACTGGAAGGCGTGTAATATGCTGGTTTGAACGTAGCGGCGTTTAGGCTGACTAAACGCCGCCTCATGTTACTCGTCGAAGTACCAGTACCCCTGGTTAATCAGCCCGGTGAGTTCGTCCACAAACGCCGGATTATTCAGTGCGTCACCCAGCTCGGCCTGGCCGAGCTCGGTGTAGCGGCACAGCGCGTCTGCCCCGTTCACATCCGCCGTTTCCAGCTGTTCACTGTTGATAAAGAAGCTGCCGTTAACGTTCAGCACGCGCAGGCCGCTCAGGCGCGACAGCGTTTCGCCGCCCTGAAGCGCGTCCAGCACCTCTTCTGCGGAATACGGCGGCTCGGCGGCGGCAATATCCAGCTCGTGACGTGGCGTGGAGACGAAGCTGCCAAACCATTTCGTGAAATCATCCGGCTTGCTAATCATGTGGATCATCATCTCGCGAATGCGATCAAGCTCGTACTGCTCCACGCGACCCGGGTGTTCGCGGCAGGTCAGATCCGGATCGCTGTAGTGTTCGCCGCCCAGATCGTTCTCCAGCGCATAGTCGGCAAAGCTGCTGATCAGATCGCGACCGTTCGGCCCGCGAAAACCGACAGAGTAGTTGAGCGCGGTTTCATGGGTGAAGCCGTCATGCGGGAATCCAGGCGGAATGTAGAGGATATCGCCCGGCGCCAGATCTTCGTCGATGATCGGCTCAAAAGGATCGACATGTAGCAGAGCCGGATGCGGGCAGAACTGACGCATCGGCAGCTTTTCACCCACGCGCCAGCGGCGGCTGCCCATCCCCTGGATGATAAACACATCGTACTGATCGATATGCGGCCCAACGCCGCCGCCCGGGACAGAAAAGGAGATCATCAGGTCATCGAGACGCCAGTCCGGCAGGACGCGGAACGGACGCACCAGCTCTGCGGCGGGCATATGCCAGTGGTTCACCGCCTGCGCCAGCAGGGACCAGCCGGTTTCACCGAGGTTATCGAAATGCTCAAATGGGCCATTGCTCGCCTGCCACTTGCCGTTAGCGTGGCTTACCAGGCGGCTATCGACTTCCGGCTCCATCGCCAGACCCGCCAGCTCATCAGGGGTAATGGGGTCGACAAAATTCGGGAAGGCATTTTTCAGTACAACGGGTTGTTTTTGCCAGTATTTTTCAAGAAATTCCGGCCAGTTCAGGTTCAGTTGATACGCCATGGTTAGCACCAGTGAGAGGGTAAACAGGCGCGATTATAGGTAAGAAAGCAGAGGGGGAACTTGTCATGGGTCAATCGAGCGCGTGTAGGTCGGGTAAGGCGAAGCCGTCACCCGACGCACACGCGGGCTAAAACTTAATCCAGGTTCAGCTCGTCATAATGGGTGATCAGTTTGCCCACGATGCCGTAGTCCAGCGCTTCCGCCGGTGACATCCAGAAGTTACGGTCGGTGTCTTTCTTCACTTTCTCCAGCGGCTGGCCGGTGGCGTCGGCAATCAGCTTGTTCACGCGTTCCAGCATGCGGATGATCTCCCGCGCTTCGATCTCAATATCCGTTGCCTGACCGCGCACGCCGCCCAGCGGCTGGTGGATCATAAAGCGGGTATTTGGCAGCGAGTAGCGGTGCTCTTTTTTCGCCGCCAGGAAGATGGTGATCCCGGCGCTTGCCACCCAGCCGGTGCCAATAACGTGTACTTCCGGACGGATAAACTTAATGAAGTCGTGGATGGTATCGCCCGCTTCTACATGGCCGCCCTGGCTGTTGATGTACAGCTTGATCGGATCGTTACTGACGCTTTGCAGCAGGATCATCTGAGTGATGACTTTCTGGGCCAGCTCCTGGTTGATTTCACCGGAGATGACAATCGAACGGGATTCCAGCAGTTTTTGCTGTAGAGCGCCCGCGCCGTTTGTTCCTTCCGCTTTTTCTTTATCGTCACTGCTTTTCAGTGTGTAGTGCATCGTTATGTCCTCAGCTTGTCGCGCTCAAAATCAGAGTGTAGCCTGTTTTACCCGTCGGCGTCCTCACACAAAACATCGCGTGTCGTGCGCTGGCTCCGCCCCCGGAAAGGTCACTAAAAACAGCGCTCCACTCCTAACTAATTCGCCACATTTTTATTACACTTTCATATCATCTTCATATTGGTAAATGATAATAATAATTAATGTGTTAGTATGAATGAGGATAGCAAACAGTCGCTTACGTTCAAAAAGGCGCTATTTTATTGTCGATGATTTACTGATCACACACCGGGGCGGTGAATGGAACACATTGTTTATGTGGTTGATGACGATGACACAGTCAGACAGTCCGTTGTCAGGCTGCTGGAATCCGCGGATATGCACGCCCTTGGCTTTTCCTCAGCAGAAGCCTTTCTCAGCCATCCCTTTGAGGATCTGCCCTCCTGCGTGATCCTCGATATGCAGATGCCCACGATAACCGGATTTGATGTCGCAGATGCGCTGAAAGCCAGCGGGCGGGAAATACCGATCATCTTTCTCACCGGTCACGGCACCATCCCTATGTCCGTCCGGGCGATCAAAGGCGGAGCCTATGAATTTCTCACTAAGCCCGTTGAATCCAGCGCGCTCATCGGCTCCATCGAATCCGCGCTCAGACTGGCACAGCACAACGCCGCCCGCGTCAAAGAGCACTACGCCCTGAAGCAGCGCCACATGTCCCTCACGCCGCGCGAGCATGAGGTGCTTGAGCTGGCCATCAGCGGCAAGCTCAACAAGCAGATCGCCGCCGAGCTGGGCGTCAGTGAGATCACGGTGAAAGTGCACCGCCGCCGGGTAATGGAGAAAATGCAGGTCCGCTCCGTGGCCGAACTGGTCAGGGCCGTCGAGCGCCTGACCAAACATCAACCAGTGGAATAACCGTTACTCCTCCTGTCCGGCAAGCGGCAACGCGAAGGTAAATACCGTGCCGTACGGCTCTCTGCGGCGCGCGCTCAGTTTCCCCCGGTGCCGTTCAATGATGCTGGCGCTGATGGTCAGCCCCATCCCCATTCCCTGCGCTTTGGTCGAATAGAACGAGTCAAAGATCCGCTCGGTGAGCTCCGGCTCAATGCCGCTGCCGGTATCGGCGATCTCAAAGATCACCTTCCCCTCGCCGCAGTTCGCGGTGGAGATCGTGATGCTGCACGGGCGATCCGTCACTTCCGCCATCGCTTCCATCGCATTCATCACCAGGTTAAGCAGCACCTGCTGGATCTGCACGCTGTCGCCGATGATAAAGCTGTCGTCAGCGTTCAGAAGATAATCAACGCTTATGTGTCGCAGCTCAAGTTCGCTGCGTGAAAGCATAATGATGTGGTGGATCAGGAAGTGCAGATCAATACGCGTAAACGTGGGGTCCTGTTTGCGCGTCAGAGACTGAATGCTGCGAATGATCTCCCCTGCCCGCTCGCCCTCGGCGGCGATCTCCTCCAGCCCCTCGCGCACTTTGTCCAGCCGCGCCGGATCGCGGTTGAGCCAGCGCAGGCTCGCGCCGGCGTTCGAGACAATCGACATCAGCGGCTGGTTGATCTCGTGCGCGATCGAGGAGGTCAGTTGTCCGACGGTGGTGGCCCGTGAGACTCGCGCCAGATCCGCCTGCGCCACCCGCATCGCATCTTCCGCCGCCCGCTGGCTGGTGATGTCGGTAATGATGCCGTAATACTCATTCACTTCGCTGCCGACGCCGACCGGATCGCCAATCCCGAGGATGTAGCGAACGGAGCCGTCGGTGCGGATAATGCGAAACTCCGCGCGCATCGACAGCCCGTCGCGCACGCTCTGGTTAACGAGGGTGCTGATCCGGCCATAATCGTCCTCATGCACGAAGGTTAAAAACTCCGCCATTGAGATCATCTTTTGCTGCTCCGGCAGGCCAAGGATACGGGCGTACTCTTCAGACATAAACATCAGATCCTGCACCAGCTCCCAGCGCCAGCTGCCGGTATGGCTGATCTGCTCGCCCAGCATCAGTGAGGTCTGGCTGGCGCGCAGCTCTTTCTCCACCCGTCGGCGCTGGATGTTTTCCGCCAGCAGCTCGGCGTAAAGCCGCGCAGTCTCCAGCGAAACCGCCGCCTGCGCGCCCAGCAGGCTGACCACGCGCGAATGTTCGGCGGTAAACACTTCCGGCATCAGGCGGTTTTCCAGATACAGCACCCCCACCAGCCGCGCCTGTTTGAACATCGGGACACACATCACGGCGGCGCCGGACGTCACCAGATACGGATCCTGGCTGAACGGGTGGAACTCCTCCGGTTTGCCGGTGCGGATCTCCTGCCCGGTGCGGATCACTGCGGCCAGCACCGACAGCGGCATGTCCGTCGCCATCGGTGACGCCTTCAGGATGCGCACCCGCACCCCGTCGGTACTGGTCCAGGCACTGGCCTCGATCTCCGGGATGTGATTATCGCTAACGCGCAGCAGCAGGCCACGCTGCGCCCCGGCCCGTTCAAGCAGTAGCGTCATCAGGTTTTCAATTAAACGCTCGAGGTTAATTTCTTCGGACAAGGCGCGTGAGGCTTTGATGACGCTCTGTAAATCGCGGATCACCTCGTTCTGGGCGAAGGCCGCCGTGTCATACGCGCGGCTCTGCCCGGAGGCCAGCAGATGCGGGAAATCCTGCTCCAGCTGGCGCACCTTGGCCTGCGCCCCGGCGCGCCCCCAGGCGGCAATCGCGCCGCGGAAATGGGCGTCGGAGGCGGTCGGGTAGCCGCAGGCCAGCGAGAAACGCCCTGCCAGCTCGTGCGCCAGGGCATTGATCGGGTTAAAGCCGCCCTCCCGCGAGAGCCGCACCGCTTTTTCATACTGCTCCAGCGCGATGCTGTTCATGCCGTCCAGACGGACGATTTCGGCGTAAATCAGCGCTTCTTTATCGGCAAACGTGCCCGAATTGATCCGCGCCCAGAGGGCAATTTTGTCGTAATGGTGATGAATACTGCGGCGATAATCCGCCGAGAAGGTCTCCGGCGTGAGCTGACGGGAGAGCGCCAGCGCGCTGTAAAAATGGTAATCCAGCAGATGAATATGACCCGGCGCGGACCACGCATACCAGCCCGCCCTCTCTAAATCCGCCTGTGCGTCGGCGTATTCGCCGCAGGAAAAGTGCGCCATCCCGCGATAGAGCCAGTACCAGAACAGCATGGTCGAGGTCTGCTCGGGCGCCTGCTCCGGCGGCGCGGGCAGCAGATCGTCAGGCAGCGCCTGGGCGGCGCTCCATGGGCCCGTCACCGGCGTGCGTAAAAACTCCACGTAGCGGCGCTGAATGTGCAGAACGGTTTCAATGTCCTGATAATCCGTTTTGCGTACAAAGGCCAGACCGCGATCGATGCTGGTCAGCACGCCATCCAGATGATCGCCCCGGGAGAGGAAGTTAATGATCTGATGACAGGCCGCGAAACAGGCCATCGTCATGTCGCCGTGGGTCACCGCCGAGGTAAAGCAGGCCTTTGCGCACTCGATAGTGTACGACAGCGGCTGGGTCCAGACGCTGAGCTGGTCGAGCGGCAGCAGAGTTTTGGCTTCATAGGCATCATAGCCGTGGCGGTTCACCAGCTCACGAGCCAGCGTGCCGTACTCAAACCCGAGACGGTATTCGGCGTAGCGGTGGCCAATCAGCACGCCAAACCAGGCCATCGCCGTGGTGGAAGCACCGGTTATGCCGTGATCGAGCGTGAGGTGCATCATCCGGCACAGGAGTAAAAAGTGCAGGCGCGGGCAGGTAAAGCTGGCGAAAATACTGGCGCTGTAAAGCAGGTTCATCACCGCTTCGGTCTCTGCGTTCTCCATCAGCTTAAGCTGAGAAAACGGATTCTGCGGCGCGTCGGCGGTGCGTTGACAGAACTGCTGCCAGGCCTCGTCACATTCGGCATTTTCCGGGTAGCGGCTGATCTGGATCCCGAACACGCCCAGCCAGCATAACGACGCCTCCAGCGCCAGGCGGATCTCCGACTGGCGCATATAAACTTCCGCCAGCAGGTTGGCGGCCAGCGCTTTCTCCGTCAGCCCGCCCGGTGAACCGAGGATCGCATCGCACAGCGCACGCGTGCGCTCCAGGTGTCCGAGCGCAAACTCACAGCCCGCCTCTTCGATATCCAGCATAAAGTCCGAGACCGGGCCCGCATTCCCCAGCGCTCTGGCGGTCTGGATATAGCTTAAGGCGGAAAGGTAATCGCCGGTACGCTTCGCACGCCGCGCGGCCTGAAGGCTCAGCTCCCGGAATCGCTGCCGCTGGGGTGCAGGCTGGATGCAGTCCAGCGCGGCGCTGACGTGGTGAACCGCGCGGAACAGCAGTTCGTTGCCCGCCGTCTGCCGTGCGGCATCCGCCAGCAGGCTGGCGGTGGTCAGGTGCAGATGGCTTTTCTCGCCCTCATCCAGCAGGGCAAAGGCGGCTTCCTGCACCCGATCGTGAGTAAAAGTGTACTCTTTCTCCGTCAGCACAATCAGCTGAGCAGTAACCGCCGGGTGAAGCGCGTAGCGGATTTCCGCCGCCGACCGCCCCACCACGCGGCACAGCATCTCCAGCTCGCCCGTGCAGCCGAGGCAGGCGATGCTGCCCAGCAGGCGGCGCGTCTCGTCGGGCATCTCCTTGAGCTGTTCAAGTACCAGCGTCACCACGTTTTCGGTGTAGTGCCGGGCGCGGATGGCCTGGAGATCGTAATGCCATTTCCCCTGATATTTGTTGTGCACCACCAGTCCGTCATCGACGATGCGGCGGAAAAATTCCTGCACAAACAGCGGGTTGCCACCGGTTTTTTCATGGATCAGCGTGGCAAGATCGGCGGTGCCGCTACTGCGGGCATGAAAAATTCCCCCGAGCCAGCGCGCCACGGCCTTCACCGACAGCGGCTGCGGCACAATCGTCGTGGCGTATTGCGCCGCCTCCGGCAGGCTCGCCAGCGCGGTCTGCAAGGTGGGATCAGAAAGCGAACTGAGATCGCGGTGCGCCACCACCACCAGCAGCGGGATGGCGCCGCAGGCGCGCAGCAGGTGATCGAGCGTTCGCAGGCTGGCGGCGTCGATCCACTGCACATCATCCAGCAGCAGCACCAGCGGCGCGCCCTGGGTGGCGAAAGTTTTCACCAGCGCCAGCACCATATGGCCGAAGCGCGCCCGCGCGTCGATGGAAAAGGTATCCGCGGAGAAACGCGGTTTGTTCTCAAGGAGTAAATTCAGCTCCGGCACCAGGCTGACGGCCAACTCCTCGAAGCCTTCCAGCGCGCGCGACAGACGGATTTTCCACGTCGCCACCTCCCCGGCTGGCAGCCCGAGCAGGTGCAGCGTGAGCGTCCGAAACGCCGAACTCAGCACGCCGTAGGGCAGCGTGGGAGAATATTGATCGACCTTGCCCACCGCCAGCAGCACCTTGCGCTGTTGCAGCGATTTCAGCGTGGTGGCGATCACGGAAGATTTGCCGATCCCCGAAGGTCCCCCAATCGTCACCAGTTCCGGCGCACCGCTCTGGCTGACCCGCTCAAACGCGGCGATGACGTCGCTGGCCTGCGGATGCGCAGAGAAAAGCGAATCGGCCAGATGGATCGCCGGAGAGCGATCCTGCTGGCCGGGAATAAAGTCGACAATTTCGCCTTCAACGGTCAGCGTCGCCTGGCAGCGCCTGAGGTCGGCAATCAGCCCGTCGACGGTCTGATAGCGATTCTCCGGATTCTTCTCCAGCAGCTTAAGGATAATGGTCGACAACATGCCGGGTACGTCCGGGCGCACCCGACCCGGCGCAAGCGGTTCAGAGGCAATGTGATAATGCGCCCAGTTGGTCTGGTCATCAGCGCTCAGTTCAAACGGCAATCGCCCGGTCAGAAGTTCATAAAGCACGATCCCCAGACTGTAGAGATCGCTCCGGCTGTCAACGGCGCGCCGGGTACGCGTGGTGTGTTCCGGTGACATGTAGGCGGGCGTGCAGCCAGACGCGGCAAGCCGGGACTGGGAGAAGGCGTCGGAGGTGCCGCAGGAAAGACCGAAGCTGCACAGACGGCAGGTGGCGTCGTGATGAACGAAGATCGCCCCGGGTTTGATATCGCCGTGGATCAGGTTGTGCTGATGCATCTGGCGCAGGGGACCGCAGATGCGGATCGCCATCTCGATAAAGCGGGCGATCCCGGAAATCGCCTTACCTGCCCGGCACGCCAGCAGTTCAAAGCAGAACGGCGCGTAGACCAGCGCAAAACGTCCGCGGTACTGGGTTGAAGCGACGGGCCGGATAGCCCAGCCGTCATGAAGCCGATCGCGCAGGGCAAACTCGTTTTTCAGCAGCCGCGTTGCCCGCTCCTCTTCTTCATCGCTGACCGCGGTGGCAATAATAAACGAACCGCCGGACTGGGGATGCCGCCCGTTCATCCAGGAGATGCCGCCCTCCTGCGCCAGCACGGTAAAAATGACATCCTCTTTCAGAACAAAAGCCCGCCCTTCATGGAGACTACCCCGGGCGGGCCAAAATGCAGGCGACGTATGTTCGTTCATCCGCGATCCTTATTGTCGGCGGGTCAGCTCCCGCTGAATATGATCCAGCAGAATATCGATGTTAATCGGCTTACGCAAAAATGCAGCGGCGCCCAGACTGAGTGCATACCGCTGCATATTTTCATCAGCATGGCCGGAGATAAAGAGTATTGGCGGTGGCGGCATGGCCAGCAACCGCAGCTTCTCAAACAGCTCGATGCCGTTCATGCCGCGCAGCTTGATGTCGGTGATCACCAGCGACGCGCCTGACAGGGCGAGAGGGTGGCTCAAGAACACCTCTGCCGAATCGAAGGTATCGGTAGCATACCCTTCCGATTGCAGCAGGTTACTGAGCCCGCTGCGAACAGAGCGTTCGTCATCAATGATGGCAATGCGCCACGGCAGCGTCATGCTGTCTTTCCTCAAACAAATCGTTACGCGTCGCGGCTTTCCTTCGCGGGCGCGGGGGGCGCAGTACCGCTGATTTTCGGTACGCATTCATGACGAAACCAGGCCAGGGTCAGCGGTTCGCGGCTCACCAGACGACGCCCGATGGGGATCAGCTGTTCACCCACCAGCATGCCGAACAGGCCTAGCAGCGCGACGACCGGCGGCGCCGGGGAATGTACGTCGAGCAGGGCGTAAAGTACCCCAGCCGCGGCCCCGCACACCAGCGAAATAATCCAGGCCTTCATGATGACGCTCCGGTCGGGTGTTGAACGTGGGGAACCGTCACCTGCACGGCAGCCGGATTATCGCGGGATAAAAGATGACGCATCGCCTGTTCACCCGCCAGCATCCCCAGCAGGCCAATCAGCGCCAGCGCTGGCGGCGCGGGGGAGCGCACCTTCAGCACGGCATACATCAGGCCAATCAACACGCCTGCCGCAAGGGATATCAGCCCAGTACTCATTGTGAACTCCAGAGAAAGAGGCAGCGGCGAGCCGGATGAGGGACCAGCCCGCCGACGGGACTTAGCGAGCCGGAACCGGCGCTAAGGTGCGGTGCTCGCTCTTCTGGCGAGACGGCGCTTTGTGCACCATGGTGTAGGCGTAATCCACGCCCATGCCGTAGGCGCCGGAGTGCTCGCGCACGATATCCATCACCGCGGTGTAGGTCTCTTTGCGCGCCCAGTCACGCTGCCACTCCAGCATCACCTGCTGCCAGGTCACCGGGATCACGCCCGCCTGGATCATGCGCTGCATCGCGAAGTCGTGGGCTTCTTTGGAGGTGCCGCCGGAGGCGTCCGCCACCATATAAATTTCGTAGTCGCCTTCCAGCATCGCGCACAGGGCAAAGCTGTTGTTGCACACTTCGGTCCACAGACCGGCGACAACCACTTTCTTCTTGCCGTTGGCCTTCAGCGCGTCACGCACTTTCTGGTCGTCCCAGGAGTTCATGGAGGTACGCTCCAGAATGTCCTGGCCCGGGAACACGTCCAGCAGCTCCGGATAGGTGTTGCCGGAGAAGCTTTCGGTCTCAACGGTGGTGATGATGGTCGGGATGTTGAACACCTTAGCCGCTTTCGCCAGCGCCACGGTGTTGTTTTTCAGCACCTGGCGGTCAATAGACTGCACGCCGAACGCCATCTGCGGCTGGTGGTCGATGAAAATGATCTGACAGTTGGCAGGGGTTAAGACTTCGAGCTTAGAAGTGGTCATAAGATTATCCAGTGAGGTTAAAGGTTAAAATCGCCGCGAACAGCACGCCGATAAAATCGCGTTCATCCTATGACCCACAGCGCTGTGGTGTAATTATCTCTTCGTATAGTTAACCTTAGGTATAGTTATACTTTGGTATACCTATCCTATTGTATAACTGGATCTTTGCCGAAACCGGTTCCCATAATCCTGACCATTCCCCTCTTAGTCTGGAGCTCTTATGGTTACCCTCGGTAAAGCCGATCTCATTCTGGTTAACGGCCAGTTTCACACCGTCGATCGCGAGAATCCTCTCGCAGAAGCCGTTGCCGTGCGCGACGGAAAATTTCTGGAAGTGGGTACCGTCGCCGAGGTGATGCAGCACCACGGCGACGGCACCAAAGTGGTCGATCTGAAAGGCCATACCGCCATCCCCGGCCTGAACGACTCGCACCTGCACCTGATCCGCGGCGGGCTGAACTACAACCTTGAGCTGCGCTGGGAAGGCGTGCCGTCGCTCGCCGACGCCCTGCGGATGCTGAAAGAGCAGGCGCTGCGCACGCCGTCGCCCCAGTGGGTGCGCGTGGTGGGCGGCTGGAGCGAGTTCCAGTTTGCCGAGCGCCGCATGCCAACCCTGGACGAAATTAACGACGCCGCGCCGGACACCCCGGTCTTCATCCTGCACCTGTACGACCGCGCCCTGCTCAACCGCGCCGCGCTGAAGGTGGTCGGCTACACCAAAGAGACGCCAAACCCGCCGGGCGGGGAGATCCAGCGCGACGCCAACGGCAACCCGACCGGGATGCTGATTGCCCGTCCGAACGCCATGATCCTCTACGCCACGCTGGCCAAAGGGCCGAAGCTGCCGCTGGAGCAGCAGGTGAACTCCACCCGCCAGTTCATGCGCGAGCTGAACCGTCTGGGGCTGACCAGCGCCATCGACGCGGGCGGCGGCTTCCAGAACTACCCGGAAGATTACGAGGTGATCGCCGAGCTGCACGAGAAAAAGCAGATGACCATCCGCATCGCCTACAACCTCTTTACCCAGCGTCCGGGCCACGAGCTGGAAGACTTTGAAAAATGGACCGACATGCTCACGCCGGGCCAGGGCAGCGATTTCTTCCGCCACAACGGCGCGGGCGAGATGCTGGTCTTCTCCGCCGCCGATTTTGAAGATTTCCTCGAGCCGCGCCCGGATCTCGCGCCGGGCATGGAGGACGAGCTGGAGCGCGTGGTGCGCCATCTGGTGGAGCATCGCTGGCCGTTCCGCCTGCACGCCACCTACAACGAATCCATCAGCCGCATGCTGGACGTGTTCGAGAAGGTGAACCGCGACATTCCGTTCAACGGCCTTCACTGGTTCTTCGACCATGCGGAAACCGTCACCCAGGCCAACATCGACCGCATCAAAGCGCTCGGCGGCGGCATTGCCGTCCAGCACCGCATGGCCTTCCAGGGCGAGTATTTTGCCGAGCGTTACGGCATCGAAGCCACCCGCCACACGCCGCCGGTGGCAAAAATGCTCGAGACCGGCGTGCCGGTGGGCTTAGGCACCGATGCCACCCGCGTGGCGAGTTACAATCCGTGGACCGCGCTCTACTGGCTGGTCTCCGGCCGCACCGTCGGCGGGATGCAGATGTACGACCACAGCGCCCGCCTGGATCGCGATACCGCCCTGATGCTCTGGACCCAGGGCAGCGCGTGGTTCTCCAGCGAGCAGAATCAGAAGGGGCAGATCAAGGTCGGCCAGCTCGCGGATCTGGCGGTGCTCAGCAAAGATTACTTCCGCGTGCCGGAGGAGGAGATCAAGGGCATCGAGTCCGTCCTCACCGTGGTGAGCGGCGATATCGTCTACGCCGCTGGCAGCTTTGGCCCGCTCGCGCCGCCGGCCATCCCGGTTCTGCCCGAGTGGTCCCCGGTGGTGAAGGTGCCGGGCCACTACCGCAGCGCGCCGCCGCAGGCCGCACGCGTGGGTATGAGTGTGGTTCACCACTGTAGCGGCCCGTGCGGGGTTCACAGCCACCAGCATGACTTTGCCCGCACGTCAGCGATGCCGGTATCCGACGATAACGCTTTCTGGGGGGCGCTGGGTTGCAGCTGCTTTGCATTCTGATGAAACAAAATGACGCTTCGTCCCGGATCGATCCGGGGCTGTTCTTTCTGCGCCTGACCGGCAGCCTGCTGCTGCTTTACGTGCACGGCCTGCCGAAGGTGCTGCACTTCAGCGAAGAGCTGACGCGCATCGAAGATCCGTTTGGTTTCGGGCCGTATGCCAGTCTGATCCCGGCGATCGTCGCCGAGGTGATCTGCCCGCTGTTTATCATTGCGGGGGTTTACACCCGCCTGGCGTGCCTGCCGATTATCGCCGTGCTGCTGGTGGCGATGCTGGCGGTTCATCCGAACTGGTCGATTGCCGAAGGGCAGTTTGGCTGGCTGCTGCTGATTATCTTCACCACCCTTGCCCTCACCGGGCCGGGCCAGTGGCGAGTGCAGCGTAAAACAACGGAGAGGTTCGCATGACCCAGGTAAACGACGTTCGCGACGCACACGTCGAGACGACGCCCGCCCCGGCGGTTTCACCCTGGCAGCCGCTGAGCCAGCCGGTGTTCCGCATGCTGTGGATCGCCACGGTGGTCTCTAACGTCGGCTCATGGATGAGCGACGTCGGCATCAACTGGAGCATGCTGACGCTCAGCGCCGATCCGCTGGATATCGCGCTGGTGCAGGCGGCGAGCAGCCTGCCGATGTTCCTTTTCGCCCTGCCGTCCGGGGTGATGGCGGACATCGTTGACCGACGTAAATACCTGCTCTTCTCCCAGCTGTGGGTGTTCATCGCCGCCGCCGGGCTGACGCTGCTCTCCTTCACCGGACACGTCACCCCTACCGTTCTGCTGGTGGCGACGTTTCTGCTGAGCGTGGGCGCGGCGATGAGCTCGCCGCCGTTCCAGGCCGTGGTGCCCGATCTGGTGAGCAAGCCGGAACTGGGCGCCGCCGTGGCGCTGAACTCGCTCGGGGTGAACATCAGCCGGGCGATTGGCCCTGCGCTGGGCGGTTTTCTGCTCTCGCTCGCCGGGCCGTGGATGGTGTTTGCCCTGAACGCGCTCTCCGTGGTCGGCGTGGCGTGGGTGCTGTGGCGCTGGCGTCCGGCGCCGTCCGTGCAGCGTTTGCCACCAGAGCACTTCTTCTCCGCGGTGCGCTCCGGCATTCGCTACGTGCACGCCGCGCCGGTGCTGCGCAACGTGCTGGTGCGCACCGTGGCGTTCTTCGTTTTCGGCAGCGCGGGCTGGGCATTACTGCCGCTGGTGGCGCGCCGCGAGCTGGGCTTAGGCCCGGCGGGCTATGGCGTGATGCTGGCGTGCATTGGCCTGGGCGCTATTGCCGGGGCCATCCTGCTGCCGCGCCTGCGCCAGCGGCTGAATGCCGACCGTCTGATGGTAGCCGCGAGCCTGGTCTTTGCCCTCACCATGCTGGCGCTGGCGTTCGTGCGCCACGTCTGGCTGCTCAACCTGTTTGAGTTTTTTACCGGCTTCGCGTGGATTGCGGTGCTCTCGACGCTGAACCTCGGCGCGCAGCGCAGCGCCGCCCGCTGGGTTAAGGCCCGCGCACTGGCGGTCTACCTGACGGTGTTCTTCGGCTCGATGACCGCAGGCAGCGCCATCTGGGGGCAGATTGCCTCTCAGTTCGGCACCCCGACCTCGCTGGTGGTCGCCACGCTGGGGATGGTGCTGGCAAGCGCCACCGTGTTCCGCTGGAAGCTGGAGAAAGATCCTGATTTAAACCTCGACCTGAGCGGCCAGCCGCTGGACGGCGAGGAGATCGACCTGCCGAACGAGCGCGGCCCGGTGCTGGTCTCGCACGAGTACATCATTGACCCGCACAACGCGAAAGCGTTTTTGCAGGCGGTCCACGAGCTGCGCCGGGTGCGACGCCGCGCCGGGGCGATGAGCTGGGCGGTGTACGAGGATATCGAGCGCCCCGGCCTGTTTATCGAGACCTTCCTGATGGGCTCGTGGATTGAGCATCTGCGCCAGCAGGAGCGCCACACCATGAATGACCTCCTGCTGCAGAGCCGCGTTCTGGCTTTTCATCAGGGCATAACATCACCGGCTATTCGCTACCTGGTCGCGCCGGTATAACCCTAACCATCACCTGTACAGGAACACACTATGGCAACGTTTAAGGCAAAAGACGGCACGCAGATTTACTACAAAGAAGGCGGCGCGGGCAAACCGGTTCTCTTCAGCCACGGCTGGCCGCTGGACGGCGACATGTGGGACAGCCAGCTGAACTACCTGGCCGAGCGCGGCTTCCGCGCCATCGCCTTTGACCGTCGCGGCTTTGGCCGCTCGGATCAGCCGTGGAACGGCTACGACTACGACACCTTTGCGTCCGACATTAACGACCTGATCACCACCCTGGACCTCCAGGACGTGACGCTGGTGGGCTTCTCCATGGGGGGCGGCGACGTGACCCGCTACATCAACAACTACGGCAGCGCGCGCGTGGCCGGTCTGGCGCTGCTGGGCGCGGTCACGCCGATCTTCGGTAAATCCGACTCCTTCCCGCAGGGCGTGGATCAGAGCGTGTTCGACGGCATTCGCGACGGGCTGCGTAAGGATCGCGCCCAGTTCATCAGCGACTTCGCGACGCCGTTCTACGGCATCAACGCCGGGCAGACCGTCTCCGCCGGTGCCCTGACCCAGACGCTGAACATCGCCCTGCTGGCGTCCCTGAAGGGCACCATCGACTGCGTGACCGCGTTCGGCGAAACCGACTTCCGCCCGGATATGGCGAAAATCGACGTGCCGACGCTGGTCATTCACGGCAGCAACGACCAGATCGTGCCGTTTGAAAGCACCGGCAAGCTGGCGGCAGAGATGATCAAAAACGCCACGCTGAAGGTGTACGACAACGCGCCGCACGGCTTCGCGCTGACCCACCAGGACCAGCTCAACGAAGATCTGCTGGCGTTTGTGAAGGCGCTGTAAGTCTTTAAAAGCGAAGCCTGATGGCGCTTCGCTTATCAGGCCTACAAGGGCTGGTCCTGTAGGCCGGGTAAGGCGCAGCCGCCACCCGGCGCTTTCGCAGACGCGTTCCGCTCCGCCAGCAGCCGACAAATCTCCGCATGCTTCTCCTCGGTAAAGGTAAAGCGCGACATAAAGCCCATGCGGATCAGCGACCCTATCGCTGGCAGCAGGCAAATCCCGAAGAACAGCCCCGACAGCACGCCTGCACTCTGGATTTGCGCCTGCGGCACGTAGCCGATCATCGTCAGAAACACGCCGATTAACCCGCCGCCCACCGCTACCGACATCTTGCCGGTAAAGGTCTGCCCCGAGAAGGTGATCGCCGCGCAGCGCTTGTGGGTGTGGTACTCCGCGTACTCGATGGTGTCGGCAATCATCGACGAGGTGAGGATGTTGGTCATCATCACGAACAGCGTGCTCAGGCCGAGCAGAATAAACAGCATCGTCACCTGCTGATAGCCGACAAACCACATCACCACGCGCACCGCCACGTCCAGCCCGCAGAGGATCATAAACAGCTTCCGCTTCTGCATCCGGCGCGTCAGCATCGGGGCGACCAGGCACAGCACCGCCGCGACAATCCCCATCACGCCAATCGCCATCTGCAGGCTGCCGTCACCCAGGTTGTTGATAAAGAAGTATATATAGAGACCGCCCGCCACGTTGTGGAACACGCAGAAAAAGAACGACAGCAGGACGATAAACAGCGGCTTGTTCTGGCGCAGGTTGTGGAAGGTGTCGCGGATGGTCACCTTCTCCGGGCTCGGCGGCAGGCGCTCTTTGATCTGCATAAAGCCGTTGAGCATCAGCGGCAGGCCCACCAGCATCATCACCAGCGCCGCCATAAAGTAGCCTTTATCGTTGCTGTACTGGGCGAAGAACGCCGCCAGCTTCGGGAAGAAGATGTTGGCGCAGGCAATCCCGGCGTTCACCCCGAGCATCGCCGCCGTCACCGCGCGGGTGCGCTGGCCGGAGTCGTTGGTCATCATCGACGACATCGACCAGAACGGGATATCGGAGATGGCGTACAGCGTCCCCCACAGGATATACGTCACCCCGGCGTAGAGGATTTTGGTGGTCATGTCCGCTTCGATTTTATAGAACGACAGCAGCGTGACGCCGGTGATCAGCAGCGGCGCGATCAGCAAAAAGTGGCGAAACTTGCCGAACCGGCTGTTAATGGTGTCCATAATGCTGGCAAACAGCGGATCGTGAACCGCGTCCCACGCGCGGGCAATCAGGAAGATGGTACTGGCCGCCAGCGCCGAGATCCCCAGCACGTCGGTGTAAAAATAGTTAATAAACGAACCCACTAAACCAAAGCTAAAACACTGACCTAAACCATAGCCAAAATAAGACCACAGCTCGCGAGACGGTATTTTCATTGTCATTGCCATTGTTATATGCCTGCCTGGTTGCCCGGCGGTCGGCCGCCGGGTCGATATTATTGGTCCTGCGCCTGCGGGGCGATCTTGCGCAACTGCTGCATCAGGGCGATTTCACGGCGCGAGAACGGAATGCCGTTCTCCTCGAACACGTCGTGGAACCAGAGGCGGCAGTAGTCCGTGGACTCCTTCATCACCACCGGCCACGGCAGCCACGTCTGGGTTTTGCCGCGCACCAGCCCCCACTGATACGGTGCGACCTTCGCCGCGTACATCAGCGGAAGCTGCTCCTCGATGGTGCTGCCCACGTGGCGCGCCAGCCATTCGGTACAGAACAGCGGTCGACCGAGCTGTTGCAGTTGCTGAATAATCGCCGTCATGCGGCCAGTGTGGGTGTAGGCGTGGAAGCTCACCACGTCCGAGAGCGCCAGCGCGGTCTGGTCCAGCGGGTGCTGGAAGAACGTCTCGCCCTCCTCTTCCGGCGGCAGGCGCCACGCGCAGACGGTGAGCGGCTGGGTCGGGTCTTCTTCACGCACCCACTGGAATGCGAGCTTCATAAGCTTATGGGCGCAGGTCTCCAGCTTCGCGTCGTACTGCACCTCCTGCGTGCCCGTCGCGAAAATGCCGCGGTTGCCCGGCTCGTTATACAGATCCCACAGCAGGACGCGCCTGTCGTCGCGGAACTGGCGGACAACGTCGCGGATATAACGCTCAATCTGGGGCCAGCAGTCGGGATCGCACACCTTGTCGCGCCCCGGGCTCGCCGCCGCCTGGCTGTTGTGCTTGCCCGGTACCGGCGGCTTTTGCGGGCCGAGGTACGGCTCGTCGCCGGAGAAGCCGCAGTCGTCCATCAGGGTCAGCATGGTGCTGAAGCCGCGGCCGTCGGCAATCGTCAAAAAGCGGTCGATGCGCGCCATCAGCCCGTCGCGGTCGTGCTCCCAGACGATAAACGGCAGGTTGATGCGCAGGGTGTTGTAGCCCGCCTCCGCCGCCCAGCCCAGCTCGCGGTCGATGGTTGCGGCATCGAAGGTCTCTTCCTGCCAGATATCGGTCCAGTTCACCGCCGTCGACGGCAGATAGTTAAACCCGCACAGCCAGCCTTTTTGCTGATACCACGCCTGTGCCTGCTCCCTGCTCCACTGCTCTTTCATTACGCGTCCTCTTACTGATAATATTTAGCTAATAAATATTAGTTGCAGGATAAATGCGCAAATCACGGCGATAAGAAAAGCGACGCCCCTCACAAAGTTCACGCTTCGATGAATGAGAAACGTGATCGACGGCGCGTAAGCGTGCGGTTAGGGTATGATGCGAAGTCGCGAAAGGGAGAGGACGGATGAAGCGAAAAACGAAAGTGACGATGAACGATATTGCGCGGGCGGCAGGGGTGTCGCAGGCGACGGTATCGCTGGTGCTTAACCAGTCCCGCAACATCAAGCTCAGCGACGACACCCGCCAGCGGGTGATTAATGTGGCTACCGAGCTCGGCTACGACCGCCTCCCCGCCGTTCACGCCCCGCGCAACCAGGAAGAGATCGCCCTGCTGGTGAGCTCCATGCAGAGCTTCGACCCGTTTATCGACGCCATCAGCCAGGCGCGGGAAGCGGCGTGGCGCAACGAGACCCTGCTCACCGTCTACGACTACGGCGACGACATCGAGCTGGCGCTGAACATCATCCGCCAGCTGGAGAAGCGCAACTGCATCGGGATTGTCCTCGCCTCACCGGTCACCACGCTGGTGGACATGACGGCGTTTCAGGACTGCACCCGCATCCCGCTGGTGCTGCTCAACCAGCGCGACCCCGGCTCGCCGCTGCTGCCGTCGTTTATCCCGGATGACTACGCCAACGCCTTCCAGGTGACTAAACACCTTATCGCCTGCGGGGCCACGCGCATCGCCCACATCACCGGCGAGAGCTGGATGGAGGCCTCGCGCCAGCGTCTGGCGGGCTACCAGGCCGCGCTGCAGCAGGCTGGACTCGCGTGCGACGACGGCCTGGTGCGCCAGACCAACTGGCAGTTCAGCGAGTCCTTTACCGCCACCACCTCTCTGCTGGAACTGGCCGAGCGTCCGAACGCCATCTTCTGCGCCAGCGACTGGCTGGCCATCGGCTGCTATCAGGCGCTGGCGGTGAACGGCGTGCGCATCCCGCAGGACATGCTGCTGGCGGGCTACGACGACCAGAAGATCTCCGAGCAGCTCACCCCGCCGCTAACCAGTATCCAGCTGCCCTACAGCGAGCTGGGACGGCTGGCGGTGGAGTACCTGTGCAATCAGGAAGATGCCGCCACGCACGTGACGCTGGCGGGCAGGCTGAAGGTACGCGCCTCAAGCCCCGTCTGAGGTAAACACCATGCCCGCATAGGGCTTCTCGCGACACGCCGCCAGACGCGCGGCGAGGCTGCCCACGTGCAGCTCCAGCTTGTGCCCGTCCGGGTCGAGAAAATAGAACGACGCCCCCTCGCTTTTGTTCTGCTTCCAGACGGTGACGCCCGCCTGCTCCAGCCTGTGCGAGAACGGTTCAAAATCCGCCTCCGCCACGGTAAAGGCGTAGTGGGTGTAGTCGCTCTCCTGCGGCGGCACATACCGGCGCGCCTCGTCGTACGACAGGCAGACCCACAGATCGCCGCAGGTGAGATAGGCCCCGGTATTCCAGCGGGCGTGCAGGGTCAGCCCCAGCAGCGCGTGCCAGAAGCTGACGCTTTTTTGCAGGTCGCTGACCGCGAGGGTCAGATGGTTGAGTGATTGCAGCATGACGTGCCCTTTTGTTTTTCGCGCCGGACGTGATACGGTAAAGAGATGAACATAAACCACGCCGTGCTCACCGTAAACCGCTGGTGGCTGCCTTCTTAAAGGCGGCACGGAGTAGTTTTCCCCATTTTCAGATAGCCGCCGAAAGGCGGCTTTCACATTTCTAAGACCCCTTTCGGCAACTGCACATTAAGGAGTCTTTATGAACGCACCCACCATCCTCACCGGCGACCGCCCAACCGGCCCGCTGCACCTCGGCCACTTCGTCGGATCGCTGCGCCAGCGCGTGGCGCTGCAGCACACGCACAACCAGTTTGTGCTGATTGCCGACCTGCAGGGGCTGACCGACAACGGCAGCAACCCGCAGAAGATCCGCGACAACATCCCCGAAGTACTGGCCGACTACCTCGCCGCCGGCATCGACCCGAACCTGACCACAATCTGCCTGCAGTCCGCCCTGCCCGCCCTCGCTGAGCTGACGATGCTGTATATGAACATCGTCACCGTCGCCCGCGTGGAGCGTAACCCAACGGTGAAAAACGAGATTGCGCAGAAGGGGTTCGCCCGCTCGCTGCCGGTCGGGTTTATGGCCTACCCCATCAGCCAGGCGGCGGACATCACCGCATTTAAGGCCGAGTGCGTGCCCGTCGGCGACGACCAGCTGCCGATGATTGAGCAGACCAACGAGATTGTGCACAAGATGAACAGCCTGCTGCCCGCTCCGGTGCTGCGCCACTGCAAGGCGATGCTGAGCGACACCAGCCGCCTGCCCGGCATCGACGGCAGCGCCAAGATGTCGAAATCGCTGGGCAACACGCTGCATCTTTCGGCCAGCGAAGAGACGATTCACCGTGCGGTGAGCGCCATGTACACCGATCCGAACCACCTGAAGGTGAGCGACCCGGGGCAGATTGAGGGGAACGTGGTGTTTACGTATCTCGACGCGTTTCATCCGGACAAGGAGAAAGTGGCGGCGATGAAGGCGCACTATCAGGCGGGCGGGCTGGGTGACCGGGTATGTAAGAACGAGCTGGAGGGGTGTTTGCAGGAGCTGATTGCGCCGATGCGGGAGCGGAGGGCGATGTATATGCGAGATAAGGGTGAGCTGATGGCGATGCTGAAACGCGGGACCGAACGGGCGCAGGGGGTGACGCAGGAGACGTTGAGGGAGGTAAAGGTTGGGCTGGGGGTGCCGGTGTTCAGTTAAAGTCGATTTAGCGGTGGAGTGCGGGGGATTGGCATGAAGCCGCTAACTTGATTATTGCGGAAATAAGCGAGGAGCAAAAATTCTTAAATGCATTATTAGTCAATGTCGTTTGTCATTCTGTTAAGAGCGCTATATTTATAGACTCTTAATATTTTAAACGCCACGGCAACTGCTATGAGTAAGTTTATTATTTACATGCTGAATATATTATTCTGTGGTTATGTACTGGCTACCTGCCTCATTTCTTTGGTTAGTTTTGATAACTGGGAGGACCGTACAATCGCAATAACAATCATATTAGGAAGTGCACAACTTATTGCGACATTACTTAATCGGGTACTGCCTCATAAGTTACATATTTTAGGGGGGATAGCTGAACTGATAGAAGGTCCGCTAATAGTTATTGGCGCAATTGTGTGTCTGGATGTGTTTGAATCCTGGCCTATGAAGATTATTGGAATGTTCGCGTGGGTTATTTTTATGATGTTTCGGCCATCATTTACGAAAAGGAATAAAGAATGATATTCCCTGCCCGCACAAACGAAACGCTGGCGGGCAAGTTCAACATAGAATCAAGCAGCGGAACCCGATGTTGGACGTTCGTTCCACGCGTCGTGCGCTAACAAGTTACCGTCCTTGTACAAATGGGTAATCTTCTCATAATTAAACGCCACTTCCTCCATATGCCCCGTCCCCGGACAGCCTCGGGTGTCGTACATTACTGGACTCACAGAAATGACCTTAACGTTCTCGAGCGTGATTCGGTAATACTCCTCCTCTTGCCCGGAATAGTTAATATGGTAAAACCTGAATTCTGCCGTTTTAAGGGTCTGACCCGTTGCTGCCGCTTTGAACAGATAGGGCGAAGAGCTATCCAATTCCTTGGTAAACTGAAACGGCGAATGTTGGCGAGTGCCAGTGACCTTTCCCGTTGCCGAGTCGGTTGGCAGGCTAAGGTTATGTTGTAATCCTCTTAGCTCAATACTTCCTTCCCTTTGTGCAACGTCACAAGAACCACAAATCATTGTGCCGCCGTCATTGGTTAAAAAGAGATGTACAGGTACGGCCATTCTATTGCTCCTTGCGTTTTAGTCGTATAACCATTTGCCCGCATTTGCGGATTCGATAAGCATTCCAATAGTGAAATCTGGAACCATCACCACCGGGAATTTTTTGAATGGATTCCATGAAAAAGGCTCATCAGGGTAGTAGGTGTTTATGTTAAAATTCCCTCTATCAACATCAAATTCTTTAAAAAATTCTTCCATTAAATCTTCTGCTTCAGTGACATCAAGCTGCATGTCAGTATCCAAATCAGTTTTTGCATTCAGTAATTTCTGCTTCGCTTCGTTATTCATCAGATAAACGCCGTTATAGCGTCTGGCTAAGGCGTAGATGCGCTGCTCAATATCCTCTACCATAGTTTGTCGCTGCCCCGTGCGATTCGATTATAATCACGTATTGCAGCATAGGTGATTAGCGATACATCAGCGACTAATATCACCATACCAACTAATGGAATCGTTCTTCCGATAAAAGTACTGATTTGTGAAACCATCCTACAGCGTACAGTCCATGGCGTATAGCCGCCAATCCATGTCGGGAGCCTAATGCCATACGGGAACTTAGCTTGTTTGAAATAGCGCCTCATGGCTTTCGAGGCTCGGGACGTTCCTTCCTTCGCTCCCGCGGGTTTCTTTCTGGTCTTCTGATTATTAGCCCCGCTGTATAGCGCAGCAATTCCAGCGACATCGTCAATACCAAAATGATCGGCAATTGACTCACAGTAAATCATAAAGAAAAGGCCGCCAGCGGTAAGATTTGTTCTGCCAGCATAAAAATACGTTCCATTTAGTTCTTCGGTGGTGTCCATAGTTCATTCCATTGAGTTGCTCCAGGATGAATCATAAATGTTGGACAATAATTAAATTGAGATCTCTAACATACTTCTGAAAAACCTCCTTATATAACCACAATGATAATAATACAGCCATATCATTCAGTTCAATAATATTATTGAAAAAACAGATTACCCCTTCCACTAATTTAAACACCCTCGATTCAGGATCAAGGATGTTCCAATACGTTATTATTTTGCTTGGCCTATATTGCGCTTAACTAACGGGATATCTCCCGTATCATTCAGCGCCCCCGGAAACGTCTTCAACCACTGCGCGACTTTTTGCTTATTTATATTCACCACACTCATACCTTCCAGGCATCCCCATAATTCTCTTGTATGTTGTGGCGTAATCACAATGCAGTCTTTCATGGCGCGGATTTTTACAGGCATACCGTTGATAAAGCCCGCACGGGTTAACCAGTCGCCACCCAGGAGAAGGTATTTCATGTCTATGCGTGCATACAGTTCGCAGCAGGCGGCGCTGTCCTGCGGCGTTTCCGCTCGGGGATGGACGGGCGCCGCGTTAGGCGGGTTGCCGTGAAGACGGCGGGCGCTGTTTTTGCGTACCAGCTCGCGGTTTTCAATCATGCCGGTGAAAGCGTCTGATTCTGTTTTGCAAACAGTAAACTCTGGCTTAAAATTCGTCGCAGCCATTTTCAACTCCTCAGTAGTTGTTGGTGGTTAGCGGTATGGGGGTGTTGCAGCACCTTCATATCGCGAATTCTTCTTTAAATATTCTTCGATACTTCCTTCGCCGTTCGGCGTAATTTCTGGTGCTCATTATACAGGACTGAATATAAATACAGCGGTTTTGAGTGGGGGAAATTTGTAATTTGCGAGGGGGATTCAGAAAATAAGGTTGGGTGCGGTAAGGTCATGTTTTTGTTGATGGTGGGTTGATTGGTCTGGGTTTTGCGAGCATTATCGCAATTATTTACCTTCTTCCGTAACGCGATGGCTTCCAGCAAAACTCTCGAACTGGCAATTGCCGACATCACCATCTGGCGCAAAGGCGAACAGCGTGCGCCGCATAAGCCTTTATTGCTTCTGTACGTGTTGGCGAACTATCAGCAGGGGCATGCGAGACTGTTTGATTATGGAACCGAGGTCCATGAGCAGCTGCTTAGCCTGTTAGAACGCTTTGGCCCTCAGAGGAAGGCGCATTACCCGAATATGCCCTTCTGGCGACTCAAAGGGGACGGATTTTGGGATCTTCAGAACACTGAGTTCTGTTCTACCACTGGCAGTAAGCAACTGCCTGTTAAAGAACTTGTGGAACATAACGTCGCAGGCGGGTTTGATGAAGAACACTTTGCGTTGCTGAGTAAGAACAAAAACCTGATCGGCTCGCTGGCGCAGCAGATTCTTGAAGCGCACTTTCCTGAAAGCATTCAGGAAGAGATCGCGGATGAGATGGGTTTTGATATTCAACAGATCCGTAAGGTTCGCGATCCGCTGTTCCGCCAGCAGGTGCTGCGAGCTTATAACTATGAGTGTGCAATCTGCGGGTTTAACATGCGGCATGATAACGCCTCTGTTGGACTCGAAGCCGCGCATATCAAGTGGAAACAGTTTGGTGGACCGTGTGAAATCCCGAATGGACTGGCGCTGTGTGCAATTCATCATAAGGCGTTTGATAAAGGATCGATTGGGCTGGATGAGAGTATGCGGGTGCTCGTGTCTGAGGCGGTGAATGGGGGCGGGATTGTTGGGCGGTTATTCTGGGATTTTGCCGGGAAGCAGATTGCGTTGCCGGTGGTGAAAGGGAATTATCCAGGTGAGGGGTTTGTGGAGTGGCATCGGAGAGAGGTGTTTAGAGGATGAGTGCGAAGGCCAGACTCGAATTTTACAACTAATCAACACCATTGGAATTAGTTCAGTTTTAAGAGATTGTTAAGCTCTGCTCATAAATACCTCAATAATGAGATGAACTCTACCGTCAGCATAATAATTGAGTACACTTGCACCCTAAAAAACGCTTAAAATCCAATCAATATCTTTACAATCAAACAACATACGCTATAATGTAATTCTTCAACTTATTATTAAATATTTATTTTACAATGATTGACATAATAAAAACTGACCGCTTTAAATTATTTAAATTAGACGACTGTATTATTATATTTAGTTACAAAGACTACTTACAGGGTATCAATTTTAATTTAAATGAAATCGCAAACCATACTGCGAACACTTGGGAAGCAAACAGAAATACAGCAGAAACGAATAAAAACACATTACAGGGGAAAATTGTTGAGGAATTATTTATAGATTTAATAAACCATGAAAATAAAAAAACAAACTCAAACCTATCTTTTATGAGCTACGATAATATCCGACTGGATTTATTTAAGAAGAATGCGCCCTTTGATGGGGTGATTTTTGAAATTGATAATCCGAACATTGATGTGGCTATCAAAAAAATAAATGATTCCATAGCGAAAAATAAATACGGAAATTTAGATGATGCAACATTAGAATTTTGCAGAGCAAATAGAATATATACTGTTGAGATAAAGTCTTCAAAGATACCAGCTAAAATTTATGAGTCCTCAGGCGAAGATCCACATAAAATAAATTTTCAAAAAAATATAATCAAAGAATTAAAAAAATTAGACCTATTCAAATACCCTAAATTTAATAGGAAGGATGGTGGTGAAATTCACAATGCAGAAAATTATTTAAGCTGGGTTGCAAAAAACTCATACTCAATGATAGGTAAACCCCACAGAGATATCATAAGCTCAGAAATAAATTCATCGCTTGATATATATACAAGGGTATTTATTGATGATAAGTTAATTAACAAAAAAGGAAAAGAAGTTTTTATTGGTTATTTTTTTGGCTATGTCTTGGGTCATGAATTCTATGACAAGTTAAATATAATGAATTTCCCTTCACAAAAATCTCAAAAAGCTATTTATGTGACATTCCCTATTTCTAAATCAAAATGCTTTAATCATCTATTTGAAGATTCTAGATTATGGGGTCATCAGAAAAAATCACTCTTACTAAGTTAGCCTCATGCATTGAACACTCTATATGTAAATTGACATAAACTGAGATCAATACTCCATCAAAATCAGCCTATTTAGCTCCCATTTGGTAGAGTATTTGGTATGCTTAACACCTAACTTTTAGCTCTTCAGTGCTTCTTATACAACAATTGGGTTTTCACTAATCCAAAGAAGTCTCTCGTCGTCTTGTAAGTATTCCTGCAAAACAAACCATTCACTTTCATACATCTTCCGACATACTGATTATATCTTCTGAAGATTCCAGCATGCGCAAAGCCCGGTTCTCTGAGAACTATAAATTGTATTTATACTAACTAAATTGCGCTGATTTAACCGGTAGTTAACAAGTAATTTATGTCTTATCTCGGTAACTGCATTCTAATTCCTTCAGGAGAGCATCCATTGTCATCATCATGCCACCACCGTCTAGGTTACTTTGTCGAACACTGAAGACTAGGCGTCCACTTACTTTTACAGGGGACACCTCCACATGCACAATGCGATTTTTTATGCTTGTGGCTAGCTAGATTATTCGCTGAATTATGAATGTGGTATTGCAGCAGATGTGTGCCAAGTGATTTTAAATATAAGTTTTTCATTTTTACTTGCGCACTTGTAATATTTGTAACCTCGAAAGTAAATGGTAATAAGATAAGAGTAAAAGCGGAGCTTTGTGCTCCGCCTTTCTTATTCAGAAAGATTACAGCAGTAGCGATGAGGTTTCGAGTGGCTCGCCATCATTAATTTTATCTTGTATATCGCTGATAAACTCATCCATCTGGCTGTTGGCAAAGAATTTAATGCCTATAAGCTTCACGTCCTCATTTTCATCAATGATAATGCGATCTTCCTCATTCAGTGTTTCAAGCATTCGCTCTTTCCACCTCTCATCCAGTAGCCTGTCATCACCCTTCGGCTCAAGAAACACCTGCCAATAAGTATTATCAGCATGGCGGGTTAATATCATGATGAAGTCAGGCATAAAACCCCGTACGCCACCAAATTCGGTTAACTTAAAACGCGTTGACTGCTCATCGTTACGTAACACGAAAATATCGTCATAACGGGCTTTCAGCTTCGGCATAAACGCTGTCAGCACTTTGATCAGTTTATGCTCAAGTTGGTTAAGTATCGCGTTGTCATACACATACCATTTTTTACCGATAGTCTTCTCTGCCGTGATTTTCTGGTTCACCGTTACGGATGGATCTATATACAGGCTATAATCTTTGATGACTTCCCTAACTGGCAGGCTGATAAAGCGGTATGTCCCCTTCACCTTCTGATCATTGCGCCGCACATTCTCTGAAATTCGCAGCAGCACAGTTTCAAGTAAGCCGAGTTTTTCTTTTGACGATATGGCGGAGAAATCGAGATTTTGCGGGACGGTCACGGTAATTTTAAGCTTACCCAGATAGTAATCACTACAGATGAACTCGCGAATACTGATCAGTTTCGGGAAGTAGCGTTGTAGGTTATCCAACTCATAGAAACGGATTTTCTGCATCGCTTTACGGTAAAAGCGTTCATCCAGTACTAAAGACTCCGTTTTTGTGCCGCCGTCTACTATTACTCCGGACAGGTTATCCAGAGATTCCTCTCCGGCTGTCTGATAAGGTATTTCAAAACGCGTTTCCAACGAGTAGGTTTCCCAGCATCTGCTGCTGCTTTCAATTTCTTCCACTTCATTTAAATACAGTTTACCAGTCTGATACACGGCAGACTTTTTGAATTCATCCTTCAGTTTTGCGTGTTCTACTCGACCACTGCCATCCTGCTGCGCATCGATATCTGCCTGCTCAAGTGAGGCGTGCAGCGTTCTGATATACGCCGGTTCATTGATGGTGTGGTAATGCAGCTGCTCAAGTACGCTTAAATCTATTGCACTAGTATCAAAACGGCGGGTAAAGCTACGCTGCCCGTCATAACTGAATGGGTAATATCGCGCACCACGACCGATAAGCTGCGCCTCGCTGTCTGTGCCGGACTTACTACTGCTAGCCTGTTCGCTAATGCGGACAATATCGTAAAGATTGAGTACGTCCCAGCCTTCGTTGACTTTGGCAACAGCAAATACTGCCCTCACTGGATTGTCGGCCTCTTCCAGAGTGTTCAGCAAAACGGGGTTTTCTTCCATCAGGTCTGACTTGTTGACGTTCAACAGATTGAAGTCGTTAAAGTCTTCCTGAATCTGTCCGATAACTGTCACCAAATCGCTTTCAGCGTAACGCTGTATTACTTTATTCCAGATACTGGTGTCGGAGCTAAGTTGAACTTTTTTATTCGCCAGATGGCGTTTAACACTTTCAGGCGTAAGGGCAGAAATCATCAGCGAAAATTCATCTTGCTTCGCTTTTGAGATGGCGATTTTATTCGACTTAAACAGTATGACAGGCTTGAATCCGTTGATACCGTTATCGGCTGCCGTCAGTTTGCGGTACTGACTTAATAACACAGCATCCAGCATCTTATCGCTGTCATTCTGGTTGGCTTCCAGCAACATGACTTTTTTAGAGTAGCCGTCTGACATGAACTGTTTCAGGTCATACTGATACACCACCTTGTCGCGGTACTTCTGTCCGATTTCTTTTTGCCCCAGGTCAATGGTGGCGGTGAACTCAAGAAGACGGTTTTCAGGGCGCAGCGCCAGAACGCTTTCAATTGTGCGCTCCCAAGTCAGCTCCTCATACTCTGTAGAGGTCCTTGCTTTGCCCTTCGCTTTGGTGCCTGCATTGAAATGGTGCGCCTCGTCGCCAAGCATCACGAGTGGGGTTTCTTTCAAATCCTCACGAGTGATGCTGTTCTCCCGATGGCTGTTCAGCTCATCATGCATCTTATGAATAGTCGTAAGCTTCAGATAAATTGTGTTGTGCTCCGGTACGGACGGGAATGTCTCTACCGGTGCTACAATAATTTTTTCCCCGTCGATTTCCATCGTCTGGCTGAACAGGTACTTCGGCGACTGCGGGTTGAGAAGGTTTTCACGAGTTTTCTGAATAATTGCATCCGTATGCACGAAGAAGATGAAATTCTGATATCCGTACTCTTTAAACAAATAGAGTATCACGCTCGCCATTACCATGGTTTTCCCTGAGCCGGTCGCCATATGGAAAAGGAGATGACGATAATGTAACTGCGCCTCTTCCCGTTTACGCTGAGTGTAATGAAGGTAACGAAGCGCACCATGCTGATACGGTCTCAGCATGTCTTTCAGGTTTGCTTGAATGTAGTCTGGCGTCTCGTAGTTATCCTGGAACAGTCCGGGTTCATCAAACTGTTTCAGCCGGTTAAAAAGTAGCGTCTGACCGCCTATGGACGTGGATTTCTTCGGCATGGGATCAGTCCTTATTGTAGAAGCTACGGGTAAACGCTTTGTCGCTCTCTGATATGTTTAGGTCGCTGTCATCCATATCCGATGCGGCAACATATAGCTGGTTTTTATCGAGAGTTCCGATCAGCAATCGCTTCTGTTCATCAAGGTCCAGATCACTGAAAGCGACTGTTTGGTATATGCCATCCACTTCATATTCAGTAGAAAGGACATTTTCTAGTGCAACCTGATAATTAAGGTGCGCCTCTGTTCTCATCTCAGAAAATAGTTTTTCAAGATCCTCGTAAGACTGTGCCGCCTGTATTTTGTGCACAAAGTACGCATTCAGCTCCATCAGTTCAGCATAGACAAAGCTGCCCCCCCCCTGCCAGTTAACGTCTTTGGAAATACCGCCTTGTTCACCTTCGATTACTTTTTGCAGACGCGGTACAGTGATGTCATTGATATAATCCATCTGTTCGATACCGATGTATCGACGTCCCATTTTATGGGCAGCAGCGGCAGTTGTTCCACTACCTAGATGAAAATCCAAAATTAAGTCACCTCTCATTGATGTTATTTCTATTAACATCGCGAGTAAGCTTTCTGGTTTTGTATAATCAAAAACATTTTTATCTAACAAAGTAGATATATGCTTTGTTGCATTATCATTAGAATATTTATTGTCTGTAAACTCAAGTGTCGACAACGCCTTTGTCCTATCGTGATTTACTACTTTATAGACTCCTCCGTCTTTAATTATTTTTGCATTTTGATATGTCTTAGTGTAAATCCTAGGCCTAACCCCTCCATTTCTTATTTCAATAAAGCCATTTTCCAGACCAAACTCAAATAATTCCCTACTCCATCGCCATGCCCAGTCAGCTCTATTATGGTGGCCTAGCGCTCTTTCTTTAAATAAAAGAGCATCCCCACCCGGGTAATAGACCTCTCCATTAAGCTCAATCTTATAATCAAGAGATTTACTGTACTGAAGACTATCGTAATCAAGTGTTTGATTTAATTTGTAACGTCCTCTTTCCTCGAAGAATTCATCCTTGAATTTAAAATTATCGTCATCATGAGAAACTGCATACATACATTTATTATTTATATTATTTACATACAGTAATATATAGTCATGATTCTTTGCGAAAATGCTCGTTGATTTTCCACCTTTTTTTGTGACTCTAGGGAATATAGCGATTCTGTTGCGCCTTCCGAAAATATCGTCAGCCAGTGCACCTAAATAATTTACCTCGTTATCATCAACATTTATCGCAATTAACCCATCGTCACGTAACAAATCTTTTGCTACTTCAAGTCTATTTTTCATGAAAACCAGCCATGTCGAATGACTGAATTTATCATTATATTTAAAACTGTCTTTTTCTGTATTATATGGAGGATCTATATAAATGAATTTAACACTACTAGAATATCTAGCCTTGAGAGAGTGCAATGCTATTAAATTATTACCTTTTATTATAAGGTTATCATTTTCACTAAACTTACTTAGTTTTTTATCAATAACTCCATTCTCATATCTCTGTGCATTTTTGAATATTTTAGGAGAGAAGAGTCGATCTATTTCATCACGAGCAATAATTTCATTGTAATATACTTCTTCTTTACCCTGATCCTCTTTAGTCATACCACCCTCAAGTACACAATCCTTGAAGGGGAAGTCTAATACCACATCAGAGCTGTAATCGAGATATTTACCATCACTGGTTAGTCCAATTTTATTACGATATTTGGTAAAGCTATTAGCCCAATATTCTTTATATTTAAGAAGACCGCATAGTCTATCAAAGTCAAAAATTAAAACACCGTCAATCTGCGTGCCATAAACTGATTTTATTTTTTCATTAGAAATTAATGCTTTGATTACAGCAGGTTTTTTATGGGTGATGGCATCACTTACTTTCGAGCGATGTAACTCCTCACCATCCCAGAACTCCGGAAACGATTTTAATACCTTATTTAATTCTTTGATTAATTCAGTTTGCATGTCATTACCCTATGACCGATTGAGAAAATAACGATAATCAACTTAATAACAAGATAAATTCCTGCCCTCAATACTACTTATCACGCTTTATATGCTTATATAATACTTCACCATTTGTAATTCGTGATAGTGTTTGAGCGAAAGGTATATCGTTACCGAGGATACGCTTCACATCCCTTGCTGCTAAGGGTTTATCTAACAGAGAAAAATCAGATAAGATCTGGTATCGCATTGAACTATGGCTAATTTTTTCAGGATGAGACTCATCTATATTCTTACCACTACCAATACCATAAGCTACAATTCCTGAACCTGATTCGTATAAGAAAACCACATCTCCTTTTTTTATTCGATTCATTTTCCCTATGTAATCATCTTCAAAAGTGGCAGCAATTCCTTGCTCCAATATTATATTATGGTCAACAATACTATTAGTTTTATTGGTGTTTAGCAGAAAATAAGAAACCCCATTACTTTCTTCAACAGAATCAATTAGTTCGTTCTCATCGCCCATTTTCATATTACGCCACTCAGGGAGTGCATAATCTGAGATCAACTGATAGATAACATCTTGTCTTGTACAGCCAACAACATCAGCAATTTCTTGGAGTACCGCATTTTCCTCATTGGTGACGCGAACACTTAAGGTCACAGTGTTCTTAATATCGGAATTGAATTTCTTATTGAGATTATTGAGTAGGCTCATATCTAAGTCCAATGATTAACTTCTCCTCATCATACATGAATCTACAACGCCGTCAACAAGTGAATCAAATTATGATTCAGAATTTGATTCAGAATTTGATTCAGAATTTGATTCTTTACTTCGTAATTAAATTACGCTTTTAATGAGCGTCTGAATCATCACTAAGATGATAGATAAAAACATCATAACCTTATGATTTAAATAAAGTATAAAGCACTTACCACTTAAAAATCACACAAGAGTCTTAACGAAGACCGTCTGGTTAGGCTTACTTTTAGACATTCAATGGATTCCTATGATGTGACCCTGACACCATGTGTACAAAAAGCACACTTAAAAAGTGTTCGGCTTCAGACTCCTACAGAGAGTCAGTTAAGGTGGTGTAATCTTTGTAACGAGCAATTCAACAACCCGATTAATACCCGCTTACTAACTACCTTGTGTGGACCTTGCCGATGAAAATCAATAGGTGTATTCCTCATGGCAACAATCCCACTAGGAAAAATAACCAGCCAGCCTCGCCAGAAAGATTGATCGATTAGTTCTATGAAAAAACATTCACTCAACATTTCCACGATTGATTTTTGCATAGTCGAATGGAGTGACCCCCTTCTCCTGATTCGCATCAAGAAAATCCGCCCACCATTGCAGCATCAGTCTGCGCTCCCCCAAATGTTCAGCCTTATGAATATAAGCCGCTCGCACAGAGTTACGCTCTTGGTGACTCATCTGACGCTCTACTGCATCCTTCGACCACAACCCCGACTCAATCAACGAACTACACGCCATCGTCCTGAAACCATGCCCACAAAATTCCGTTTTTGTGTCATAGCCCGTAACTCGCAGAGCCTTGTTCACCGTATTCTCACTCATCGGCTTACGTGGATCGTGATCGCCGACGAAAATCAGCTCACGGTTTCCGCTCATGCTTTTGATCTTTTCCAAAATGGCTAAAGCCTGCTGCGACAAAGGCACAAGATGTGGTGTCCGCATCTTTGAGCCACGTTGAGAGTGTTTAACGCCTTCCAGTGGCTCATGCTCACCTGGAATCGTCCACATAGCTGTTTGAAAATCCACTTCTGACCAGCGCGCAAAGCGCAGTTCGCTTGAACGAATGAAAACTAACAGCGTGAGTTCCACAGCCAGTCGAGTTAATGGTCTCCCAGTATATGTATCAATACGATGAAGCAATTCAGGTATACGGCTGAGGTCTAGCGCAGCGCGATGCTGCCGTTTAGCAGTAGCTATCGCTCCAGCAATTTCTTGCGCGGGGTTGTAATCGATTAAACCGTTCTGTACCGCAAAGCGCATTATTGCCGTTGTTCGCTGTTGAAGACGCGCAGCTACTTCAAGGCGTCCTGACTTTTCCACAGCTTTAATTGGAACCAGTAAATCGCGAGTACCGATAACCACTATATTTCGCTTCCCTACTGCGGCAAATAAATTGTCTTCCAGACTTTTCAACACTCTAGCACTGTGCGATGGAGACCACTTTTGATTGCTGGCGTGCCAGTCTCTGGCGACCACTTCAAACGTTATTGCCTCTTGCTCCTGCTCTACCTTAACGGCTTTCTTGTTCTCACTGGGATCGACACTGTTTGCTAACAGCTTACGGGCCTCATCCCGGCGTGCCCTGGCATCCGCCAGCGAAACCTCAGGGTATTTCCCAAGCGCCAGCATTTTTTCTTTACCACCAAAGCGATAACGAAGCCGCCAGTATTTGGAACCGTTAGGGTGAACCAGCAAAACCATGCCTTCACCGTCAGTTAGTTTATAGGCCTTTGCTTCAGGCTTAGCCGAACGAACCTTCACATCACTCAGAGCCATGATGAGTATCCTTTCAAGGGTTCTGTGTGGGTACAAACATTATCGAACCGGAATATACCCGCAGTTGTACCCGCATCAGTAAGTTGATGTAGATTGAATCAGGTTGACTTAGGTTGAATGAAAATGCGAGGAAAGCCTTGCGGATACTGGATTTCAGGCACAAAAAAAGACGTCCGTTGACGTCTATTGATGTTCCGATGGTGCCGAAGGCCGGACTCGAACCGGCACGTATTTCTACGGTTGATTTTGAATCAACTGCGTCTACCGATTTCGCCACTTCGGCACTGAAGGGGATGCGGAAACGTTGTGGATTATACCTGTCGCGCGCCGCCATGCAAGCGACGACGCGCTAAACCCGCGCTAAGTGCCCAAAAAACCAGCGTCCTTCGTCACTCCAGCTCAGACACCGCCAGCCGAATCACCCTCGCCGCCTTCTGCTCCGGCAGCGCCAGCACCTTCGCCCACATCTCCTGCACCATATCGCAGGAGAGCTTCTCTTTGCCCGCCGCCTTCTCCGGCATCTGCAGCAGCTGGATGTCCTCGCCGTACTTATCGGCAAGTGCCTTCATAATCGGTCGCACATCCTCGACAGCCGCCTCGCGCTCGGCCGGGGTCACGGTGTGGCGGTTTTTGCCGTAGGCCGCGCGCATCATGTCGGCGTCGGCCTGCATGCGCCGCGTCATCAGGTCTTTATCCAGCATGCGCATCGGGTTCACGCCGCCCTTCACCGTCGGGTAGAGGAAGCGGAAGCAGGCGTCGTCGCTCACCTTCTGGATGGCGGCGGTCTGCTCCATGTTGATGGTCATGTAGTTCACCACGTTGGCGTTTGGGGCGTTTTGCAGGCGCGTCATCTGCAAATGCAGGATCTGCGGCTGGATGGTGTCGATAATCTGCTGCTCCGGCTCGCCCGCTTTTTGCAGGGCGGCCATCTGGTCGAGGATGCGCTGATGCAGAACAGGCTCCTGCTCCTTAATCACCTGCCAGGCGGGCATCGCGTTAAGAGCGTTATCCATCTGCCGTTCCGGGGCGCGCTGCCTGTCGAAAAACACCCAGAACGCCACGGCGGCAGCCGCAATGACGACAATCACAATACGGGTCCACGTTTTATTCATCTCGCATCCTTATCCTTGAGTTATGCCGGTTTACACCGGCACGCCGCTGTGGAAGCGAAACTCGTTGTCCGGTGTCGAGATAAGTGTGGCTTCAATTTCGCCAAAAAGCTGTATGCGCGGTGAGATATCGTCGTCGCTCACCTGCTGGGCCAGCGTCAGGTAGTCCTGATAGTGGCGCGCTTCCGAGCGCAGCAGCGAGAGATAGAACTTCTGCAGGTCGTCGTCGAGGAACGGGGCCAGCGCGGCGAAGCGTTCGCAGGAGCGGGCTTCGATGTAGGCGCCGCAGATGAGCTTGTCGATCAGCGTCAGCGGTTCGTGGGTGCGCACTTCCTTCAGCATCCCTTTGGCGTAGCGGCTGGCGGTGATTTTGACGTACGGAATGTCGCGAGCCAGCATCGCCTCGCGCACCTGCCAGAAGTGGTGCAGCTCCTCTTTAATCAGCAGCACCATGCTGTCGATAAGCGCCTGGCCCCACGGGTCGTCGGTTTTGGGCATCACGCTTTTGCCAATCTGCCTGTGCAGGGCGATGAAGTCCGGCTCCGGGCCGTCGCGGAAGGTGAACTGTTCGTAGGGCTTGAGCCAGTCGAGCAGCGCGTCGGCACCGCTTTCATCGGCGACGTATTTACGCACCAGCAGCAGCGCGGTCTGGGCGGCCTTGAGCTCGCACACCATGTGGTCGGTGAGCAGCAGCGGCAGGTTCGCCGGGTCGCGGGCTTTATCAATCCATGCTTGCGGGGTCGGGCACTGGAGGAAGTTGAGTACGGGGGCGAGTATCTGCGGGTAATCCATGGTTCTGCCTTGAGAAAGCGGTGGCGCGGGCCACCGCCTGAAACGCTTAGTGACGCACGCCGTCGTCGTCTTCGTCGATATAATCTTCGTCGTCGCCTTCTTCGCCGTCTTCACCGTTCGGATCTTCGAAGTAGGTTCCCCAGCCGTCGTATTCCACATCAAACTTCTCGGCCAGGTTCATCAGCTGTTCGACCTGCGCGTCGATCAGCTCCGCCTTCAGCGCGCCTTCGCTCAGGATGTCGCAGCAGATGACGGTGTCGCCCTCTTCCACTTCCAGCTCTTCCGGCTCGGTCACTTCGTAACCCAGCTTGAAGGCTTCCACGGCCATTTTTTCCAGCGCGTCGAAATCATCCGCAGAGAAATGGTGCTCGATGGTGTACAGCGCGTCCGGATCGCTACCGTCTTCCAGCAGCTCTTCAATAATCAGACGCGTCTCTTCGCGTTGCTCTTCCAGTAATTCCGGGTTTGCCATGGCTCAATCCTCTTTAAAGTGCGGCAGATACTTCTATTTTCACACACGGACGGGTTTGCCTCCACCTTTGTTGGAAAGATTTGTGAAACGGGGTTGCAAATGAATAATTACACATATAAAGTGAATTTTAATTCAATAAGTGGCGTTCGCCATGTGAGGATAAAATGTCTGATCTGTACAAAAAACACTTTCTGAAACTGCTCGACTTTACCCCTGCACAGTTCACTTCTCTGCTGACCCTTGCCGCACAGCTCAAAGCCGATAAAAAAAAGGGCAAGGAAGTACAGAAGCTTACCGGTAAAAACATCGCGCTCATCTTCGAAAAAGACTCGACCCGTACCCGTTGCTCTTTCGAAGTTGCCGCATTTGACCAGGGCGCACGCGTTACCTATTTAGGGCCGAGCGGCAGCCAGATTGGGCATAAAGAATCAATTAAGGACACCGCGCGCGTGCTCGGGCGGATGTACGACGGCATTCAGTATCGCGGCCACGGCCAGGAAGTCGTCGAGACGCTGGCGCAGTATGCGGGCGTGCCGGTGTGGAACGGGCTGACCAACGAGTTCCACCCGACGCAGCTGCTGGCGGACCTGCTGACCATGCAGGAGTACCTGCCGGGCAAGGCGTTTAACGAGATGACGCTGGTTTACGCGGGCGACGCGCGCAACAACATGGGCAACTCGATGCTGGAAGCGGCGGCGCTGACCGGGCTGGATCTGCGCCTGGTGGCCCCGAAAGCCTGCTGGCCGGAAGAGAGCCTGGTGGCAGAGTGCAGCGCGCTGGCGGAAAAGCACGGCGGGAAAATCACGCTGACGGAAGACGTGGCGGCGGGCGTGAAGGGCGCGGACTTTATCTATACCGACGTGTGGGTGTCGATGGGCGAAGCCAAAGAGAAGTGGGCGGAGCGGATTGCGCTGCTGCGCGGGTATCAGGTGAACGCGCAGATGATGGCGCTGACCGGCAACCCGGACGTGAAGTTCCTGCACTGTCTGCCGGCGTTCCATGACGACCAGACCACGCTCGGCAAGCAGATGGCGAAAGAGTTCGACCTGCACGGCGGGATGGAAGTGACGGACGAGGTGTTTGAGTCAGCGGCGAGCATCGTGTTCGACCAGGCGGAAAACCGGATGCATACGATTAAGGCGGTGATGGTGGCGACGCTTGGGGAGTGATTGACTCCTCTGCGGTCTGGTGCCCTCTCCCCGGCCCTCTCCCACGGGGAGAGGGAGAAAACCCTAAAAACGACAACAGCGTTATCGTCAGGCAGAAAAATTCATTTTAGTGATGCTTTCTCAGATACGCATTAACCATAATAGATATTTATATTTTTATTAACCATTATTTACTGAGTAGATAATGGTTAATATCAGGTCATTATCAATTACAAAACACCGTATATTATCGGCGTAATATTTCCTTATTGCTGCATTTCGTTAATAAGGATTATTTATGTCATGGAATAAGCGTGAAGCTGTGTCATATGCCCGTAGCCACGCACTAACCCATACTGGACACTATTGCGCTTGAGCAATCGCCGCCGCCATTCGTGCCGGAGGCCTTGAAATCGAAGGGGCCAACCTATCGCCAACTCCAGCCAGCCGTCACCTTATACAGGCATTATTAATATGAATAAGCTCATCTTGATTGTGTTATTCAGCACAGCCGCATTGGGGGCCGAAGATTTTCAGATACCGATGCAGCGCGCTCTTGAATTCAATCGCTGGTACGTCAAACAGGTTAACAACGAACATTATCCTATCCAGGAGGGAAATGAAATCGATAAGTTCGTTACGGCCAGTACCATGAAAAAATTACGTCATGCAGCCGATCCCCGTTATGCCGACGCTGAATTTTACGAGGCTGATTTTTTTATGAAATCGCAATATATCGGCGAGGACTGGGCTGAGAATGTGGCTATTGATTCGTATGATTCAGACCCGGTCTGTGTAAACGTGAATATCACGTTTGGCAAAAAGACCCAGCACACAGTCATTGATTGCATGGTTAAAGAAGATGGGGTCTGGAAAATCCAGTCTGTCGCCGCTCGGGATAATAATTGATGCCCCCCGCTAACAATAATGTAGCCGCCTTTGTTGCCGGATGGCGCTGCGGCCTGATGCCCTCACCCCGGCCCTCTCCCACGGGGAGAGGGAGAACACCGGCTCCATTTCATTGATTTTTCACCCCGAAAAAGGTACGTTTTCGCCTTAATTCCAGCGTGGACATACCAGCATTATGCCGATTATTCAGTCTGTTGAACGTGCGTTGCAGATCCTCGACCTGTTCAACGAGCAGGCCACCGAGCTTAAGATCACCGACATCAGCAAACTGATGGGGCTGAGCAAGAGTACCCTTCACTCGCTGCTGAAAACTCTGCAGCTTCACGGCTATATCGATCAGAACCCGGAGAACGGCAAATATCGCCTCGGCATGAAGCTGGTCGAGCGCGGCCATTTTGTCGTGGGCTCCATCGATATTCGTCAGAAGGCGAAAGGCTGGCTGACGGAGCTGTCCCAGCGGACCGGGCAGACCACCCATCTGGGGATCCTTGACGGGCGTGAAGGGGTTTATATCGAGAAGATTGAAGGCAAGCTGGCCGCTATCGCCTATTCGCGCATCGGCCGCCGCCTGCCGGTTCACGCCACCGCCATCGGCAAGGTGTTGATTGCCTGGCTGGGCGAGACCGAGCTGAACGCCCTGCTGGAGGGCTATCACTACACCACCTACACCCCTTCCACCCTCACCTCTCGCGAAGCCCTAATAAGCGCCCTGGCGCAGACCCGCGAGCAGGGCTATGCCCTGGATAGCGAAGAGAACGAGCAGGGCGTGCGCTGCGTGGCGGTGCCGGTGTGGAACCATGAATCCCGCGTCATCGCCGCCCTGAGCCTGTCGACCCTGACCTCGCGCGTGGACGACGCAGAGCTGGCTAATTTCCGCGAACAGCTTCAGCAGGCCGGGCTCGCGCTGTCACGCGCGCTGGGCTACCCGGCCTGAGCCGTTAAACCGGCTCGTAGGTGAAGTAGTCGAAGTCCGCGTGACAGCCGTCGCCGCTGATGTCCTCGCAGTGCAGCCCCACAAACGCGCCGGTGAAGAAGCCCCGCCCGCCGATGTAGTCGTCCGATAGCTTCCACGCCTCATACGTTACCGGCACGGTGTGCCACGTCTCGCCGTCGAACGAGTAGCTGTAGCGGTAGACCAGCTTATCCACGTCCACGCGCAGCCAGATGCTCTCCGCACTCTCCGGCACCGGAATCGGCTGCTCGTGCAGCGGCCATGACGGCACGTTGTGGTCAAGCTGGATCACCTTAATCGTTCTGCCCTGCCCCTCCTCGTAATCCACAAAGCAGTAGCTCCAGTTTTTGCTGTTGTAGTAGCAGGTCAGCCCCGCGCTCTGCTGGAAGTGAACCGGCGAGAACTGCATCCGCGTCTCCGCCCGGAAGGTGAAGTGCTGCCAGCGGCGCGCCACGGTCGACTGTGTAAAGGTCGAGTTGAGCGAGTCGTTGCCGTACAACCGTAAATAGCCGGGGCGCGCGGTGAGCGAGCCGAGGGTGTCGTCGAACGGAATGCGCAGAGTCTGCAATTCAGGGTCAAGCGTGCTGCCGTCAAAGTCCTCCCGCCAGTTGCCTTGAATGGATACAGGCTGTTCCGCCACCTGCGGGCCTTTCACGGTCAGCTGCGCGTGCTTGCCGCCTTCCACGTATGGCCAGCCGTCGCGCCATTCAATGCGGGCGATGCCGGTCTCGCGCCCCAGCGGGCAGTAGCCGCGCCCGCCGGAGGCCAGCAGCGGCACGCCGGGCAGGCGCAGCGGGCGGCTGGTGAGGTAGGCCATGTACCATTCCCCGGTGTGGGTCTGCAGCAGCGAGCCGTGGCCGCTCTTCTGCAGCGGGTTCTCCGGCAGGTGCCAGCTGGTCATCATCGTCACGTCCGGGTGCAGCTCGTACGGTCCGTCGATGTTTTTGGAACGCAGTACCACGACCGCGTGCTCGTAGCTGGTGCCGCCCTCGGCAACCATCAGGTAGTACCAGCCCGCGTGGCGATACAGGTGCGCCCCCTCGGTGTAGCAGAGCGGCGTGCCGGTAAACAGGGTTTTGCGCTCGGGCGAGAGGGTGCTGGTCTGCGGGTCAAACGCCTGCAACACGATGGTGTTGTGCGGGTTGCTGTGGTGGCGCGGCCCCCACGGGCGGTAAATATAGTATTTGCGGCCATCGTCGTCGTGGAACAGGGACGGGTCAAACCCGCCGTTGCCCATCGGGATCGGCTCGCTCCACGGTCCCTCGATGGACGGCGCGGTGACGAGGAAGTTGCGGCCGTTTTTCCACGGCGAGTCGACAATCTTCACGTCGGTGTAGAGCAGCCAGAATTTGCCGTCGGCGTAGCTCAGGCACGGCGCCCAGATGCCGCCGGAGTCCGGGTTGCCCTTCATGTCCAGCATCGACACGCGGTCCAGCGGGGTGCTGACCAGCGACCAGTTTTTCAGGTCGCGGGAGTGGTAGATGCGCACGCCGGGGAACCACTCGAAGGTCGAGGTGGCGATGTAGTAGTCCTCGCCCTGACGGCACAGGGACGGGTCCGGGTTGAAGCCGGTCAGAATAGGGTTAGTGATTTCCATAGTGCCTCCGGTTAATGGGATGCGGCTGTCGCAGCGTCGGGAACGGCCTCGCCCTGCGCCGCGCGGTGCTTGATCAGCTGCTGGCTGATGGCCTCCACGCGGGCATCGGTGAGCTTATAGAACGACAGCATGATGAACATGCCCGCGTAGAGCACCACCGGCACCACGCAGAACAGGATTTTGATGGTGGTCAGCACCTCGACCGGCTGCACGCTGCTGCTGGCGGAGTAGTTCACGTACGCCAGGATCCAGCCCACCACCGCCCCGCCAATCGCCAGGCCAATCTTCAGGCTGAACAGGTAGGTGGAGAACACCAGCCCGTCGAGGCGGCGCCCGCTGCGGCTCTCCTCGTAGTCCACCACGTCAGAGGCCATAAGCCACTGCAGCGGCGTGGTGGTGTTAAAGACGAACAGGAACAGGATGTTAAGGGCGAAAATCAGGGCAATATGCTCCGCCGGGGTGACGAAAATCAGCAGGCTGATCAGCGAGTAGGCGACGATGATCCACTTGAAGGCGGTGACGCGATCGAAGCGGCCCAGCAGTCGGGAGGAGCAGAGCGAGCCAAACATGGTGGCGAGGCTGCCGTAGAGTAAGAACTGGGTCGCCATCTCCGGGTGATCCATCACGTATTTCACGAAGTAGAGCGTCGCCCCGCCGCGCACCACGTTGGAGCAGGTCGCCATCATCTTGAACGCGCACATGATCCGCCACTGGCCGTTGCCCAGCAGCAGCTTGAGGTCTTTCGCCACCGACGAGCCCGGCTGCACTTCAAAGGTGTAGCGCTCTTTGGTGGTGAAGAAGCAGACGTAGAGCAGCACCACGCCGGTCAGGCCCAGCACGCACATGGCACCGAAATAGCCCACCTGCTCGTTCCCCTTGCCGATGATGCTCACCAGCGGCAGCGCGATGCCGCTGATGGCGAGCGATCCCGCCGCCGCCAGGAAGAAACGCCACGACTGCAGGGCGTGACGCTCTTTCGGGTCGGCGGTAATGACGCCCGGCATGGCACAGTACGGCACGTTAACGAAGGTGTAGACCAGGGTCAGGAGAATGTAGGTCGCGCAGGCGTAGATGATTTTGCCCTGCGCGGAGAAGTCCGGCGTGTAGAAGGTCAGCACGCAGACGATGCCAAACGGGATGGCGCCCCACAGCAGGAACGGGCGGAACTGGCCGTGCCGCGTGCGGGTGCGGTCGACCAGCAGCCCCATCAGCGGGTCGGTCACGGCGTCGAGCACGCGGGAGACCAAAAACAGCGTACCCATAATGCCCGCCGACAGGCCGAAGACGTCGGTGTAGAAATAGGCCAGCAGGAACATCGTGGCCTGCCAGACGAAGCCGCAGGCGGTGTCACCCAGCCCGTAGCCAATTTTGTCTTTCATGGTTAATTGCGTCATCAGAATTACACCCTTATGTAGTGTGCTGAATTACAACATCGTGTTAATGGAGTGTAATGAGCTGTTCAATTAACCAGCAATGGTCATATCTTATTTCCGAATTACGTTATTTTGCTTTTGTGACGCCAACGATATATCACAACTTATTGTTTAAATTAGCAAATTACAGACATGCGAAAACCGTCCGCGGAATATTTCCCGCAGACGGTTTTATCTTAGAAAATAATTAAATGCCGAGCGCTTTTTTACCGGCGTTAATTACCTCGATAATTTTATCGGTGTCATAAATACAGCCTTTCCAGGTGCCGCCGCTCACCGACTGCAGCGCCGCCCACAGCCGGGTATCGTCCGGCAAAAAGTCGTGGGCGTGCAGGTCCGGGTGCGTCTGCCGCATTGCCAGCTCGCGTGCGCCCTCCTCCGGCGTCAGCGGGTTATCCGCGGTGCCGATAAAGTTCACGCTGCCCGTTAATGTCAGTCGGTCGACGGCTATCTCAATGATGTCGTTATCGCGCAGCTTGCCAATCGGCCCGCCCGCCAGCGCCTCCGGCGATACGTGGCCGAAGCAGGCCCCCGTCGACACGCCCGAGAATCGCGCATCGGTGATGAGCGATACCGTCTTGCCCCACGAGATATGCTTCAGCGCGGAGGTAAGCTGGTAGGTCTCTTCCATGCCGGTGCCGGACGGCCCGCCGCCGATCACCACCATGATATCGCCCTGCTTGATCTCTTCCCGCTTGATGGCCTTGATTGCCTGCGCTTCCGAGACAAACACCCGCGCCCGGCCGGTGTGGCGGTAAACGCCATCTTCACCGACGACCGACGGGTCGATCGCCGTGGCCTTGATCACCGAGCCTTCCGGCGCGATGTTGCCCGTCGGGAAGCAAACCGTTGAGGTCAGCCCTTTCGCTTTTGCCTTCTCCGGCGGCAGGATCACGTCATCCGGATCCACGCCATCCTGCTCGCGCAGGCACTGGCGGAAGCGCTTACGGCGCTCGGATGCCTGCCACCAGTCGAGGTTCTCGCCCACCGTCTGGCCGGTGACGGTCATGGCGTCCAGGTGCAGCAGACCGAGATCGCGCAGGTGGAGCATCACCTCCGGCACGCCGCCCGCGAGGAAGGCGCGCACGGTCGGGTGATAGTCCGGGCCGTTGGGCAGCACGCTGACCAGGCGCGGCACCTTACGGTTGACGCGCGTCCAGTGCTCTACGTCCGGGATCGTGCAGCCCGCCGCGTGGGCGATGGCCGGGATGTGCAGCAGTAAATTCGTCGAGCCGCCGAACGCCGCGTGGATCACCATGGCGTTTTCGATGGCTTTGTCGGTGAGGATATCGCGCGTGGTGATGCCGCGGTTATCCAGCTCGCTCACCGCCCGCGCCGACTGGCGGGCGATCTCCAGCCACACCGCCTGCCCGGACGGCGCGAGCGCGGAGTGCGGCAGCGCCAGACCCAGCGCTTCCGCCACTACCTGCGAGGTGCCCGCCGTGCCGAGGAACTGACACCCGCCGCCCGGCGACGCGCAGGCGCGACAGCCCAGCTCGGCGGCCTCCTGCAAGGAGAGTTCATGGTTGGCGAAGCGCGCGCCGATGGTCTGCACTTTGCCCGCGTCTTCCCCCACGGTCGGCGGCAGCGTCGCCCCGCCCGGCACCAGAATGGTCGGCAGGTCGTGCATGGAGGCCAGCGCGATCATGGTGGCGGGCAGCCCTTTATCGCAGGTTGCCACGCCGATCACCGCCCGGCGTGTCGGCAGGGAGCGGATCAGGCGGCGAAACACGATCGCCGCGTCGTTGCGGTACGGCAGGGAGTCGAACATGCCGTGCGTGCCCTGAGAGCGCCCGTCGCACGGATCGCTGACGAAGGCGGCGAACGGGATCCCGCCGTTGCGGGTGATCTCCTTCGCCGCCGCCTGCATCTGCATGCCGATCTCCCAGTGCCCGGTGTGGTAGCCCAGCGCGACCGGGCGTCCGTCCCCGGCGCGGATCCCGCCCTGGGTGCCGATAATCAGCACCTCTTTGCCGGTCAGCTTGTTGGCATCCCAGCCCATCCCGGCGTTCTGCGTCATGCCGAACAGGTTGCCGCTGGGGGATTCCATCAGCATCTGCGGGGTCAGCGGCAGCGCGCCCTGCGGCCCCGCCGCGTGGGTGATGACGGCATAAAACGCCTCGTCCTGCGGGGTGAAAATCTTCTCGATGGTCATGGTTATCGTCCGGCTCAGCAGAGCTTGAGCTGTTGCAGCAGGGTTTTCAGCTGCGCCTTGCGCGGCTCGTCCAGCGCAGAGGCGGGAGGCAGCACGTGCGTGGAAATCGGGCGGCCGCAGAGCACTATCGCCTCTTTAATCACATTCACAAACGGCGTATCCAGCTGATACATCTGCGGTATTTGCAGTAAGGTCTGATGATACTCAGCCGCTTTCGCCACGTCTTTATCCCGCCAGGCTTTCAGAAGATTCACCGACACCTGCGGGGCAAAGTTACCGCTCGCCGAGATCGCCCCGTCGCCGCCGAGCAGCAGGGTATTAAACAAATGATCGTCGTAGCCGCACAGCACGGTGAAGTGCGGATGGGCGGCTTTGACGGTGTGGATCATGCTGCGCAGGTGGGCGACGGAGTCGATGGTGTCTTTGATGCCGACGATGTTGCTGCGCGAGTCGGCGAGGGTTTTCACCAGCGCCGGGGTCAGATCCTGCCCGGTCAGCGCCGGGAAGTTATAGAGCATCACCGGCAGCGTGACGCTGTCGGCCACCTGCTCGAAATAGCGGATCAGGTTCGCTTCTGACACTTTCCAGTAATAGGGGTTGATCACCACGATGCCGTCCGCGCCCGCCTGCTGCGCGTGCTGGCTGAGCGCAATGGTTTCCCGGGCGTTGGTGCCGCCGGTGCCGATCAGGACCGGCACGCGACGATCGACATGATCCATCGCAAATTGGGCAATGGTTTTACGCTCTTCGGCGCCGAGCTGGGAGAACTCGCCGCCGCTGCCCAGGAAGAACAGGCCGTCAACGCCTGCTTTGATGAGATCGTCGATCAGCGCGGCGGTGCCCTGCTTATCGAGCTGGCCATCGGCAGTAAAAATGGTGGAGACAGGGGGAATGATACCCGTGAACAACGCGGACTGCGGCATGAGATCTCCTTGCTGAATCATTTTGTTCTACATTATAGAACAGCGTTCGTTAAATTAACGATCATACTATGACGCAGGAAAAGCGCAGGTAAATGAGAGATGGAGAGGGAGTGCGGGAAGTTTAAGCTGGATCACATTATGCGTGGGTGCGGTCTGGTGCCCTCACCCCGGCCCTCTCCCACGGGGAGAGGGTTAGGGTGAGGGAAAATTACTCCACCAGCATTTTAACAACCACTTTCCTGACCTTAGCAGGTGCCCCCACCGCGCACAGCGGCTTATGCACCTCACCCGGCCAGAACACCACAAAATCCCCTTCGCTCAGCACCACGGTTTTCTCCTGCTCGCCTTCCGGCAGGAACGCGATGTCTTTGTCCGCCAGCCAGTCGGTGTCCGGCGTACCGTGCGGCAGGGTACTGAAGGTCATCCCTTCCTGCCCCTTCAGCACAATCTGAATATCCAGATAGCGTGCATGGTATTCAGCACGACGCTCGGCGAACGGCTGGGTCATGTCCTCCGAAACCAAATAAAACAGGCTGTTGCCGTTGATGTCGTGCTTGCCGGTCGGCGTCGCGTCGGTGACGTGGGCCTTAACGTGCTCAATGGCCTGACGCAGCTCTTCTGGCAGCCAGGACTGGAGATGATGAATATTGCCAATAATCATGATACAACCCTCAGATTAAAACATTGTTTCATTTTCATGTTTTATACGAGAATTGCTTCTTCCATACCAGCCCTTTTTTGACAAGATTTGCGTCAGCGCATGTTTATCGGGAAATGTGTTAATCCACTGTTAATTGCACACAGGCATTTATGCAGTGGTTATGCATAACCTCATTTCATGCACTTTGCACATAGGGTCTAACTCACTGAATTTAAAACGTAACTCACAAAACCTGTTGGCATATCACACTTTATCACTTTGGTTATTTCCTTTAAAAATCCATAATTATTTATTGATTTATCTTAAGTGAAAAATAGTTAACTGTCATTATTGCATAGCTATTCCCGAATCAACATTTTATCTATTAAAATCAACCATATAACTAAACATTTCAAAACGTGTAATTCTACAAAATAATAACAAACTCAAATATTGCCACCCGTTCCTGCTTAGCTATTCATCCCGTAATAATATGAAATTAATCATTATCTGATACGAATCATGCAATTGAAAACAAACTCATCAATATCGGTTTTCGCGTGAGCAATGTCACAATAACCATTATTTAAGCGCCTACTATAACTCACGAAATCTATTGAGCTTAGCCGCCATGAAATTAAACACCTCACATGGCGCATGCCCTTTTTATTCTGAAAAAAGTTAAAGGAATAATTATGGAAAAGCATTACGTCGGTTCTGAAATTGGTCAATTGCGTAGCGTTATGCTGCACCGTCCTAATTTAAGTCTGAAACGGTTAACCCCCTCAAACTGTCAGGAGCTGTTATTTGATGACGTGCTCTCGGTTGAACGGGCGGGTGAAGAGCATGACATCTTCGCAAACACGCTGCGCGAGCAGGGTGTGGAAGTCCTCCTGTTGACCGACCTTCTTACGCAAACGCTTGATATTGCGGAAGCAAAAGCCTGGCTTCTTGAAACACAAATCTCCGACTATCGCCTGGGGCCAACCTTCGCCGCCGACGTACGCGGCTGGCTGGCGGATATGCCGCACCGCGAACTGGCGCGCAGGTTAAGCGGCGGATTAACCTACGGTGAAATTCCGGCGGCCATTAAAAATATGGTGGTCGATACCCACACGGCAAATGATTTTATTATGAAGCCGCTGCCGAACCACTTATTTACCCGCGATACCTCCTGCTGGATATATAACGGCGTCTCCATTAATCCGATGGCGAAACCCGCCCGCCAGCGTGAAACGAATAACCTGCGGGCAATATATCGCTGGCATCCCGCATTTGCCGACGGCGAGTTTATTAAGTATTTCGGCGACGAGAATATTAATTACGACCACGCCACTTTAGAAGGCGGCGACGTATTAGTCATTGGTCGCGGGGCGGTATTGATCGGCATGTCCGAACGCACCACCCCGCAGGGCGTGGAGTTCCTCGCTAACAGCCTGTTTAAACACCGCCAGGCCGAGCGCGTGATTGCCGTTGAGCTGCCAAAACACCGCTCCTGCATGCACCTCGACACCGTCATGACCCACATCGACGTGGATACCTTCTCCGTCTACCCGGAAGTGGTGCGCAAAGACGCCCAGTGCTGGACGCTCACCCCGGACGGCCGCGGCGGCCTGCTGCGCACCCAGGAAACCGACCTGCTGCACGCCATCGAGAAAGCGCTCGGCATTAACCAGGTACGTCTGATCACCACCGGCGGCGATGCCTTTGAAGCCGAACGCGAGCAGTGGAACGACGCTAACAACGTCCTGACCATCCGCCCGGGCGTGGTGATCGGCTACGAGCGCAACGTCTGGACCAACGAGAAGTACGACAAGGCGGGCATCACCGTGCTGCCGATCCCGGGCGACGAGCTGGGACGCGGTCGCGGCGGCGCACGCTGCATGAGCTGCCCACTGGAACGCGACGGAATTTAAAGGAGCCATCATGGAACGTAAACCCACTCTGGTTGTGGCCCTTGGCGGCAACGCGCTGCTCAAGCGCGGCGAACCGCTTGAAGCGGACATCCAGCGCCAGAACATCGAGCAGGCCGCCCGCACCATCGCCGGCTTAACGGAGCAGTGGCGCGTGGTGCTGGTGCACGGCAACGGCCCGCAGGTCGGACTGCTGGCGCTGCAAAACAGCGCCTACGACAAAGTCACGCCCTACCCGCTGGACGTTCTCGGCGCCGAAAGCCAGGGGATGATCGGCTACATGCTCCAGCAGGCGCTGAAAAACAATCTGCCCCAGCGCGAGGTCAGCGTCCTGCTCACGCAGGTGGAAGTGGACGCCGCCGACCCGGCCTTCAGTAACCCGACCAAGTACATCGGCCCGGTCTACAGCGAAGCCCAGGCAAAAACGCTGGCCGCGGAGAAAGGCTGGGTGTTTAAGGCCGACGGCAGCTACTTCCGCCGCGTGGTGCCCTCTCCGCAGCCGAAGCGCATTGTCGAGAGCGACGCCATCACGGCGCTTATCCAGCGCGACCATCTGGTGATCTGCAACGGCGGCGGCGGCGTGCCGGTGGTGGAAAACGCCAACGGCTATCGCGGCATTGAGGCGGTGATCGACAAAGACCTCTCCGCCGCCCTGCTGGCGCGCCAGATCGAGGCCGACGCCCTGCTGATCCTCACCGATGCCGACGCGGTGTACCTCGACTGGGGCAAGCCAACCCAACGTCCGCTGGCGCAGGTGACGCCGGAGCTGCTCAGAGGCATGCAGTTCGACGCCGGATCGATGGGGCCGAAAGTAGCCGCCTGCCGCGAGTTTGTTGAGGCCTGCGGCGGCATTGCCGGGATCGGCGCGCTGAATGACGGCGCGGAGATCCTGGCGGGCGAGAAAGGCACGTTGATTCGTAACTAAACCCCTCCCCTCACCCTAACCCTCTCCCGGAGGGAGAGGGAATGTAAGCCCCCCTCTCCCCGTGGGAGAGGGCCGGGGTGAGGGCATCAGACAGCTAACAATTTAAAAAGGATTTCCCCATGACCATTAACCTGAAAAACCGCAACTTCCTGAAACTGCTGGACTACACCCCGGCGGAGATCCAGTACCTGATTGACCTCGCCATCGAGCTCAAGGCCGCCAAAAAAGCCGGGCGCGAGAAGCAAACCCTGGTCGGGAAAAACATCGCCCTGATCTTTGAAAAAACCTCCACCCGCACCCGCTGCGCCTTCGAAGTGGGCGCGTTCGACCAGGGCGCGCAGGTCACCTATCTCGGCCCAAGCGGCTCGCAGATTGGCCATAAAGAGTCGATGAAAGACACCGCCCGCGTGCTGGGCCGCATGTATGACGGCATCGAATATCGCGGCTACGGCCAGGCCATCGTTGAAGAGCTGGGCGAGTACGCGGGGGTGCCGGTGTGGAACGGCCTGACCGACGAGTTCCACCCGACCCAAATTCTCGCCGATCTGATGACCATGCTGGAGCACTCCCCGGGCAAAACCCTGCCGGAGCTGAGCTTTGCCTATCTCGGCGACGCGCGCAACAACATGGGCAACTCGCTGATGGTCGGTGCGGCCAAGATGGGGATGGATATCCGCCTCGTGGCGCCGAAATCCTTCTGGCCGGAGGCAGGCCTGGTTGAGCAGTGCCGCGCCATTGCGAAAGAGACGGGCGCGCGCATCACCCTCACCGACGACGTGGAAGAAGGCGTGCAGGGGACCGATTTTCTCTACACCGACGTGTGGGTCTCCATGGGCGAGCCGAAGGAAGCCTGGGCCGAGCGCGTCAGCCTGATGAAGCCATATCAGATTAACGCGGACGTGATGAAGGCCACCGGTAACCCGAACGTCAAGTTCATGCACTGCCTGCCGGCATTCCACAACGAGCACACTAAGGTGGGCCGCGAAATCGAGATGGCGTACGGGCTGAAGGGGCTGGAGGTGACGGAAGAGGTCTTCGAATCACCGAACTCCATCGTCTTCGACGAAGCAGAGAACCGCATGCACACCATTAAGGCGGTCATGGTGGCGACACTCGGCGACTAATCACCGCCCGGCGCGCCGCGGGGTGCGCCGGGTTCAGGAGAACATCATGGGCAAGTTCAAGTTTCCCTCCGCTTACACCATTCTCTTTTTTCTGATTGCCGTGGTTGCCGTGCTGACGTGGATTGTTCCGGCCGGGCAGTACCATATGGCAATGAACGAGGCGCTCGGTAAAGAAGTGCCGGTTGCTGGCACCTACGCGCACGTGGCAGCGCACCCGCAAGGTCTGGTCTCCGTGCTGATGGCGCCGATTGCCGGGCTGTACGATCCGGAATCCGGCCAGGCCGGAGCCATCGACGTGGCGCTGTTTATTCTGATCATCGGCGGATTCCTCGGGATCGTTACCAAAACCGGGGCGATAGACGCCGGGATCGAGCGCGTCACCACCCGGCTGCGCGGCCGCGAAGAGTGGATGATCCCGATCCTGATGGCGCTGTTTGCCGCGGGCGGCACGATTTACGGCATGGCAGAAGAGTCGCTGCCCTTCTATACCTTACTGGTGCCGGTGATGCTGGCGGCGCGGTTCGATCCGGTGGTTGCGGCCTCTACCGTGCTGCTCGGCGCGGGGATCGGCACCCTCGGCTCCACCATCAACCCGTTCGCCACGGTGATCGCCGCCAACGCCGCCGGGATTCCCTTCACCAACGGCATCATGTTGCGCATCGCGCTGCTGGTGATCGGCTGGATCATCTGCGTGGCGTGGGTAATGCGTTACGCCCGTAAGGTGCGCAAGGATCCGTCGCTGTCGATCGTGGCGGATAAGCAGGAAGAGAACCGCGCCCACTTCCTCGGCAACAAGGGCGAGCAGTCGCTGGAGTTTACCCCGGTGCGCAAACTCATCCTGGTGATCTTCGCCCTCGCCTTCGCGGTGATGATCTACGGCGTGGCGGTGCTGGGCTGGTGGATGGCGGAGATCTCGGCGGTGTTCCTCGCCAGCGCCATTATCGTCGGGCTGATCGCCCGCATGAGCGAAGAGGAGCTGACCTCAACCTTTATCAACGGCGCGCGAGATTTGCTGGGCGTCGCGCTGATTATCGGCATCGCGCGCGGTATCGTAGTGATCATGGATAAGGGCATGATTACCCACACCATTTTGCACAGCGCCGAGGGAATGGTCACCGGCTTGTCGACGGTGGCGTTCATCAACGTGATGTACTGGCTGGAAGTGGTGCTGTCGTTTCTTGTGCCTTCTTCGTCCGGCCTGGCCGTTCTGACGATGCCGATCATGGCGCCCCTTGCCGATTTCGCTAACGTCAACCGCGACCTGGTGGTTACGGCTTACCAGTCGGCGTCCGGCATCGTTAACCTGATCACTCCCACCTCTGCCGTCGTGATGGGCGGGCTGGCTATCGCCCGCGTGCCCTACGTGCGTTATCTGAAATGGGTCGCGCCGCTGCTGGGGATTTTAACGGTGGTGATTATGGTGGCGTTAAGCCTGGGCGCTTTGTTGTGATTTGCCGGATGGCGCTGCGCTTATCCGGCCTACGGATCGGTGCGGTGCCACCGGTTATTTCGGGAACTGATATGGGAACTATGATGGATTACGAAGAGTACTCTCCCAAAGAGCAACTACAGCTAACGGTCTGCCAGCGTCTGATCGCGGAAAAGAGCTATCTCTCCCAGGAAGAGATCCGCCGCGACTTACAGGAGCGGGGTTTTGAGACCATCAGCCAGTCCACCGTTTCACGTCTGCTCAAGTTGCTTGGTGTCATAAAAATTCGCAATGCCAAAGGACTAAAGATTTATTCGCTGAATCCCCAGCTGCGCCCGGCCCCCGATGCGGCGCGTACCGTCTCTGAAATGGTGGTGAGCGTGGAGCACAACAGCGAATTTATCCTTATCCATACCGTCGCCGGATATGGCCGCGCGGTGGCGCGTATTCTGGATTATCACCAGTTACCGGAAATTTTAGGCGTGGTGGCCGGAAGCAGTATTGTCTGGGTCGCGCCCCGCATAGTGAAGCGCACCGCGCTGGTGCATAAGCAAATTAATTATTTACTCAGAACGCATTAATATTCATAAAGAACCGTTTGCATTGAGTAAAGCGTGCATTAAATCGCTTGATCCCAAAAGCGAGCTGCGTATAATGCCCGACAATTTGCCGGGAGGAAGCATGGTCAAGCGTGTACGACACAACGTCTTACCGCGTCTGAAATCAGACGCTGGCCTGCCGTTTTTCTTCCCGTTGCTAAACCTATTCCCAGAGCCCCTCATTTGAGGGGCTTTTTTTTGCCCGGCGTCAGGAGATAAACATGAATCCGCTTTATCAAAAACACATCATTTCCATAAACGACCTCAGCCGCGAAGAGCTGGAACTGGTTCTGGAAACCGCGGCAAAACTGAAGGCCAATCCGCAACCGGAGCTGTTGAAGCACAAGGTGATTGCGAGCTGCTTCTTCGAAGCCTCGACCCGCACGCGCCTCTCCTTTGAAACCTCCATGCACCGCCTGGGCGCGAGCGTGGTGGGCTTCTCGGACAGCAGCAACACGTCGCTGGGTAAAAAAGGCGAGACCCTGGCGGATACCATTTCGGTTATCAGTACCTACGTCGACGCGATTGTGATGCGCCACCCGCAGGAGGGCGCGGCGCGCCTGGCGACCGAGTTCTCCGGCGGCATTCCGGTGCTGAACGCCGGTGACGGTGCCAACCAGCACCCAACGCAGACCCTGCTGGATCTGTTCACCATTCAGGAGACGCAGGGCACGCTTGAGAACCTGAACATCGCCATGGTCGGGGACCTGAAATATGGCCGAACCGTCCATTCCCTGACCCAGGCGCTGGCGAAATTTAACGGCAACCGCTTCTTCTTCATCGCGCCGGACGCGCTGGCGATGCCGCAGTACATTCTCGATATGCTGGACGAAAAAGGCATCGCGTGGAGCCTGCACGCCAGCATCGAAGAGGTGATGGGCAACGTGGATATTCTCTACATGACCCGCGTGCAGAAAGAGCGTCTTGACCCATCCGAGTACGCCAACGTGAAGGCGCAGTTCGTGCTGCGCGCCGGCGACCTCGAAGGCGCGCGCGACAACATGAAGGTGCTGCACCCGCTGCCGCGCATCGATGAGATCACCACAGACGTGGATAAAACGCCGCACGCCTGGTACTTCCAGCAGGCCGGGAACGGCATCTTCGCTCGCCAGGCGTTACTGGCACTGGTTCTGAATCGCGAATTAGCTCTGTAAGGGGAGACGACCATGACACACGATAACAAACTCCAGGTTGAAGCCATCAAGCGTGGCACCGTGATTGACCACATCCCTGCGCAGGTGGGCTTTAAGCTGCTGACGCTGTTCAAACTGACCGAAACCGACCAGCGCATCACCATCGGCCTGAACCTGCCGTCGGGCGAGATGGGCCGCAAAGACCTGATCAAAATCGAGAACACCTTCCTGACCGACGAGCAGGTTAACCAGCTGTCGCTGTACGCGCCGGACGCCACCGTCAACCGCATCGACGAGTACGAAGTGGTCGGCAAATCACGCCCGAGCCTGCCAGAACGTATCGAAAGCGTGCTGGTCTGCCCGAACAGCAACTGCATCAGTCATGCTGAGCCGGTTTCCTCCAGCTTTGCAGTGAAAAAGCGCGCCAATGACATCGCACTCAAATGCAAATACTGCGAAAAAGAGTTTTCTCATTATGTGGTGCTGGCCAACTAATTGAGGTTGGTAATGAAATCCCGGCTGTTATAATGGCCGGGAACATTCTTAACGCTGTAATTCTGGAGAAAAAATGAGCAAAGTACTCGCGACGGAAAATGCACCAGCGGCTATCGGCCCATACGTTCAGGGCGTTGATCTGGGCAGCATGATCATCACTTCTGGCCAGATCCCGGTGAACCCAAAAACCGGTGAAGTACCTGCCGACGTAGCGGCGCAGGCGCGTCAGTCGCTGGAAAACGTGCAGGCGATCGTCGAATCTGCCGGTCTGAAAGTGGGCGATATCGTCAAAACCACCGTGTTCGTGAAAGATCTGAATGATTTTGCGACCGTTAACGCCACTTACGAAGCGTTCTTCACCGAGCACAACGCCACCTTCCCGGCGCGCTCCTGCGTGGAAGTAGCGCGTCTGCCAAAAGACGTGAAAATTGAAATTGAAGCGATTGCCGTACGTCGCTAATTTATTTCAAGAAAGAGAAGGCAGCTCTGGCTGCCTTTTTTTATTTCGACCATTTTTACTCTCTCCGGAAAATGACGCATCCGCCACTCCATTAATAGACTGACGCTGCCTTGCTCTATTCTAATTAATGGATGATGAATGAAACTCTCTAAAATTGCGCTGGCGGTAACCACATTAACGGTTGCGTCTTCCGCACTTGCACACGGATATATAGAATCCCCTGCCAGCCGCGCTTATATGTGTAAGCTCGGCCAGAATATTGACTGTGGCTCTGTACAATATGAACCGCAGAGCGTAGAAAAGACCTCCGGCTTCCCGACGGGTGCGATGCCGCCTGACGGCCAGCTTGCCAGCGCCGGTATTGCCAGCTACTCCCAGCTTGATAAGCAGAGCCTGAACGCCTGGACCAAAAATCCCATGACGGCAGGCCCGCATGAATTTGTCTGGCACCATACCGCGCCGCATAAAACCACCAACTGGCGTTATTACATTACCAAACAAAACTGGGACCCCAATAAACCGCTGACCCGTGACCAGTTCGAATTAACGCCGTTCTGTACTATTAACGGAAATGGTCAGGCACCGGCGATGACAAAATCCATGACCTGTAATGTCCCGGAACGTACGGGCTACCAGGTTATTTATGGCGTGTGGGAAATTGCGGATACCGCAAACAGTTTCTATCAGGCCATTGACGTTGATTTCGGTAACGGCGGCAACGTCACGCCGGACGACACCCCAGCGGTGATATCCCAGTGGAGTAAAACCCTGAGCGGACAGATTGCCGGGAATAACCTGAACACGGGCGATAAAGTGATTGCACGCTTCTTCGACGCCAACGGGGAAGTTGCCGCCCTGCGTACCGAGCTGACCATCGGCTCCGTTGCCCAGGGGGATGCGAACCAGTGGTCCTACGATCTGGCGCAGAAGATCAACGCCGCGTACAGCGATGTGCGTGTCGGGGTAAAGGATGAAGCGGGCGAAATTAGCCCGGTTCACGGCGCGAACAGCGTCTTCGTCAAAGACGGCAGCGCCCTCCAGTCCGTTGCGATTTCGTACGAAGAGCAGAAGGCGGAAGTGAATGAAACCATCGCGGTATCTAACCTGCACTACAGCAAAATCGAGAATGGCAAGGCGTCCGTCACCTTCCACGTGAACACCAAAGGCGACGTGAACGTTGAAGCGCACGTGATGAACCACAGCGGTGCGGAAAAGGGGTATCTGAAGCAGGAGATGAATAACGCCAGCCAGGACGTGACCATGACCCTGACTGACGTCACGGCGGGTCACCATATGCTGAAATACTACGCCACCAACAAAGACGGCACCCTGTTCGCGCAGGACGTGCTGGATCTGATGCTGGAAAGCGACGCGGCGGACAGCAACGGCCCGCATGACTTTATCTTCCCGGATAACGTCGCGTCCTACAAAGCGGGCACCGTAGTGCTACAGCCGAAAGACGGTAAGACCTACGAATGCAGGCCTGTCCCGTTCAGCGGCTACTGCGTGCAGTACAGCCCAACCGCAAACCAGTTTGAACCAGGCGTGGGCGCGCACTGGAGAGAGGCATGGGTGTTGAAGGACTGAGTGATCTGATTCCCTCACCCTAACCCTCTCCCAAAGGGAGAGGGAATTTATACACCCTCTCCCTTTGGGAAAGGGCTGGGGTGAGGGTTCTTTACTACTGATTCCGCGTCGCGCGCAGCAGCGTTTCCAGCGGGTACACCGCCGCAATCACCACCTCGTCCTGAACCTTCGCCGCGTTATCCAGTTCGCTCTGGATCGACGCAATCTCTTTATCATCCAGCGTGCCCTGGCGCGCCACCAGATCCGTCAGCCTCAGGCCAATCGCGGCCAGCTTATCCACCTCCTGGATCACCGGCTTAATGGCCTTCAACTGATAGCTGTTTTCGCTTAGCGCCAGCGCGTCGCTGGTGTTGTTCTGCCAGCGGTTAAAGACGTGGCGCAGCGCGTCGGCGCTTTCCGTGTCTTCCGCGTCGCTCACCAGACGGTCCGCCCATTTATTCATCTGACGCCCGGTCGCACTTTCCGGGTTTAGCGCATCAGCGAGCCGGTTGAGCGGCTCAAACTGATGATAGTTTCCAGCCTGGAACTTAAGATGCTGGCGGGTGTAATACTGCGCCGGTTCAAGCGCCTGGGCGAGAATTTGCAGCGGCAGGGTATCCGCATTGTTGGCGAGGCGCGTGAACTGCACCTGCTGCTGGGTATGCTGCTGTAGTCCAGCCGACACCGTCGACCAGCTGTCCATCGCCTGGAGCCGGGTATACATGTTGTCGATGTCGTTGACGTCCTTCGCCGACCATAGCCGCTCCGCCACCGCAAAGGCGCGCGGCCACAGACGGATATCCAGCACCGGCGCGACCACGTTTTCCGCCCACAGCGCGGCTTCACCGCCGAGCAGATTGGCCTCGTTCGCCGGGTCCGGCACCACCGGCGGTATGCCTTTTGGCACAGCGTCCAGACGCGTGCCGCTAATCGGGTAGCGGGCGTTACCCACCAGGAAATAGCCGCTGAGCTTATCGTTCTCAACAGAAACGACCGGACGCGTTTCACCCATCCAGGTATCAACGGTAAACGTTACCTGATTGTCGTCCCGCCATTGAATGTTATCCACCGCCCGACGCGATTTCCCGGCAAAATCAATAAACCCGCGCCAGCCGGCATCCCCTTTCACTAGGGTGAAGCTCCCCTCCACCGGCTTGCCCTTCAGGCGCGGCATGGAGAAAGCCCAGCTCTGGACGCTGTCGGTGTCCGCTATCACATCCACGCCGTTCAGCCCCTGCGGCACAATTTCATTGCGGTAGTGGTAGGCGGTTGATTGCGGCTGATCGAGGTAGAAACCGGTTGAGAGAATGCCCTTATAACCGTTCTGCGCCACCTGCCCCAGCGCGTCCTGTCCCTGCCAGGACTGGATCAGAATGCTTTTCGGCAGATCGGGATGGTAGATCTCATCCCAGCCAACCATCTGCCGGTGGTGCTTCTCAAGGATCGTCTCCAGCTTGCGGTTGAAATACGCCTGCAACGCGTGGCTGTCCGCCAGTTTATTGTCGCGCATGAATCTCTGGATCGCAGCGTTCGCTTTCCACTGGCTGTCGTCAACCTCATCGCCGCCAATATGCAGATATGGATCCGGGAAGATCGCCGCCAGTTCGCTGACCATCGCGTCGGCAAAGGTATAAGTTGCCTCTTTGGTGGGATCCAGCACTGGCTTCAGCACGCCCCAGTGGCGCTCCATGGCGTATGGCCCCGGCGCGCTCATCAGCTCCGGGTAGGCGACGGCAATCGCCGAGGCGTGGCCCGGCATATCAATTTCCGGCACCACGCGTATGCCGCGTTCGGCAGCGTAACGCACAATCTCGCGCATCTGCTCAGGGGTGTAGAACAGCCCGTCGCTGGCAAGCTGGGTCAGCTTAGGGTAGCGCTTTGAGCTGAAGCGCCAGCCCTGATCGTCGGTCAAATGCCAGTGCAGCACGTTGAGCTTCGCCGCGGCCATGCCGTCGATCTGGCGTTTAATATCCGGAATCGGGAGGAAGTGGCGCGCCGAATCGAGCAGCAGCCCGCGCCACGGGAAGCGCGGCGAATCTTCAATGGTCACCCACGGGATCGAGGTGTTTTCGGCGCCGTTCTGCATCAGCTGAAGCAAGGTTTCCATGGCGCGCAGCGCGCCGAAGCGGGTATTGGCGGAGATATTTACGCCGTTGGCGTCCACCGTGAGTTTATAGCTCTCATCGCTGTCCGGCAGCGGCTGCGGCTTCACCTTTTTGGCGATGGCGATGCGGATGGTCGGCTTGTCAGGTTTTTCGGCCTGCGGCTGTAGCGTCCAGCCGGTTTGAAGGGCGATGCGCTGGCGCAGGCGGTTGACCGCATCCCCCAGATCGTCGCCACTTACGCTCACGGTGAGTTGATTGTTAAGCTCCAGCGCGCCCTGAGTGGTCGGGCGTTCAACCTTCGCAGGCCAGGGCATTAAGGGAAGGTCGCCTGCCGGTGCGGCAAAGGCGGAGGCGCCGAGCATAAGCCCGGCGGTTAAGAGACTGTACCGTAACATGAATGTTCCTTATCTGACGGGCCAAATACAGGCAAAACATTCTGTTAACATGCGCTCAAATTGTCGTCAAGCGAATGCGCCGACGGAGATCACAGGTTGTTGAATTTGGGAGGAAAGCCAGCTGCCGGGTGGCGGCTTCGCCTTACCCGGCCTACGTTCGGATCGTAGGCCCGGTAAGCGCAGCGCCACCGGGCTTGCCGTTACTGCCACCCATACCGACGGCTATAGAACCCCTTCACCATCTGCGTCAGCACCATGTAACCCGCGAGGATCGCCACCAGCCATGGGAAGTAGCTCAGCGGTAGCGCCTGAAGTTGCAGGTAGCTTGCCAGCGGCGAGAACGGCAGCGCGATCCCGAGCGCCATCACAATGCCCGTCATCACAATCAGCGGCCACGCGGCACGGCTCTGAATGAACGGAATGCGGCGGGTGCGGATCATGTGCACAATCAGCGTCTGGGACAGCAGCCCCACCACGAACCAGCCGGACTGGAACAGCGTCTGGTGTTCCGGGGTGTTGGCGTGGAACACAAACCACATCAGGCAGAAAGTCAGAATGTCGAAGATAGAGCTGATCGGCCCAAAGAACAGCATAAAGCGCCCCAGATCGGCGGGGTTCCAGCGCTGCGGCTTCTGGATCTGCTCGTCGTCCACGTTATCAAACGGGATGGCGACCTGAGAGACATCGTACATCAGGTTCTGGATCAGCAGATGCAGCGGCAGCATCGGCAGAAACGGCAGAAACGCGCTCGCCACCAGCACGCTGAAGACGTTGCCGAAGTTCGAGCTGGCGGTCATTTTGATGTATTTGAGCATATTGGCGAAGGTGCGACGCCCTTCGATGACGCCCTCCTCCAGCACCATCAGGCTCTTTTCCAGCAGAATGATATCCGCTGCTTCGCGGGCAATATCCACCGCGCCGTCTACGGAGATACCGATATCCGCCGCACGCAGGGCCGGCGCATCGTTGATGCCGTCGCCCATAAAGCCCACCACGTGCCCTTCACGACGCAGCAGCGTTACGATGCGTTCTTTGTGCATCGGCGTCAGGCGGGCAAACAGCGTGGTGCGCTGGGCAAGCTGCGCCAGTTCGTCGTCAGAAAGCGTTTCGATGTCGCTCCCCACCACCACGTCGCCTGCGTCCAGCCCCACTTCGGCGCACACTTTTGCCGCCACCAGCTCGCTGTCGCCGGTGAGAATTTTGACGGTGATACCGCTCGCTTTCAGCGCTTTCAGCGCAGGTGCGGTGGTCTCTTTCGGCGGATCGAGGAATGCGATGTAACCCTCGAGGATCAAATCAGATTCATCGATACGCTGGTAGTCCCCTTCCCGCGCGGGCAGGAACTTGCTGGCTACCGCCACCACGCGCAGCCCCTGGCGGTTCAGGTTATCGGTGACGCGTTTGATGCGGCGCAGCATGGTCTCATCCAGCGGCACGATCTCGCCGTTATGGCGCACCTGCGTGGAAACATTCAGGATCTCCTGCAATGCCCCTTTGCAGATCAGCTGATGCACGTCCGGCTGCTCGCTGACCACCACCGACATGCGGCGTCGTTCAAAGTCGAACGGAATTTCGTCCACCTTCTGCCAGCGCCCGGAGAGCATGCGGGCAGACTCTTCATCCACACCTTCCAGCACCGCCACGTCGAGCAGGTTTTTCAGCCCGGTCTGGTAGTGGCTGTTCAGCCACGCGCTGTACAGCACCCGTTCGCTGGTCTTTCCGGCGATATCGGTGTGGTTCTCCAGCACGATTTTGTCCTGGGTCAGGGTGCCGGTTTTATCGGTGCAAAGAATGTCCATCGCGCCAAAGTTCTGGATGGCGTCGAGGTGTTTAACGATCACCTTTTGTTTAGAGAGTTTGACCGCCCCGCGCGCCAGCGTGGAGGTGACAATCATCGGCAGCATTTCCGGCGTTAAGCCAACGGCCACGGAGAGCGCGAACAGCGCCGCTTCCCACCAGTCGCCTTTGGTGTAGCCGTTGATCAGCAGGACAATTGGCGTCATGACCATCATAAAGCGGATCAGCAGCATGCTGACGCGGCCAATGCCTTTCTGGAACGCATTCGGCTCGCTCTCCTGCTCGCTGACGCGTCCGGCAAGCTGTCCAAACCATGTATTGCCGCCGGTGGCGGTGACAATCGCCTGCGCGGTGCCACTAACCACCGTGGTGCCCATAAAGCACAGGGTGTCGCACTCCAGCGGGTTCATCTGCTGCGGATCGCGGGTCCGCGCCACCTTCTCTACGGGCAGGGATTCACCGGTGAGTGACGCCTGCGCGACGAACAGATCCCGCGCCTGGATGATACGTAAATCCGCCGGGATCATGTCCCCCGCCGCCAGCTTCACCAGATCGCCCGGCACCAGCTGGTCAATGGGAAGCTCAATCCAGGCGTTTTCGCCGAGGTCGTTAATCACGCGCGACACGGTGGCGGTGTTGCTGACCATCGCTTTCAGCGCATCCGCCGCTTTGGTGGAGCGCGCTTCCTGAATAAAGTTCAGCAGCGTGGAGATCCCTACCATCAGGGCAATCACGCCTGCGGCAAACAGATCTTCAGTGGCGTAAGAGATAATCCCGAGCACCGTCAGCAGCAGGTTGAACGGATTGCGGTAGCAGAGCCACAGGTGGACCCACCAGGGAGAGGGTTTCTGCGCCGGGATCTGGTTATCGCCATGTTCCGCGCGGATTTTTGACACTTCTTGCGCGTTCAGCCCTTCCGGGTGGCCGCCAAAGGCGCGCCAGACTTCGTTTTCATCCATCGCCGCCACGTTCAGGCAGCGCTCGGTCAGGGAAGCGGGGATTGCCGCTCCCGCCATGGTGTTGGCATTTGGCAGCGGATCGCGCGCAATCAGGCGATGTGGCAGGTGACGGCTCAGCAGCGCTTGCAGCTGCCGGGTGATATTTTTCAGCATAGTCATTCCCCCGCATCCGCAAAGGCGGACGCAGTCTTTCCCGCAGGCGTGGCAAAGCCGTACCTGTCAGGCACTTAATTTATCAAGCAGGAACGTATGAACGTTGCTGCCTCACGCCGGTGAGACAGCAAAAAGCTGGCTTACCGGTAAGAAGGTTTTCTCCGGGTCAGGAGAGGTGTGGGATCGGGATCCATGTGGCCTCCGGTAAGTAAAAAGTTGGGTATCGGCGCGCAGTATAGAGATTTATCCATACCGTTTGTGACTAATCGGGCGGTATTATAACGCCCTGCAAATAAACCGAACGTAAACCAGACTTTGCCCATAGCGAATTCGCAGGATAGCATTAGGCTCAATTGATTATTTTATCGTTGTTACAGGGAATACAGCATGCAGAACCGCCTTACGATTAAAGACATCGCGCGTTTAAGCGGCGTGGGGAAATCGACTGTCTCACGCGTGCTGAACAACGAAAGCGGTGTCAGCGAGCGCACACGCGAGCGCGTCGAGGCGGTGATGAATCAGCACGGTTTTTCCCCTTCCCGCTCCGCGCGCGCCATGCGCGGGCAGAGCGATAAAGTGGTCGCCATTATCGTCTCGCGCCTGGATTCCCTCTCCGAAAACCTCGCCGTACAGACGATGCTGCCCGCGTTCTACGAGCAGGGCTACGATCCGATCATGATGGAGAGCAAGTTCTCCGCGCAAATGGTGGAGGAGCATCTCGGTATGCTTCAGCGCCGTAATATTGATGGGGTGGTGCTGTTCGGATTTACCGGCCTAAAAGAGGACGTGCTTAAACCCTGGCAGCCGTCACTGGTGCTGCTGGCGCGCGACGCAAGCGGGTTTGCCTCTGTCTGTTACGATGACGAAGGGGCGATCGTGATCCTGATGCAGCGCCTGTATGAACAGGGCCATCGGCATATTAGCTATCTCGGCGTGCCGCATGCCGACATCACCACCGGCAAGCGTCGCCATGAAGCGTACCTGGCGTTTTGTAAAAAACACAATCTCCCCGCCGTGGCCGCGCTGCCTGGTCTGGGTATGAAACAGGGATATGAACAGGTCTCCAGCGTGCTGACGCCACAAACCACCGCCCTGGTATGCGCCACGGATACCCTTGCATTGGGTGCGAGCAAATATTTGCAGGAGCAGCGCATCGGGGAGCTGCAATTAGCGAGCGTGGGAAGCACGCCGCTGATGAAGTTCTTACACCCGGAGATTATCAGCGTTGATCCGGGTTACGCCGAGTCTGGCCAGCAGGCTGCCGCGCAGCTGATAGAGCAGATCAACGGGCGCGCTGAGCCGCGTCAGATCGTTATTCCTGCCCGTCTCTCATAGTCCTTTCGCTTTCATGCGCAACAGCGATCGTTCCATGAATCACGGTACAGGATATTGCCTTCGGTATACTTCCAGGTAATTGCCTCATAGCGCAGCTCCAGCGTTTCCAGGTGGGTACTGGTCATACTGCCGGGGGAGAGATACGGCGCTACCGTTGTGAACTTGACGTTTTCCAGAATAATATTGAAATACTCAGCCTCAATCCCAGACTCAAGAATACGGTACATTTTAATTGTCGCCTTCTTCATGGTTCGCCCTTCGCAAACTGCCCGGTAAAGAAGCGGCGTTGTCTGATCAAATTCTTTGACTATTGTTATAGGCCGATGTACGCGTGTACCAGTGAGTTTTCCCCAGCTTGGGTCAACCGGAATAGTTACGCCATGGGAAAAGGATTTTAATTCAATAGATCCAAGACGCAGTGGCATTGCACAACAACCGACAATCGGCGAGCCATTCTCATCTTCAAGCCATAAATGTGCGGGAGCAGACATAGAAATACCTTATTAGTGGTTATCTGTATTGAAATGTTTGGCCTTTTACCATTTCACATAGCAGCCAAAAACAATCATGACCACAATGAAGAAAAGCCCAATTGGCCAGACAGGACTGCCGGGGAAGAAATGGGCCTGTATCAGGGCAAACAGGATTGTTAACGCGGCCGGGCCGTAGACCGAAAATATAATTCGCCCCTGCCAACGTAAAAAACGTTTGATGTAATTCATCATTGTTATCTGATCAACCTGGTGATGATATCCGCAATGTCGTCATCAGATGCCCATTGCGCACGTGTCGCGTCCGTCCTGCGAAACACAGGCTCAATGAGAAAATAAAGCATTTCAAGCCCTTGAGCATAAAGTGCCGAGTACCAGGCGGGAAATTCAACGTACAGACGATGCGCGCTATCGGCGGCTTGCTGTACTACCCCATACAGCCCAATAAAAGCAATACCTCGGGAAGCCCATCTTCCGGTAATGGCGCTTAATTCGAGGCTGATATTTAATCCAAGGCGAACGCAGGCGGCAACGGCTAATGTAAACCCGGCACCGGTAAGGCTAACCGCAGCGATGTGGACATTTACAGCCATTAGCCGCTGTTTAATATACTCTAACTGTTTAGGATTTTTGTATTTGAAAACTTCCTCAAAATACAGTCTAAGCATTTCATAGACTACATCCACACCGCTTACTAATTTATAAACGGCATCTCTGAAGCGTAGGTCTTCGCTCTTCTGTCTCAGGCAAACATCATTGTATTCATCAGTGAAACATGAGGCGTAATACAACAGCCGAGTGGCGCCTTTCCCTATCATATTCACCTGTGTTTTGACGTTCTGGCCGACCGCAGTAACAGCATGGTCGAGTTTAAGCGCAAGTATTTTATTGGCCTGTAAATAACTGACGATCTCGTTGTTCCCGTACATTATTGCTCTACGTTTATTTCAGTATATGAAGACAAGCTTATGCCTGAAACCGACTGTAAAGTTCCGGCCAGATCATGTTTAAGATCTTCCCTGTATTTTTAAGATATTGACCTGATATTTTTTAAACACTCTTGAGAAGAAATTCATAAAAACTGCGAGTGAAATGCAATCCAGTGTGCCCTCACACAGCGGATTATTGTGATCTTCGCCCGATTTCGGGAACGTTCCCATTTTCGCCGTCACGTTGAAGGAGTAGGCTTGCGCACAGGTCATAACCCCTATCACCATCTGTCATGAGGTTTCATGATGAGTAAAGTCAAACAAACAGATATCGATCAGCTGATCGTCCTGGTCGGCGGACGCGACAACATCGCCACCGTCAGCCATTGCATTACCCGCCTGCGCTTCGTGCTGAACGATCCGGCCAAAGCCAACCCGAAGGCCATTGAAGAGCTTTCCATGGTTAAAGGCTGCTTCACCAATGCCGGGCAGTTCCAGGTGGTGATTGGTACCGAAGTGGGCGATTACTATCAGGCTCTGCTGGCGACTACCGGGCACTCTTCCGCAGATAAAGAGCAGGCGAAGAAGGCCGCGCGTCAGAATATGAAATGGCATGAGCAGCTGATTTCCCATTTTGCGGAGATCTTCTTCCCGCTGCTGCCAGCGCTGATCAGCGGGGGCTTAATTCTGGGCTTCCGTAACGTCATCGGCGATGTGCCAATGAGCGACGGCAAAACCCTGGCGCAGATGTACCCGGCGCTGCAAAGTATCTATGACTTCCTGTGGCTGATTGGCGAAGCGATCTTCTTCTATCTGCCGGTCGGGATCTGCTGGTCCGCGGTGCGCAAGATGGGCGGAACGCCAATTCTCGGTATCGTGCTCGGCGTGACGCTGGTCTCTCCGCAGTTAATGAACGCTTACTTACTTGGTCAGCAAACGCCAGAGGTGTGGAACTTCGGCCTGTTTACCATCGCCAAAGTGGGCTATCAGGCGCAGGTAATCCCGGCATTGCTGGCGGGTCTGGCGCTGGGCTTTATTGAGACGCGCCTGAAGCGCATCGTGCCGGATTACCTGTATCTGGTGGTGGTCCCGGTCTGCTCGCTGATCCTGGCGGTGTTCCTGGCGCACGCCTTTATCGGTCCGTTTGGCCGCATGATTGGCGACGGCGTGGCCTTCGCGGTCCGTCACCTGATGACCGGCAGCTTCGCGCCAATCGGTGCCGCGCTGTTTGGCTTCCTCTACGCTCCGCTGGTGATCACCGGCGTGCACCAGACCACGCTGGCGATCGATATGCAAATGATCCAGAGCCTCGGCGGTACGCCTGTCTGGCCGATCATCGCCCTGTCTAACATTGCGCAGGCCTCAGCGGTAACCGGCATCATCATCGTCAGCCGTAAGCACAACGAGCGTGAGATCTCCGTTCCGGCTGCTATCTCCGCTTACCTCGGCGTCACTGAACCGGCGATGTACGGTATCAACCTGAAATACCGCTTCCCGATGCTCTGCGCGATGATCGGCTCCGGTCTGGCGGGCTTGCTGTGCGGCCTGAACGGCGTGATGGCAAACGGGATTGGCGTCGGCGGCCTGCCGGGGATCCTCTCCATTCAGCCCGCTTTCTGGCAGGTATTTGCGCTGGCGATGGCGGTGGCGATTATCATCCCAATGGCGCTGACTACCGTGGTTTATCAGCGTAAGTTCCGTCAGGGCACGTTGCAGATTGTTTAATTCTCTCTTTCGGGGCGCAGTTGCGCCCCTTCGCATTTGCAGGAACGCACTATGAATACCCTTCCTCACTGGTGGCAGAACGGCGTCATCTATCAGATTTACCCAAAGAGTTTCCAGGATACCACCGGCAGCGGCACGGGCGATCTACGCGGCGTAACGCAGCGCCTGGACTACCTGAAAACCCTCGGCATTGACGCTATCTGGCTGACGCCGTTTTATATCTCGCCGCAGGTGGATAACGGTTACGACGTGGCGAACTACACTGCCATTGACCCGACCTACGGCACGCTGGACGACTTTGACGAACTGGTTGCCCGGGCGCATGAACACGGTATCCGCATCGTGCTGGATATGGTCTTTAACCACACGTCCACGCAGCACGCCTGGTTCCGCGAGTCGCTGGATAAAGCGAGTCCGTACCGCCAGTTCTATATCTGGCGGGACGGTACGCCGGATACGCTTCCCAACAACTGGCGCTCCAAATTTGGCGGCAACGCCTGGCGCTGGCACGCCGAAAGCGAACAGTATTATCTGCACCTGTTCGCACCGGAGCAGGCGGATCTCAACTGGGAAAACCCGGCGGTGCGCGCCGAGCTGAAAAAAGTGTGCGAGTTCTGGGCCGATCGCGGCGTGGACGGCTTACGTCTGGACGTCATCAACCTGGTTTCAAAAGATCAGGATTTCCCGGACGATACCCTCGGCGACGGTCGCCGCTTCTACACTGACGGGCCGCGCATCCACGAATATCTTCAGGAGATGAGCCGGGACGTCTTTACCCCGCGTAACCTGATGACGGTGGGCGAGATGTCCTCCACCTCGCTGGAGAACTGCCAGCAGTATGCGTCTCTTGATGGCCGCGAGCTGTCGATGACCTTTAACTTCCACCACCTCAAGGTGGACTACCCCGGCGGCGAAAAATGGACGAAGGCAAAGCCGGACTTCGTGGCGCTGAAAACCCTTTTCCGCCACTGGCAGCAGGGGATGCACAACAAAGCCTGGAACGCGCTGTTCTGGTGTAACCATGACCAGCCGCGCATCGTGTCGCGCTTTGGTGACGAAGGGGAACACCGCGTGGCGGCGGCGAAAATGCTCGGCATGGTGCTGCACGGGATGCAGGGCACGCCGTATATCTACCAGGGTGAAGAGCTGGGTATGACCAACCCGCATTTCAGCCGTATCACCGACTACCGCGACGTGGAAAGTCTGAACATGTTCGCCGAACAGCGGGCTAACGGACGCGATACCGATGAACTACTGGCGATTCTGGCGAGTAAGTCACGCGATAATGGCCGCACGCCGATGCAGTGGGACGCCTCGCACAATGCGGGCTTTACCGAGGCCGAGCCGTGGATTGGCGTTTGCGACAACTACGAAACCGTGAATGTCCGCGCGGCGCTGGACGACCCCGATTCGGTGTTCTACACCTATCAGTCGCTGATTCGCCTGCGCAAAACCCTGCCGGTACTGACGTGGGGGGATTATGAGGATCTCCTGCCTGACCACCCTTCCCTGTGGTGCTATCGCCGCCAGTGGCAGGGGCAAACGCTGATGGTGGTGGCGAACCTGAGCCATTTGCCTCAGGAATGGCAAGCGGACGCTCTCAGCGGCGTGTCACAGATGGTGATAAGCAACTACCCCGCCCCTCAAACCTCAATGCTTCGTCCGTTTGAAGCCGTGTGGTGGCTAAAGCAGTAATTCCTCCGCCGGGCACGATGCCGTGTCCGGCTTACTTTGCTGTTTTTGTTGAATAATTAATCAGATTTTTCCTTCGCGTCTTTACAATTGCCCCAGCGCCCGCCGTTTGTACTCTCGTCTTTTTACTTTGTCCTGCATCAAAAAAATCGCAAACATGTTTGATGCAAATCACTATATGTAGCACTTAAAATGCACGCCGACCCAACATCTTGTATTTATCGTCTACTATTCCAACAACAAGACGGCGCTTACGCTGGCCGGAATTGTGGATAACACGGGCTGGGCACGCGGGAAGTCTTTGCCGCGGCGAGGAATACGCCCGGTGAATACTTCTCCACCTCTGTGGATAACCTGTTTTTAAAATGGAGTGATCATGACACCGCATGTGATGAAACGTGATGGCTGTAAAGTGCCGTTTAAATCAGAGCGCATCAAAGAAGCCATTCTGCGTGCAGCTAAAGCAGCGGGAGTCGATGACGCAGATTACTGCGCCACCGTCGCAGAAGTCGTTAGCAGCCAGATGCATGAACGCAGCCAGGTGGATATCAACGAGATCCAGACCGCGGTTGAAAACCAGCTGATGTCTGGTCCGTACAAGCAGCTGGCGCGCGCCTACATTGAGTATCGTCACGACCGTGACGTCCAGCGTGAGAAACGGGGTCGCCTTAACCAGGAGATCCGCGGCCTGGTAGAGCAAACCAACTCGTCGCTGCTCAATGAAAATGCCAATAAAGACAGCAAAGTGATCCCGACCCAGCGCGACCTGCTGGCCGGTATCGTCGCCAAGCACTATGCCCGTCAGCATCTGCTGCCGCGCGATGTAGTCTCGGCGCACGAGCGCGGTGAGATCCACTATCACGATCTCGACTACTCGCCGTTCTTCCCGATGTTTAACTGCATGCTGATCGACCTGAAAGGCATGCTGACCCACGGTTTTAAAATGGGTAACGCCGAGATTGAGCCGCCGAAATCCATCTCCACCGCGACGGCGGTCACGGCGCAGATCATCGCCCAGGTGGCGAGCCACATCTATGGCGGCACCACCATTAACCGCATTGATGAAGTGCTGGCCCCGTTCGTGACCGAGAGCTTCAACAAACACCGTAAAACGGCGGAAGAGTGGCAGATCCCGAATGCTGACGGTTACGCCCGTTCCCGCACCGAGAAAGAGTGCTACGACGCCTTCCAGTCGCTGGAATATGAGGTAAACACGCTGCACACCGCCAACGGCCAGACGCCGTTTGTGACCTTCGGGTTTGGCCTCGGCACCAGCTGGGAATCACGCCTGATCCAGCAGTCTATTCTGCGCAACCGTATCTCCGGCCTCGGTAAAAACCGTAAAACGGCGGTGTTCCCGAAACTGGTGTTCGCCATTCGCGACGGCCTGAACCACAAGTTTGGCGATCCGAACTACGACATCAAACAGCTGGCGCTGGAGTGCGCGAGCAAGCGTATGTACCCGGATATCCTCAACTACGACCAGGTGGTAAAAGTCACGGGTTCGTTTAAAACGCCAATGGGCTGCCGCAGCTTCCTCGGCGTGTACGAAGATGAGAACGGCGAGCAGATCCACGACGGGCGCAACAACCTGGGCGTCATCAGCCTGAACCTGCCGCGCATCGCGCTGGAAGCCAAAGGGAATGAAGCGGCCTTCTGGACGCTGCTGGATGAACGTTTACAGCTGGCACGTAAGGCGCTGATGACCCGCATCGCCCGTCTTGAAGGGGTGAAAGCCCGCGTCGCGCCAATTCTCTATATGGAAGGAGCCTGCGGCGTGCGCCTGAAAGCGGACGATGATGTGTCGGAGATCTTCAAAAACGGTCGCGCGTCGATCTCTCTTGGCTATATCGGCATTCACGAAACGATTAACGCGCTGTTTGGCGACAAGCATATCTATGACAACGACGCCCTGCGTGAGAAGGGTATCGCGATTGTGCAGCGCCTGCGCGATGCGGTAGACCAGTGGAAAGAGGAAACTGGTTACGGTTTCAGCCTGTACAGCACGCCGAGTGAAAACCTCTGCGATCGCTTCTGCCGTCTGGACACCGCCGAATTCGGCATCGTGGAAGGCGTGACCGACAAAGGTTACTACACCAACAGCTTCCACCTCGATGTGGAGAAGAAGGTGAACCCGTACGACAAGATCGACTTCGAAGCGGCTTATCCGCCCATCGCGAACGGCGGTTTTATCTGCTATGGCGAGTACCCGAACATTCAGCACAACCTGAAGGCGCTGGAAGACGTGTGGGATTACAGCTATCAGCACGTGCCGTACTACGGAACCAACACGCCAATTGACGAGTGCTACGAGTGCGGCTTTACCGGTGAGTTCGAGTGCACCAGCAAAGGCTTCACCTGTCCGAAATGCGGTAACCATGATGCAGCCCGCGTCTCCGTGACCCGCCGCGTGTGCGGCTACCTCGGCAGCCCGGATGCCCGTCCGTTTAACGCCGGTAAGCAGGAAGAGGTGAAGCGCAGGGTGAAACATCTCGGGAATGGGCAGATCGGGTAAGTTCTGCGCAGGGTGTCCCCCTCACCCTACCCCTCTCCCTCAAGGGAGAGGGAACCGATCGAGCACATTGTTATTCCGGCCACCGGTTTTCTCCCTCTCCCTGTGGGAGAGGGCCGGGGTGAGGGCATCAGGTTAACGCTATGAATTATCACCAGTACTACCCCGTCGACATCGTCAACGGCCCCGGCACCCGCTGTACCCTGTTTGTATCAGGCTGCGTTCACGAGTGCCCCGGCTGCTACAACAAAAGCACCTGGCGCCTGAACTCGGGTATGCCGTTTACCGCTGAGATGGAAGACCGCATCATCAACGACCTGAACGACACGCGCATCAAACGCCAGGGGATCTCGCTCTCCGGCGGCGACCCGCTCCATCCGCAAAACGTGCCGGAGATCCTGAAGCTGGTAAAACGCATCCACCACGAGTGCGCGGGAAAAGACATCTGGGTCTGGACGGGCTATAAGCTGGATGAACTGAATGCGCAGCAGATGGAAGTGGTGGATCTAATTAACGTCCTGGTCGACGGCAAGTTCATGCAGGATCTAAAAGATCCTATGCTTATCTGGCGCGGCAGCAGCAACCAGGTTGTGCATCATCTGCGTTGAATGAAGGCGGATATCCTCTGTCCGCCTGAACGTCAAAACCGACTCAAACTCTCCATCGCCACAGCCTTAAACGCCGCAAAATTCTCGCACTGGCACAGGCGCGCCATCGCGCGTTCACGCAGGAAAGTGACAAAGATGTCGTAAATCGCCATTGCCTCTTCGTACTCGCTTTTGCTGATGGCGAGCAGGAAGATGACATGGGCGGTTTCATCTCCCCACTGAATGCCCTGCGGCGCCAGCACGGTGTAGACCACCGTTTTTTGCGCCAGCAGGCCGAGGGAGTGCGGCAGCGCAATGCCGTCGCCGAGCATGGTGCTGACGATGGCTTCACGCTCGATAACCGAATCCAGAAACTCCGCACCGACAAAGCCCTCTGCTTCAAGCTGTTCACACAGCTCGCGGAACAGCGTTTGCTGGTCGACAGGCTTGTCGATAATGCGGAAATGGGCCGCGTCGAAGTATTTTTCCAGCATCCACGGCCGGGTGCGGTCCACCAGCACCAGCTTGCCGATCTGCTCTAACTGATAATCGGTCGGGAACGGGGCGATCATCACCACCGGTTTGGATTTTTCGCTCACACGGGCGGTGGAGATCACAAAGTCTTCGCTAATGGCATCGGCAAGCTCGTACTCGCGAAGGGTGAGCGTGCGCGTCACCTCAATCTGCGGGTATTTACGCTGAAGTACCGCCTCGATCATGCGCACCATCGCGTTACCTGCGTCGCATACCAGCAGCACCCGCGGCTGGCGCTGGTAGCCGATGTTGTAGTGGCGCTCCAGCCCGACGCCGATATGCAGCACCAGAAAACCAATTTCGTTTTCGCTGATCACATACGGGGTGTATTTGCCCCAGCTCGACACCGCCGCGAGGGTCATATCCCACGCCATCGGGTAGTGCTGCTTGATGTTATCCAGCAACGGATTGGGGATCATGATTTGATACCGCACGCGGGTAATCATGGTTTTGATGTGCGTGAGCAGATCTGCATGCAGTTGCTCGTCGCTCAACAGGTTGTAGTTATAGTGGGTGTTGATGTAGCGCAGAATGTAGTTGACCAGGGCTTCGTCGTCGTCAGCATTAATGGCGCTCGGGGCGATCTCCTGGATCTGCCGCGCCGCAATGTGCACGCACAGCCAGCTCTCTTCTGACGGCGACAGCGCTTTGCCCGCCAGTTCCTGGATAGCTACCGCGATATCTTTCGCCGCCTCATGCACGTTCTCTTCCACGTCTTCCGCGTGGAATTCCGGCAGCGGATACCCTTCGCTGATGCGCCGCACCGACACCGCGCAGTACAGGCGCAGGAACAGCTCGCCTTCGTCGGTCAGGCGAATGTGATGGCGCGTCAGCGCATCGTGCAGCACCGGCACCATCTTTTCCGCCACGCCCGCGTTCAGCGCCACGTCGGTCACCAGCGGGTTCAGGCTGTCCTGCTGCGCCAGCTCCCACAGGAGGTCGGTCAGGCAGGCGCGGATCGCCATCTCGCTGCCAAACAGCTTCATGCCGTGGCGAGGGCGGGTTTCCAGCGTCAGGTTGTAACGGTGAAACCACTCGCGCACTTCCACCATGTCGCTCTGCAACGTGGCCCGGCTGACGAACCACTCATCGGCCAGATCCTCCAGCTTGATGGAAAAGGCTGACGTCAGAAAACGCACCACCAGATAGTGCACGCGCTCAGGTCCGGTTCGCGGAATACGCAGCGCGCGCGGGTGGGACGCCTGCAATTGCTGATAGCGCGCCACATCATTAATTTTGAGCTGATAGCCGTTGCCCCGGCTCAAAATGAACTGCGCGCCGTGGCTAGCCAGCAGCGCGTTCAGGGCGGTGATATCCGCCCGGACGGTTCGCGTGGAAACCGACAGCCGCTGCGCCAGCTCGTCCTGCGGCAGCGTCTCGTTTTGCAACAGATCGAAAAGTTGCGCTAAACGTTGGTTCGGAAATCGCACGTCGTTGTCCTCTTACGGCTTAAGGTGAAATGACCATCTGGGATGGGCTGCCGACCGGGGTATAGTCTGGCTCGGCGCTCAGCTTGCCGTCCGGTGCCACGCGGAAACGGGTAATGTTGTCGCTGCGCTGGTTCATGACGTACAGCCAGCGACCCTGCTTATCGAGCGTCAGGGTGCGCGGATAGTCGCCGCGCGTCCAGACATCATCCTGATGCGTCAGCGTACCCTCTGCCGTTACGGTAAAGTGCCCGATGCTGTTATGCAAACGGTTAGCGACATACAGCTGTTTCCCGTCGGCACTTAGCGCCAGCCCGGCAGCAAAACTGGTGCCTTTATAACCGTCCGGCAGGGCTGAAACCGTTTTACCCTCTTTCAGCCTGCCATTACTGTCCAGCGCATAATGGGTGAGCGTAGACGCCTCTTCGTTAATCAGCCACAGGGCATCACCTTTCGGCGTAAAGACGAAGTGGCGCGGCCCGGCCCCTTTTGAGGAGGCGCTGATAAACGGCGGATCGTTCGGAGTCAGCTTCCCGGTTTGATCGTCAAAACGGTACTGATAGATGCGATCCAGCCCCAGATCGGTGGAAAAAACGTATTTCCCGCTCGGATCGGCGGCGATCATGTGCGCATGCGGGCCGTTATGATCGCTGATGGCGAAACTGCCCTCGACGGCAGCTTCCGGCTTCGCCGCGCCCGGTTCGCCTTTGTCCTGATGGGTGTCCGTAGCATCGCTCAGGCTGCCGTCTGCGTTAACGGGCAGCACCGCGACAGTTCCGCTGATGTAGTTTGCCACCAGCAGATGTTTACCGTTCGGCGTCAGGGAAAGATATACCGGCCCCGCGCCGCCGGAGGCCACCTGATTCAGCTCGCTCAGCGTGCCGTTATCGCCGATGCGCAGCGCCTGCACCACGCCCTGCTCCACTTCGCTTGCCAGATAGAGCGTTTTGCCGTCGTGTGAGACGGTTAACTGCGCGGCGTTCGGCAGCTTGCTCACCAGCGTTTTATCGTTCAGCGCACCGGTTTGCGGGTCGACGGTAAAGCGGTACAGCCCTTCGCCGTTGGGGTTGTAGGTGCCCACCCAGGCGTACTGGTTTTGAGCAATAGCAGAGGTAGCAAGTAAAGAGAGTGAAGCAACAAGCAGGGTACGGGTGTGCATGGTGGCTCCTTCGGGTGTGTGCGGTTTGTTTCCCCTCACCCTAACCCTCTCCCCAAAGGGGAGAGGGGACGATTACACCCTCTCCCCTTTGGGGAGAGGGCTGGGGTGAGGGGCAGGTTTTACTTCACCAGCTTCTTCGTCATCGCCAGCAGCGTGCGCACATCTTCTGGGCGCGTATCACCGCTGGCTTTATCGATAATCGAGCTGTAGATATGCGGGATGATTTTGCTCACGCCCGCGTCGAGGGCGATCTGCAAGATCGCCTCGAAGTTCTCCAGATCGATTCCCCCGGTCGGCTCCAGCCAGAAGTCGTGACGGGCGCAGGCTTCCGCCACCGCCTGGTATTCGTCACGGCATTTCAGGCCGCCCATCGGAAAGTACTTGATGGAGCTCCCGCCGAAATCTTTCAGCAGGGCGATGGCGGTTTCAACCGGGACAATGCCGTCCGGCGCGTTGCTGCTCAGCGGGCCGGTGGAGATTTTCACCATCCCGACGGTACCGGTCGGAGAGACCAGACCGTTGACCACGGAGTCATTTTGCCCCAGCAGCGCGCGGCTGGTGGCCACGCCGGTAAAGACCTGGTTAACGTGCTGCGGCTGCACCTGGCGGGAGATTTCACTCACCATCGCCGACTGGTTCGGATCGCCCGCGCCCAGGCCAACGGAGAGCGCGTTATCAATCAGCTTCGCGTATTCACGCATATCCGCGACCGCGCTCGCCACGTCCGGGTAATTTTTGGAGAGCACGCCCACCAGCACGTGGCCTTCCGCCGCCTCATAGATGGCGCTGGCGTTGGCCTTTGAGCCTGCCAGCACGTTCAGGCAGACGCGGTCACGGTAAAAGTTGGGGGTCAGTTTCATGCGTTTTTCTCCTGTCCTAATACTTCACTAATGCGGCGGTACACAATGTTCAGCTGGTCAGCGTTTACGCTGCGCACGTCCGCCTCAATAATCCCTTCGTTGGCCTTGTAGCCACGGAAATAGATGGCGTATTCGCCCTGCTTGAGCGCATTCACCAGGTCACCCGTGCCGACGCCGGTGGTGGCTTCGTCGAACTTAATTTCGGTGCGGGCGATGTCGCGTCCGGCGCTGTCCCAGACCACGCGCGCGGTCACACCGTTAAGGGTGTTGAGCGCCTCGATAAACGGCGTCATTTTCGCCACCATCTCGGCGCCGCTCTCCTTGGTGGCCGTCAGGTAGTGTTCGATGGCGCAGGTCAGGCCAAGAATGCCCTCTTTGCCCACCTTCATCGCGCGGCCAATGCCCGCCGTCTGGCGCTTCACCCACTCAACGTACTGGGTTTTGCCAATCACCAGGCCGCTGGTTGGGCCTTCGATCGCCTTCGCGCCGCTGTAGATCACCAGATCGGCGCCGGATCGGTAATAGGTATGCAGATCTTCTTCCGCCGCGGCATCAACGATCAGCGGCAAGTCGTGTTTACGCGCGACAACCGCCGCCTGCTCGACGCTGAGCATGCTTTTCTGCACGCAGTGGTGCGATTTAATGTAGAGGATAGCCGCCGTGCGCGGGGTGATCGCCGCCGCCAGCTGATCGGCGGAACATTCGTTGGCGTAGCCCGCTTCCACCAGCTTGCCGCCGCCAAGCGCCACCATGGTGCCCACCGGCGCGCCAAAATTCACGTTGTGGCCTTTCGGCAGGACGATCTCGTTGTTCTCAATCGGGGTGACGTGCAGGTTTTCCAGCAGCCAGTCGCTGTCTTTCACCAGCACCGCGGCCACGGACTGGGCAATGCCCGCCGACGCGCAGGAGACCACCGTCGCCCCTTCCACGTCCAGCAGCTTCGCGATGTATTCCCCGGTTTTATTGACAAGATCCTTCATCTCGAAATAGTGATTCATGCCGTCCATCGCCGCCTGCACCACTTCCGGGCGCGGCGTGGAGACGCCCAGCGCCGTCATGCGGCCAGAGGTGTTGATAACCTGCTTTAAGTTGTACTTCTCATAAATCGAAGGCATGTTCCGTGCTCCCTTGTTCGGTCATGTAGCCCTTGCCCGCGCGGATCGCGGCAAGCGGCACCAGAATGTGTTCAGCCTGTAGGCTGTCGTTTTCGGCATCCGTCAGCACCGTCGGCTGGCGCTTGAGGGTAAACAGCGTCAGATCGGCGTCGAGGCCAGGCTGAATGCGGCCTTTGCGCGTCAGGCGCAGGCCGTCGGCGGCGTTGGCGGTGACGCAGTCAATCACCTGCGGCAATGACATGCCGATGGCGAGGAATTTCGACATCACGCTTGCCAGCGAGCCGACCGGACCGTTGATGCGGTTGCGGCAGTAAATATCCGAGCTGATGGTGTGCGGCAGAATGCCCATCGCAATAGCGCGCTTCGCCACTTCAAAGCTGAAGCTCGCCGTACCGTGGCCAACGTCCAGACGCACGCCGCGCTTCAGGGCGGAGGTAATGGAGGCACGCAGCTCGCCGGAGGGCGTCAGGATGCGGTTTGGCTTGCCGTTGTAGCAGTGGGTAATGATGTCGCCGGAGCTCAGCAGCTCGGCGATTTCGTCGAGGTTCGGCGGGTTGTTGCCAATGTGCACCATCAGCGGCAGGTCGCCGTTCTCTTTCTGGATCGCTTTCGCGCGCGCCAGCGGGGTGATGCCGTTTTCACCGACCACGCTGCTGCTCATGCGCGCCTTCAGGCCGACGATAAAATCAGGATAGCGTTTCACCGCCTCTTTCACCGCGTCGGCGTCAATATTGGCCATTTTGGCCAGCTCGTTCTGGGCGATCAGCCCCACGCGGGAGATGTTCAGCAGGGCAAACACCTCGGTGGAGGCTTTGCGGGTGATGGCGTAGAAATCGTCCACGTCGTCGGCCCCGGTGCTGCCCGCGTCCACCACGGTGGTGACGCCGGTGGCAATGCCCACGCTGTCCGGCTCGTCGTGGTAAATCGGGGAGTTCGGGTAGCAGTGGACGTGGGAGTCAATCCAGCCCGCGCTGACGAACACATCACCGTTAAGCTCAACCGTTTTGCGGGCGGGAGCGTTAATGTCGCCTGTCGCGGCGATCTTCCCGTCCTGAATGGCGATATCGGTCAGGGTATCGTCGGCGAGGCGCGCACGGCGCAGGAGTAGATCAAACATGGGGTTCTCCTGATAAGGCGGGCACCGAAGCGCCCGCGGGTATTAAAGGGCGACCGGGAACAGCCAGCCCAAAATCATTGCGCCGAGGATGGCGCCACCGGTTATCGGCTTCTGCCAGATGTAGAACAGCAACGCGCCTACCAGGGAACCGACGCCGATTGGAATGGAAGCGGTCATGGCGCTGAGGATAATCAACGGCCCGAGGAAGCGGCCGGAGGCGTTACCCGCGCCCATCATCACGTCTGCGCCGTAGGTGGAGTTGCTCTGGTTGATGGTGAACTTACGCGCCAGGATGATGACGTAGCCAATCGCCAGACCAATCACCAGGCCGGTAATCAGCGAGGCAATGAAGTTGGTCACCGGGAACATGATCCCCGCGCCCAGCAGCAGCGCCGGTACGCCGAGGCCCACGCCGGTCTGGATCGCCCCGCCGATATCAAGAATACCTACCAGCGACCCTTCGATAATTCGGGCGAACAGGAAGCTCGCGCCAAATGCCGCCACCGCGCCGTAAACGCCGGTATCAATGCCCGCTTTCAGCATCGCCACGAAGGCCACTTCGTTAAACGCGCCGATGCCGTAGAGGTAGTACATGTGCGTCCCGGCAAACACGCCGGAGGAGAGCAGGCCAACGAAGATCGGGAACGACCAGTCGGCATACCAAAAACCTTTATTCTGTTCCATTTAGAGGCTCCTGTTATTTACCGCTGAGCGAGTTGTGGATCATGTCGAGCCAGTTCGGCACGGTCAGATGGAAGGATTCGATCATCTTCATGTCGAAGCCGCGGAAGAAGCCGCTCAGCACGAAGAGCAGAACGATCGCCGCCATCATCACTTTGGTGACGTGGTTCCAGCCGCTCTCCTCCACGCCTTTACCGATCAGAATACCCAGTACCAGACCCGGTACGGCGTTGCCCATAATCAGCTGCGCCGCGCCGCCAAAGATGGTGGCCCAGAAGCCCGATTTTTTACCCGCGTCGATGGCCGCCAGCCAGAAGATTACCGGCATCACGGTGTTGACCAGCAGGTTCGCGGCAGGCACCAGCACCTTCACGGCGGTGACCTGAAGCGCTGCGGGCACGGAGGAGGCGGTCAGGTTAAGGAAGGTCACGACAATCATGCCGATGATGCCGCAGGCAATCGCCATTTTGCGCGGGTCATGCAGCGTTTCACCGACGTTACGGTTTTTGATCATCAGCGCGGCAGCACCCCAGTTTGGGATGATGCGGTGGTCAACGTCCTGTGTGAAGGCACCTGCGGCCACGGAAGAGGCCCAGGCGTTAAAGAAGAAACCTAACCCAAAGGAGAAGTGGGACGCCGGATCCCCTTCGCAGGAGTTCAGTTCCCCCAACGTACGAAACGCGCCCATACCCTGAGTGGTAGGCGCATGAAACATGCGTGCAGCCCCGGCCCCGACACCGACGCCTACCAGGCCGCCGATGATGAGCGATTTTATTAATATAATTAAGAACATCAGTCTGCCCTTTTATGAATAATCAGCGTTGCGTGACGAAATCCACCTGGTCGAGATTGATGGCTGTCACGTTGACGGTCACATCCAGCTCCACGCTGTAGGTGCGTCTTTCCCGGCGCAGAAAGAAGAACAGAAACGCTTCTTTTCGCACCGCTTCTTGCGCCTGAACGACCTGCACATCCTGTGGCTCAATACGCAGTAAGATATGCGGTGAGGTTTTCATCACCGCGGCCTGAACGTGGTTGAGCGCGTCGGCAAAGGCGCGCGCTTTGGCGTCGCCCTTCCCCTTCACTCTCACCGTGGTTGTGAACTGTTCTTTCATGCTTACGCGCCGTATTTCTTCTGCCACGCCTGTACCAGACGCTCGCCCAGCTCTTCTTTATCCATAAAGCCAAAGCCCAGCACGTTGCAGCCTTCGTTGATGGCGGTCACACCCTCATCCACGGAGCGCATTCCGTATTTGGCCTTGTAGCCATATTTGGTCTGAGCGGTGATGGCGCCCGCGCCGCCGCTGCCGCAGAAGGAGATGCCGAAGGTGGCGTTTTCCGCTTTCATCACGTCACCGAGCTTCATATCCGCTGCCATGCCCGGTACGACAACCGCGCGTCCGCCGGCTTTTTCCACACCCGCAGCCACTTTCTGACCTTTACCCAGGCGATCGCCAATCACGACTGTAATCTGTTCCATGTGTTGCTCCTTAAAGGTTGTCTTTCGCGACTTCGAAGTGAACGGAGAGCAGCCAGGCCTCTTCATCAGGAAGGTTGCCGAACTGCGCTACCACTTCACGGGCAAGTTGCATTGAATCTGGTGAAATTTCGTCGAACAGCTCTGCTTCAACCTCCGGCAGCGGCTCGCCGGTCACGGACCGGTGCGCCATTGCGCGAACGTGGGAGGTCAGCATCTGCTCCTGTACCGCGTTGGGGATGATGTTGTGCCGGGCCAGCAGGGCGTAGACCTGCTGAAGCATGGTGTTCGCGAGCTGTTCTGTTTGCACCGCCTGTTCCCCAACGTCGTTCATTACCGCTCCGTTAATCACTCGTCTTACCCCGTTAATGGCTCTGGAATAAAACTAACGTTGGGGGGGAATTGTTTGTAGCGAGTTGTTTTCCACTTCGAAGTGGAAAGGCGAGCAGCGGCAGTGATCTGTGCCACATAAATGCGGTGAATCTGTATAAATCGCTGGATTTACGTGATGAATATCACGCTATTACGCGGTATTAGACTGAAAAGCGGAGTGGAAAAGATTACGAGCAGGCTCGTAGAAATGTGACGTGGATAAGGTTTTCTTATGGAGATTCGCTAGAGTGGCGGCGGGTGCTTGAGACTGACCGTCTCAGGCATGGGACGGAAAGTGGAAAGCCCCGCCTGATAAAAAATCAGGGCGGGGGCTCGAAACGACACGTCACACCGTGGAGTTCGCTACCTCGCCCGCTTTAAAGCAAGGAGGCATCCATGAAACGCAGAAACCCAAGTATCGGGGTTTTGATGATTATTTCTTTGACAATAATCATCTTAACGCTGGTGACGAGGAAAACACTGTGCGAGATCCGTTTTCGTAATGGCTCGCTTGAAGTGACAGCGCGGATGGATTGTCGCTCCGGCAAGTAGGGAGCAACGATGCGGGGGCGCATCATGCGCCTCCGCATACGGAGAGAGGACGTACAGCTCAGGCACCCAATTAACGATACTTTTTGTGATACGCGTTGCGGGTCGCCGCAAACTGATCGGCTGCCGCCTGGGCTTCCTTCACTTTGCCTTCGTTCGCCAGCTTCAGCGCGCCGTCGATCTGGCCGACCAGCACGTCAAAGCCGTGGCGGTAGTCTTTCATCTCGGCGCTGTCTGCCGCTTTGCTTTCCAGCTTCGGCGGCGTCGCTTTTTGCGCATCCAGCGCAGCTTCACGCATCTTCGTCAGTGCGTCTTTCATTTCCGCCGCATTGTCGGTTTTCTGCACCACCTTCAGATTTTGACTGAGGATGTCCATGTTGTCTTCGAGATCGGCAGCAAACGCAGATGAGCCAAGAACCAGCGTTGAAGCCGCGACGATCGCTAACAGGTGTTTACGCATTGCTCACTTCCTTTTTTATTATTAATCACGCTTTTACGGGGATTATTGCCCGGCGATTTTCATCTCAGGCAGTAATACAGAACCACACTGAATATTGCTGCGTGTTTCAATATCGTTACCGACCGTAACAATATTGCGCCACATGTCCTTGAGGTTGCCGGCGATGGTGATTTCGCTCACCGGATACTGAATTTCACCGTTTTCGACCCAGAAGCCCGCTGCACCGCGAGAGTAATCGCCGGTGATACCGCTCACGCCCTGCCCCATCAACTCGGTGACCACCAGGCCGGTGCCCATCTCTTTCAGCATCTGTTCAAAATTCAGGCCCTGTCCGGCAATGCGCCAGTTGTGGATGCCACCCGCGTGCCCGGTGCTTTTCAGCCCCAGCTTACGCGCAGAGTAGTTGGTCAGCAGCCACTGGGTCAGAATGCCGTCTTTCACGATATCCCGGCGTTCCGTGCGTACGCCTTCGCTGTCGAACGGCGTGGAGGCCAGCCCTTTCAGCAGGTGTGGGTGCTCTTCGATGGTCAGCCATTCCGGCAGGATCTGCTTGCCCAGCGAGTCGAGCAGGAAGGTCGATTTACGGTAAACGGAGCCGCCCGCGATAGCGCCCACCAGATGGCCAAACAGGCCGGTCGCCACTTCGTTGGCAAAAATCACCGGGGCTTTCATGGTGGAGAGTTTACGCGGCGACAGGCGAGACAGCGTGCGTTCGGCGCACGCTTTACCCACCCACTCCGGAGACTGCAAATCCCCCAGCGCGCGGCCAATGGTATAGGCGTAATCGCGCTCCATGTCGCCGTTTTCTTCGGCGATGACGCAACTGGAAAGCGAGTGGCGGGTTGAGCAGTACCCCTGCAACATTCCATGGGAGTTACCAAACACTTTAATGCCGTAGTGGCTGTTAAAGCTGCCGCCTTCGGTATTGGTGATGCGTTTGTCAGCCTGCAAAGAGGCCTGCTCGGCACGCGCGGCCAGCTCAATGGCTTCATCCGGCGTCACTTCCGCGGGATGGAACAGATCGAGATCCGGCGCGTCAAACGCCAGCAGCTCTTTATCGGCCACGCCAGCGTAAGGATCCGGGGAGGTGTAACGCGCGATATCCAGCGCCGCCTGCACCGTACGGGCGATGGCATCCGGGCTGAGATCGGTAGACGACGCGCTGCCTTTGCGATTCTGGTGATACACGGTGATCCCCAGTGCGCCATCGCTATTAAATTCTACATTCTCCACTTCGCCATAGCGGGTGCTCACGCTAATGCCGGTGGTTTTGCTGACCGCCACTTCGGCGCCATCTGATTTACCTGAAGCAAGCGTCAGCGCGGTGGAGACGGCTTCTTCCAGAATCTTACGCTGCGCTTCAACTTGTGAGGTTACTTTCATCGCAAATGCCATACTGTAAGAGAGAGTTAAGTGAAGTCTAACAGAGAACCGTTTTTCAGTGCGCGTCTTAACTGGTAACATTAGCCTCTTTTTTTAAGGAGCCTGACATGACTAAGCAGCCCGAAGACTGGCTCGACGACGTTCCCGGTGATGACATCGAAGACGAAGATGATGAGATCATCTGGGTCAGTAAAAGTGAAATTAAACGTGACGCCGAAGAGTTAAAACAGCTTGGCGCAGAAATGGTAGAACTGGGTAAAAACGCGCTGGATAAGATCCCGCTCGACCAGGATCTGCGTGATGCCATTGAACTGGCACAGAAAATCAAGAAAGAAGGGCGTCGCCGCCAGCTTCAGCTTATCGGGAAACTGCTGCGTCAGCGCGATGTTGAGCCGATCCGTCAGGCGCTGGATAAACTGAAGAACCGCCACAACCAGCAGGTTGCGCTGTTCCATAAGCTGGAGCAGATCCGCGACCGTCTTATCGAGCAAGGTGATGACGCGGTACCTGAAGTGCTGAACCTGTGGCCGAATGCCGACCGCCAGCAGCTGCGTTCTTTGATCCGTAACGCGAAGAAAGAGAAAGAAGGGAATAAGCCGCCGAAGTCAGCGCGTCTGATTTTCCAGTATCTGCGCGAGCTGTCTGAGAACGAAGAGTAAACCCCTCACCCCAGCCCTCTCCCTAGCCCTCTCCCCAAAGGGGAGAGGGAGAAGAGATAATGTAGGCCCGGTAAGCGCTAGCGCCACCGGGCTTTTTTTTACTCTGCGGCCGCGGCTTTCTTCGCCAGACCGTCCAGCAGCTTCTGATGGATCCCACCAAACCCGCCGTTGCTCATCACCAGAATGTGATCGCCAGGCTGTGCGGCTTTCACCACCATATCCGCTAAGACATCCACGTCCGCACTCCAGTGCGCCGGCTGAATGCAGGCGTCGGCCACTTCGGCCACCTGCCACGGAATATGCTGCGGTTGCAGCAGGAAGACTTCGTCGGCACGCCCTAAGGACGGCGCGAGATCGTCTTTGCAGATGCCCATTTTCATGGTGTTCGAACGCGGTTCCAGTACGGCCAGAATGCGCGCGGTGCCGCCAACTTTGCCACGCAATGCGGCAAGCGTCGCCAGAATGGCCGTTGGGTGGTGCGCGAAATCGTCATACACCGTCACACCGTGGGCTTCGCCACGCAGCTCCAGACGGCGACGAGCGTTGATAAACGTGCCCAGCGCATTGGCGGCATCCGCAGGCAGTACGCCAACGTGACGCGCCGCGGCGATCGCCATCAGGCCGTTGTGCATGTTGTGCTCGCCCACCAGGCCCCACTTCACCTCGCCCACTTTCTCACCGTCGAGCAGCACTTCCCATTCGGAGGCATCCGCGTTGAGCTTTTTCGCCTGCCAGTGCCCCTGCTCGCCCACCAGCTCCTGCTCGCCCACCAGCTCCTGCTCGCTCCAGCACCCCATCGCCATAGTCTGCTTCAGGTTGATGTCGTTCTCCGGCAGGATAATGCGGCCCTGGCCCGGAACAATGCGCACCAGATGGTGGAACTGTTTCTGAATCGCTTTCAGGTCGTCAAAGATATCCGCGTGATCGAACTCAAGGTTGTTGAGGATCAGCGTGCGTGGGCAGTAATGCACGAATTTAGATCGCTTGTCGAAGAACGCGCAGTCGTATTCATCCGCTTCAATCACAAAGAACGGGCTGTCGCCCAGACGCGCGGAGACGTCGAAATTGCCCGGCACGCCGCCGATCACAAAGCCCGGCTTGTAGCCGCAGGCTTCGAGGATCCAGGTCGCCATACCGGCGGTGGTGGTTTTGCCATGCGTCCCGGCAACGGCGACAACCCAGCGGTCGCGCAGGACAAAATCATGCAGCCACTGCGGGCCAGACATGTACGGGATATTGCGTTCCAGCACCGCTTCAACGCATGGATTCCCACGGGTCATGGCGTTACCCACGATCACCAGATCCGGCTGCGGCTCCAGCTGGCTGGCGTCGTATCCCTGAATCAGAGAAATTCCCTGCTTCTCGAGCAGCGTGCTCATCGGCGGATACACATTGGCGTCCGAACCTGTCACTTCATGGCCCAGCGAGCGCGCCAGCATTGCCAGTCCGCCCATGAAAGTGCCACAAATCCCCAATATATGAATGCGCATACGTCACTATCCTTCTTCAATGTGGCGCACATTTTACTCACATGTCAGCGGCTGTGAAACGCATTTCAGGTAAATCCGTATTTTGCTGGCGCGATTCACCTCTGCGCTAATATTTGAATGTTTGTTAAGATTGTTGGACATCAACCGCTTTACTCAACATAAGATGCAGGGAAAGTGTTATGAAAACGTTAGGTGAATTTATTGTCGAAAAGCAGCACGAGTTCTCTCATGCTACGGGTGAGCTCACTGCTTTGCTGTCGGCAATAAAGCTGGGCGCTAAGATCATCCACCGCGATATCAACAAGGCCGGTCTGGTCGATATCCTGGGTGCCAGCGGTGCCGAGAACGTTCAGGGTGAGGTTCAGCAGAAACTCGACCTGTTCGCCAATGAAAAACTGAAAGCTGCACTGCGCGCGCGCGACATCGTTGCGGGTATCGCCTCTGAAGAAGAAGATGAGATCGTCGTATTCGAAGGGTGTGAACACGCGAAATACGTTGTTCTGATGGATCCGCTGGACGGCTCCTCCAACATCGACGTTAACGTTTCTGTCGGTACCATTTTCTCCATCTACCGTCGCGTCACGCCGGTTGGTACGCCGGTGACGGAAGAAGACTTCCTGCAACCGGGCAGTAAACAGGTTGCTGCCGGTTATGTGGTGTATGGCTCGTCCACCATGCTGGTGTACACCACCGGCTGCGGCGTACACGCCTTTACCTACGATCCGTCCCTGGGCGTATTCTGCCTGTGCCAGGAGCGTATGCGCTTCCCGGAGAAGGGCAACACCTACTCCATCAACGAAGGCAACTACATCAAATTCCCGAACGGCGTGAAGAAGTACATCAAATTCTGCCAGGAAGAGGATAAAGCCACCCAGCGCCCGTACACCTCACGCTATATCGGCTCGCTGGTGGCGGATTTCCACCGTAACCTGCTGAAGGGCGGTATTTACCTCTACCCAAGCACCGCCAGCCACCCGGACGGAAAACTGCGTCTGCTGTACGAGTGCAACCCAATGGCATTCCTGGCCGAACAGGCAGGCGGCAAGGCGAGCGACGGTAAAGAGCGTATTCTGGATATCGTGCCAGAAAGCCTGCACCAGCGCCGTTCCTTCTTCGTCGGCAACCGCCATATGGTGGATGACGTTGAACGCATGATCCGCGAATTCCCGGACGCGTAACGCACGAAAAGGGGAGCCCGTCAGGCTCCCCTTTTTTTCGTCATGCCGTTTGCGTCGTCAATTTGAAGGAGGCCATCGCTTCCATCAGCTCGCGAGACTGCTCCTCCAGGGAACGTGTTGCCGCAGATGATTGCTGGACCAGCGCCGCATTTTGCTGCGCCGTTTCATCCATCTGATTGACAGCGATATTCACCTGCTCAATACCGCGGCTTTGCTCCTGAGAGGCCGTCGCAATTTCACGCATCAGTTTGGTCATACGCAGTACTTCGGTGGCGATCTCGTCCATCGTCTCACCGGCCTGCTGCGCCAGCTCGCTGCCCTCGTTCACGTGGGTTTGCGAATCGCTGATAAGCGAGCGGATCTCTTTCGCCGCATCAGCACTGCGGCTGGCGAGATTACGCACCTCACCCGCCACGACCGCAAAACCTCGCCCCTGCTCACCCGCACGCGCCGCTTCAACGGAGGCGTTCAGCGCCAGAATATTGGTCTGGAAGGCAATGCCGTCGATGACGCTCAGGATATCGGCGATGCGTGCCGAGCTGCCGGAGATGTCGCGCATCTTCTCAATGACATAGCAGACCATTTCGCTGCCGTGATCGGCGGTATCGGAGACCGACTTCGCCAGTTGGTGCGCCTGCTCGGCGTTATCGGCGTTAAGTTTCACCGTGGCGGTGATCTCTTCCATGCTGGCGGCCGTCTGCTCCAGCGAGGTGGCGGTGGATTCCGTGCGCTGAGCCAGGTTCATATTCCCGGCCGTCAGCTCGCGGCTGCCGGTATCAATCTGCGAGCTGGCGTCACGCACCCGCAGAACGGAGTCCATCAGCGACTGGCGCATCCCTTCGATCGCCGCGTTAAGGCGATTAAATTCCTGGCTCGCCGGCGCGTTCAGGGTATGGGTTAAATCCCCGGCCGCCACATGTTCCAGCTGGGCAATCGAGGCTGAAAGCGGCTCGAGCAGCATATGGCGCAGAACCAGCCAGGCCAGCACGATAATGCCAGCCGTCAGCAGCGCCGCGACGATAATCAGGATCAGCACGCGGGTTTTACTCGCCTGCACGGCGCTCACCTCCGCTTTGCCGCGCGCCTCGCTCCATGCCTGGAACGCCTGCATATCGTTATCAAACTGCTTCGCCACCGGGACCAGCTTGTTTTCCAGCAGATCGTAATAGCTGTCCGCGCTTTGCTCGTTCAGGGCTTTCAGCATCGGGCTGATACCCTGCTGGTTGTACACCGCCAGGCTCGCGGCGACGTTATCCAGCAGCTTTTGCCCCTGCTCATCCGCCACGCCGCTGCCGATCACGTCCTTCAGCGTTTTCTGTGCCAGCGCCACTTCCTGGTTAATGGTTTTGACCGCCCTGGCCGCATCGTCCAGCAGGCCGACCTCCATCATGCGGACGGCCTGCCCCGCTTCGTTACGCGCGCGCAGGATCAGCGTATAGCCGGCATTCAGCTGCACCATCTGTTCACCCTGAAGATGATTGATGCGCTGGAGAGAAGCGGAACTTTGTGTAAGGGCATAAATGCCGATGCCGCTGACAATCAGCAGCAGAAGGGTCATAACGGCCAGTAAAGAGAGCAAGCCGGTACGAATCGATAGCGTTTTAAGCATGATGTTATTTCCGGTAGCGAGATATTTCTGGGCATAAAAAAAGAGTATCGGCCGCTACCGGAAAATGTTTAGAGTTTAAGCAATTTCAGCATGTTATCGCCCTGTTACAGAGGTATTCACCCGGGTAACAGGCGAGCTCTGGCGGTTCTCCCACAGCACCGTCAGGCCGCGCTGGAGCGCGATAAAAATAAACAGCAGAATGCCGATGGCGATTTTGGTCCACCAGGAGCTGAGCGTGCCGTCGAAGTTGATATAGGTCTGAATCAGCCCCTGGATCGCCACGCCAAACAGCGTGCCGAGCACCGTCCCCACCCCGCCGCTGAGCAGCGTACCGCCAATCACCACCGAGGCAATGGCGTCCAGCTCAACGCCCACCCCCGCCAGCGCATAGCCTGCCTGGGTATAAACCGAGAATACAATCCCCGCGAGCGTGGCCAGCCCGGTCGAAAGCATGTAGATGCGGATAGTGGTGCTGCGCGTGGAAATTCCCATCAGGTTCGCGGACGTGGCGCTGCCGCCAATGGCATAAACCTGGTTACCAAACCGGGTACGGTGGGCGAGGAAGATCCCGATCACCACCACGCCCAGCATCAGCAGCCCCATTGCGCTCAGGCGCCCCCCGCCGGGGATTTTCCACGCCAGGCTGGAGAGCGTGTCGTAGATCGGGTGGTTAATGGGAATTGACTCCTCCGACACCAGATAGCTCACGCCGCGCAGGAAGAACATCCCGGCGAGGGTGATAATAAAGGCCGGGATTTTCAGCGCATCGATCAAAAGCCCCATAAAGGCGCCGAACGCGCAGCCCATGACCAGCACCAGCGGAAAAGCCAGCAGCGGCGAAATCCCCCAAAAGCCAATCGCCTTGGCAAGGAACACGCCAGTAAAGGCGATCACCGACCCAACGGAGAGATCGATCCCGCCGGAGAGGATCACAAACGTCATGCCGACGGCGATAATGCCTAAAAAGGCATTGTCGGTCAGGATGTTGCAAATCACCCGCGTGGAGGCGAAGCCCGGGAACTGGGTCAGGCAGTAAAGGTATCCCAGCACGAACACGCCCAGCGTGATCATTAACGGCAAATTACGTTTTATCATGACCGCGGAACCTCTTAATGAGAGTGATAAAGCGCGGCGACTGCACGATAAGCACGATAAGCACCACGACCGCTTTGACGACCTGATTCAGCTCCGGCTGGAACCCGGAGAGCAAAATACCGGTATTCATACCCTGAATAATCAACGCCCCCACCACCGAGAGCAGCAGATTAAAACGTCCGCCCATCAGCGATCCACCGCCGATAACCACCGCAAGGATTGCATCCAGCTCGAGCCAGAGTCCGGCGTTATTGGCATCCGCTCCGCGAATATCGGCGGCCACGATCACCCCGGCAATCGCAGCACAGACGCCACTCAGCACGTAAGTCAGCATCACCATCAGCCGCGTATTTACCCCGGCGTTTTTCGCGGCCCGAATGTTAATCCCCACCGCTTCGATGAACATCCCGAGCGCCGTTTTGCGGGTGAAAAGCCAGAACACCACCAGCGTCACCAGCGCGACGATCACCGGCGTCGGGAAGAACAGAAAATTACCGCTGCCGATCCACGCCAGGCTTGGGGAGTTAAAGGTGACGATTTGACCGGAGGTGATAAGCTGCGCCACACCGCGCCCGGCCACCATCAAAATCAACGTCGCGACAAACGGCTGGATCTTGAGCACCGCGACCAGAATGCCGTTCCACAGCCCGGCTAGCACGCCGGAGCCCAGCGCGGCCAGCAGAACCACCGGCAGGCTGTGCCCGGCGACGGTCATCGAGGCGGCGGTGGCGCCCGCAATCGCCATTACCGCACCGACGGAGAGGTCGATCCCGCCGGTGGCAATGACCAGCGTCATACCAATCGCCAGCAGCGCCACGGGCGCGGCACGGTTTAAGATGTCGATCGGGCTACCAAACAGGCGGCCATCCTGCACGACGATCTGGAAAAAATGCGGAGCCACCAGGCTATCCACCAGCAGCACCAGCAGCAGCGCCACGATTTGCGGCGTGCCGGTCGGCCAGCTGAAGCGGCGCTTCGCTTCGCCAGTTTGCGAAAGAGAACGGGACATCACATTTGACTCCTTACGCCGCGATGGCATTCATGATCGCCGGAACCGACAGTTTATCCAGCGGGATCTCTGCCACCTGCCTGCGATCGCGCATGATGATGACGCGATCGGCATAGCCGACCAGCTCCTCCAGCTCAGACGAGATCACCAGCAGCGCCAGACCGTCGGCGCAGAGCGTTTCGATAAGCCGGATGATTTCGGCGTGCGCGCCCACGTCGATACCGCGCGTGGGCTCGTCGAGGATCAGGAATTGCGGCTTGGTGAGCAGCCAGCGCGAGAGCAACACCTTCTGCTGATTACCGCCCGAGAGGAACTCGATGGGCTGTTCCGCGCTCGGGGTACGTATACCGAGCTGGCGGATGAAGCGCTCGGCAATCGCGTTCTGCTCGCGCTTAGGGATCGGACGCAGCCAGCCGCGCTGGGCCTGTAGCGCCAGAATGATGTTTTCCCGCACCGAGGCGGCGGCAATAATACCGTCCGTTTTCCTGTCCTCCGGGCAGAAGCCCACGCCGAGGCACGACGCCTGATGCGGTGAACGTAGCGTTTGTGGTTTGCCTTTGATCAGCGCCGTTCCGCTGTCGGCAGGTTTGATCCCGAAGATGACTTCGGCGGTTTCGGTGCGCCCGGAGCCTAACAGACCCGCCAGTCCCACAATTTCACCGGGGCGTACCTCGAGGTTAAACGGCGCGATGGTCCCTTTTCTGCCGTAATCGTGAAACGCGGCGATCGGTTTTTCGCTCAGCAGCGTACGGCCCGCGCGCTGAAGCGCGTTGGTCTCCAGCTCGCGGCCCAGCATCATTTTGACCAGCTCTATCTGCGGCAGCTCGCGGGTTTCCCGGCAGCCGACAAAGCTGCCGTTGCGCAGCACCGTAATACGGTCGCTCACCTCGTAAACCTGATCGAGGAAATGCGTCACGAAAATCAGGCTAACGCCCTGATTACGCAGCTGGCGCATCAGGGTAAAAAGCATCTCCACTTCCTGGGTATCGAGGCTGGCGGTGGGTTCATCGAGGATCAGCACTTTCGCCGAGAGATCGATAGCGCGACAGATCGCCACGATCTGCTGCATCGCCACGGAGAAACGGTTCAGCGGTTCGCGCACGTCGAGAGAGAAGCCATACGATTCCATCAGCTTCGCGGCGCGCGCTTCCATCTCTTTGCGGCGCAGCAGGCCAAAACGTCTGGGCTCGCGGCCAATAAACAGGTTATCCGCTACCGACATGTTTGGCAGCAGGTTTACTTCCTGGTAGACCGTGCCGATCCCCAGTTGCTGGGCATGTGCGGTGTTTTTGGGCGAAATGGCGTTACCTTCCAGCCAGATAGCGCCGCGATCGGCGTGATAGACCCCGGTCAGGGTTTTAATCAGCGTCGACTTCCCCGCCCCGTTTTCGCCGAGCAACGCCATGATCTCCCCCCGCCGCAGGCTGAAATCAACGTTATCCAGCGCCTTAACGCCAGGGAAAAATTTACTCAGGCCCTCTGTGCGAAGGATTTCCTGGTGTTGTTCGGTGGTCATGGTTTCCCCCTCACCCTGACCCTCTCCCCGGAGGGGAGAGGGGACTATGTCGTGCCCATCTTTAATTTTCTGCCCAACCCGCCCTTTTCCCTCTCCCCTCCGGGGAGAGGGCTAGGGTGAGGGGGCGAGGGCTTAGTAGCCCATATTTTTCTTCTTCTCTAACTCTTCTTTCGCCGTGTCCGGCAGGTAGAGCGTGGATTTGGTGATGGTCAACTTCTCAGGCTGGGTGCCGTCTTTCTTGAATTTCTCCAGCGCATCGAATGCCGGGCCCGCCATATTTGGCGTCAGCTCCACGCTGGCGTTCGCTTCGCCGTCAATCATTGCTTTGTAGATGTCCGGTACGCCGTCGATCGAGCCGGTGAGGATATCTTTGCCCGGCTTCAGGCCCGCTTCTTTGATGGCCTGAATGGCGCCGATCACCATGTCGTCGTTGTGGGCGTAAACCATGCAAATATTTTTGCCGTTATTTTCTGCCTTGATGAAGCTTTCCATGACCTCTTTACCCTTGCTGCGGGTGAAGTCGCCGGACTGAGAACGGATGATTTTGATGTTTGGTGCTTTGGCGATGGCCTCCGCGAAACCTTTCTTACGGTCGATAGCCACGCTCGCTCCGACGGTGCCCTGCAACTCAACCACGTTACACGGCTTGCCATCCACCTGCTTCACCAGCCAGTCACCAATCAGTTTGCCTTCCAGCACGTTATCGGCGGTGACGGTGGTCATATAGAGAGATTTGTCTTTTACGTCGATGGAACGGTCGAGCAGGAAGACCGGAATTTCAGCATCTTTGGCTTCCTTCAGCACCGGCTCCCAGCCCGTAGCGACAACCGGGGCAATAAAGATGGCATCCACGCCCTGAGCGATAAACGAGCGCACCGCTTTAATCTGGTTCTCTTGCTTTTGCTGACCATCGGCGATTTTCAGCGTAATACCGCGCTTTTCGGCCTCACTTTTCGCCACATTCGTTTCAGCGGCGCGCCAGCCGGATTCAGATCCGACTTGCGAAAATCCCACGGTTAAAGGTGCGGCCATCGCCATAGACGACATGGCTGCCGAAACTGCTGTAACAAGAAGTAAGCGCTTCCACATATGAACGTCCTCGTAGGGTAGGTTATTGTTGGTTAAAAGATGTTCCGCGGATGAACTATAGCCAATGGAATATGTTACGGATTGCGTTACATCACACTTCAGAAAAGTGAATAAAACGTTAATCACAAGTTTGTAATCGCTTTCATTTCAACATTTAAAATGCGGCTGAGTTTATGGATTATCCTGTCATGGAAACGGTCTGAAAAGTGAAGGCGCGAGGGAGAGAAGTCGAAAACAGGCGGAGACTTTCAGCGCCAGTTGGCTATAATACCTGCCACTTGTTTACCATCCATTTTAAAGGACACCGACATGAGCTTACTCAACGTCCCTGCGGGTAAAGAACTGCCAGAAGACATCTACGTTGTGATCGAAATCCCGGCCAACGCAGATCCAATCAAATACGAAATCGACAAAGACACCGGTGCGCTGTTCGTTGACCGTTTCATGTCTACCGCCATGTTCTATCCGTGCAACTACGGCTACATCAACCACACTCTGTCTCTGGACGGTGACCCGGTTGACGTACTGGTCCCGACGCCATACCCATTGCAGCCAGGCTCCGTCATTCGCTGCCGTCCTGTTGGCGTGCTGAAAATGACTGACGAAGCGGGTGAAGATGCGAAACTGGTTGCTGTACCGCACACCAAGCTGAGCAAAGAGTACGATCACATTAAAGATGTGAACGACCTGCCAGAGCTGCTGAAAGCGCAGATCGCCCACTTCTTCGAGCACTACAAAGATCTCGAAAAAGGCAAATGGGTTAAAGTTGAAGGCTGGGATAACGCAGAAGCGGCGAAAGCAGAAATCATCGCCTCTTTCGAGCGTGCTGCTAAGAAGTAATTCTTACTGCTGATACTAAGCCCCGCGCGTCGGGGCTTTTTTGTGCCTTTCGATCCCGGTAACCCGTGCGAATGGGCGCAAAAAAACAACGCCACCTTACGGTGGCGTTGTCGTTTTTCAGAACTGGTCTCTGTCTAACCAGTTACCGCTTTCAATCAGCGTTAACCCGTCGACCGAACGTTGGTACACGTACATCCATGCACTGCCGTAAGGCGTCTGGATCAACTGGCGAGCGTATTCACCGCCCCTGGTGCGCAAGGCATCAAGTTCGGCCAGCGTGGCATTATCAATACGATAAACCTCACCCTGTACCGTTCCGTTCCCCGGAACTGCGCCTGGATAGTGGCCCAGACTGTACAACTGGTAGTTTTCGATTGTGTAATTTCCCAGCAACTGGGCGTTGGTCATCCAGTGGCTGTTGCCTTGCCTGGTTCGTAAACTGCCGTAAACAAATATTCGCATTGCTAAAACTCAAACTGATAGAGCAGATCAAGTGCCTGGTCTACGCCGGACACTGCTTCCAGATATAGCTTAGGCATCAGGCGATAACGTAACGTGAGTGTAGCCAGTGAGTCAAAGATCCCCACGCCATATTTTACCTGTAGACCCGGCAGTACATAGCCGCTGACCACTACCTGCGAAGAGTCACCCACGCCCTGAGTGTCCAGCGCCAGATTGCTTACGCCAAACGTCTCGCCGATTTTACCCACAACCTGACCACTTTGTGCAACCCCCAGACCGACTAACATTGATGTCATTGCCGCACCATCGCCCTGTTGGCTATCCAGACCCTGGCCGCGCAGCAGGTAAGAGAGCGCTTCCTGTTGCGACATGGCCGGGTCAGAGAAGATCTCTGCCTTAGGTTCATCGGCGGAGCCCGTCACGCGCACGCCCGCAATCACATCATCTTCGGTGGCTTCCGGGTTACGTATCGCTTCGATATTGAGTACCGGCTGATCCGGTGGACCGGAGAACAGCAGCTCGCCTTTACGCACAATCAAATCCTGACCGTAGGCATGGAAGCGCCCTTCAGGAATATTGATTTGTCCATTGAGGCCAAGCCCCTGTTGATCCTGCGCCACTTTCAGGTCACCCGTGAGTCTCGCCTTCAGCCCAAACGCGTCCAAACGCACGTTATTCCCCACGTGCACGATAAGATTACTATTGATCGGTATGCCCGCGCTCTTCTGTTCAACAGGTTTCAGATTTTCATTGAGCATAACTTCATCACTGGAGACGCCAACCGCGCTTTCCGGCACTTCGTGAACCACGATGCGCGCCCACGGTACGTCAACACGGCCGTCCAGGGTGAAGAGACTCGGCGTTGCCTCAAAGACCACGTCTGGCGACACGTCCAGGCGCACCATCGGCGGTACCGTGATACGCACCCTGCTGCCCTTGGCCGCAATACGGGCGCGCCAGTTGTCGAGCTGGCTCCAGTCTGCGTCACCGCTCAGGTTGATTTGTCCCTGCTGCGTCAGCACTGAGCCACTGAGGGTTGAGCTTTGGCCGTTAAAGTTCATCGTCAGCTGGCTTGGCTGCATATCGAACGGCATAAAGTTACCGTCAATGTCCACGCCGTTTAACCGCATCTGGCCAAACAGCTGCGGGCTTTGCGCATCCCCCGCCAGACGCAGGTTGGCGCTGAGCATCCCCGCCGCCTTTTCTCCCCGCGAGAAGATCGGATTCACCATCGCCAGGTTGAAGTTGCGAATATTGACGTTGCCGCCGAGATTGCGCCGCCCTTGCGGATCGGTAATTTGCACCTGTCCGTCAAACTGACCGTTGTTGGTCAGGCGGATCAGCCATCCCAGTTCAGCACGATTGTTACGCAGGTCAGCGTTCACATTCAGGGTGTCGAACGCTACCGGCAGCGGCGCGTCATTGACCTCCTGCGTCACCTTCACGTTACGCCCGGAGAGCGTAACGCTGCCCTGCGGCAGCCCCTCTTTGGTGGTGTCCCACGCGACGTCCGCTTTACCGCTGAAGACCCCGCTGGCCTGGGTGGTTTCCGGCATAAACGGTTTCAGCATTGCCAGGTCGAAACGGTTGAGGTTGATCTGCGCGCGTCCTTCCGCGCCCGCATCAATGGTCTGCGGCACGCACAGCTCAGCATTCGGGTTGGTCCAGCAGTGTGGCCCAATGCTTAACTTTTGCTCCGCATTGCGGTAGTCCAGCGCGATGGATCGGGACAGCACCAGCGGGCCGACCGGCGTGCTGAAGCGGGTGTTATCCAGTACGCCCTTCCAGCGCGTTGCCTGGCGGTCAAAACTGCCCGTCAGGTGCAGCTGCCCGGAGACCGGCTCGCCCTGCACGCGCAGCTGGAGATCGTGCTGCTTTTCGTTACCTTTTGCCGCCAGCGTGACCAGACTGATGTTCACGTCCGGCTGGGAGATACGCTCCACGCGCAGATCCAGGTTTCCGCCGATCTGATCGGTCGATTTCACGTCCCCTTCGACGCGCACGCGGGCAATGGAAAGTTCCTGCCAGCGCAGGTTATTAGCGGTGATGTCCGCCAGCAGCTGCGGTGCCTCCACCGTACCGCGAACCTTCACTAACCCCTTCGCCGTGCCGCCAAGACCCGGCAGGGCGTTATCGAGATTTGGCGCGTCGATGGTGGCATCCAGATCGAGATCTTTCACCCCCAGCTCGCCTTTGATATCTGCCGTGTTGCGGCCCAGCGCCACGTGCAGGCCCGGGATCACCCACTGGAGATAGCTGTTGCCCTTAAGCGAGCCCTCTACGTTGACTTTGTTCTGCTTCACGTTGCCGGTGAGCTTGAGTTCCGGCACGTCCATCTGCCAGGTGCCACCGTACAGGCTACCGCGGGTTTTGATCAGGCCATCCAGTTTTGACGGCCAGTCCGGGACCTCTTTAGCGGTGTTGATCCCGGTCAGCTTCAGCTCGCCGCGCCAGCTGATCGCCTGCTGCCAGTCGAGCAGCGCGGTCAGCTCTGTTTTTCCTTCCAGCGCCGCCACGGTCAGCTTGTCGAGGTTAACCTGCAACTCGTTACCCTTCGCATCCAGGGTGATATCGGCGGGCGGTACCCCCTGCCCCTTCACTGCCGTGCGGAACGACAGCGTGTAGTCGGTCATTTTGCCACTCAGCTTCAGCTTCAGATCGTCAGCCTGGAACTGTTTTTCGCCGGTGAACGGCCAGTAAAGCTGCTTGCTGACAACCTCAAGGTTGAGCGGTAAACCGGCCTCTGCCAGCTGGGTTTGCCCGCGCAGCACCATATCCACCGGTCCGGAAAGGTTCACGCCGAACTCCAGCTTCTCACGCAGCGCGCCGCCGACCTTCACCTTCACCTTTTCGCCCTTCAGCGGATCGATGTTCAGGGCGCTGTTCAGCGTAATATCAACCGGCCAGTTGTCGCGCAGCTGCGCGTTGCCTGAGGCGTTCACCGAGCCCTGACTGGAGTCGATATCCAGCGCGTCGAGCTTCATGTTGCCGTCGATGCTGCTGACTTTAAGCAGCATGTTGAAGACTGTCAGATCGGTATCACCCGTCAGACGCAGCTGCTCGCCCTTAAACTCTTCGATATTGAGGTTCAGCGGCAGATGCACGTCGGTCATCTCCGGCAGAACCGGTTTCGAGAAGAGATCTTTCAGCGTTTCGCCCAGCGGTTTTTCTTCCGGCTGCGGGTTCTGGATCTTCGGCTCGACGATCTCTTCCTGCGCCACGTCGGCCACCTTCGGCAGCGCAATCAGCAGCCCTTGCAGGGAGGTTGGGGTCAGGGTGAGGTTTTTCTCCTGCCAGCGCAGACCGGAGGTGAAATCCATCACGGATACCGTCGTATCGTCGATTTTGATATTGACGTTATCCAGCGCAACCCGGTAGAGCGCAATCGGGTACGGCGTGGAGAGATTCAGCGGGCCGCTGTCCTCTTCTTCGACAGGCTCAGACTTCGGCATTTTTTTGGAATCTATCGCCACGTTAACGTCTTTTAGCGACAGATCGTTTACGCACAGCTGGCTGTCACGCAGGCAGCCGAGCTTGACCGCCAGATGAAACTCGCCCGCGTTCACCGCCACGCCGGGCTGTTCGTAACGGATATTTTTCAGGCGCAGATCGCGCCAGCCGCCCGTCACCTGGCCGATTTCCAGCCCCGGCACCCAGCGGTTCGCGGCGTTAAACAGCAGATGCAGGCCCGTGGTGGTGCCCACCAGAAACGCCACCGTACCGAGCAGTAATACGATAAAAATCAGCACCCCGAGGCTTATCTTCTTCCATAAACTCATAATTCAGGCCCCAGACCGATGTAAAACTGTAAACCGTGTTCGTCTTTGTCGCCCACCGGAACGGCGAAATCGAGCTTGATTGGCCCGACCGGTGACTGCCAGCGCACGCCTACGCCCGCGCCGGTTTTGAAATCGCTGCGGCGGATATCGTTCACCGCTTCACCGCCGTCAACGAACATCGCCCCCCACCACTTGCCGCTGACGTTGTACTGGTACTCCAGCGAGCCGGTCGCCAGTTTTGACGCCCCGGTCAACTGGCCTTTGTCGTTTTCAGGTGAGATCGATTTGTACTTATACCCGCGAATGCTGCGGTCGCCCCCGGCGAAGAAGCGCAGATCCGGCGGGACGCGTTCGAAATCACCGGTTTCGATCCAGCCGAGATTACCGCGCATAACAAAGCGGTGTTTGTCGTACAGCGTGCGGATCCAGACGTTTTGCGCCTGAAAGACGGAGAAGTCTACGTCGGAGCCCCACGCAGTGTTGGAGTAATCGATGGAGTAGCGCTGAGAGTCGCCCCAGGTCGGCATCAGGCCACCGCGCGAGCGGGTACGGCTGATCATCACGCCCGGATAAAGCAGCATGGTGGTGTTGGTAACGTTTGCCTGGGTAAAGTGGTCGAGGCTCCAGCGCAGGTTAATGGCGCGCTGCCAGCCGCTGGAGAGATCCCAGAAGCGTGATACCGCAAGCGTCGTCGAGTCCTGCTCGGTATCGTTCAAATCGGTACGCTTAAAGCCGCCCTGCACGAGGTAGTATTGCTCAAGCGGATTTTTCAGCAGCGGCATTTTATAGCTGAAGTCCAGCTGCTGTTCAGGCGCAGACAGGCTCACGCTGGTGGTCAGGCTGTGGCCGTAGGAGTTCATCCACGGTTTTTTCCACGAGGCTTTCACGCGCGGGCCGACGTCCGTGGAGTAGCCGACACCGGTCTCAATGGTGTTTTCGGTGCGCGGAGAGACCACGCCATGCAGCGGTAACACTTTCGTTTTACGGGATTTTTCAAATTCCGGTGCTACCACCACGGAGTTAAACCAGCCCGTCGCGGACAAACGACGGTTCAGCTCGCCCAGATCGCTGGACTGGTAGTAGTCGCCCTTTTTAAACGGCACCAGGTTTTGCAGATACTCATCACGGATTTGCGATCCTTCGAAGGTCACATCGCCAAACCGGTAGCGCTCGCCGCTGTCGTAATCGATATCCCAGAATGCCTGACGTCGCTCAAGCGCAACGCCTAGCTGGCTTTTGTTGAACTGGCTGTCGAAGTAGCCTTTGCGCAGCGAAACGCTGGTTAATGATTTTTTAAAACGATCGTAATCCCCGTGATTGAGCACAGTGCCCACTTTCGGACGGGTGCTGAGCAGATCCAGGTAGTCACGATCCGTGCGCGCGCCGCCGCGCAGCACCACGTTCGTGCCGCCAATCAGGACGGGTTCGCCCGGCGAGACGCGGGCAATCAACACCTGACGTCCTTTTGCCGGCGGCGGGCGTAAATCGAAATCGATGGTGGGTTCGTAGTACCCCAACGCCTTTAAGCCTTCGCGAATGGCGTCATCCACGCGCGCGCGAAAACGCCGATCCGGCGTGACCTCATCGCTCTGGATAGTAGAAAGCTGCGCACGCACGTTTTTTTCCAGCGCCCCGGATAACCCCTCAACCTGCAAACGGACATTCGCCGCGCTGGCAATCCCGCTGGTCAGCAGTAAGCTGAATAAACATAACTGGCGGATCTTTGTCACGTTTTCTCCTGAATATCCCTGTTTCCACCCTGGAAGCAAATGCAGTGCCGCTCCGCGGCAAAATACGGCCTGAAAGCCAAAAACCCAAATTACGGGTTGAAAAAGGGTGTAACACCCAAATATTTCTTATGATTAAATCTAGACTCATTCATCGCATTTATTGTGTTCAATTAAACGCTTCGTGACAACCTTAACCGAAACAACGCTACCCCGGAGGCCCCACCGTGAGTTTATTTGATAAAAAGCATCTGGTATCACAAGCCGATGCGTTACCGGGACGCAACACCCCTATGCCAGTGGCGACATTACACGCCGTAAACAACCATTCAATGACAAACGTTCCTGATGGAATGGAGATCGCCCTGTTTGCCATGGGCTGCTTCTGGGGCGTAGAACGCCTGTTCTGGCAACTGCCGGGCGTGTACAGCACCGCTGCGGGCTACACCGGAGGATATACGCCTAACCCAACCTACCGCGAAGTCTGTTCCGGTGAGACCGGTCATGCTGAAGCGGTGCGTGTGGTGTATGACCCGAGCGTCATTAGCTATGAACAGCTGCTCCAGGTGTTCTGGGAAAACCATGACCCGGCGCAGGGCATGCGTCAGGGTAACGATCACGGCACCCAATACCGTTCGGCCATCTACCCGCTCACCCCAGAGCAGGAGGCCGCGGCCCACGCCAGCCTGACGCGTTTCCAGGAAGCGATGCAGGCGGCCGGTGATAAACGTCAGGTCACGACGGAAATCGCTACCGCGAAACCGTTCTACTATGCCGAAGACGACCACCAGCAGTACCTGCATAAAAATCCGTACGGCTACTGCGGCATTGGCGGCATCGGCGTCTGTCTGCCTCCACAACAGGACTGATTACGGCTTCAGCGCCACGCGAGCCGCGTGGCGCACAGCCTCTCCCTCCGGCCACTTTTTGCCGAAAACGTGACCTCTGGCAGGTTTACACGTCTTTACGCTATACTACCGCTGAAATAATCGGCTCAACGCTACGAGCTGACTTCAATGTGTCTTCACACGAATGGTATCAACTCCCCTTCTGAGGATCTGGCGAGAAGCCGGATAAACTATGTTAAACAGTATTTTAGTAATACTTAGTCTTATTGCCGTCAGTGCATTTTTCTCGATATCGGAGATCTCGCTGGCTGCCTCCCGTAAAATCAAACTGAAGCTGCTTGCCGACGAGGGCAACATCAACGCATCACGCATTCTGAAAATGCAGGAAAATCCCGGCATGTTCTTTACCGTGGTGCAGATTGGCCTGAACGCGGTCGCCATTCTTGGCGGTATCGTGGGTGATGCAGCGTTTTCTCCGGCGTTTTATGGCCTCTTTGTTAAGTACATGTCCGTAGAGCTGGCCGAGCAGTTGAGCTTCATCCTCTCCTTCTCCCTGGTGACCGGCTTGTTCATTTTATTCGCGGACCTGACCCCGAAACGCATCGGTATGATTGCGCCAGAAGCTGTGGCTTTGCGTATCATCAACCCGATGCGCTTCTGCCTTTATGTCTTCCGTCCGCTGGTGTGGTTCTTTAACGGCCTGGCGAACGTCATTTTCCGCATCTTCAAGCTGCCGATGGTGCGTAAAGACGACATTACCTCCGATGATATTTATGCCGTGGTGGAAGCCGGGGCGCTGGCAGGCGTGCTGCGCAAGCAGGAGCACGAGCTGATTGAGAACGTTTTCGAACTGGAATCCCGTACCGTGCCGTCCTCCATGACCGGCCGTGAAAACATCATCTGGTTCGATCTGCATGAAGACGAGCAGAGCCTGAAGACCAAAGTGGCGCAGCATCCGCACTCCAAGTTCCTGGTCTGTAACGAAGATATCGACCATATCATCGGCTATGTGGACTCCAAAGACCTGCTGAACCGCGTGCTGGCAAACCAGAGCCTGGCGCTGAACAGCGGCGTGCAGATCCGCAACACCCTGATAGTCCCGGACACCCTGACGCTCTCCGAAGCGCTGGAAAGTTTCAAAACCGCCGGGGAAGACTTCGCGGTGATCATGAACGAATACGCGCTGGTGGTGGGCATTATCACCCTCAACGACGTTATGACGACCCTGATGGGCGACCTGGTCGGCCAGGGGCTGGAAGAGCAGATTGTTCAGCGTGACGAAAATTCATGGCTCATTGATGGCGGTACGCCGATTGAAGACGTCATGCGCGTGCTCGACATCGACGAGTTCCCGCAGTCCGGAAACTACGAGACCATCGGCGGCTTTATGATGTTTATGCTGCGTAAAATCCCGAAACGTACCGACTCGGTGAAGTTCTCCGGCTTCAAGTTTGAAGTGGTGGATATTGATAACTACCGCATCGATCAGCTGCTGGTAACGCGTATTGATAGCAAACCGACCGTGCTGGTGCCGAAACTGCCGGATGCGGAAGAGAAGGTGTCGGCGTAATTTATGAAGGGCAGCGTTGAGCTGCCCTTTTTGTTTTAAAACGGAAGCTGCCGTTTATGTAATTTAAATAATTTTTTAAGTCCTTAGAAGGGGGACGAATTGAGATAAATAAAGGCAGAGCCTACGATATTATTAAATTTAAAAATATCCCCGCTTACTTTAAGAAAAATCGTTCTGTCTTCAATGCTAACTTTCACGCCAGGATCGGTGGTGACAAGGAAAGGTTCATAACCATTTTTAATGTCTTCTAAAAAAACTTCATCGGTCTTTTGTGCCGTGTAAAGATAATATTTATATACGAAAGAAGTCGTCGCACCCGCGCTGTTTTCCGTGATATACAACATAGACTTATCAGCTACGGCATGCCGATAAACTATAGTCTGTTCAAGGTAAAAAAAGTCACCAAGCATGCGCCAAATCCCATATCCTATGGTAGCTAACATAAATAACACAAATATATTCTTATTTTTAAAAACCAGATCTCGATGCATAATTATTCCATTTATTTTCCATGCGTAACGGCTTCCCTTCTCAGCCAACAGTTAAAGCTGACCTCTTTACAACTCGCTTATAAAAAGTATAGGGGTATTGTTTATGCCATGGATAATAAGTCCAATAGTGATCCAAGTTTTTAATGTTTTATATCAATATTTAGCACTGAAAAAGATTTTAAGAAAAACTTCATCAATTCATGGTTATACCCGTTAATACAAATAACGCCAAGTCAAAACTATCTGCTTCAGGGTATGTCTCTGGACTGGCCCTACAAACATCAACGGCTCCCATTGGGAGCCGTCTTTTTAACAACTACTGCATAGCACGTTGGTTAAGCCATCTCAGTTTGCAGACGCATAACCTGACGGTTGACTTCGGACATCACAGACAAGTGCTGTTTGTCCTTCACTTTCGGGATAAGGATTTTGCCCTTATCGAACTCAAAAGCGCCAACATCCTTGATGTACAACCGTCCACGGAACAGGATCTTCACGTACTTCGCCACCTGAAGCGGGTTGTAGCGTTGGAAAATTTTCATTCTTGTATCTCCTGCGAATCATACGCTCTTGCGGTGCCACAATCGGCCCGACTGTCCTGAGCGCAAATTTTGATGCCCAATGACTATAGACCAGAACCTCGTACTTACCCAGTGTGCATAAGTTTATTTACCGTTTGATTACAATTATTCAGAATAATCTTTGCAAAGCGTGATACAGCGCAGTATATGCCGTCGTTTTTGCATAGATATGTGCGTTCGCCCGCAAACTGGCATCGGGATTGCGGGAAAAGCCTATTGATCGCACTTATGATTAAAAGCGCATGACCAAGTGGTCGGATCACCTGCTAACAATAAGGAAACACCATGACCCTACGTAACCTCCTGGCAGCAGCTTGCCTGTTGCTGCCGCTGATGGCTTCCGCACACAACATTGAAAAAGGACAACGTGTCCCGCCGGTCGGGATTGCTGACCGGGGAGAATTGATTCTCGACAATGATAAGTTTAGCTATAAAGTCTGGAATAGCGCGCAGCTTGCGGGCAAAGTGAGAGTTGTACAACATATTGCCGGACGTACATCCGCTAAAGAGAAAAACGCTACCCTCGTGGAGGCGATCAAGGCCGCAAAACTCCCGCACGATCGCTACCAGACCACTACCATCGTGAACACCGACGACGCCATTCCCGGCTCCGGCATGTTTGTGCGCTCAAGCCTTGAGAGCAACAAGAAGCTCTATCCCTGGTCGCAGTTTATTGTCGACAGCAACGGCGTGACGCGTAAGGCGTGGCAGCTGGAAGAGGAGAGTTCAGCGATTGTCGTGCTGGACAAAAACGGTCGCGTAGAGTGGGTTAAAGACGGCGCGCTGACGCAGGATGAGGTGCAGCAGGTGGTTGCCCTGCTGCATAAGCTGCTGACTCAGTAAAGTGACACCCGGAAGCCCGGATTCAGGAATGACTCGCGCGGGGTGTAGTCCAGTGGCTTACCCTGCCAGTCATGCACATGCGCGCCAGCGGCCGCCGCCACCGCATGCCCTGCCGCCGTATCCCAGACGTTCGTCGGCCCGAAACGTGGGTACAGCTGCGCCTGCCCTTCCGCCACCAGACAGAACTTCAGCGACGAGCCAATCGACGTCGTCTGGTGTTCACCCAGCTGTTGCAGATACTCCTCCAGCTCGCTGTCACTGTGCGAGCGGCTGATCACCACCAGCGGAGGACGGGCATCACGCACCTGGATCTGCTTACGCACGCCGCACTCTTCCTTCCAGGCTTTACCTTCCGCCGCGCTGTACATCACCTTCATCACCGGGGCATAAACCACGCCCAGTACCGCTTTCCCTTTTTCAATCAGAGCGATGTTGACGGTGAATTCACCGTTACGCTTGATAAACTCTTTCGTGCCGTCCAGCGGGTCGACAAGCCAGTAACGCTGCCAGTGCTGACGTTCATCCCAGCTCTGGGGCGCTTCTTCAGAAAGGACCGGAATATCCGGCGTCAGGGCCTGCAAACCTTTCAGGATCACCGCATGCGCCGCGATATCCGCCGCCGTCACCGGGGAGTCATCCGCTTTGCTGACAACATCCATCGGTTTCGCACCGTCGTACACCTGCATAATGGCATCACCCGCATCCCGTGCGAGCTGACAAATTTTATCTAACATTCTCCACCTCTTCGTTAACGCAGTGGGCATAACTTATTGTTTTAGTTATATCGTAATGTGAACAATTCCGCTATCTGTGAAGCAATTCTGGTTTCAGCGCCCTTTTTTCTGGCAGCATTCACACTTCTGTAAGCAACAAATACTACATACATATTCTTTTGTGGCTTGGATCGAAAAAAGGACTCCTCAGATGATTAAGTTTAGCGCAACGCTCCTGGCAACGCTGATTGCGGCAAGCGTTCAGGCAGCGACGGTGGATCTCCGTATTCTGGAAACCACCGATCTGCACAGCAATATGATGGACTTCGATTACTACAAAGATACCCCTACGGAAAAATTCGGACTGGTACGCACGGCAAGTTTGATCAACGCCGCCCGCGGTGAAGTGAAAAACAGCGTGCTGGTCGATAACGGGGACTTAATTCAGGGCAGCCCGCTCGGAGACTACATGGCGGCGAAGGGGCTGAAAAAAGGCGAGATCCACCCTGTCTATAAAGCGATGAACACCCTGGATTATGCGGTTGGCAACCTGGGCAACCACGAATTTAACTACGGCCTGAAATACCTGCACGACGCGCTGGCAGGGGCAAAATTCCCGTACGTTAACGCCAATATCATCGACGTTAAGACGAAGAAGCCGCGCTTCACCCCTTATCTGATTAAAGAGACCGAGGTTGTCGACCAGGACGGTAAAAAACAGACGCTGAAAATCGGCTATATCGGTTTTGTACCGCCGCAGATCATGACGTGGGATAAAGCCAACCTCGACGGGAAAGTAACCGTCAACGACATTACCGAAACCGCGCGCAAATACGTGCCGGAGATGCGGGCGAAAGGGGCGGATGTGGTGGTCGTCGTGGCCCACTCCGGCCTCTCGGCCGACCCGTATCAGGTGATGGCTGAGAACTCCGTGTACTATCTCAGCCAGGTGCCGGGCGTGGATGCGATCCTGTTTGGTCACGCCCATGCCGTCTTCCCGGGCAAAGATTTCGCTGATATCAAAGGCGCGGACATCGAAAAAGGGACGCTCAACGGTGTGCCATCGGTGATGCCGGGCATGTGGGGTGACCACCTTGGCGTGGTGGATCTGGTGCTGAATAACGACAGCGGAAGCTGGAAAGTCACGCAGTCGAAAGCGGAAGCGCGTCCGATCTACGACGCAGCGGCCAAAAAATCTCTGGCAGGGGAAGATAAAAAGCTGGTCGACGTCCTGAAGCATGACCACGACGCGACGCGTGAATTTGTCAGCAAGCCGATCGGTAAATCGGCTGATAACATGTACAGCTTCCTCGCGCTGGTACAGGATGACCCGACCGTGCAGGTAGTCAACATGGCGCAGAAAGCCTATGCGGAGCACTATATTCAGGGCGATCCGGATCTGGCAAATCTGCCGGTACTGTCTGCCGCGGCGCCATTCAAAGTGGGCGGACGTAAGAACGATCCGGCCAGCTACGTTGAGGTGGAAAAAGGCCAGCTGACCTTCCGTAATGCCGCCGATCTCTACCTCTATCCCAACACACTCGTGGTGGTGAAAGCCACCGGGAAAGAGGTGAAGGAGTGGCTGGAGTGCTCTGCCGGACAGTTCAACCAGATCGATCCGCACAGCAGCAAACCGCAGTCGCTGATTAACTGGGACGGTTTCCGCACCTACAACTTCGACGTGATCGACGGCGTGGATTATCAGATTGACGTTACCCAGCCCGCGAAATATGACGGCGAATGTCAGGCCATTAATCCGCAGGCAGAACGCATCAAAAACCTGACCTTCAACGGCAAAGCGATTGATCCTAATGCCACTTTCCTGGTGGTGACCAACAACTACCGCGCCTATGGCGGTAAGTTTGCCGGTACGGGTGACAGCCATATCGCCTTTGCCTCACCGGATGAGAACCGTTCGGTGCTGGCGGCGTGGATCAGCGCGGAGTCGAAAAAGGCGGGTGAAATTCATCCGGCGGTGGATAACAACTGGCGACTTGCGCCGATCCACAGCGACACTAAGCTGGATATTCGCTTTGAGACATCTCCGTCCGATAAAGCAGCCGCGTTTATCAAGGATAAGGCGCAGTATCCGATGCAAAAGGTCGCGACGGATGATATTGGGTTCGCGATTTATCAGGTGGATTTGAGCAGGTAGCGATGATTGTGCCGGGTGGCGGCTTCGCCTTACCCGGCCTACCCGCAATCCTCGATCCCGTAGGCCGGGTAAGCGCAAGCGCCACCCGGCATTTCATGCCGCACGCTCGTCCCTATTCGCCATCACCTGCGGCGTATTGACCTCAATCCAGTCGGCCAGCGCGGCCACCTTCTCGCTTACCTCCCGCCCCAGCGGCGTCAGGCTATACTCCACATGCGGCGGCACGACCGGATACGACACGCGATCGACAAACCCGTCATGTTCCAGCGCCTGTAAAGACTGAGCCAGCATCTTCTCGCTGACGCCGCCCATCTTGCGGCGCAGATCGCTGAAGCGATGCGTCCCCTGACGTAACGCCACCAGGATCAGCACGCCCCAGCGGCTGGTTACGTGTTTGAGCACCTCCCGTGACGGGCACTGTTCCGCAAAGAGGTTGCCATCGCGCATTTGCTCGCTGAGCGTTGGTATTGTTGTTTTCATACTTACCTTTTTGTACGTACTTACTAAAAGTTAGTTATGGTGATAGTGTGCCACAACACCAGACAAACACGAAGGAGATTCATCATGATCGCGATTACCGGCGCAACCGGCCAGCTTGGCCAACACGTTATTGAAGAACTGCTGAAAACCGTTCCGGCCAGCCAGATCGTGGCTATTGTGCGTAACCTGGCGAAAGCCGAAGCGTTGCGTCAGCAAGGGGTCGTTGTGCGTCAGGCGGATTACACCGATGAAGCCGCATTTACCACCGCGCTGAACGGCGTGGATAAACTACTGCTCATCTCCTCCAGCGAAGTGGGCCAGCGCGCCGTACAGCACCAGAACGTGATAAACGCCGCCAAAGCCGCCGGGGTGAAATTCATCGCCTATACCAGCCTGCTGCATGCTGACAAATCCCCGCTGGGTCTGCACGTTGAGCACGTCGAAACCGAAAATGCCCTGGCGGCCTCCGGCGTGCCTTACGCCCTGCTGCGCAACGGCTGGTACACCGAAAACTACCTGGCAAGCGCGCCGCCAGCGCTGGAACACGGCGTATTTATGGGGGCCGCAGGCGAAGGCAAAATTGCCTCTGCGACCCGTGCGGATTACGCGGCGGCGGCAGCGAAAGTGATTTCTGAAGAGGTTCATGCCGGCAAGGTGTATGAACTGGCGGGTGATAATGCCTGGACGCTGAGCGAACTGGCTGCGGAACTGAGCAAGCAGAGCGGTAAGCCGGTAACGTATCAGAACCTCAGCGAAGCCGATTTCGCCGCTGCGCTGAAGGGCGTTGGTCTGCCTGCCGGGCTGGCGGAAATGCTGGCGGACTCCGACACCGGCGCGTCCAAAGGCGGCCTGTTCGACGACAGCCATACCCTGAGCAAGCTCATTGGCCGCCCAACCACACCGCTGGCGGAAAGCGTCAAAGCCATCCTGTAGTTGTTAAAAATTGGTTATTTTTTGTGGCGTCCCCTCGGGTCATCTCTGATAATGAAGCGATGACCCACAAGGAGGCTCACTGTGCAAGGCGTACCGGAACAGTTCACTGATGAGAGAGACAGCGCGCGCTTTCGCCATCTGGCGCAGCTGCCGGGCCTGGAGCTTTATCACGCCCATATCTCTGACTACGCCTTCGAGCCGCACACTCATGAAGCCTTCGGTATCGGCACCATCGAAACCGGTGCCGAACGCTTCCGCTATCGCGGTACCCAGCATCTTGCCGCGGAAAAATCCGTCGTGACCATGAACCCGGACGAGATCCACACCGGGGAATCCGCCACTGAAGGCGGCTGGCGCTACCGGATGGTCTACATCGAACCCGACCTGCTGAAAGAGGTCACTGGCCTGCGTCACTGGTGGTTTAGCGACGTCACGCGTCACGATCCGCTGCGCTCGCAACAGATAGGCCAGTTGATTTATGGCCTGTGGCACACGGACGATCCGCTGGCGCAGAAGGGGCTGCTACTGGATTTGATTCAGACTTTTCAGCCGCTGGCCCACCATGCGCCGGTGGTGCAGGAGGCCACGCACCGCTTCGAACGCGTTCGCGACTACCTGCACGACAACTATATGCGCTCGCTGACCCTGGACGAGCTGGCTAACGTTGTCTCGCTCAGCCCGTACCATTTTCAGCGCCAGTTCAAAGCCCATTTCCACGTTACGCCCCACCAGATGCTGATGGCCATCCGGCTGTGGCGCGCCAAAGCATTCCTCACCCATGGCATGCCTGCCGCCGAGGTGGCCGCCGCGACCGGGCTGACCGATCAGTCGCACCTGACCCGCGCCTTCACCCGTCGCTACGGCATCACGCCCGTGCGCTACCAGAAACAGGTTATGCCGCGCTAATGCGCAACCTCATACAATACGCGCCCGTTTTGCCCTCCTACACTGAGCGCAAAGTGAATCAAGATGGATGGAAAAATGATTAGCGGCGTGTTGTATGCCCTGCTTGCGGGTTTGATGTGGGGGCTGATTTTTGTCGGCCCGCTGATTGTGCCGGAGTACCCGGCAATATTGCAGTCGACCGGACGTTACCTGGCGCTGGGGCTGATTGCCGTGCCGCTGGCGTGGCTGGGGCGCACGCGTCTGCGTCAGCTGGGCCGCCAGGACTGGCTCACCGCGCTGGCGCTGACCATGATGGGTAATCTGATCTACTACGTCTGTCTGGCGAGCGCCATTCAGCGCACCGGTGCGCCGGTGTCGACCATGATTATCGGCACGCTGCCGGTGGTCATCCCGGTTTTCGCGAACCTGCTTTACAGCCAGCGTGACGGCAAACTGGCGTGGTCAAAAATGGCGCCGGCGCTGGTCTGCATTGCCGTGGGGCTGGTGTGCGTGAATATTGCCGAGCTTCGCCATGGTCTGGAAAATTTCAGCGTGTGGCGTTACGGTTCAGGGATCTTTCTGGCGTTTATTTCGGTTGTCTGTTGGGCCTGGTATGCCCTGCGCAACGCACGCTGGCTGCGGGAAAACCCGGATAAGCATCCGATGATGTGGGCCACGGCGCAGGCGCTGGTCACCCTCCCTGTCTCGTTGCTGGGCTATGTGGGCGCGTGTGTCTGGCTGGGTAGCCAGCAACCGGCATTTACCCTGCCCTTCGGACCGCGCCCGTGGGTATTCGTCGGGTTAATGGTCGCCATTGCCGTGCTCTGTTCGTGGGTGGGCGCGCTGTGCTGGAACATTGCCAGCCAGAAGCTGCCGACGGTGATATTAGGGCCGCTGATTGTCTTTGAGACACTGGCCGGGCTGCTCTATACCTTCCTGATGCGCCAGAGCGTGCCGCCGTTGCTAACGGCCTGCGGGATCGCGCTGCTGGTCGTTGGGGTGGTGATTGCGGTGAGAGCGAAGCCGGAAAAACCGATGGTCGTTCCGGCGTCGGAGGGGTGAGCTTTTCGCCCGGCGGCGCTTCGCTTGCAGGGCCTACAAAACCGTAGGCCGGGTAAGCGTCAGCGCCACCCGGCACAGTATCAGAACGTTTCCCAGTTCGCTTCAGACGCCGCCGCGACGGGCTGCGCTTTAGGTGCATAGGTCTTTACCGGCGCGGCTTTCACCGCCTGATTGCGGGTGATCTTAAACACTGCCACCGCGTCGTTCAGGCGTGCAGCCTGATCTTCCAGCGCCGCCGCCGCCGCCGCAGACTCTTCCACCAGCGAGGCATTCTGCTGGGTGACGCGATCCATCTCCGCCACCGCCTGACCCACCTGGTCGATACCGCGGCTCTGTTCGTCGGAGGCCGACGCAATCTCACCCATGATGTCCGTCACGCGCGTAACCGCATTGACGATCTCCGCCATCGTCGCGCCCGCCTCATTCACCAGCTGAGAGCCCGCGTTAACACGCTCGCCGGAATCATCGATCAGCGCTTTGATCTCTTTCGCCGCCTGCGCGCTGCGCTGGGCAAGGGTACGCACCTCGCCCGCGACAACCGCGAAGCCACGTCCCTGCTCGCCCGCGCGCGCCGCTTCTACCGCCGCGTTCAGCGCCAGAATATTGGTCTGGAAAGCAATGCCGTCGATCACGTTAGTAATTTGCGCGATTTTGCTGGAACTGGTGGCGATTTCGTCCATCGTCCGCACCACGCCTTCCACCACGTTACCGCCCTTCTTCGCGGTGGAGGAGGCGTCCAGCGCCAGGCGTGACGCCTGACGCGCGTTATCGGCGTTTTGCTTCACGGTAGCGGTTAACTGTTCCATGCTGGCTGCCGTCTCTTCCAGAGAAGCGGCCTGCTGCTCGGTACGGGAGGAGAGATCGTTGCTGCCCGCCGAGATTTCACCCGCGCCGGTGTAGATGGTATCTGCGCCTTCACGCACCACGCCCACCGTGTTGGCCAGCGCAGTCTGCATCTCCTGAACGTTGCGCGCCAGGATCGCCATTTCATTTTTACCCTCAGCCTGAATCGGCTGGGTTAAATCCCCTGCGGCAATGGCGCGGATATGGTTGATCACCTCTTCCAGCGGCAGCAGCAGCACGCGGCGCATCGCAATCCAGCTGGAAATAATCACCGCGATCACCAGCAGCATCACCGCAGAAAGGATCCACAGAATGCGTTTGTAGTCGCTTTCATTGTCCTGGATACCTTTGGCGGTCAGCGCGGCCTGCGCCTCACGCCACTCGCGATAAACCTTTTGCATCGCGGTCTGCTTCTGTTCGGCATGTTGTTTGAACATATCTTCCAGATTGCCCTGCCCCAGCAGAACGTTCATTTGCGTCAGCGTGGCGGAGTAGACGCGGTACTGCTCTTCCAGGCGATCGGCCAGGTGCTCGTCCATACCCGGCGTTTCCGGCAGCGCATAGTATTTATCGTAATGGGTCTGGGCATCGGCCAGCAGGTTTTTCGCGGTATTGACCAGCTCGTTCAGCTGCCCGCCATTAATCTGCGACGCCATGCTGCTTTGCAGGCGCAGCATGCCGCGGTTGAGGGTGACGCGCGCCTGGTTCAGGCTGATCCAGGCGTCGGTAAACTCCGCAACGTTCTGGCTAGAAAGCTGAGAAACGGTGAAGTTCTCTTTATCGTTATTGAGTGCATTAATGAAAATGCCAGCGGAGATCAGCTGCATGATGCCGAGCACAAGCAGCACCGAAATCAAAAGAGTAATGACTTTTATACGTTTAAACATGCGTTGCCTTATTTATATACAGGTATTGTCTGACCTGTATCTATCGGCACGCGCGGCAGGTTGTTTACTGTTTCTCCACCTTTAAAAACTTTCGAAAGCCCTTTTCTGCATTCAATCAGCAAGTTAAAAGCATGCTTTTTTTGTGATCCCTTTCTCGTTTTCACCCTTGCCTCTAAAGGGTTATAGTATCCACTTAAAGATGCATTTAAAATGCATCTTATATTTCTGATGATGAGGTAACTGCTATGGCCTTCCGCGACCAACCCTTAGGCGAGCTGGCGCTCTCCATCCCTCGCGCTTCTGCGCTGTTCCGTAAATATGATATGGATTACTGCTGCGGTGGTAAGCAAACGCTGGCGCGCGCAGCGTCGCGTAAAGAGCTGGATGTAGAGGCTATCGAAGCGGAGCTGGCTCAGCTGGCTGAACAGCCCGTCGACAAAGACTGGCGCACTGCGCCGCTGGCTGAAATCATCGACCATATCATTGTGCGTTACCACGATCGTCACCGCGAGCAGCTGCCGGAGCTGATTTTACAGGCGACCAAAGTTGAACGCGTTCATGCCGATAAACCTTCCGTACCGCGCGGCCTGGCGAAATACCTGACCATGCTGCACGAAGAACTTTCCAGCCACATGATGAAAGAGGAGCAGATCCTCTTCCCGATGATCAAACAGGGCATGGGCAGCCAGGCCATGGGGCCCATCAGCGTGATGGAAAGCGAACATGATGACGCCGGCGAACTGCTGGAAGTGATTAAACACACCACCGACAACGTCACACCGCCGCCAGAGGCGTGCACCACCTGGAAAGCCATGTACAACGGCATTAACGAGATGATCGACGATCTGATGGAACACATCAGTCTTGAGAATAACGTTCTGTTCCCGCGTGCATTAGCGGGGGAATAAAAAAGCCCGGCGGCGCTAGCGCTTACCGGGCCTACAACGTCCGCGAACGTAGGCCGGGTAAGCGTCAGCGCCACCCGGCAACATGCTTAACGCATGCTCGCCATACGTTTCTTACCAATAAACAGCCAGCCCAGCCCCAGCGCAATAAACCACAGCGGCGTGACGATCAGCGCCTGGCGGGTATCTTCTTCCAGCGTCAGCAGCACCAGCACGAAGACGAAGAACGCCATGCACACCCAGCACATCAGCTTGCCCAGCGGCATCTTGTAGATCGACTTCTCATGCAGGTGTGGACGCTGTTTGCGGTACACCAGGTATGAGCAGAGGATAATGGTCCAGACGAACATGAACAGGATCGCCGACACCGTAGTGATCATGGTGAACGCGCCGATTACGCTCGGGTTGACGTAGAGCATTACCACACCGCCCAGCAGACAGATGCAGGAGAAGGTCAGCCCTTTCGCCGGTACCGCGCGTTTAGACAGTTTGGCAAACGCGCTCGGAGCAACGCCCTCCTGCGCCAGACCGAACAGCATACGGCTGGTGGAGAAGACGCCGCTGTTCGCGGAAGAGGCCGCAGAGGTCAGCACCACGAAGTTAATCAGGCTCGCGGCAGCAGGCAGCCCCACCAGCACGAACAGCTCGACGAACGGGCTCTTGGTTGGCACCACCGAGCTCCATGGCGTCACGGACATAATGACGATCAGCGCGAACACGTAGAACATGATGATACGCAGCGGAATGGAGTTGATCGCGCGCGGCAGGGATTTCTCCGGATCTTTGGTTTCCGCCGCCGTGGTACCGACCAGCTCAATCCCGACAAACGCGAACACCGCAATCTGGAAGCCGGCAAAGAAGCCGCTGATCCCTTTCGGGAACCAGCCGCCGTCATTCCACAGATGGGCAAACGACGCCTGTACGCCGGTTGGCGACTGGAAGTGCGTCAGCACCATCACCAGCCCGACGACAATCAGCGCGATGATGGCGACGATTTTGATCATCGCGAACCAGAACTCCATCTCACCGAACATTTTAACGGTGGCGAGGTTCAGGCTCAGCAGCAGGACAATCACCGCCAGCGAAGCCACCCAGTCCGATAGCCCTGGGAACCAGAATTGCGCGTACGCCGTGATGGCCACAACGTCAGCCATGCCGGTGACCACCCAGCAGAACCAGTAGGTCCAGCCGGTAAAATAGCCCGCCCACGGGCCGAGCAGGTCTGACGCGAAGTCGCTGAAGGATTTGTATTCAAGATTCGAGAGCAGCAATTCACCCATTGCACGCATCACGAAAAAGAGCATAAAACCGATGATCATATAAACGAAGATGATCGACGGGCCGGCAAGACTGATGGTTTTGCCCGAGCCCATAAACAGCCCTGTGCCGATGGCTCCGCCAATGGCAATAAGCTGAATGTGACGGTTCGTGAGATTTCGCCGTAGCGACTGTTCAGACGTCGCCTCTTCTGCGGCGGCGACTTTGACCTGATCTACCATGTGATATTTTCCTGTTTATGCCTGTCTGTGTTGTTAAGGCTCTTCTGGCCTTTATTTACGTCAAATAAATGACGGCCCCTGTGTAAGGACTAATCGATAGTAGGTAAGAATCGGCGGGATGAATACTATGATTTGAATATTATGTTAATAATATGTTGAAAGTGAGTGTCATATCACTCATACAGCGCGAAACAGCTCACAAAAATACACGTAACAGTTTCGTTTGCAATACAAAATGTTGATTCCGTCGTAACTCCGGGTTTTATCGCTATTTTCCTCTCCCCGATCGGAGAGAGGAAAATAAGAAAAACCGATTACAGGATTTCCAGCAGCTCGACTTCAAACACCAGGGTGCTGAATGGCGGAATGGACGCGCCAGCGCCACGCTCGCCGTAAGCCAGGTTGTGCGGGATAGTCAGTTCCCATTTGGAACCTACTGGCATCAGGGTCAGGGCTTCGATCCAGCCTGCGATAACGCCGTTGACCGGGAACTCAGCCGGTTCGCCACGCGCGACGGAGCTGTCGAACACGGTACCGTCGATCAGCTTACCGGTGTAGTGTACGCGAACGTGGTCGGTACGCGCCGGGATTGCGCCATCACCCTGATTGATTACGCGGAACTGCAAGCCGGACTCGGTGCTGTTCACGCCTTCACGCTCACGGTTCTCTTCCAGATATTTCACGCCTTCTGCCGCCATCTCTTCGAAACGCGCGCGACGTACGGCGTCAGCACGTTCGTGGATTTCACGCAGCGCACGGTGCACAACGTCAACCGGCACAGCGGGCTGCTTGCCTTCCAGCGCGTCAGCGATACCCGCCACCAGCGCTTCCGGTAACAGACCTTCCAGGCCGGATTCGCTCAGCTGCTGTCCTACCTGCAAGCCGATGCCGTAGCTTGCCTGCGCTTCGATAGTGTCAAAAGTCGGGGTGGTCATGGGTTTTCCTTCCATCACATTTAAAGTAGCGGGCAGCATATCAGCCATGCCCTTATGGGTAAAACTTTGTCTTAAGTAAAGGTGACAAACTGCGACGAAACGGAAACAATAGTAGCCGTCAGGATTTTCCCTAATATATGTCACGAAAGCTGGCTTTGTTACGCCCATCAGGCAGTTAGCAAACTACACTTCTCAGGACAGGATAAAAAGACGCGGAGCAGGAGGAGAGCCATGCCCGGGCGATTTGAACTGAAACCTACCCTGGCGAAAATCTGGCATGCGCCGGATAACTTTCGCATCATGGACCCGCTGCCGCCTTTGCATCGCAGAGGCATTATCATCGGCGCGTTGCTGATCGTCATCGGCTTCCTGCTTCCTTCCGGCAGTGACAACGTTGATACCGCGCCGGTCAGCCGGAATGCTGAGCTGGATATCCAGTCGCAAAGCCAGCCGCAGCCTGGTTCACAGCCGATGCAGACGCAGCTGGTCACACCGTCTAACGATCCGGGCCAGGTTGCGCCGGTTGAACCTGAACCGGTTCAGGAAGATCAGGAGCTGGCCGCCACCCCTTCAGAGCCACAGGCGCAACAGCCCACCGGCATTGAGCAGCAGTGGCGTTCGTATCGCGTAGAGCCTGGGAAAACTCTTGCCCAGCTGTTCCGCGACCACAATTTGCCCGCAACGGATGTGTATGCCATGGCGCAAGTCGAGGGGGCAGGCAAGCCGCTCAGCAACCTGCAAAATGGTCAGATGGTGCAGATCCGTCAGAACGCCAGCGGCGTGGTGACCGGGTTAACGATCGATACCGGAAACGGGCAGCAGGTACTGTTTACCCGCCAGCCGGACGGCAGTTTCATCAGAGCACGTTAATGGCCCAGGCCGGGTAAGGCGATGCCGCCACCCGGCACTTTTGTTCTCAGGCACGCCGTTTATTCACCCACCAGATCCCCGAGCAGACCAGCACCAGCGCAATCGCGTATTTGATGTCCAGAATGTTTTCGCCGAGGAAGATGGCGGAGAGCACCGTCCCTGCTACAGGTATGACAAAGTTGAACGGGGCAATCATACTCACGCGGTTTACTTTCAGCAGCGCGCTCCACAGGGCGAACGCCACGGATGAGAGCAGCGTCAGATACCCCAGCACGGCGACGGCTTTCATGCTGTGCACCTCCAGCGTCCCGCCCGTGGCATAGCCTCCCGCAACCAGTGCCGCCCCGCCTATCCCCAGCTGCCATCCCGTCATCACCGTCGGGTCAACGGTCTGGGAAATGCGTTTCCCGTAAAGCGTGGCCGCAGAGAGAATAAAGGCGGCCAGCACCACAAATCCGTCACCTTTCCACACAAACTGGAACTCACTTAACCCGCTGTGGAAGTTCACCAGCATCACCCCGGCAAAGCCCAGAACACACCCCAGCGTTTTGTTATAGCTGAGTTTGTCGTTGTGGTAGATAAAGTGCGCCAGCAGCACGCTGAAGAAGGTCCCGGTGGCATTCATGATGGAGCCGTTCACCCCGGTCGTGTAGGCCAGGCCGATATAAAAGAAGGTGTACTGGAGGGAGGTCTGGGTCAGTCCGAGGATCGTGAGCTGGCCAAACTGCGTGGGCGTGAGCCTGCCAATCGGTTTTCGCTGGGCCAGGGCAAAAAGCAGCAGCAACGCGCCGGCAAACAGAAAACGGTATCCGGCAAAGACGACTTTGGAGGGGATATCATCGGTCGCGATCTGAAAGAGTTCGTAGCCACTTTTAATGGCCGGGTACGAGCTTCCCCAAAGCAGACAGCAGAGCGTGGCGCAGGCATAGGCCACATTTCGACGGGCAAAGACGGGCGTGGGCAGAGCAGTATCCATGACAAATCTCATAAATAAAATTGCGTTTCAATTTATTATCAGAGAATGCGTCAGGAATAGCGACCTTACAAGAGCAAAAGATGACGCAGGGTCACGCTAAAAAGCAAAACGCCGGCACAAGGCCGGCGCTTCGACGCGAGCAGAGTAAAAAATTACTCAGCTACTACGTTAACAACCAGTTTAGCGAACACTTCGCTGTGAACCTGGAAGTCAACTTCGTGCTCACCAGTGGTACGCAGAACGCCGTTCGGCAGACGAACTTCGCTCTTAGCCACTTTAACGCCTGCCGCAGTAACTGCATCAGCGATATCGCGGGTACCGATGGAACCGAACAGTTTACCTTCGTCGCCAGCTTTGGACGCGATGGTAACGGTGCCCAGTGCGTTGATTGCTTCAGCGCGAGCGTTAGCAGCCGCCAGAACGTCAGCCAGTTTGGCTTCCAGTTCAGCACGACGTGCTTCGAAAAACTCTACGTTTTTCTTAGTAGCTGGAACAGCTTTACCCTGTGGAACCAGGAAGTTACGAGCGTAACCCGCTTTAACGTTTACCTGATCACCCAGGCTGCCCAGGTTTGCTACTTTATCAAGCAGAATAACTTGCATTACCTTATCCTCTTAAAGTCGTATTAATGGACCGTGCCCGATTACTGATGACGATCAGTGTACGGCAGCAGAGACAGGTAGCGAGCGCGTTTGATAGCGCGAGCCAGCTGACGCTGATATTTTGCACGAGTACCGGTGATACGGCTTGGGACAATCTTACCGCTTTCGGTGATGTAGTTTTTCAGCGTTGCGATATCTTTATAGTCGATCTCTTGAACGCCTTCCGCGGTGAAACGGCAGAACTTGCGACGACGGAAATAACGTGCCATATGGCTAGTCTCCAGAATCTATCAAATCAATCTGCTCGGCATGCAGAACCATTTTGCTCAGGCCGTTCTTTGCCTTGTGGCAAGAAATGAACCCCTGAACGATTACTGCGCTACCGACCGTTAAACTGTGAGTAATGGCCTGGTTTTCGTGTCCGCTAATAATTACGGGCATTTGGCACCACGCCTGCCGGTGAAACCCGGCTTCCTCTTGCACAGAACGATGCTCAAGCACGAACTGGCAATGCGGAATTCCTGATGGGCTGACCTTTCGAAGGGGGGTCCTGCACACGGTGCCGGACAACACCAGACGGTTGGTCATCAGAAATTACTCTTCAGAATCCCCAGCATCAGAATCATCTGCGGTTTCGTTTGCGAAATCATCGCGACGCTCACGGCGCTCGTCTTTCGCTTTAACCATCGGAGATGCTTCGGTCACTGCGTGTTTGGTACGCATAACCATGCTGCGGATAACGGCATCGTTGAAGCGGAAGGTAGTTTCCAGCTCATCGATCACTTCCTGCGGAGCTTCAACGTTCATCAGAACGTAGTGTGCTTTGTGCAGTTTGTTGATCGGGTAAGCCAGCTGACGGCGGCCCCAGTCTTCCAGACGGTGGATCGTGCCTTCTGCACCAGTGATGGCAGCAGAGTAACGCTCGATCATGCCCGGAACCTGTTCGCTCTGGTCAGGGTGGACCATAAAAACGATTTCGTAATGACGCATCGAATTGCTCCTTACGGATTATTCAGCCTCCTGTCTGGGTCAGCCGAGGCCCGGGGAGGCAAGGAACGTGTTAAAGGTCGGCTGAAAAATTGACGCGTCATAATACTTGCGCCCCCCAGGAAACTCAAGCTGATTGCACAAATAATTCGCACAAAGGGTAAAGCTGTTCTAAGTGGGTGATTTAAAATCGCACTCATCAGAAGCGCTGTTTTTTTGAACAACATCATCAGAAATGGTCACCCATCCCAACCCGGGTAGCGATTACACTTTAATCAGAAACCCTGAACAGAGAAGGAGAGCATTCCCCCGTATCACAGCACGCAGTCGTGGAGCGCATATCATGAAAAGAATCGCAATCGCCATTTTGGCTGCGCTTTTGCTCAGTGCAAACGCGATGGCAGCCATCAGAATAGACAGCCAACAGGCCAGAAACATGGATGATGTGCAGAGCTTAGGCGTTATTTACATCAATCATAACTTCGCCACTGAAAGTGAAGCAGATCAGGCGCTTAATGAAGAAACCGATGCGCATGGCGCAAAATACTATCACGTCATGCTGACACGTGAGCCCGGCAGCAACGGTAATATGCACGCCAGTGCAGATATTTACCAGTAACGCTTTATCGCTAGCACCAGGAAAGCCAAAGAAAATCAAAGCCATATATATAATTTGCCCCCTGCCCGGGGGCTTTTTTATGAATGGCTCCGGAATACCACCGGTTACAACTGTTTCGGTATTCCAGAGCACTTATTCACTTCTGCCCGTAATAAGCATTCGGGCCGTGCTTACGCATGAAATGCTTGTTCATCAGATAATCATCAATGCCCTGAAGCTGTGGGTTAATGCCGCGCGCAATCCACGCCATTCTGGCCACCTCTTCCATCACCACCGCGTTATGCACGGCGTCATGCGCATCTTTACCCCAGGAGAATGGACCATGCTGGTACACCACAATACCCGGCGTATGCAGTGGTTCCGTCTCACCCAGCGTTTCGATAATGACCCTGCCGGTGTTAAGTTCGTACTCGCCTTCGACCTCAGTCTGCGTTAACGCCCGCGTGCAGGGAATATCACCGAAGAAGTAGTCCGCGTGCGTTGTACCCAAAGCAGGGATCGCCAGCCCGGCCTGTGCCCAGGCGGTGGCGTGCGTGGAATGGGTATGTACAATCCCCCCCAAGGACGGGTAACGCTGGTACAGCGCCAGATGGGTTGCCGTATCAGAAGAGGGACGCCATTTGCCTTCAACGACCTGACCTTCCAGGTCAACCACCACCATATCGTCCGCTTTCATGGCGTCATAGGCCACGCCGCTCGGCTTAATCACCACCAGCCCCTGCTCGCGATCGATGGCGCTTACGTTGCCCCAGGTAAACGTCACCAGTCCATAGCGCGGGAGATCCATATTGGCTTCAAAGACCTGCTGTTTCAGCTTAAGCATGTTCCGCCTCCATCAGTCCTGCCCGCGCCATGCGCTCGCACACCCAGTCCCGGGCTTTCGCCACTTCTGCCGCCGGATCGTCCGCGGTTTCGCTCCACATCTCAATCAGGTAAGGCCCGCAATAACCTGTCTGTTTGAGCGTCTGGAAGCACCGCTCGAAATCCACCACCCCGGTGCCGAACGGTACGTTTTTAAACACGCCGGGACGGGTATCTTTAACGTGCACCGCCACGATATGCCCGATGCCCGCCTGAAGCTCCATCTGTACGTCGTTATCCCATGCCGACAGGTTGCCGATATCCGGATAAAGCTGGAACCACGGGTTATTCAGATAGTGCGCGTAGCCCAGCGCCTTGCTGATGGAGTTCATCAACGGATAATCCATGATCTCCATCGCCAGCGTCACCTGCGCACGGCTGGCCATCTCAACGCTCTCTTTCAGACCATCACGGAAACGACGGCGCGTTTCATCGTTAGCTTCCTGATAGTAAACGTCATAACCCGCCAGCTGGATCACGCGGATACCCACGTCCTGCGCAAAGCGGATGGCTTTACGCATGATCTCCAGCCCCTGCGCGCGCACGGCATCATCTTCGCTGCCGAGCGGAAAACGACGATGAGCGCTCAGGCACATGGACGGCACGCGCACGCCCGTTTCCGCGATGGCGCTTACCAGTGCCAGGCGCTGGTCGCGGCTCCAGTCGAGGCGAGAAAGACGCTCGTCCGTCTCATCCACCGACATTTCGACAAAATCGAAGCCCAGCTGCTTCGCCAGCTGTAACCGCTCCAGCCAGCACTCCCCCGCAGGGAGTGCCTTTTCATAGATGCCAAGCGGGACCTGTTTTGACAACATACCCGCTCCTTAACCCCAAAGCTGAGCGATTGAGCGTTTAAACTGACGCGCAGCTTCCACCGGAGATTCCGCATCGCGAATGCTACGACCGGCAATAAAGACGTGAATTGGAATCCCCTTGAACAGCGGCAGATCTTCCAGCGCCAGGCCACCGGTTACGGTCACTTTGAAGCCCATATCGGCCAGACGTTTGATCGCGCTGATATCGGCTTCACCCCACGCCACGCCTGCGGCCTGCGCATCACGGCTGCGGTGATAAACCACCTGCTGGATACCTGCTTCGCGCCACTCCTGCGCCTGCTCCCAGGTCCAGAAACCGGTCAGTTCAATCTGCACGTCGCCATTGAACTCCTTCGCCACGTCCAGCGCGCCTTTCGCAGTGTTGATATCCGCACAGCAGATCACGGTGACCCAGTCGGCGTTGGCTTCAAAGCACATGCGAGAGAGAATTTTGCCCGCATCGGCGATTTTGGCATCCGCCAGCACGATTTTATGCGGATAGAGCGCCTTCAGGTCACGAACCGCACGAACGCCTTCGCCCACGCACAGAATGGTGCCGACTTCGATGATGTCCACTTCTTCCGCAATCAGACGGGTGGTTTCGTAAGCGTGAGACAGAGTCTGGTTATCCAGCGCGACCTGCAACATTGGTAATGACATTTTAAATTCCTCTTAAACGGCCGCCGCAGTGGCGTTATCAATTAAATCCAGCACGTCCTGCGCGGTACGGCAGGCGCGTAAACGGTCAAAATTAGCTTCATCATCAAACAGATTGACGATCTGCATGATGCCCACCTCCTGGTGGGTATTGGCATCGACAGCCGCCATAGTGATAAGGATGTCGACCGGGTCGTTATCTTCGTGGTTGAACACCAGCGGGGTTTTCAGCGTCACCAGCGCGAAGCCGGTTTTCTTGACGCCCTCTTCCGGGCGGCCATGCGGCATCGCCAGGCCTGGCGCAATCACAAAGTAAGGGCCATGCTGCGCCACGCCATCCAGAATCGCCTGGTAGTAACGCGGCTCGACAACGTCAGCCTTAACCAGCAGATCCACGCTCAGCTTCACCGCTTCCTGCCAGGTGCTTGCTTCGGCCTGTAAAAGGATGGAGTTATTCTCTGCCAGCGAATCACGTAGTTTCATGTGGCATCCTTACTTCACGTCTTGTGGGAAGTGTTCTTTGATCACTTCCAGCAGCTTTGGTCCGAAATCCGCAGGCGACAGCATGTTGCGTACGCCTACCACGTATTTGTTGCCCGACACGCTAATCTCGCCGGCAATGTGCGTTGAGGCGATGATGATGTCCGCGCCGTTCAGTTCACTTTTGTATTCACCCACTGCGCAGCTGTTCACCGTGTGGTCAATGTTTGACTGGGTTAAAAACTGGTCCACTTTCATCTTCATGATCATGGAGCTACCTTGCCCATTGCCACACACAGCCAGGATACGTACGGTCATAATCGAAACTCCTTAATGAGCAGACACTTCTGCTGTTTGTTTTTCCGCATCTTCTTCAGCCCGCAGCGAACGGCCAGCGAAGAACATATAAGCCAGGGCAATCAGGATGATGACGGCCATAAAGACCAGCCCGACGGACGCAAAGCCCTGCATCATCGGCGGCGCCAGAATTGACCAGTCCGCCATGCCCATCCAGGCGCTCATGCCGGTGAGCTTGACCGCCCACACGCACCCGAAGATTTCAACCATGCCCATCACCAGGCAGATCTTGAGCGCTGCGCGCCATCCGCCGAAGTGGTTAGCAAACACGCCGATAGTGGCGTTGGAGAAGAACATCGGGATAAAGCCAGGAATAATCAGGATTGAGGAGCCACAGCCCACCAGGATGCCGACCGCAATCAGCTGGCCGATGGTGCCCCACATAAAGCCCCAGACGACGGCGTTTGGCGCAAAGCTATAGATAGCCGCACAGTCAATCGCCAGCACCGCGCCAGGGATCAGGCGCTGGGAGATGCCGTTAAACGCTTCCGACAGTTCGGCGACGAACATACGCACGCCCTGGGTGATGATGAAAATAGCAACAGCGAAGGAGAAACCGGTTTGCAGGATATAGACCGTCCAGTGGGTTTTACCCGCCATCGCCTGCACCACGTCAATGCCAAAGGAGAGCAGGATGGCGCCGAAGAAGATGGTCATCACAATTGCCGTGGAGACGATGTTGTCGTGGAAGATATTCAGCCAGCCAGGCAATTTGAGATCTTCAACACTCTCCTCTTTTTTGCCCAGGTACGGCGCGACTTTGTAAGCAATCCAGGAGGCGAACTGCTGCTGGTGACCGATGGAGAAACCGCAGCCGTCCGTAACGTCCTGCGTTGGCTTATACATCATGTTGGAGGTGATGCCCCAGTAAAGTGAGACCAGCACTGCCGTGCAGATGACCGTGGTCCACATTGGGTAGCCGAAGATATAGAGAGAAACGGCAATCAGACCCGCCTGCTGGAACATGATGTGCCCGGTGAGCATGATGGTGCGAATACCGGTGATACGGCGCAGGAGCACGTAAATGATGTTCAGCGCCAGCGCGAGCAGTACCGCATACCCAACCCAGCTGTATGCATCTCCCATGCGATCGATGGTGGCCATCATGGACGCGTAAGTGTCAGAGATGGCGCCGTTAATGCCGTACACCTCTGACATTTTGGCAACAACCGGCTTAAACGTGCTGGTCAGAATGCCAGACCCCGCCTGCAACAGCATAAAACCAATGATGGTTTTGATGGTGCCTTTGATAATCACGCTGACGCTTTTGCGCAGCAGGATGTACCCCAGGCACGTCACGATACCCAGCAACAGCGGGGCGTTGGTCATTACCTGATTAAAGAAAACGGTAAAGACGTTGTAGAGGATCTCCATAACTCTCTCCAGAAAATGAGAACACGAGGGGCAATCCCTGTGTGGTTGGTGTCATCACTCTATTAATCACAAATAATCATCACAAGATTGCATTTGATTATTTGTGACGGATCACGCAATTTATTTCCATGGCGTTAGTAATGATTTTCACTACCAAACCAATCCAATAAATAAATTCTTAATTTTCAGTATATTAATCATTTATAGCGGTTATCTTATCAACGTCATGATGTCTTTTCTGTGATGTGGCGAGGGGAATTTTCCGTAAATAAGCCATTGCAAATCGGTTTAAACAGTGCCAGCATTAATCACAACAAGTCACAGTATGATTACTTTTGATTAAAACCAGGAGTCAAACGATGAGTAAAGTGAAAACCATCACCCGTGAATCATGGATTCTGAGTACCTTTCCGGAGTGGGGTAGCTGGCTGAACGAAGAGATCGAGCAGGAACAGGTTGCTCCTGGCACATTTGCGATGTGGTGGCTGGGCTGCACCGGGATCTGGCTGAAATCAGAAGGCGGCGCCAACATTTGTGTTGATTTCTGGTGCGGCACCGGCAAACAGAGCCACGGCAATCCACTGATGAAAAAAGGCCACCAGATGCAGCGTATGGCCGGCGTTGAAAAGCTCCAGCCGAACCTGCGCACCACGCCTTTTGTGCTTGATCCTTTTGCCATTCGCCAGATCGACGCCGTTCTCTCTACCCACGATCACAACGATCATATCGACGTGAACGTGGCGGCAGCGGTAATGCAAAACTGCGCGGACGACGTACCGTTTATCGGGCCGCAGACCTGCGTGGATTTGTGGATTGGCTGGGGCGTGCCAAAAGAGCGCTGCATCGTGATGAAGCCGGGCGACGTGGTGAAAATCAAAGACATTGAGATTCACGCGCTGGATGCCTTTGACCGCACCGCGCTGATCACCCTGCCTGCCGATCAGAAAGCCGCAGGCGTACTGCCAGACGGGATGGATGAGCGCGCGGTGAACTATCTGTTCAAAACGCCTGGCGGTTCCCTGTATCACAGCGGTGACTCCCACTACTCCAACTACTACGCGAAGCACGGTAACGAGCACCAGATTGACGTGGCGCTTGGCTCTTACGGTGAAAACCCGCGCGGGATCACCGACAAAATGACCAGCGCGGATATGCTGCGTATGGCCGAAGCGCTGAAAACCAAAGTGGTGATCCCGTTCCACCATGATATCTGGTCAAACTTCCAGGCCGATCCGCAAGAGATCCGCGTCCTGTGGGAGATGAAAAAAGACCGCCTCAAGTATGGCTTCAAGCCGTTCATCTGGCAGGTTGGCGGCAAGTTCACCTGGCCGCTGGATAAAGACAATCTTGAGTATCACTACCCGCGTGGTTTCGATGATTGCTTTACGATTGAACCCGATCTGCCGTTCAAGTCCTTCCTCTGATACCGAGGCCCAATCGCCAGACCCTGCGTCTGGCGATGTCATTTTTATTTTAGTAATTTCACGCTATTTCAAATATCATCTTTTCAAATCAATTCTTATCGGAATAGCTCATGACGGAAGCGCAACGGCATCAAATTTTACTGGAACTCCTGGCGCAAACAGGGTTTATCACCGTCGAGAAAGTGATCGAACGTTTAGGGATCTCCCCCGCTACCGCGCGACGGGATATCAACAAGCTGGATGAGAGCGGCAAGCTGAAAAAAGTCCGCAATGGCGCAGAGGCCATCAGCCAGCAGCGTCCACGCTGGACGCCGATGAACATCCACCAGGCGCAGAATCACGATGAAAAGGTGCGGATTGCCAGAGCGGCGTCACAGCTGGTGAATCCCGGGGAGAGCGTGGTGATCAACTGCGGTTCGACGGCGTTTCTGCTGGGCCGTGAAATGTGCGGCAAGCCGGTGCAAATCATTACCAACTATCTGCCGCTGGCCAATTATCTCATTGACCAGGAACATGAAAGCGTGGTGATCATGGGCGGCCAGTATAACAAGAGCCAGTCCATCACCCTGAGCCCGCAGGACAGTGAAAACAGCCTCTACGCCGGGCACTGGATGTTTACCAGCGGCAAAGGCCTGACGGCGGATGGACTGTATAAAACCGATATGCTCACCGCAATGGCAGAGCAGAACATGCTTAACGTGGTGGGCAAGCTGGTGGTGCTGGTCGACAGCAGCAAGGTCGGTGAACGCGCCGGCATGCTTTTCAGCCGCGCCGAGCAAATCAGCATGGTGATCACCGGCAAAAACGCCAACCCCGAGATCCTCAGCAAGCTGGAGGATCAGGGTGTCACGGTGCTGCGCGTTTAAAGGTGCTGGCGGAAGAATTCCACGGTTGCTTCCAGCGCGGCCGGGGTAATACGGTGCCGGACACCCGCTCCCCACAGGCAGGTCAGATTACTGTCCAGCCCTTCGCGCTGTAGCGCCTGTTGCAGGCGGAACGTTTCACCGGGCGGTACGACGTCGTCGGCATCCCCATGCCACAGCAGCAGCGGACGATCGGCCAGCTGCGAAAGCGCATGGCTGACGTCCCATTCAGACAACAGGGTCTCAATCTCCTGAGGGGCCTGCGGCGGGAATAGCGTCTTTGCCAGCGACGTAAAGTAGCCCGATCCCATCAGGCAAGCCACGGACGTCACCTCCGGATGCCTGGCCATGATCCCCAGCGCCGTCATTCCGCCCATTGATGCGCCTGCGACCGCCAGCCGTTTCCCCTCCACCAGCCCGGCCTGCAAGAGCGCGTCACGCAGCCCGGCGAACTCGGTCAGATTGCCGTGCAGCGTTTGCCAGAACAGCCCCAGCCGCGCCTGCTCATCGCCCGTAAAGCGTGCCCCATGATTCGGCGCATCAGGCATGACCACCCGGAAACCGGCCTGCGCCAGCGCGACGGCAAAATAGCTGTAGACCAGCTTCGAGGAGAGAAAGCCATGATAGAAAACTACCGTCGGCAGCGGCTGTTCACCTTTACCAGCCGGAAAAGCATGGATGATTTCATGCTCACTCAGCTGGCGAGTTTCAATTTCAATCATTGTCGATCCTGTGCTGATGAATGATTCATAATGTTGAGAGCTGGATTACGGTTTCACGATATTTTCATTCGAAATCTACGTCCCAGATAACACTTCGGGAACATTCCCCCAAAACTAAATTCGCAGACAACTACACTATGGCTATCAGGAAAAGAGACAGGTTTATGCGCAGGCTTACCGCTTTATTGCTGGTCTCGCTGCTCAGCGGATGTTCCGTATTGCAGGGTACGCCAGAACCGGCGCCGCCGGTTACCGATCATCCTCAGGAAATTCGTCGTAATCAGACGGAAGGATTACAACGCCTGGGTACCGTATCCGCGATGGTTCGTGGTTCCCCGGATGATGCAGAAGACGCAATTGAAGCGCAGGCCGTTGCCGCAAAAGCAGATTATTACGTCATCACGATGATTGATGAAACCATTATTACGGGACAGTGGTACGCCCAGGGCATTTTGTACCGTAAGTAAGCATCATCATTTGAACGACTTTTACACTGCTTTGCGTCCGTAGACATTTTCCTGTCCACAATAAACTCCATGCCAGCAACAATGGAAATGAGTTTATTCGCGAAGGATTGCCCGGCGGATACCGGAGACACGTGAAAAGGAGCTGACGATGAAACGAACCCTTGCTTTAACGACGCTATTGCTTTCAGCGGGCCTGCTGAGCACCACGGCGCAGTCGGCCGAATTTGCCAGCGCGGATTGCGTCACGGGCCTGAACGAGATTGGTCAGATCTCCGTCAATAATATCACGGGGAGTCCGCAAGACGTTGAACGTGTCGTCGCTCTGAAGGCCGATGAACAGGGCGCATCCTGGTATCGCATCGTCCAGATGCAGGAAGATCACCATGTTAATCACTGGCGCGTGCAGGCCATTCTTTATGCCTAATCCCTTCCGATAAAAGCCACTTAATTTTAGTGGCTTTTCACTTTTGCAAATTTTTTATCTTTCCCAAAACCTAACGAAAACAAACATGTAACATTAGGTTACATTAAAAAGGTAAACGTTATCTCTACTCTGCCGTTGAACAGCCATCACTTTTCAATAATGAGCAATTTATGATCACCTTTTTCCGCCGGGCAGGTCTGGGCACGAAGCTATCGCTGCTAACAGGTGCCAGTGTCGCCACGCTTTTTTTGCTGTTCACTTTTCTGTTGAGCCACAACGCCAGCCAGCAGCTTGAAGATCTTGCGGTTGAAGACCTGCATAACCAGTCTACCGGCATGGTGGATATGGTAGAGATGTTCAACACCAGCCTGAGCGAAGAGGTCGAGAGCTATACCCGCCTGTTCACCACCTTTTTGCCACAGCCATTGAACAGCGACAGCAGCCAGAGCCGCACCATTAACGGCCTTACCGTTCCTCTGCTGAAGGGCGGTGAAACGGAGTTGCATGAAAACAATACGCTTTCTGATGACTTCCTGAGCCGAACGGGGGCCATCTCGACGCTGTTTGTCCGCAGCGGTAACGATTTTATCCGCGTGGCCACGTCGCTGCGCAAAGAGAATGGCGACCGCGCCATCGGAACCGTTCTTGATAGCACCAGCCCGGCATTTGCGGCTGTCACCAAAGGGGAGGTCTATCGCGGCCTCGCGCTGCTGTTCGGCAAGCGCTATATCACGCAGTACCAGCCTGTTAAAAATGCGGAAGGCCAAGTTATCGGGATTATCTTTGTTGGCGTCGACATCACCCATTCCTGGAACGTCATGCGCGAGAAAATCCTTAACCGTCGTCTGGGCGAGAGCGGTCACTTCTTTGTACTGGATCGCAGCAGCGGTAAAACGCGCGGACAGTATCTGTTCCATGCCAGCGAAGAGGGCAAACTGCCCAACTGGGACACGGCGACACAGCAGCAGCTTCTGAGTGATAAAGCCGGCACGCTGGAACGCGTGAGCGCGGATGGCCGTACGCTCAAAGTCGCCTACACGCCGCTGCCGGGCTGGAACTGGACCATCGTGGGTGAAGTGGATAAAGCCGTACTGCTTTCAAGCGTCACCACGCTGCGCGATCGCTTCCTGATGGCGGGCGTGGTGCTATCCGCGCTCTTCGCGGGCCTGTTCGTTATCCTCATTCGCCGGATGCTAACCCGCCCACTGCGCGCAGTGATCGCGCTTGCCCGGCAGTATGCCGCAGGCGATCTGCGCGCCAGCCTGCCGGTAACCCGCCAGGATGAAGTCGGCCAGCTGATTGATGCCATCAATGGGATCGGGGGCGGCCTGCAAAAAATTGTGTTGCAGGTCCGCGAGGCCGCAAGCGAAATCCATCTGGGGACTAACGCGCTGGCTTCAGATACCGGCGAGATCTCTGAACAGATCAACAAACAGGCCAGCAGCGTTGAGGAGACCTCCGCCAGTATGGAGCAATTAGCCGCCACCGTGCAGCAAAATGCCGCCAACATGGAGCAAACTCAGCAGCTGGTGGGGGAAACCTCGCGCGCGGTGCATCAGGGTGGAGAGACGGTGACCCACGCAGTTTCCACCATGGATGATATTCGTGATGCATCGAAACGCATTGAAGTCATCACCCGCGTGATTGAGTCCATCGCTTTCCAGACCAATATTCTGGCGCTCAATGCGGCGGTTGAAGCGGCGCGGGCGGGCGAGCACGGGAAAGGTTTCGCAGTGGTGGCGCAAGAGGTGCGCGCCCTGGCCGCACGCAGCGCCAACGCGGTAAAAGAGATTGAGCAGCTGATTGGCGACACGCTGAACAAGGTGAGCGAAGGCCATGCGCTTTCTGAGCAGACGCGTCTGGCGATGGATGCCATCATTGTTCATATCGATAACATCAGCCAGCTTGTTACCGAGATCAACCACGCCTCCCGCGAGCAGTCTGCGGGGATTGGTCAGGTGAATCTGGCGATGACGCACATCGGTGAGGCATCGCACATCAATGCTGATCGTATCTCACGCAGCGAGCAGACGGCGCAGACGCTGCGCGAGAAGGGTTCACATCTCACCCGGCTGGTGAGCCTGTTCCAGCTTAAAGCTTAACCGACCCGGCCCGTGGCGCGCAGCAGCAGGTCGTTTTGCACCTGTTCGCTCATCAGCGTGCCGCCCCGGGTATCCAGCATCATGCGGCACCACGCCTGCGCCACGGGCGGCGTTGCGTGCCGCAGCATCTGGCTTCCGGCCCCGAGTAAAAAGAGCTGCCGCGCGATCTCCCTGCCCTGCGCTTCCTGCGGTTTACGCAGCTTCTGCTGTAGCTGCCGCCAGCTGCGATCGAAGTGCCTGTCCTGGCCTTTTACCTGCGCGAAATCATCGGCGAGCAGGTCGAGAATGCCCGACTGCTTCGCCAGCACGCGCAGGACATCCAGGCACATAATATTGCCAGAGCCTTCCCAGATGCTGTTAACGGGCATTTCACGGTACAACCGCGGAAGCTCACTCTCTTCGCAATAGCCTGCGCCACCCAGCACCTCCATTGCCTCTGCCACAAACGGTATGCCCGCTTTGCAGACGCTGTATTTTGCCGCCGGCGTGAAAAGCCGCGCCCATGCGGCTTCCTGCGGGTCGGTGCGGTTATCCCACGCCCGGGCGAGTCGGAACAGCAGTGCCGTGTGTCCCTCCAGCACCAGCGCCATACGGCTTAGCACGTCGCGCATTAACGGCTGGTCGATCAGATTTTTGCCGAAGGTCTGCCGCTGATGGGCATGATAAAGCGCCACCGAGAGCGCACGGCGCATCAGTCCGTGGCTGCCAAGCGCGCAGTCAAAGCGCGTCAGCCCACCCATCTTAAGAATTTGCCGGACACCTTCACCCTCTTCGCCCAGCAGCCAGCCGTAAGCATCAAGGAACTCAGCCTCACTGCTGGCATTTGAACGGTTACCGAGCTTGTCCTTCAGACGCTCAAGGCGCACGGCATTGCGTTGCCCGTCGGGTAAGAAACGCGGAACAAAAAAGCAGGAAAGCCCGCCCTTCGCCTGCGCCAGCACCAGATGCGCATCGCTCTGCGGCACGGAGAAAAACCATTTGTGCCCCACCAGCCGGTAACTGCCATCACTGCATTTCTCTGCTTTGGTGGTATTACTGAGTACGTCCGAACCGCCCTGCTTTTCCGTCATCCCCATGCCGATCAGCAGGCCGCGCTTTTGCGCCCCCGGTGCGAGATGGGGATCGTAGCGATCGCTCATCAGCGGCGTTAACCAGTCGTGAAACGGTTTGGGTAGCGACTGTAGCAACAGCGGCGTGGCCGCAAAGGTCATGGTCACCGGGCATAGCGTTCCCGCCTCCACCTGAGCATGCAGCACAAAACGCGCGGCCCTGGCGACGAACGATCCTTTCCGCGCCTCCTCCTCCCACGCCAGGTTGTGCACCCGGTTGGCGCAAAGCCCCTGCATCAGAAGATGCCATGCTGGATGAAAGCGGACGTCGTCCAGCCGCTCTCCCGTGGCGTCATAACGCAGCAGCTCCGGCGGATTAACGTTCGCCAGCCTGCCCAGCTCCAGCGACTCCGCCGTACCCAACTGCTGTCCGATGCTGGCAAGAAGATCCACATCCCACTCAGCCCCTTCGCGCGCTACCGCATCGCGCAGGGCGCAATCAGAGAGAAAAAGGTTGCTGTTCGATAGCGGTGCAGGTTGATTAAAAACGGTATGAGTCTGCCAGTGCATGCTGTCTCCCTCCTTTCATTGGCAATAAAGGTAAGTATGGACAGAGGGCATGCACGCTGCATGGGAGGGGGGTCACACGATGACAATCGTGTTGATATCATTCGTGAAATAGCTCACAGAACATAAGAATAAACTATTTCATTACTTCACTAATGCTGAATAATTTATTCTTACCCTGTTTTTGTGAGGATCGTTATGCAACAGGATGCGCACAAGCGTGCATTAATTGCAGGCTCCATCGGTAATTTCATCGAGTGGTATGAATTTGCGGTCTACGGTTTTCTGGCAACGGTGATTGCCAGAAACTTCTTCCAGCTTGAGGGGGAAGCGGAGCTCACCAGCCTGATCCTTACCTGGGCCTCGTTCGCCATCGCTTTCTTCTTCCGTCCGCTGGGCGCGGTGGTCTTTGGCCGCATTGGCGACAGGATTGGCCGCAAACCGACGCTGATTATCGTGCTGGTATTGATGACGCTCGCCACCGCTGCCATCGGTATTGTGCCGGTCTACGCCAGTATCGGGATTGCCGCGCCGCTGATCGTTACGCTCCTGCGTATTCTGCAAGGACTGTTCGCGGGCGGTGAATATGGCGGTGCGGTCTCATTGATGACGGAGTTCGCCCCGCGCGGCAAGCGCGGTCTTTACGGGGCATGGCAGTCCTTCACCGTGGCGCTCGGGCTGTTAGCGGGAGCAGGCATTGTCGCGTTGCTCTCTGCCCTGCTCTCCCCTGAAGCCTTGCACGACTGGGGCTGGCGCATTCCGTTCTTCCTGGCGTTGCCGATGGGTGCGGTCGCGCTATGGCTGCGGGTGAGCATGGAAGAGACGCCGAGCTTTGTGCAGCAACGGGAAAAACCGGTTGTTACTCAGGCCACCACCGCCGCCACGTTCAAAACCATCCTGATGGGCATTGGCCGCGTGATGGTCTGGTCTGCGGCGGGCTATACCTATCTGGTGATTATGCCGACCTATCTGCAATCTGCGCTGCACACCAGTTTTAACCAGGCGCTGCTGATTGCGGTGATTTCTAACATTGGATTTGCGCTCACGATCATTCCGTCGGGCATGCTGAGCGACAGGATCGGGCGGCGGACGGTGATGATTATCTCCACCGTGCTCCTGCTGATCCTCGCCCTGCCGCTGCTGAAAATTTTGCAGGCGGAAACCAGTACGCTGGCGGTCAAAGCGATTGTGGTGCTGATTGCGGGAGGTCTGGTTGGGATGCTGGCAGGGCCGGGGCCGGCAATGCTGTCTGAGATGTTCCCGACGCGCGTGCGTTATACCGGGCTGGGGCTGGCCTATTCTCTGTCGAATGCGATCTTCTCGGGCTGCGCGGGGCTGATCATTACCGGGCTGATTAAAGAGACGGGCAATCTGGATATTCCGGCGTACTACGTGATGGCAACGGCGGTGGTGAGTATTTTCGCGCTGATGACGCTGAGGAAGGATGACCATTTACGGTCGTTAGAGGAGTGAGATTGTTGCCCGGTGGCGCTGCGCTTAGCGGGCCTACGTTACCATGCTTTTGTAGGCCGGGTAAGGCGAAGCCGCCACCCGGCACAACAGGCTACCCGCGCTGACGCACCGCTTCGAACAGGCAGATACCCGTCGCAACAGAAACGTTCAGGGACGACACGCTGCCTGCCATCGGGATGCTGATCAGCTCGTCGCAGTGCTCGCGCGTCAGACGACGCATGCCTTCACCTTCTGCCCCCATCACCAGCGCCATGCGGCCGGTCATTTTGCTCTGATACAGGGTGTGATCCGCTTCACCGGCTGTGCCGACGATCCAGATATTCTCTTCCTGCAACAGACGCATGGTGCGCGCCAGGTTAGTCACGCGGATCAGCGGAACGTTTTCCGCCGCGCCACAGGCAACTTTTTTAGCGGTAGCGTTAAGCTGCGCGGAACGATCTCTTGGCACAATCACCGCATGCACGCCTGCTGCATCGGCGCTACGCAGGCACGCGCCCAGGTTATGCGGGTCGGTTACGCCATCAAGGATCAGGAAGAACGGGTTATCCAGCTCAGCGATCAGATCCGGCAGATCGTTCTCCTGATACTGACGGCCTGGCTTCACGCGCGCGATAATGCCCTGGTGTACAGCTCCTTCGCTTTTCTCATCCAGATACTGGCGGTTCGCCAGTTGGATCACTACGCCCTGCGCTTCCAGCGCGTGGATCAGCGGCATCAGACGTTTATCTTCTCGCCCTTTCAGAATAAAAACTTCCTGAAAACGCTCCGGCGCGCGCTCCAGCAGGGCCTGCACCGCGTGGATGCCGTAAATCATTTCACTCATTGATGGTTCTCGTAATAAATATTTTCCCTCTCCCGTTGGGGAGAGGGTCAGGGTGAGGGGAAATTACTCCGCCTGCTGTTTCTTCGCCGCGCGCTTCGCTTTGGTCGCGGCCGCTATTTTTTGGGTCTTGGTCGACGGTTTTTTCGCTTTACGAGCGTCTTTTTTTGCCGCCTTGGGCTTCTGTTTCTTCTCGCCACGGAAAGCGCTGTCTGGCTCAAAGTTTACTCTTTTACCTGCCTGACGTCGCTTGCCGCCCGCTTTACCGTTGCCACCTTTTTTCGCTTTCTCACGCTCGGTTTTCCCGACGTTACGCGGAGCACGCTCGCTGGAGATGAGGCTGAAGTCGATTTTACGGTCGTCCATATTCACGGCTTCAACCTTCACTTCCACCCGATCGCCCAGACGGTAGGTCTGGCCGCCGGATTCGCCGATCAGACGTTGTCCGACCTGGTCGAAGCGGTAGTAATCGTTATCGAGGCTGGAAACGTGCACCAGACCGTCGATAAACAGCTCATCCAGACGCACGAAGAAGCCAAAGCCGGTGACGCTGGCAATCACGCCTTTAAAGATATTACCCACCTGATCCAGCATAAAGTCACACTTCAGCCAGTCCGCCACGTCGCGCGTTGCTTCATCCGCACGACGCTCGGTCATGGAACAGTGCTGGCCCAGTTGCAGCATCTCTTCCATGGAGTAGTGATACCCTCCGGTTTCGGTCGTATTGCCTTTATGACCCTGCTCGTGCGCCAGCAGATACTTGATCGCACGGTGCAGGGACAGATCCGGATAACGGCGGATCGGCGAGGTAAAGTGCGCGTACGACTGTAAGGCCAGACCAAAGTGGCCCCGGTTTTCTGGATCGTAAATCGCCTGCTTCATGGAGCGCAGCAGCATGGTTTGCAGCATTTCCGCGTCAGGACGATCGCTGATGGATTCCAGCAGCTCGGCGTAATCGCGTGGCTCAGGCTTATTACCGCCAGGAAGCTCCAGACCGAGTTCAGCCAGCACGGAGCGGAACGAGGTTACGGCTTCCGTGGTTGGCTTGTCGTGAATACGGAACAGCGCAGGCTCTTTGGCTTTCTCAACGAAACGTGCCGCCGAGATGTTCGCCAGGATCATACACTCTTCAATCAGCTTGTGCGCATCGTTACGCTGGGTCTGCTCGATACGCTCGATACGACGCTCAGCGTTAAAGATAAACTTCGCCTCTTCACTCTCAAACGAGATCCCACCGCGCTCTTCGCGCGCCTGATCCAGCGTTTTGTAGAGGTTGTGCAGCTCTTCGATGTGTTTGACCAGCGGCGCGTACTGTTCGCGCAGATCCTGATCGCCCTGCAACATATGCCAGACCTTGGTATAGGTCAGGCGCGCATGAGAACTCATCACTGCTTCGTAGAACTTATAGCCCGTCAGACGTCCCTTGCTGGAGATGGTCATTTCGCAGACCATACACAGGCGGTCCACCTGCGGATTGAGGGAACACAGGCCGTTGGAGAGCACTTCTGGCAGCATCGGTACAACCTGAGACGGGAAGTAGACCGACGTACCACGGCTGCGCGCTTCGTTATCCAGCGGCGTGTGTGGACGTACGTAATAACTCACATCCGCGATGGCCACCCACAGACGCCAGCCACCACCACGTTTTTTCTCACAATATACGGCATCATCGAAGTCACGGGCGTCTTCACCATCAATGGTGACCAGCGGCAGATCGCGCAGATCCACGCGGCCTGCTTTGGACTCTTCCGGCACTTCTTCACGCAGGTTTTCGATCTGGTCTTCAACCGCTTTCGGCCAGACGTACGGAATTTCATGGGTGCGCAGCGCCATATCAACGGCCATGCCGGTGCCCATGTTATCGCCCAGCACTTCGACGATTTTACCTACCGCTTTTGTGCGACGAGTTGGGCGCTGGGTGAGTTCAACCACCACCACAAAGCCCATGCGTGCGCCCATCACCTCTTCAGGCGGGATGAGAATGTCGAAGCTCAGACGGCTGTCGTCCGGCACCACAAAACCTACGCCCGCATCGGTAAAGTAACGGCCAACGATCTGGCTGGTTTTCGGCACCAGCACGCGGACCACGCGCGCTTCGCGGCGGCCTTTACGGTCTGCACCCAGCGGCTGCGCCAGGATCTGGTCGCCGTGAATACACATCTTCATCTGTTCGGATGAGAGGTACAGATCGTCTTTACGGCCTTCCACGCGCAGGAAGCCGAAGCCATCGCGGTGACCAATAACGGTGCCTTTCAGCAGGTCGAGGCGTTCTGGCAGCGCGTAGCACTGGCGACGAGTAAAGACCAGCTGCCCGTCACGCTCCATGGCGCGCAGGCGGCGGCGAAGGGCTTCAATTTGCTCTTCACCTTCAATATTTAATTCAACGGCAAGTTCTTCACGATTGGCGGGTTTTTCGCGTTTTGTTAAGTGTTCAATGATGAACTCGCGGCTGGGGATAGGATTCGCGTATTTTTCGGCTTCGCGTTCCTGGAAAGGATCTTGTGACATGTCGGTTCCTCCGTTGTCAGCTCCGGTGGAAATTTTCTTCATTCCACCAGCAATAATTTATAAAGCGGTTGATTCTCTTCAACCAAATCGGCCAGCGTGTAGTTATCCAGTTCCTTGAGAAAACTTTGCACGGCCTTTGAAAGCGCCTGTTTCAGGCGGCAAGCGGGCGTAATGTGGCAGAACGCGCTGCTACAGTTCACCAGAGAGAGCGGCTCCAGTTCACGTACCACATCGCCAATACGGATACTCTGTGCCGGTTTACCGAGACGGATCCCTCCATTCTTCCCGCGGACGGCAGCAACGTATCCGGCACGACTAAGTTGATTGATTATTTTGACCATATGATTACGGGACACACCGTACACCTCTGTGACTTCAGAGATGCTGGTCATCTTCCCATCGGGTAACGACGCCATGTAAATCAGCGCGCGTAAGCCGTAATCGGTGAAACTTGTTAACTGCACATCAACCTCAGGAAAAAGGGAAAACGCGGTTAAACCGCAGAGATATTCATTAATGATGATAAACCAGCCAGATAGTTAGCGGCTAATTTATTTGACAGACGGGGCGAAAAAGCGGAGATCCAGGAGCGGTCGCCGGATGGCGCTGCGCTTATCCGGCCTACGGGTTTCCCCGCAGGCCAGCAGTCACGAAGATTATGCGTCGAACGGGTCGCGCAGGATCATCGTTTCAGTACGATCCGGGCCGGTAGAAATAATATCGATCGGCACTTCGGTCAGTTCTTCAATGCGCTTGATGTAGTCCAGCGCGGCTTTTGGCAGGCCACTACGCTCTTTCACACCGAAGGTGGTCTCAGACCAGCCCGGCATGGTTTCGTAGATTGGCTCAATGCCTTCCCAGTCGTCAGCAGCCAGCGGAGTGGTGGTCACTTCGCGGCCATCTGGCATGCGGTAGCCAACGCAGATTTTCACTTCTTTCAGGCCGTCCAGTACGTCCAGCTTGGTCAGGCAGAAGCCAGACAGGGAGTTGATCTGCACTGCGCGACGTACGGCAACGGCGTCCAGCCAGCCGGTACGACGACGACGACCGGTGGTCGCGCCAAACTCGTTACCCTGCTTGCAGAGGAACTCGCCGGTTTCATCAAACAGTTCGGTCGGGAATGGACCCGCACCCACGCGTGTGGAGTACGCTTTGATGATGCCCAGAACGTAATCCACATAACGTGGACCCAGACCAGAGCCGGTCGCCACGCCACCCGCGGTGGTGTTAGAGGACGTAACGTACGGATAGGTACCGTGGTCGATGTCCAGCAGGGTACCCTGCGCACCTTCGAACATGACGAAATCGCCACGCTTGCGCGCCTGGTCCAGCAGATCGGACACATCAACAACCATACCGGTCAGAATGTCTGCAATCGCCATGACGTCATCCAGCACTTTCTGGTAGTCAACAGCGTCAGCTTTGTAGAAGTTCACCAGCTGGAAGTTGTGATATTCCATCACTTCTTTCAGTTTTTCAGCGAAGGTCGCTTTGTCGAAGAGGTCACCGACGCGCAGACCGCGACGAGCCACTTTATCTTCGTATGCCGGGCCGATGCCACGACCGGTAGTGCCGATCGCTTTCGCGCCACGCGCTTTTTCACGCGCCACGTCCAGCGCCACGTGATAGTCCAGGATCAGCGGGCAGGCTTCGGAGAGCAGCAGACGCTCACGAACAGGGATACCACGGTCTTCCAGACCTTTCATCTCTTTCATCAGCGCAGCAGGAGACAGCACAACGCCGTTACCGATGATGCTGGTGACGTTTTCGCGAAGAATGCCTGATGGAATAAGATGGAGGACGGTTTTTTCACCGTTGATTACGAGAGTATGGCCTGCGTTGTGACCGCCCTGGTAGCGTACAACATATTTAGCCCGTTCAGTCAGAAGATCAACAATCTTCCCTTTACCTTCGTCACCCCATTGGGTGCCCAGTACGACGACGTTGTTACCCATTTTTTTCAAAATCACCGTTTGCTTAAAAATGGATTCTACCATCGCTTTTTCAGATATACAGCACTTTTTGACCCTAAAATATGCCAATTGCGGTTAGTTTTTGATCAGCCAATCGTTTTCCTCAACATGTAGTAGATAACGATACCAGCAACCACAAGACCACCGCCAAAACGACGCAAAATATTATCCGGCAGTTGGCTCATGGTGGCGATCATCCGGCGCCATGCGCGCGGATAAAGCATCGGGCCGAGGCCTTCCAGCACCAAAACCAGGGCCAGCGCGAGCCAGATCGTTGAATTCATTTTTGTTCCTTATAAAAGAAAACCACCGCTCCGTGAAGAGCGGTGGTTTGAATACTCAAACGAGCCTGAGTTTATCGCGTTGCGTTGGTCGGCGTCTTCATATAACGGAAGAAATCGCTGTCCGGGCTGAGCACCATCACATCCTGGTTGCTCTTGAAGCTATTCTCGTAAGCGCGCAGGCTACGAATGAAGGCATAGAAGTCCGGATCCTGGCTGAATGCATCAGCAAACAGTTTCGCGGCTTCGGCATCACCTTCACCGCGCAGGATACGACCCTGGCGCTCAGATTCCGCCAGCGTCTTGGTGACTTCATAGTCCGCTGCCGCGCGCAGTTTTTCCGCTTCTTCCTGACCCTGTGAACGGTGACGACGGGCTACCGCTTCACGCTCGGCGCGCATACGGTTGTAGATCGCCTCGGACACTTCCGCTGGCAGGTTGATCTGCTTGATGCGCACATCAACCACTTCGATGCCCAGCGCCGCCATACTGTTCGGGTTGATCACCGGCACTTTACCGTTGGTTTCAGCCTGAACACGTTCAGCCGCTTTGGCAATCGCATCGTCTGCCGCCGGGGTTTCAACTTCATCCTCGGTGCCCGCAGAGCCGGAGTTCAGCGCATCACGCACTTCCAGCGTCAGACGACCACGGGAGTCGGTCACAATGTCTTTCACATCCAGACGACCAATTTCAGAACGCAGACGGTCAGAGAACTTACGTTTCAGCAGCACTTCTGCCTGAGAAACGTCGCCACCCCCGGTTGCCAGGAAGTAGCGGCTGAAATCGCTGATGCGCCATTTGATATAGGAATCAACGATCAGGTCTTTCTTCTCTTTGGTCACGAAACGATCGGCCTGGTTATCCATGGTCTGGATACGCGCATCGAGCGTTTTCACTGACTGAATGAACGGGATCTTAAAGTGCAGACCCGGCTCATAAATCACCGGACGCTTGTCGCCGTCACGCACGACGCTGCTGAACTGGAACTTGATCCCACGCTCGCCCTCTTTCACCACAAAGATGGAGGTGTAGAGCACGACCAGTACAATGATGATGATCGCAATAACTGACTTACGCATCCTTATTCCCCCTGACGCTGGTAGTCGTTACGCTGCGCGTTGGCACGGCGTTGGTCCATAATGTCACCATCGTTCGAAGAAGGCGTTGTGTTCGCGCTGGCGCTGCCAGACGAGGCCGGTGGCAGACGCAGCAGGTTGTTCGCACCGCTGTTGTCTTTTGCTGCCGGTGCAGAACCGCCTTTCAGCATCTGATCCAGCGGCAGGACCATCAGGTTTCCGCCTTTGTTGTCGTTAACCAGCACTTTACGCGTATGGCTCAGCACTTTTTCCATGGTCTCGATATAGAGACGCTCACGGGTAATTTCCGGCGCGGCTTTATATTCCGGCAGGATCTTCGCGAAGCGAGCCACTTCACCCTGTGCTTCCAGGATGGTCTGGGTCTTATACGCACGCGCTTCTTCCAGAATACGCTGCGCCTGACCGTTTGCACGCGGCTGAACTTCGTTGGTGTACGCTTCCGCTTCACGGATGTACTGCTGTTCGTTTTCACGCGCGGCAATCGCATCGTCAAAGGCGGCTTTCACCTCTTCCGGCGGACGTGCAGCCTGGAAGTTGACGTCCAGCAGGGTGATACCCATGTTGTACGGACGGATGGTCTCTTCCAGCTCACGCTGGGTATCGCTACGAATAACGGTACGACCTTCGGTCAGGATACGGTCCATGGTGTATTTACCGATCACGCCACGCAGGGCGCTGTCGGTCGCCTGACGCAGGCTGTCATCGGCGCTGGTCACGCTAAACAGATAACGTTCCGGATCGGTCACGCGGTACTGTACGTTCATCTCAACGCGCACCACGTTCTCGTCAGAGGTCAACATCACGCCAGAGGCGGCCAGTTCACGGACGGACTCCACGTTAACCGCGGTCACGTCATCAATGAAGGTCGGCTTCCAGTTCAGGCCCGGTTCAACCAGATGGCTGAACTTACCGAAACGGGTGACCACGCCGCGTTCTGCTTCTTTAATGGTGTAGAACCCGCTGGCTGCCCAGATGATTACTACCGCAGCGGCGACAATGCCCACCACGCGGCCACCCATTGGCGGGCGCGGACTCTGAGTGGAATTGCCACCCGAGCCAGAACCTTTTCCTCCGCCAAGGCCACCAAGCTTTTTGCTCAGTTTGCGGAAGATATCATCCAGATCCGGCGGCCCCTGCTCGCGACCACCTTTGTTGCCATTTCCCCCAGAGTTGCCGCCTTGATTATTGCTGCTTCCCCACGGGTCGCGGTCTTGTCCGTTATTACCGGGCTGATTCCACGCCATGTATATGCTCCATATTTGTTATGCAAGGGCGAATTTTTCAGGCTTCCCCTTTCTGATCAGACGATATAGTCCGCCAGCGCAGGTTCTTGTTTACAGAGGCGACGCCAGTCAACGATCGGCATACGCACCTGCATCCCCACGCTGCCGTCATCCTCCATCCACTCTTTTTCTATCGCCTGAAGCTGATAAAACCGGCTGCGCAGCCTGCCTTCCTGTGGCGGCAGTCGCAGCGTGTGCTGAGCTACCTCACCGGAAAGACGTTCTGTCAAAGCCTGGAAAAGCAGTGGCACACCAATCCCGGCCTGAGCAGACAGCCAGACCCGAATCGGTTTGTTCTCTTCGTCTCGGTCAATACGCGGTTCAAAATCGTCCAGCATATCGATCTTGTTCATCACCAACAGGGTGGGAATTTCGTGGGCGTCGATCTCTTCGAGCACCACGTTCACCGCGTCGATGTTCTCCTGCACGCGTACGTCAGCCGCATCAATCACATGCAGTAGCAGGGTCGCCTGACGCGTCTCCTGCAACGTCGCTTTAAACGCCGCGACCAGATCGTGCGGCAGATGGCGAATAAACCCTACGGTATCCGCCAGCACCGTTTCACCGACGTCTGCGACGTCAATACGGCGCAGGGTTGGGTCCAGGGTCGCAAACAGCTGGTCTGCGGCATATACCTGGGCCTCGGTTATCTGGTTAAACAGGGTGGATTTACCGGCGTTGGTATAGCCCACCAGCGACACCGTTGGGATGTCAGCTTTCGTTCGCGCCCGACGCCCCTGTTCGCGCTGTTTCTCTACACGTTCCAGACGTGAAAGGATCTGGGTTATACGCCCACGCAGCAAACGGCGGTCGGTTTCGAGCTGGGTTTCACCCGGGCCGCGCAAACCAATCCCGCCTTTTTGTCTTTCAAGGTGTGTCCAGCCACGCACCAGACGCGTCGCCAGATGGCGCAACTGCGCCAGCTCAACCTGCAACTTACCCTCGTGGGTACGCGCACGCTGAGCAAAAATATCTAAGATCAACCCCGTGCGATCGATAACACGGCATTCGCAGAGAGCTTCCAGGTTACGTTCCTGAGCCGGAGACAGCGCATGATCAAACAGCACAACAGATGCGCCGGTTGCTTTTACGGCATCCGCAATTTCTACTGCTTTACCTTCACCTACAAAATACTTCGGGTGCGGCGCTTTACGGCTACCGGTAATCACCTGCATTGCTTCGACACCGGCGGAAGAGACCAGAGATTCAAACTCCTGGAGGTCTTCCATATCTTTGTCTTGCGAAAAATAGATGTGTACCAGCACCGCCTGCTCACCGGCGTCATAACGGTCAAACAAGCGTAAACCTCTCTAAAAAGATCAGCGGGGAACGCAGGATCCCTGGCTCCCCGTGTGGAAAACAGCCCAAAACCTTATTCGGTTTCTTCGCTGTCCTGCGCTGGTGTTGAAGAACCCTGCGCGTTGCTGCCATGATGGTAGTTACTGCCAGTGCCGCCGCCAGCGTTATTGCTGTGATGAGATACCGGACGGGACGGAACAACAGTAGAAATCGCGTGCTTATAGACCATCTGGCTGACCGTGTTTTTCAACAGGATCACGAACTGATCGAAAGACTCAATCTGACCTTGCAGCTTAATACCATTCACCAAATAAATAGAAACTGGAACACGCTCCCGACGCAATGCGTTCAGGAACGGATCTTGTAAAGATTGCCCCTTAGCCATTCTATCTTTTCCTTATATGCTTGTTTTGTACTTAGAACCTTGCGATTCTGAAAAATTGCGCACGATACGGCTTAATTGTACACATTCAGTCAGCGATATCACCAATAACCTCAATCACTTCGTTTAACGCCTGTTGTGGTTTTTCACTGTCTAACCAGTGAACCCCCTTCCAACCGCGTAACCAGGTGATCTGGCGCTTCGCTAACTGTCTCGTGGCGCAAACACCTCGATAAACCATTTCATCGTATGAAATCTCGCCTTCAAGATACGACCACATCTGGCGGTACCCCACACAACGAATGGAAGGCATGTCCGTATGCAAATCTCCACGGGCAAAAAGCGCCCGCACTTCTGCTTCAAAATCTGAAGCCAACATCTGATGAAAACGCTGCTCAATTCGTTGATGGAGCAGTTCACGGCTCGCCGGGGCGATGGCGAACTGATGCACCTGATACGGCAGAGCGTCTCCTGACGTTTGCGTCAGTTCCGTTAAAGTTTTACCCGAAATGAAAAAAACTTCCAGTGCCCGGGAAAGCCTTTGCGGATCGTTTGGGTGGATCCGCGCTGCGGCAACCGGGTCAATCTCTTCCAGTTGCCTGTGCAAAACGTCCCACCCCTGCTCTGCCGCCTGCCGCTCAATCTTCGCTCTCACTTCCGGATCGGCCGATGGCAGAGGCGATAACCCCTCCAGCAGCGCCTTAAAGTAGAGCATCGTGCCGCCAACTAACAGCGGTATGCGTCCCGCGGCGGTAATCTCGGCCATCTCGGCTAAGGCGTCGCGGCGAAAATCTGCCGCGGAGTAAGCCTGTGCCGGGTCGAGAATATCCAGTAAACGGTGCGGTGCCGCACGCAGTTCGTCTGCGTTGGGCTTCGCCGTGCCGATGTCCATCCCTCGGTAGATGAGGGCTGAATCAACGCTAATCAACTCTACTGGCAAAACTTTACGTAACTCAATGGCTAACGCCGTTTTGCCGGAGGCCGTTGGCCCCATTAGAAAAATCGCCTTTGGCAGGCTCGCCTTACTTACATCAGTCATGTTTCAGGGCGGTCATCGCCGTTTGTAAATCAACAGGTTGTAACAAACCACCTGGAGGCGCTTTCACCAGCTGTGGACAGAGGCGCTCCACCTCCGCCAGAACGGTAATCGCCTGCGCCATACTCCACGGCGAATGCTCGCTGGCCAGATGGCGGGCGATCCACTGCGCGGTATCGGCGGCATCAAACGTCGTTTGCTGCGCCAGGTAGCCTATCAGTTCAGGAATCAAGTTTTGTAAATTTTGTTGGCGTAAGGGTAAAGGCACTGCGCGAATTGTCACATGCTGCGCGTCCAGTACGATTTCAATCCCCATTTCGGCCAGTTGCGTCTGCACGCGCCGCAAAACCCCTGTTTCTTCAGGGGTTATTTTCAGGCGAACGGGGATCAACAGCGGCTGCGCGCAGGCGGCATTCACCCCCGGGGTTAACTGCGCCTGTTTGAGCCAGCGCTCCGCCACGGAAAGCGCCAGCAACAGCAGTTTACCTTCGCGTTCAAGCAACGCCATGTCGGGAGCAATAATGGTCAATACCCGACCAAAACTCTGGCTATGCCCATCCAGAGAGGGGGTTGAAACCGTGATGTGCTCTTTATGCTCCACCGCCGGCGTATCCAGCAGTTTGCGGTACAGCGCCCCCTGCTGTTTGTGGTAGCCCGGCTGAGCGTTGGGATAGTTGGCACCGGTTGGTCGCGGCGCGTTGCCCGCCGGGGATAAACGTGGAGCAGCCGGCTCGCGCGCGACCGCCGGTTCGGCAAAATGGTTACGCCCGGCCGCCACGCGGTTTTCCGGCAGTGGGCGCGGCGCGGGCTCTTCTTTTGCCAGCGGCAACTCTGGCTCTGCCTGCTGCTGCAATACAGCGGCAACGCCCTGGTAGATGAAATCATGCACCAGGCGCGACTGGTGGAAACGCACCTCGTGCTTGGCGGGGTGCACGTTAACGTCAACCTGGTGCGGGTCGATCTCCAGATAAAGCACAAAGGCGGGCTGTTGATCGGCGCCGAGCTTATCTTCGCAGGCCTGTCGAATAGCGTGGTTAATCAGGCGGTCGCGCATCATGCGGCCGTTGACGTAGCAATACTGAATTTCTGCGAACGCGGCGCTGCTGGCGTTCGGATCGGCAACCCAGCCACGCAGGGCCAGATCGCCATGCTGCCACTCAATGGCCAGCGCCTTTTCCAGAAACGGTGTGCCGCAGATGGCGCCCAACCGACGCTCCTTTTGTCCACCCTCCGCCACCGCGCGATACTGGCGCATCACCTTACCGTTATGGCTGAGGTTGAGGGTGACATCAAAGCGCGCCAGCGCGATGCGGCGGATGATCTCGTCGATATGTCCGAATTCGGTCTTCTCGGTTCGCATAAACTTGCGCCGGGCGGGCGTGTTATAGAAGAGATCCAGCACTTCAAGCGTGGTGCCTACCGGGTGCGCCGCAGGTTTAACCGTGACGTCCATATCGCGCCCTTCGGCGTAGGCCTGCCAGGCTTCCTGCTGGTCGGCCGTGCGGGAGGTCAACGTTAAGCGGGAAACGGAGCTGATACTGGCCAGCGCTTCGCCGCGAAAACCCAGGCTTATAATCGCTTCCAGATCGTCAAGTGAGGCAATTTTACTGGTGGCATGACGCGCCAGCGCCAGCGCCAGTTCGTCCTTTTTGATGCCACAGCCGTTATCACGAATGCGAATAAGCTTTGCGCCCCCGCGTTCGATATCGATATCAATGCGGGTCGCCCCTGCATCGAGGCTGTTTTCCACCAGTTCCTTCACCACCGACGCAGGGCGTTCCACCACCTCACCGGCGGCGATTTGGTTCGCGAGCTGCGGCGGTAGAACCTGAATCGGCATGAACTCTCCTTAATTAGTCGCGGTCATTTCACCCGGCAGCGCGGCGCTTGCCGTCTGGGCTGCCCCGCCCTGCGGCGCAGACTGAAGCGGATGCGCGTCAAAGTATTTACGCAGACCGTTATAAATCGCTTCGGCAATTTGCTGCTGATAGCTGTCGCTTCCCAGTAAACGCTCTTCACCATGGTTACTGATAAAGCCCGTCTCTACCAGAATCGACGGGATATCCGGCGAACGCAGGACACCAAGGCTTGCATGCTCCGGGCGACGCTTATGCAGCGATCCAATGCTTTGCAGCTGGCTCAGTACGTTAGTGGCGACATCATACCCGACGCGCTGAGAATGACCGAACTGTAAATCCAGTACCGCCTGGCTGAGATACGGATCGGCCTGGCTGTTTGCCAGCACATCGCCTGCCCCGCCTAACAGTTCAGATTGCTTCTCGTGCTCTTCAAGCCAGTTCGCCATTTCACTGTTGGCTCGACGGTTCGACAGCACCCATACCGACGCGCCGGTGGCGTTACGGTTCGGCGCAGCATCCGCGTGAATCGACACCAGGAAGTTGGCGTTTTGCTTACGCGCCACATCCGAGCGTCCCATCACTGAAATAAAGTAATCTCCGTCGCGGGTCATGACCCCTTTAAACATCGGATCGTCATTCAGAAGCGCACGCAGCTTACGGGCAATGGCGATAGTGACGTTTTTCTCCCGCGTGCCGCCCGGGCCAATCGCGCCAGGATCTTGCCCGCCGTGTCCGGCGTCGATGGCGATAATCACTTTGTCGCCACTGACCGGTGTTCGCCGCGCGCTGACCGCCGGACGCGTCACCGTGTTGCTGCTGGTCACGGCGGTAAGTCGGTCATTTTGTGATTTAAACGGATTACGGGCTGGCTCAGACGGCCTTGGGGTATAAACCGGCGCTTCCACGCGTTTTGCTACAACAGGTGCAGGCGGTGGCGGCGGCGGCGGAACATCAGCATTAATGGTAAAGACCACCGTATAATTGGCGCCGTTTTGCTGCTTAACCGCCTTCGTTTTGCCCTTTTCGGTGAGATCGACCACCAGACGCAGAGACTGCGTATCCTTCGGCGTTCCCGAACGGATGCTTTTCACCAGATTGTTGCCGCTGAACTGGAGCGGCAGCCCCTGGATCACCCCGGTCTGTTTAATATCGAGCGCCACGCTGCGGCTGTCGATTTGTGAGAAAGCATATTCAGGATCGCCCATAAAGCTGAACGTAATGCGGGCCTGGCTATCGCCATTCGACACCTGAATATCCGAGAGGCTGGCCGCCCCGACCTGCGCGCACAGCAGGACCGTGGCAGCCAGCACCCAACCTTTAACGCGATTAATCATCCCGTTATCCCTACGCTCAACCGGCTAAACGCGCCAGTAAGGAACAGCCTGATGAGGAAACCGCACTGATGCGTGCCTCACGCCCTTGTGCCTGGTAATCTAAGTGAATTTCGACATCCGGGTCAGGCAGCACACCCGCACCTTGTTGCGGCCACTCCACCAGGCAGATGGCGTCGTTGGCAAAGTAATCGCGGATCCCCATAAATTCCAGCTCCTCCGGGTCCGCAAGACGATATAAATCAAAGTGGTACACCATGATATTTTCAAGCGTGTACGGTTCCACCAGCGTGTAGGTCGGGCTTTTTACGTTCCCGTTATGGCCTAACGCCTGCAAAAAGCCACGGCTGAAGGTTGTTTTACCCGCGCCTAAATCACCATACAGATAAATGACGGTCGCCCCCTGACAGGCCTGCGCCACGCGCTTGCCGAGATCTAAAGTGGCTTGTTCATCAGGTAAAGGAATCGCTCGATTAGTCATTTTCTACGTCAATCACATCCGGGTTAACAACACGCCGCAGCGTGCAAAAAAGATCGGTGGCCAGCATACCGCGCGTTCCGTAACGAGCAGCCAGCCTGTCAGCCGCCGTACCGTGGGCCACGCAGCCCGCACAGGCTGCATCATAAAGGGGAAGTTTCTGTCCGAGCAATGCGCCAATGATGCCAGAGAGCACATCGCCCATGCCGCCGCTCGCCATGCCTGCATTACCGGCATCAACGATGCCCATCGCATCATCGCTGGCGATAACGGTTCCCGCCCCTTTCAAAACGGCAACACCTCCGTAACGTTTTACCAGACGTTGGGCTGAAAGTAAGCGATCGCTTTCAATTTCTGCCACGCTACAGTTAAGCAGCCGTGCGGCTTCGCCGGGGTGCGGCGTCAGAATGCGATTGTGACGCTTATCCGGGTTTATTGCCAGAAGGTTAAGCGCGTCGGCATCCCAGAGCATCGGTTTACGAAAATTCTCGGCCTTTTGCAGGGCCTGTTTACCCCACTCCTGCTGACCCAGGCCCGGACCAATGACCACCACGTCCGCCCACTCAAGACCCTTTTCAATCGCCTGCGGGGTAAGCTCGTGGACCATCAGCTCCGGCCGCGCGGTAATAATGGGCGGAATGTTTTCGCTGCGGGTCAGCACGCGTATTAATCCGCCGCCGCTGCGCAACGCGGCCTCTCCGGTCATTCGAATCGCACCTGCCGTGCCATGATCGCCACCAATAATCAGCAGTCGGCCATGGTCACCCTTATGGGAGGTGGGACGACGCGGCGGTAGCCACTGTGCAAGCTGGGAGGCATCAAAGCGGGTGATGTGGGTATCCTGTCCGATCAGCCAGTTTTCCAGCCCCAGGGCGTTGTGGTGTAACGTGCCCACGACATCCCGCGCTTTCCCGGTAAGCAGCCCCGGCTTCAGGGCGATAAAGGTCACGGTGTGCGCCGCCTCAATCGACACGCCCGGCGTCGCGCCGGTTTGCGCCATCAGGCCGGAGGGAATATCCAGCGCTACCACCGGGGCGGGGTGCGCATTAGCGCGCGTAATCAGCGCGGCGACGTCATCGCGAGGCGCGCGCATCAGTCCCGTCCCCAGCAGACCATCAACAATCACGTCGACATCCTCGGGCCAGATAATATCAGGCGCATGAATAATGCCCCCCGCATTCAGCCAGGCCTCTCTCGCCATGCCAGCCTCTTCCGGTAGCGGCTTGTCGCTCTCCAGCGCCATCAGGGTGACGCGCAGCCCCGCCGCCACCGCAAGACGAGCCACCACATAGCCATCGCCACCGTTATTGCCGTGCCCGCACAGGATCAGATAGTGCGAGGCATCAGGATAAGCCGTGCGCGCCACGTTAAACGCCGCCTCGCCCGCGCGCTGCATCAGTTCGTAAAGGGTAATGCCGAGGCTATCTGCGGCCTCTTTCTCGGCCCGACGGAGGTCATCCGCATGCCAGATGGAATGTGGTATACTTGCGGGGTTTTTCTTCACAGTATGGTCCGTCATGTCACAGCCCCTCGATCTCAATGAATTAGCGCAAAAAATAAAACAGTGGGGTGCTGAACTGGGCTTCCAGAAGGTCGGTATTACTGACACCGACCTCTCTGCCAGTGAGCCTAAGCTCCAGGCATGGCTGGATAAACAATACCACGGCGAGATGGAGTGGATGGCGCGTCACGGTATGATGCGTGCCCGCCCCCACGAGCTGTTGCCGGGTACGCTGCGCGTTATTAGCGTACGCATGAACTATCTGCCCGCTAACGCGGCCTTTGCGCGCACGCTAAAAAATCCCTCTCTGGGTTACGTCAGCCGATACGCGCTGGGGCGTGATTACCACAAACTTCTGCGCAACCGTCTAAAAAAGCTCGGGGAAACCATTCAGCAGCACTGTGTTTCGCTGAATTTTAGACCCTTTGTCGATTCTGCGCCTATTCTTGAGCGCCCGATCGCCGAAAAAGCCGGGCTCGGCTGGACAGGTAAGCACTCACTTATCTTAAGCCGCGACGCGGGCTCATTCTTTTTCCTGGGTGAACTACTGATTGATTTACCTCTTCCGGTAGACAGTCCGGTGGAAGAAGGTTGTGGCCGCTGTGTGGCCTGTATGACCATCTGCCCGACGGGCGCGATTGTCGAACCGTATACCGTTGATGCGCGCCGCTGTATCTCTTATCTCACTATCGAGCTGGAAGGCGCTATTCCAGAGGAGTTTCGTCCGCTTATTGGCAACCGCATCTACGGCTGTGATGACTGTCAGCTGATTTGTCCGTGGAACCGTTATTCACAGTTGACGGACGAAGAAGACTTCAGTCCGCGCAAGGCGTTACATGCCCCGCAGTTGATCGAACTGTTCGCCTGGAGCGAAGCCTGGTTCCTGAAGGTGACGGAGGGTTCCGCCATACGTCGTATCGGCCACCTGCGCTGGCTGCGTAATGTGGCCGTTGCGCTGGGGAATGCCCCGTGGGATGAGGCAAATCTTCAGGCGCTCGAAAGCCGCAGAGGTGAGCACCCACTTCTTGATGAGCACATAGAATGGGCGATTGCGCAGCAAATTGAGAAGCGAAATGCAGGCATAGTTGAAGTGCAGTTACCGAAGAAACAGCGTCTGGTCAGGGTGATTGAAAAAGGGCTGCCGCGGGATGTGTGATATATTCACAGGCTGTGAGTAAAAATAAGAATTCAGGCGCCATCAGCTCTGGCAAACAGGTCAAGTGATCTCAATAACATTTTGAAATCAAATTTTCTTCATAAATTACAGGGAATTACGAAGATATTATTCACCCTGCTAACATTTCGTACAGACTGATTTTATCACGGTTTCTGTGGATAACTCTGTTCACAAGAGTATTTCAGATACAACAGAAAACGTCCCCAACGAAGCACTTCGCTGTGGATAATCTGGAGATGAAGAAGAATTTGGAGCGGGAAACGAGACTCGAACTCGCGACCCCGACCTTGGCAAGGTCGTGCTCTACCAACTGAGCTATTCCCGCTTGGGTGTTCTGGTGCT
>NZ_KI535607.1:1021780-1630812 GCF_000492855.1 Enterobacter sp. MGH 38 | reverse complement strand
TTTCAAATTTTGGAGCGGGAAACGAGACTCGAACTCGCGACCCCGACCTTGGCAAGGTCGTGCTCTACCAACTGAGCTATTCCCGCAAATCTGTACTGCTTTTGTTGCTGTCGTAACGTGTAATTCTCTGTCGTTACGGGAGGCGCATTATACGAGAAATCCGTTTAGCTGCAACCCCCCTCAAAGCGATTTTTTTGAAATTCAGTTCAAGTGCTTATTTAATCGGCAAGCTGGACAATTTAGCGACAAAAACCCGGCCACGCAAGGCGCCGGATCGCAAAATCAGAGCTTAATAAAGTTTTCGCGATAGTACGCCAGCTCCGCAACAGACTCACGGATGTCGTCCAACGCCTGGTGCGTCCCCTGCTTTGTGAAGCCGTCGAGAATTTCCGGTTTCCAGCGGCGGGCCAGCTCTTTCAGGGTGCTCACATCCAGATAGCGGTAGTGGAAGTAGGACTCCAGCTCCGGCATGTACTTAAACAGGAAACGACGATCCTGACCAATGCTGTTGCCACAGATAGGCGATTTTCCTGCCGGCACCCACTGCTTCAGAAATTCAAGCGTCGCCAGCTCCGCTTCGCGGTCGCCCAGGGTGCTGGCCTTCACGCGTTCCACCAGCCCGCTGCCGGTATGGGTACGCACGTTCCACTCATCCATCAGCGCAAGCTGGTCATCGGACTGGTGCACGGCAATCGTTGGGCCTTCCGCCAGAATATTGAGGTTGGCATCGGTGACCAGTGTGGCGATCTCAATAATGCGATCGCGCTCGGGATCAAGGCCGGTCATCTCCAGATCGATCCAAATCAGGTTGTTTTCGTCCGCGCTCATGTTATTTTCCACCCTTCTCGCATAACCGGCAGTAGCAGGTTAACTAGTATTAATTAGAGTGTATCATAGAGGTTTTGCCCGCTACGGGCGACCAGGAGCCAGCGCGATTGAGTAAAAATAAACTCTCCAAAGGGCAGCAGCGCCGCGTGAATGCAAATCACCAGCGCCGTCTTAAAACCACTACGGAGAAGCCCGATTACGACGACAACCTGTTTGGCGAAGCGACAGAAGGCGTTGTGATTAGCCGCTTCGGCATGCACGCCGATGTCGAATCTGCCGACGGGGATATCCACCGTTGCAATATCCGTCGCACCATCCGTTCCCTGGTGACCGGTGACCGCGTGGTCTGGCGTCCAGGCAAAGAGGCGGCAGAAGGGGTAACGGTTAAAGGTATCGTTGAAGCCGTGCATGAACGCACGTCGGTTCTGACCCGTCCGGATTTCTACGACGGCGTGAAGCCCATTGCCGCCAACATTAACCAGATCGTGATCGTTTCGGCGATTTTGCCTGAGCTTTCACTCAACATTATTGACCGTTATCTGGTGGCCTGCGAAACGCTACAGGTTGAGCCGCTTATCGTGCTGAATAAAATCGATCTGCTGGATGACGAGGCCATGGCCTTTGTCAATGAGCAGATGGATATTTACCGCAACATTGGCTATCGCGTGTTGATGGTGTCCAGCCGCACCAAAGACGGCCTGAAGCCGCTGGAAGATGCGCTAACCGACCGCATCAGCATCTTTGCAGGGCAGTCCGGCGTGGGGAAATCGAGCCTGCTTAACAATTTGCTCGGCCTTCAGCAGGAGATCCTGACCAACGATGTGTCGGACGTCTCCGGGCTGGGCCAGCACACCACCACCGCCTCACGACTCTATCACTTCCCGCACGGCGGCGATGTGATCGACTCCCCGGGCGTGCGTGAATTTGGTCTCTGGCACCTCGAGCCGGAACAAATCTTTAACGGATTTGTCGAATTCCATGACTATTTAGGCGCTTGCAAATACCGCGACTGTAAACATGACAACGATCCGGGCTGCGCCATCCGCGAAGCGGTGGAGAACGGTGAAATTGCGGAAACCCGTTTCGAAAATTACCACCGTATTCTCGAAAGCATGGACCAGGTAAAAACGCGTAAAAACTTTTCTGATTCTGATAACTGACAACTAAGCTAAGCGTCGCTAAAATCGTCCCCTTTTTTCAGGTTCCGGCAGCGTAATGCCGGATCAGGAACGACAAAACAATGGCCTGGAGGCTACCTTGTTAAACTCATTTAAACTTTCGCTTCAATACATTCTGCCGAAACTGTGGCTCACTCGCCTGGCGGGCTGGGGCGCGAGCAAACGAGCGGGCTGGCTGACCAAACTGGTCATCGACCTGTTCGTGAAATACTACAAGGTCGACATGAAAGAAGCGCAGAAGCCGGATACGGCAAGCTATCGTACCTTCAACGAATTTTTTGTGCGTCCGCTGCGCGATGAAGTGCGCCCGCTGAATACCGACCCGAACGTGCTGGTGATGCCAGCGGACGGCGTGATCAGCCAGCTGGGTAAAATTGAAAACGACAAAATTTTGCAGGCGAAAGGCCATAACTACAGCCTGGAAGCGCTGCTGGCCGGTAACTACATAATGGCCGATCTGTTCCGTAACGGGACTTTCGCGACCACCTATCTCTCCCCGCGCGATTACCACCGCGTGCATATGCCGTGTAACGGTATTCTGCGCGAGATGATCTACGTGCCGGGGGATCTGTTCTCCGTCAATCACCTGACGGCGCAAAACGTTCCTAACCTGTTTGCCCGTAACGAGCGCGTCATCTGCCTGTTTGATACTGAATTTGGCCCAATGGCGCAGATTCTGGTGGGTGCTACCATTGTAGGCAGCATCGAAACCGTCTGGGCGGGCACCATTACTCCGCCACGCGAAGGCGTGATCAAGCGCTGGACCTGGCCTGCCGGCGAAGAAGAAGGTTCTGTGGCCCTGCTGAAAGGTCAGGAAATGGGCCGCTTCAAGCTGGGCTCAACGGTCATCAACCTGTTCGCACCGGGCAAAGTTAACCTGGTCGACGAGCTGGAAAGCCTGTCCGTGACCAAACTCGGCCAGCCTCTGGCAGTATCGACGGAGGTCTTTGCAACACCAGACGTTGCGCCAGCCCCGTTGCCGGAAGATGAGATCAAAGCCGAGCACGACGCCAGCCCGCTGGTTGACGACAAAAAAGACGAAGGCTAACAACAGAAGGATCGCTGACGTGCGCCCGATTATCGTATTACTGATGGCCTGGTGCCTCAGCATGGGGGCGTACGCAGCGACGGCCCCCGACGCCAAACAGATAACCCAGGAGCTGGAGCAGGCAAAAGCGGCAAAACCCGCTCAGCCGGAGACCGTTGAGTCGCTCCAGTCTGCACTGAACGCGCTTGAGGAACGAAAGGGTTCCCTTGAGCGCGCGCAGCAGTATCAACAGGTTATCGACAATTTCCCCAAACTCTCTCAGACCCTGCGCTCGCAGCTAAACAACCTGCGCGATGAACCACGCCAGGTCCCCGCGGGGATGACGTCCGAGGCGCTGAATCAGGAGATCCTGCAAGTCAGCAGCCAGCTGCTGGAAAAAAGCCGTCTGGCGCAGCAGGAGCAGGAACGGGCGCGTGAAATTGCCGATTCCCTCAGTCAGCTTCCACAGCAGCAAACCGATGCCCGCCGTCAGTTAAATGAGGTGGAACGCCGCATCGGGACGCAGACAGGCAGCACACCGCAGAATCAGGCGCAAAATCTTGGGTTGCAGGCGGAATCCGCCAGACTAAAAGCCCTGGTTGATGAATTGGAGCTGGCGCAGCTTTCCGCTAACAACCGCCAGGAGCTGTCGCGGATGCGTTCCGAGCTGGCGCAGAAGCAGAGCCAGCAGCTGGATGCGTATCTCCAGGCGCTGAGAAATCAACTCAACAGCCAGCGTCAGCGTGAAGCTGAACGTGCTCTGGAAAGCACAGAATTACTGGCCGAAAACAGCGCTAACCTGCCCGACAGCATCGTCGCCCAGTTTAAGGTTAACCGCGAGCTTTCTGCTGCGCTGAATCAGCAGGCGCAGCGCATGGATTTGGTGGCCTCGCAGCAGCGTCAGGCTACCAATCAAACCCTTCAGGTTCGTCAGGCACTCAACACGCTGCGTGAACAGTCCCAGTGGCTTGGCTCGTCTAACCTGTTGGGCGAAGCGTTACGCGCGCAGGTGGCCCGTCTGCCAGAGATGCCAAAACCACAGCAGCTTGATACGGAGATGGCGCAGCTGCGTGTTCAGCGTCTTCATTATGAAGATCTCCTCAACAAGCAGCCGCAAATCCGCCAGATCCGTCAGGCTGACGGACAGCCGCTCACCAGCGAGCAAAGTCGTATTCTGGAAGCGCAGCTGCGCACCCAACGCGAACTGCTCAATTCCCTGTTGCAGGGGGGCGATACGCTGATCCTTGAGCTGACCAAGCTGAAAGTCTCGAATAGCCAGCTGGAGGATGCGCTGAAAGAGGTCAACGAAGCCACGCACCGTTACCTTTTCTGGACGTCCGACGTGCGGCCGATGACCTTCGCCTGGCCGATTGAGATCGTGCAGGATCTGCGCCGCCTCATTTCGCTGGACACCTTTAGCCAGCTGGGCCTCGCCAGCGTAATGATGATAACCAGCAAGGAGACTATCTTCCCGTTGCTGGGGGCGCTGATTCTGGTGGGCTTCAGTATTTATTCCCGTCGTCACTTTACCCGTTTCCTTGAGCGCTCCAGCGCCCGAGTGGGAAAAGTAACCCAGGATCACTTCTGGCTGACGTTGCGTACGGTGTTCTGGTCAATTCTGGTCGCGTCTCCGCTGCCGGTGCTGTGGATGACGCTCGGATACGGACTGCGTGAAGCCTGGCCCTACCCGCTTGCCGTCGCGATTGGCGATGGCGTGACCGCCACCGTTCCGCTGCTGTGGGTGGTGATGATTTGCGCCACGTTTGCGCGGCCAAATGGTCTGTTCATCGCTCACTTTGGCTGGCCGCGTAATCGCGTTGCGCGGGCGATGCGTTACTACCTGATGAGTATCGGGCTGATTGTGCCGCTGATTATGGCGTTGATCATGTTCGATAATCTCAATGACCGGGAGTTCTCCGGCTCGCTGGGACGGCTGTGCTTTATGCTGATCTGCGGGGCGTTAGCGGTAGTGACGCTCAGCCTGAAACGCGCCGGGATCCCGCTCTATCTCGACAAGACCGGCAGCGGCGATAACATGTTAAACCGTCTGCTGTGGAACCTGCTGCTCAGCGCGCCGCTGGCGGCGATGCTGGCGGCAGCGGTCGGTTATCTCGCCACGTCGCAGGCGCTGCTCGCCCGACTGGAAACGTCGGTGGCCATCTGGTTCCTGCTGCTGGTGGTCTACCATGTTATCCGCCGCGGCATGCTGATCCAGCGTCGTCGTCTGGCGTTTGACCGTGCTAAACATCGTCGCGCAGAAATTCTGGCCCAGCGCGCGCGGGGTGAGGAAGAGCCAAACCACGTCAACAGCACCGAAGGGACTACAGACGCTGATGACGTCGAACTGGATCTGGATGCGATAAGTACTCAGTCCCTGCGGCTGGTACGCTCAATTCTGATGCTGGTTGCCCTGCTGTCGGTGATCTACCTGTGGTCAGAAATCCACTCCGCGTTTGGCTTCCTGGAGAACATCTCTTTATGGGATGTGACATCCACGGTGCAGGGAGTCGAAAGCCTGGAGCCCATCACCTTAGGGGCCGTGCTGATTGCGATTCTGGTGCTGATCATCACCACCCAGCTGATCCGTAACTTCCCTGCCCTGCTGGAGCTGGCGCTGTTGCAGCATCTGGATTTAACCCCAGGCACGGGCTATGCGATCACCACCATCACCAAGTATTTAATCATGCTGTTTGGTGGGCTGGTTGGCTTCTCGATGATTGGTATCGAATGGTCAAAACTGCAATGGCTGGTTGCCGCCCTGACCGTAGGCCTGGGCTTTGGTTTACAGGAGATTTTTGCCAACTTCGTTTCTGGTCTGATCATTCTGTTTGAAAAGCCGATTCGAATTGGCGATACGGTGACCATCCGCGATCTCACCGGCAGCGTCACCAGGATCAACACCCGCGCCACCACCATCAGCGACTGGGACCGTAAAGAGATCATCGTCCCGAACAAGGCATTTATCACCGAGCAGTTTATCAACTGGTCGCTGTCCGACTCCGTCACGCGTGTGGTGCTGACCGTACCCGCTCCGTCGGATGCCAACAGCGAAGAGGTGACGCAGATCCTGTATACGGCTGCTGAACGCTGTTCGCTGGTAATCGACAACCCACCGCCGGAAGTCTTCCTGGTTGATTTGCAGCAGGGGATCCAGATTTTCGAGCTGCGTATCTACGCCGCCGAGATGGGACACCGTATGCCGCTGCGCCATGAGATCCACCAGCTGATTCTGGCTGGCTTCCGCGAGCACGGAATTGATATGCCGTTCCCACCGTTCCAGATGCGTCTGGAAACGCTGGACGGACGTAAGACGGGAAGAACGTTGACGTCAGCGGCGCGTACGCGCCCGGCGGGAAGTTTGTAATCCTTTCCCCCTCCCCATCGGGAGGGGGTCAATCCTTTATGCCACTTCTGCTACACAGGCCGTCGAGCGACGACGGTAATGCTCATAAATCCCCATTGCCAGCAGCGAGAAGAAGATCGGTCCGCCAACCATCCACAGCGTGCTGTTCCAGTCATTTGCCTCAACAACGGGCTGAATGACGGTAAAAATGTTGGCGAACGCGACGACCAGCACCACAACAGTGGTCGCCAGCAGCGTCGCCGCACGGGTTTTGAAGATCACAAACGGTCGTTCCAGATCCTGCTTCGCCTTAAAGAACGGGAACGCCAGGGTCAGGAACAGATACGGAAGCGTCATCGATACGTTTGCCATCAGGGTCAGCTTGTTATAGAACGCCGACGCGGTATCACCGCCGAAGGACACCAGCAGAATGAACACGCACACCAGCATGCACTGCATCCACATCGCGTTGGCAGGCATACCGGCAGCGTTCAGCTGAGTCATACGTGCAGGCCACAGCGCCTTTGGCGTCCCCTGAATAATCGCTTTCAGCGGCGAGTAGATCAACGTGAAGAACGCGCCAGTATAGGCGAGGAACATCGACAAACCGGTAATCCGCGCAAACCAGATCCCCAGGGTGGCCGACGTTTCCGGCGCGAGATCCATGGCGTTGCCCAGCGTCACCCCCAGGCTTTTCATCAACACGTAGGTAATGTTGCCGAGGTTGGTAGTGTTATTGCTCAGTACCTGCTGCCAGTTGGTGCTGACGCCCCAGAGGAAAATCGCCAGTGAGTAGCCAATGGATATGACGATGGCGGCAAAGATAATGCCTTTGGCGAAGTTCTTTTCCGGATTTTCGGTTTTGTCGACCAGGCCGCCCACGGCTTCAATTCCACCGTAAGCAAAGATGGCAAACACCACGAAGGAGAGCATGGCCAGTCCGGACTGGTAACCCGGATTAGGCGATGAAACGAAGTTGACTTCCTGTGCGAAATGCCCGCCGTTCAGGCACAGAATGGCGATGCTGACCAGCAGCAGCACCAGGTTCAGGCACATCACGGAAATACCGCCAACGGCAGTGATACGGGCAATTTTGTTGATGCCTTTCGAGGCCACCAGCGTGACCACCACCATCCAGCACACCGCCAGAATACCGACCACCTGCGTGGAGCTCAGCCCCGCCAGAGACCAGACCTGCGTTTTATCCGCACCGAAGAGAAACGTTGAGAACGGCACCCAGACCTTGGCCGCCGTGCTGACCATCCAGACGACGTAGGATGAAAACCACATGAACGTACCGATAAACGCGTAACGGGGGCCGACGCTGTTGTTCATCCACGAATAGATGCCACCCTCTTCTTTCCGGTACGCCGAGCCCATCTCCGCCATCATCAGCGCAAACGGGATAAAGAAGAACAGAGCGGAAACGATATAAAACGGCGTCGCGCTGTAGCCCATCAGATAAAACGCGGACGGGCTATTGGCAAAGCCAAAGACTGACGTAAAAATCATCAGAATGAGCCCGGTAAGGGTCATTTTTTTGAGTGAGTGAGACATATAACCATCCGAAACGGAATTAAACTGCGCGGATGGTAGCAGATGACCAGACAAATATTGTGGCTATCCGAGTCAATTTAAGAAAAAGACCCGTGCATAGCGAAAAGAGCAGTTTTTAATGTGGCAGAGTTAAATGACCGAGTAGGCCGGGTAAGCGACAGCGCCACCCGGCATTTTTTCAGGCGCGATCGACCGTAAAGGCAATCACATCGCCCAGTTGCTCGGCACCCAGCGCCAGCATGACCAGACGATCCACACCCAGCGCCACGCCGGAGCAGTCCGGCAAACCGGCCTTAAGCGCTTCCAGCAGGTTGGTGTCAATCGGCTGCTGCGGCAGACCGCGCGCGTTGCGCTTGCGGTTATCCTGCTCGAAACGCTGCTGCTGTTCGCGCGCGTCGGTCAGCTCGTGGAAACCGTTCGCCAGCTCAATGCCTTTGAAGTACACCTCAAACCGTTCCGCCACGCGGTGATCTTCGGTGCTGATCTGCGCCAGCGAGGCCTGGCTGGCCGGGAAGTGATAGACAAACGTCGGGCGATCTTTACCAATTTGCGGTTCAACGCCAAAGGTGAACAGCAGTTGCAACAGCGTGTCGCGGTCCTCTTCGTTATCCGCCACGTTGCTCAGATCCAGTTTTGCCGCCACTTCACGCAGCTGTGTTTTATCAGCCGACAGCGGATCGATTTCCAGATGGCGCTGGAAGGCCTGCTGATAGGAGAGCGTTTCAGCTTCCGCGCAATCCAGCACCTGTTGCAGCAGATCGTCGACTTCGTTCATCAGACGATACATGTCGTAGTGCGGGCGGTACCACTCCAGCATGGTGAATTCCGGATTATGGTGTCGGCCCATCTCTTCATTACGGAAGCTACGGCACAGCTGATAGACCGGACCACACCCGGCCGCCAGCAGACGCTTCATATGGTATTCCGGGCTGGTCATCAGATACAGATTCATGCCCTGAGAGTGGCCTGGGCCAACAAAACGGGTTTCAAACGGGACCAGATGAATATCCGTAACCGTCGCCTGACTCATGCACGGCGTTTCCACCTCCAGGACGCCGCGGTCGGCAAAGAAACGGCGGATCTCCGCCATAATTGCTGCGCGCTTTAGCAGGTTTGGAATGGATGCGCTCGGCTGCCAGGTGGCCGTTTCGCTCATGAGTTATTTCTCCGTTTTCAGACAAGGGCACGAAGTCTACTCGTAAGCCGGGGCAGAGACAAATTTTGCACAGTAAAAGTCCCTTTTCATTGCACAGAGAAATACTGTGACGCCATTCATTAATCACGATGATAAATCACCGCACAGAACAGCAAAAAAATCGAACACGTCAAATTTCCCTCCCTTCTACGCGGTTATACTGTTTTACCCATAAAGGAGCAGTGGAATCGCTTCCGCAATCGCCCGTTCGGGCAGGTGAACGTCCTTTAGCTCATCGCGTTGCGGGAAAACAAAAATCTGGAGGAATGTCGTGCAAACTTTTCAAGCCGATCTTGCCGTAATAGGCGCTGGCGGGGCTGGATTACGCGCTGCAATTGCTGCGGCACAAGCCAATCCGAACGCTAAAATCGCATTGATTTCAAAAGTCTATCCGATGCGCAGCCACACGGTAGCCGCAGAAGGAGGATCCGCTGCCGTCGCGCAGGATCATGACAGCTTCGAATACCATTTCCACGACACGGTTGCAGGGGGCGACTGGCTTTGCGAACAGGATGTCGTTGATTACTTCGTGCACCATTGCCCAACGGAGATGACCCAGCTGGAACAGTGGGGATGCCCGTGGAGCCGCCGTCCGGACGGGAGCGTCAACGTCCGCCGCTTCGGTGGCATGAAGATCGAACGCACCTGGTTTGCCGCCGATAAGACCGGCTTCCACATGCTGCACACCCTGTTCCAGACCTCCCTCCAGTTCCCACAAATCCAGCGCTTTGACGAACATTTCGTTCTCGACATTCTGGTCGACGACGGTCATGCGCGCGGACTGGTGGCGATGAACATGATGGAAGGCACGCTTGTCCAGATCCGCGCGAATGCGGTGGTGATGGCAACGGGCGGCGCGGGCCGCGTATACCGCTACAACACCAACGGCGGCATCGTCACCGGTGACGGTATGGGCATGGCGCTCAGCCACGGCGTCCCGCTGCGTGATATGGAGTTCGTCCAGTATCACCCAACCGGCCTACCGGGCTCCGGCATACTGATGACGGAAGGCTGCCGCGGCGAAGGCGGAATTCTGGTCAACAAAAACGGCTATCGCTATTTGCAGGATTACGGCATGGGTCCGGAAACCCCACTTGGCGAGCCGAAAAACAAATACATGGAACTCGGCCCACGCGACAAAGTCTCTCAGGCTTTCTGGCACGAGTGGCGCAAAGGCAACACCATCTCAACGCCGCGCGGCGACGTGGTGCATCTCGACCTGCGTCATCTCGGCGAGAAGAAACTGCTGGAGCGTCTGCCGTTTATCTGCGAGCTGGCGAAAGCGTATGTGGGCGTCGATCCGGTGAAAGAACCGATCCCGGTGCGTCCAACCGCGCACTACACCATGGGCGGCATCGAAACCGATCAGCAGTGCGAAACCCGCATCAAAGGGCTGTTTGCGGTGGGCGAGTGTTCCTCCGTCGGTCTGCACGGCGCAAACCGTCTGGGCTCGAACTCGCTGGCTGAGCTGGTGGTCTTTGGTCGCATGGCGGGCGAACGTGCGGTGGAGCGTGCCGCAACGGCAGGTGAAGCTAACAGCGCGGCGCTGGATGCGCAGGTTGTAGACGTCGAAAAACGCCTGAAAGACCTGGTGAACCAGGAAGGTAACGAAAACTGGTCGAAGATCCGCGACGAAATGGGGCTGTCGATGGAAGAAGGCTGCGGGATCTACCGTACGCCAGAGCTGATGCAGAAAACCGTCGATAAGCTGGCGGAGTTGCAGGAGCGCTTCAAGCGCGTGCGTATCACCGACACTTCCAGCGTATTCAATACCGAACTGCTTTATACCATTGAACTGGGCCACGGCCTGAACGTCGCAGAATGTATGGCCCATTCCGCCCTGGCGCGTAAAGAGTCCCGCGGCGCGCACCAGCGTCTGGATGAGGGCTGCACTGAACGTGACGACGTCAATTTCCTTAAACACACTCTCGCCTGGCGCGATGCGGATGGCACCACCCGTCTGGACTACAGCGACGTGAAAATCACCACGCTGCCACCGGCGAAACGCGTGTACGGTGCAGAAGCAGAAGCCGCCGATAAGAAGGAGAAGGCGAATGGCTGAGATGCAAAAACTGAAAGTTGAAGTGGTGCGCTACAATCCGGAAGTGGACGCCGCGCCGCATAGCGCTTTCTATGAAGTCCCTTACGACGAGCAAACCTCCCTGCTGGATGCGCTCGGCTATATCAAAGATAACCTGGCCCCAGACCTGAGCTACCGCTGGTCCTGCCGCATGGCAATTTGCGGCTCCTGCGGCATGATGGTCAACAAGGTGCCAAAGCTGGCGTGTAAAACCTTCCTGCGTGATTACACCAAAGGCATCAAGGTTGAAGCGCTGGGCAATTTCCCGATTGAGCGCGATCTGGTGGTCGACATGACCCACTTTATCGAAAGCCTCGAAGCGATTAAGCCGTACATCATCGGCAACCCGCGCACACCGGATCAGGGGCCAAACACCCAGACGCCCGCGCAGATGGCGAAATACCATCAGTTCTCCGGCTGCATCAACTGCGGCCTGTGCTACGCCGCCTGTCCACAGTTTGGCCTGAACCCTGAGTTTATCGGCCCGGCCGCCATTACCCTGGCGCACCGCTATAACGAAGACAGCCGCGACCACGGCAAAAAAGAACGTATGGCCCAGTTGAACAGCCAGAACGGGGTCTGGACCTGCACGTTTGTCGGTTACTGCTCCGAAGTCTGTCCGAAGCATGTCGACCCGGCCGCCGCCATTCAGCAGGGTAAGGTGGAAAGCTCGAAAGACTTTCTTATCGCTACCCTGAAACCACGCTAAGGAGTGCATGATGACGACTAAACGCAAAGCCTACGTGCGACCAATGCCGTCCACCTGGTGGAAAAAACTGCCGTTTTATCGCTTCTATATGCTGCGTGAAGGCACGGCAATTCCCGCGGTCTGGTTCAGCCTCGAACTGATGTACGGGGTGTATGCCCTCAAGCACGGCCCGGAAGCCTGGGCCAGTTTTGTGGGCTTCCTGCAAAACCCAATCATCGTAGTACTGAACCTGATTGTGCTCGCCGCCGCGCTGCTTCATACCAAAACCTGGTTTGAACTGGCGCCAAAAGCAGCGAACATCATTGTAAAAGGCGAAAAAATGGGGCCAGAGCCGGTCATTAAAGGGCTCTGGGCAGTGACAGCAGTTGTCTCTGTGGTCATTCTGTTTGTCGCACTGTTCTGGTAAGGAGACTACTGTGATCAATCCAAATCCAAAACGTTCAGACGAGCCGGTTTTCTGGGGGCTGTTTGGCGCAGGCGGCATGTGGAGCGCCATTATTGCCCCGGTCATTATCCTGCTGGTCGGGATCATGCTGCCGCTGGGGTTGTTCCCGGGCGATGCGCTGAGCTATGAGCGCGTACTGGCCTTTGCGAGCAGCTTTATTGGCCGCGTGTTCATCTTCCTGATGATCGTCCTGCCGCTGTGGTGTGGTCTGCACCGTATCCACCATGCGATGCACGATCTGAAAATCCATGTGCCAAGCGGTAAATGGGTCTTCTACGGTCTGGCGACCATTCTGACGGTCGTCACGTTGATTGCCGTGGTCACCATCTGACTGAACAGGCCCGCCATCCGGCGGGCTTTTTACTTTTTCATCTTCTCCACCAGCCACCGGGAAAATTCGCGCATGGCTGGCGTTTCTGCCCGGGACTGCAATCGGGTCAGCCAGTAACTGCCGAGCTCAATCTGCGTCGCAAAGGGCTGTACAATGCGCTCGCTGGCTAACAGATGGGTAAACATATCGACAGGCGCAATGGCAATGCCCACCCCTGCCTGAGCGGCCTCCAGCATGGTCACGGACGAATCAAATACCATCACGCGGTGCGTTGGCGAAGGGGGATGCTCGCCGGCCGCCTGCATCCACGCGGTCCATTCATCGCGTCGGTAAGAGCGCAGCAGCGTAAACCTGAGGATGTCGGCCGGACTGTGCAGACTGGCGGCGATATCGGGCGTACACAGCGGCGCGAGCGGCGCATGACAAAGGAATTCAGCCTCGGTGCCGTGCCACGCCCCGCCACCGTATCGGATCGTATAGTCAAGCCCTTCAGCAGCCGGATCAACGCGGTTGTTATGGGTGGAAAGCTGAAGATCGATGTGCGGATAGCCACGGCGAAAATCCTCCAGCTGCGAGAATAAAACCCCGGTGGCAAATGTACCCACCACGCCGATTTTCAGCTTCTCCTGCGCACGATGGTTAGCGAAGCGATCCAGCATTCCGGCTATACGATCGAAAGAATCATTCAGCACCGGCAGTAAATTTTCACCCTCGGTAGTCAACATCAGCCCGCGCGACACGCGAACGAACAGCTGACAGTTCAGGTGCTGCTCCAGCGTTTTCACATGCTGGCTAATGGCTGAATGGGTCACGTTCAGCTCAATGGCCGCATGCGTAAAGCTGAGATGTCTCGCGGCGGCTTCAAAAGCCCGAAGCGAATTGAGGGGGAGATAGCTTCGCGTCATGGTCTCTTCCGTTAGAAAAATTAACAGCTAATGCTAAATTTAACCGTTTGTCAGGCACAGTCAAATCCAACAGACTACGCCTGTCTGATGGGCCCGGACACCCCCTTGACTCGCTATTACGGAAGATTACTGATGATGAAAAAATCCCTTTGCTGCGCCCTGCTGCTGGGCCTCTCTTGCTCTGCTCTCGCCGCGCCAGTGTCAGAAAAACAGCTGGCGGAGGTGGTCGCGAATACGGTTACCCCGCTGATGAAAGCCCAGTCTGTTCCAGGCATGGCGGTGGCCGTTATTTATCAGGGAAAATCGCACTATTACACGTTTGGCAAGGCCGATATCGCGGCGAATAAACCCGTTACGCCTCAGACCCTGTTCGAGCTGGGTTCTATAAGTAAAACCTTCACCGGCGTTTTAGGTGGGGATGCCCTTGCTCGCGGTGAAATTTCGCTGGACGATCCGGTGACCAGATACTGGCCACAGCTGACGGGCAAGCAGTGGCAGGGTATTCGTATGCTGGATCTCGCCACCTACACCGCTGGCGGCCTGCCGCTACAGGTACCGGATGAGGTCACGGATAACGCCTCCCTGCTGCGCTTTTATCAAAACTGGCAGCCGCAGTGGAAGCCTGGCACAACGCGTCTTTACGCCAACGCCAGCATCGGTCTTTTTGGTGCGCTGGCGGTCAAACCTTCTGGCATGCCCTATGAGCAGGCCATGACGACGCGGGTCCTTAAGCCGCTCAAGCTGGACCATACCTGGATTAACGTTCCGAAAGCGGAAGAGGCGCATTACGCCTGGGGCTATCGTGACGGTAAAGCGGTGCGCGTTTCGCCGGGAATGCTGGATGCACAAGCCTATGGCGTGAAAACCAACGTGCAGGATATGGCGAACTGGGTCATGGCAAACATGGCGCCGGAGAAGGTTGCCGATGCCTCACTTAAGCAGGGCATCGCGCTGGCGCAGTCGCGCTACTGGCGTATCGGGTCAATGTATCAGGGTCTGGGCTGGGAGATGCTCAACTGGCCCGTGGAGGCCAACACGGTGGTCGAAGGCAGCGACAGTAAGGTAGCGCTGGCGCCGTTACCCGTGGCAGAAGTGAATCCACCGGCTCCTCCGGTCAAAGCGTCCTGGGTCCATAAAACGGGTTCTACTGGCGGGTTTGGCAGCTACGTGGCCTTTATTCCTGAAAAGCAGATCGGTATTGTGATGCTCGCGAATAAAAGCTATCCGAACCCGGCACGCGTTGAGGCGGCATACCATATCCTCGAGGCGCTACAGTAAAACATTGCCGGGTGGCGCTGCGCTTACCCGGCCTACACAACGCGTGAACTTTGTAAGCCGGGTAAGGCGAAGCCGCCACCCGGCAAAACCCCCTACACAATCTCCCGCATTTTCCCTGCTGTCATCTACACTTAACAAAAAACAGTAAGGAAACTCCTATGCGCATTCTGCCTGTTATTGCCGCAGTAACAGCCGCGTTTTTAGTGGTTGCTTGCAGTTCCCCTACTCCTCCGCCTGGCGTCACGGTAGTCAGTAATTTCGACGCACAGCGCTTCCTCGGCACCTGGTATGAAATCGCCCGAATGGACCATCAGTTCGAACGGGGCTTAGAAAAAGTCACGGTCAACTACAGCGCGATGGATGACGGCGGGATCCGGGTCATTAACCGCGGCTATAACCCGGATCGCCAGATGTGGCAGCAGTCAGTTGGTCAGGCCTATTTCACCGGCGCGTCTAACCGCGCGGCCATGAAAGTCTCTTTCATCGGCCCATTCTACGGCGGGTATAACGTCATTGCGCTGGACAGAGAGTACCGCCATGCGCTGGTGTGTGGGCCGGATCGCAACTATCTGTGGATCCTCTCCCGCACGCCAACGATCCCGGCGGAAATGAAACAGCAGATGCTGGACATAGCGACCCGGCAAGGGTTTGACGTGACGAAATTACTCTGGGTAAAACAGCCGCATTAGTGGGTACTGAGTTTTAACCCGATGATACCCGCGACGATTAACGCGAGGCTGGCGATGCGCGCCAGGCTCGCAGACTCCCCCAGCAGCAGAATACCGGTAATGGCAGCCCCTACCGCGCCAATTCCCGTCCAGACAGCGTAAGCCGTTCCGACTGGCAAGCTTCGCATCGCCCATGACAACATGACGATACTGACAATCATTGCGGCGATAGTGATGACGCTGGGCGTCAGGCGGGTAAAACCATGGGTATATTTCAGGCCAATTGCCCATACCACTTCGAGCAAACCGGCAATAACAAGAACGATCCAGGGCATATCAGGCTCCTTAACTTAACGACAAGTTGGGGCCGTCCCCGATGAATGAAGCGCTTACGGGTCGTCCCGCAAGGCTGAGGTTGCGCCTTATATTTTGGTTAGCATGGAATTTTTTTTCAAACTTTTTCTGCTGAACATGTTAAGGCAAGAAATAGCCTCAGTAAGACACGGAGTTCAGGCATTTATGACTCATCCGACTTCTCTATGATGATAGGCTTTCTGATGGCAGGAAGCCAAACCACTAGCCGACTGCGAAAATTTTATGTTTAAAATTCTTTTGATTGACCGTTGTCACTTCACCCGCACGGGATTTGAAGCCTGGGTCAATCATTCAGACCTGTTTTCGGGTCATTTCGTCGTAACCGGGGTAAATAATCTTTTCCTCGCCAGAGAGCATATCCTGCAATGGAAACCTGCGCTGGTCATCGCTGATTTATCTGGCTTCCGGCAGGATTTACACCATTTTCAGCAGCTATCCTCCCTGCTGATTGCCAGCGAAACATTGCCATTTATTATGCTGCAATCAGGCCAGGAGCAAGAGATGACAGATTATCTGGCGCAGTTCCCGATATGGTCTTCTCTTTCCAAAAATACCGATCTGGAAAAACTAGCGGCGGTGATAAATGACGCGCTAACGTCATGCGCAAGCGCGGAGCTTCCGGAGATGGCGGCACCGTTACTGACGCGTCAGGAAGAGAGAGTTCTTAGCCTGTGGATGGATGGCGCGAGCAACCAGAAAATTGCCAGCAATCTGCGCATTAACGGAAAAACGGTGTACACGTACAAACGCAATATCCGCATGAAGCTACATATGGATACGCGCTACTCCCCGTTTTTATCGCTACAGGAAGTGGAGAATTGACGGTACGGTGAAATGACCTGCCGTACCGTCGCTTTCATTAGTTCTGAGCTTTAGTTGCTGCGCCAGAAATCGCGTTACCACCGTCGGAGATATCTTCCCCTACGCCACGGGTGGTGTTACATGCAGTCAGTACCGAAGAAAGCACCAGAACAGAAAAGATCGCTGCAATTGTTTTCTTAACCATAATATCTTCCTTTTATAGCCAAAGTTATTTTGTGTATAGCAACTTAAGAATAGACAAGATCTTGTCGTTTGACGGAAAAGGAAGAATTTTTAGGAAAATTAGACGGAATTAGCTGGCCGCATGGGAAATGATATGGCCAAGATCCTGGATATCTTCACCCACGCCACGCGCGGTGTTGCAACCGGAGAGAATTGCGCTGGAGAGCGCTAACAGAAGCAGAATTTTAACGGTACGTTTCATCTTCCCTGCCTGCAAAATCAGGCGCAGCGGGCGCTGCGCCTTACATCATGACGTAAATTACTTCACGCGGGATACGTATTCGCCGGAGCGGGTATCCACTTTGATCACTTCACCGATCTGTACGAACAGTGGCACTTTCACCACAGCGCCGGTAGACAGGGTGGCAGGCTTGCCGCCAGTACCTGCGGTATCACCTTTCAGACCTGGATCGGTTTCAACGATTTCCAGCTCAACGAAGTTCGGAGGCGTAACCGCGATAGGCTGACCGTTCCACAGGGTCACGATGCACTCAGCCTGATCCAGCAGCCACTTGGCGTTGTCACCAATCGCTTTTGCGTCCGCAGACAGCTGCTCGAAGGTTTCGTTGTTCATGAAGTGCCAGAACTCACCGTCGTTGTACAGGTAAGTCAGGTTCATATCGACAACATCAGCGCCTTCAGCGGAGTCAGTAGATTTGAAGGTTTTCTCAACACGGGTACCGGTCAGCAGGCGGCGCAGCTTTACGCGTGCGAATGCCTGGCCTTTACCTGGTTTAACGAATTCGCTGGCTTCAACCGCGTACGGTTCGCCGTCCATCATGATTTTAAGACCAGCACGAAAATCGTTGCTATAGTACGTTGCCATAAGGCCCTCTAAATTTGTTAACTGGTAGCTAAGCCACAAAATGGCGCATATTGTAACCCTAAACACCCCGTCCAGAGAAGATTGGTTATCGCAACTTGCCGATGTAATCACCAGTCCTGATGAATTGCTGCGTCTTTTAGACCTCGAACAGCACGAAGCGTTGCGTGCAGGTCGTGAGGCGAAACGCCTTTTCGCCCTGCGCGTTCCCCGCGCGTTTGTTGCCCGAATGGAAAAGGGCAATCCTGATGATCCGTTATTAAAACAAACGCTTACCTCTCAGGATGAGTTTATTACCGCCCCCGGCTACAGCACCGATCCGCTGCAAGAGCAGAACAGTGTCGTACCGGGTTTGCTGCATAAATACCGCAATCGTGCCCTGCTGCTGGTTAAGGGCGGTTGCGCGGTAAATTGCCGCTATTGCTTCCGTCGCCACTTCCCGTACGCCGAAAACCAGGGCAATAAGCGCAACTGGCAGGTGGCGCTGGACTACATCACGGCGCACCCGGAACTGGATGAAATCATCTTTTCCGGCGGCGACCCGCTGATGGCAAAAGATCATGAGCTGGACTGGCTGCTGACTCAGCTTGAGACCATCCCGCACATTAAGCGTCTGCGCATTCACAGCCGTTTACCGATCGTCATCCCGGCGCGTATCACCGACGCCCTGGTCACGCGCCTGGAGCAGTCCCGTTTGCAGGTGCTGCTGGTGAATCATATCAACCACGCGAATGAAATTGACGCGGACTTTCGTGCGGCGATGGCGCGTATGCGAAAGGCAGGCGTGACGCTGCTCAACCAGAGCGTATTACTGCGCGGCGTGAACGACAGCGCCCGCGTGCTGGCCGATCTCAGCAATGCCTTATTTGATGCGGGCGTTATGCCCTATTACCTGCATGTTCTGGATCGCGTCCAGGGCGCGGCGCACTTCATGGTGACAGATGAAGAGGCCCGGAAGATTATGCGCGAGCTGTTAACGCTGGTTTCAGGTTATATGGTGCCGAAGCTGGCACGTGAGATTGGCGGAGAGCCGAGTAAGACGCCGCTGGATTTGCAGCTGCGTCAGCAGTAAAAAGGCAGGTGGCGCTACGCTTACCTGCCCTGGAGATAAAGCGGCAGCGCCATCAAACGGTTATATCAGTTCGGGCACTTATAGACCTGGCCGTTCATCTGGCTGGCGGTTGGCACAAAGCTGGACAGCATCCCCTGCGTCGGGCTGCTCACCCCGTAAATCACGTTGCCGCCCATTGCCGCAGCCTGATTACGCAGGGCATTGGCCGCACCGCGCATAGAGCCGCCCTCTTCGCCGTGCTGCCCCGACATCCAGTTGCTTTGCTCGCCAGTGGCGGTGCCTAACAGCTGGCATTCGCTGCCCGGCTTATCTTCCACAAAGCGAACGCTCTGGCCCGCTGCCGTCAGCTCATTGCTGGTGCTACAACCCGCCAGCAGCAATGCTGCACCTACAATCCCTGCACAGACTTTTATGCGCATGTTATTCCTCGTTTTCAATAAGCTGGACAGTAGTTGTCCGCGTGTAAACCTTATACTAAAAAGATGACCAAAAGAAAAATGCTGAGCATTTCTGCGAGCCAGATTCCGCTGGCACTCCTCCGACATCTTAAATGAATTCTGATAATAACCTTTGGGATATCGTGTTTTAGCCCCCGATCGTTTTTAGTGATGCGACGTACAACTTTTGTACGCGACTCAAAAAAGGGGGTTTCATGAGTGCATCATCCTCAGGAGAGGAAAAAGTAACCTGGGTGGGCTATCTGGCGTTCGTGCTCACCATCGTATTTTTCTCAGGTTTTTTCGCCAAAAGTACCGAATGGTGGCGCGTGCTGGATTTTACCGTCCTGAACGGCAGCTTTGGACCGGTGAACGGTGCGCTGACGTTTCGCGGCGAGGGCGGCACGGGAGCGAAAGATGGGTTTTTGTTTGCCCTTGAACTGGCGCCCTCGGTCATTTTATCGCTCGGGATCATTGCCGTTACCGAGGGGCTGGGCGGGCTGCGCGCCGCACAACAGCTTATGACGCCCATTCTGCGCCCGCTGCTCGGCGTGCCGGGCATTTGCTCTCTGGCGCTTATCGCCAACCTGCAAAATACTGATGCTGCCGCAGGGATGACCAAAGAGTTGACCAACGAAGGGGCAATTACTGACCATGAGCGCGCCATTTTCGCCACCTTCCAGACCAGCGGTAGCGCCATTATTACCAACTATTTTTCTTCCGGCGCCGCACTCTTTACCTTTATTACCGTCCCCGTAATCACGCCGCTTGCCGTCATTCTGGTGTTCAAATTTGTTGGCGCGAACTTTCTGCGACTGTGGATCGCCCACATGGAAGTTCGCTGCGCTCAGGAGGAAAAATGATCGCCCGGTCGCGTAAAAATATCATGGACTTGTTTATCGATGGCGCCCGCCGCGGCTTTACCATCGCCACCACCAGCCTGCTGCCGAACGTGGTCATGGCGTTTGTTATCATTCAGGCGCTCAAGGTAACCGGCCTGCTGGATATTGTCGGCAGGGTATGCGAGCCCATCATGGCTCTGTGGGGACTTCCGGGTGCGGCGGCAACGGTTCTTCTGGCCTCGGTGATGAGCATGGGGGGCGGTGTGGGGGTCTGCGCCAGTCTGGTCGCTGCCGGCACGCTCAACGGTCACGATGCCACCATCCTGCTGCCCGCCATCTATCTGATGGGTAATCCGGTGCAAAACACGGGTCGTTGCCTTGGCACCGCAGGCGTCAACCCGAAGTATTATCCGCACATCATCGCTGTCTGCGTCATTAACGCCCTGCTCTCAATGTGGGTGATGCAACTACTCTTCTGAGGAGATAAAAATGGATTTTTCAGTGCTGGAACCGCACCTTTTCCGCAATGCGCAGCTTTACGCTCCCGAGGATCTTGGGCATTGCGATCTGCTGATTGCCGGAGGAAAAATCGTCGCAGTCGAAAAAGCGGGCCACGCCACAATGAGGACAGACTGTCCTGAAAGCGATCTCGCCGGAGCGGTGGTTTGCCCGGGGTTTATCGATCAGCATGTACACCTGATTGGCGGCGGCGGTGAAGCCGGTCCCCACACCCGGACGCCAGAGGTACGATTGTCTGCGCTGGTGGCGGCTGGCATCACCTCCGTTGTAGGCCTGCTGGGCACCGACGGCGTGACCCGCCATCCCGAGTCGCTGCTGGCGAAAACGCGGGCACTTGAGCATGAAGGGATCAGCGCATGGATGCTGACAGGCGCGTATGGCCTGCCTTCTCCGACGATCACTGGCAGTATCGAAAAGGATGTGGCGCTAATTGATAAAATCATTGGCGTGAAATGCGCGATTTCTGACCATCGCTCTTCCGCACCGGCAGATGACCAGCTCGCGAATATGGCCGCCCAGTCGCGCGTCGGCGGGCTGCTGGGCGCCAAAGCGGGGATATCCGTATTTCACCTCGGCAACAGCCCTAAACTGCTGGAGCCACTGCTTAACATCCTGAATAACGCCGACGTGCCTCGCACGAAGCTGCTGCCAACCCACGTCAACCGCGCCCAGGCACTGTTCCACGCCGCACTGGACTATGCCCGCGAAGGGGGGTACATCGACATCACCACCAGCATCAGTGAGCCCATTGATGCCGCTACCGCCATCGCGACGGCCCGTGACGCGCAGGTGCCGTTTAACCGGCTCACGCTCAGCTCGGATGGCAACGGCAGCCAGCCGAATTTTGACGCAAACGGTAATCTTGTTGGCATTGGCGTGGCGGGTTTTGAGTCCCTGCTTGATACGCTACAGCAGCTGGTCGGCCGGTATCACCTGCCTCTGGAGGAGGCACTTCTGCCATTTACGCGTAACGTGGCGGAGTTTCTCGGTCTGGAGCATAAAGGGCGGATCGCGCCCGGATGCGATGCCGATTTCCTGGTGCTGACGGATGACCTGAAGATCCGTGAGGTCTGGGCGAAAGGCCGCCAGATGGTGCGTGAAGGCGTGGTGTGCGTGAAAGGCACGTTTGAGTAGAAGATAATAAAAAACCCCGGGCATTGCTGCCCGGGGCTCGTTCTGAGAGGTTCAGAACAGCATGATTACATCATGCCGCCCATGCCACCCATGCCGCCCATACCACCAGCAGCACCTAAGTCAGGCGCGTCGCCTTTAGGCAGGTCGGTCACCATGCACTCGGTCGTGATCATCAGGCCAGCTACAGATGCCGCGTATTGCAGAGCAGAACGGGTCACTTTAGTTGGATCCAGGATACCGAAGTCGATCATGTTGCCGTATTCTTCAGTTGCCGCGTTGTAACCGTAGTTACCTTCACCCGCTTTCACCTTGTTCGCAACCACAGACGGCTCTTCACCGGCGTTGGACACGATCTGACGCAGCGGAGCTTCCATTGCGCGCAGCGCAACTTTGATACCCACGTTCTGGTCTTCGTTCTGAGCAGTCAGGCCAGCCAGTTTAGCGGCTACACGCACCAGCGCGACACCACCACCAGCAACCACGCCTTCTTCTACCGCAGCACGGGTCGCGTGCAGGGCGTCGTCAACGCGTGCTTTCTTCTCTTTCATTTCAACTTCGGTAGCCGCACCGACTTTGATTACCGCTACGCCACCTGCCAGTTTCGCTACGCGCTCCTGGAGTTTTTCACGGTCGTAATCGGAAGTTGCTTCTTCGATCTGCTTACGGATCTGACCAACACGGCCCTGAATAGCGGCTTCTTCACCCACACCGTCGATGATGGTGGTGGTGTCTTTGTTGATCACAACGCGTTTCGCCTGGCCCAAGTCTTCCAGAGTCGCTTTTTCCAGCTCCATACCGATCTCTTCGGAGATCACGGTACCGCCGGTCAGGGTAGCGATATCCTGGAGCATCGCCTTACGACGATCGCCGAAGCCAGGTGCTTTAACCGCTGCCACTTTCACGATGCCACGCATGGTGTTAACCACCAGGGTCGCCAGCGCTTCGCCTTCAACGTCTTCAGCAATGATTACCAGCGGCTTGCCTGCTTTCGCGACAGCTTCCAGCACTGGCAGCATTTCGCGGATGTTGGAGATTTTCTTGTCAGCCAGCAGGATGAACGGGCTTTCCAGCTCAACAGCGCCAGTTTCTGGCTTGTTGATGAAGTATGGGGACAGGTAACCGCGGTCGAACTGCATACCTTCAACCACGTCCAGTTCGTCTTCCAGACCAGTACCGTCTTCAACGGTGATCACGCCTTCTTTACCGACTTTATCCATCGCTTCAGCGATCAGTTTACCTACGGTTTCGTCGGAGTTAGCGGAGATAGTACCAACCTGAGCAATGGCTTTAGAGTCAGAGCACGGTACGGACAGCGCTTTCAGTTCTTCAACAGCGGAAGCGACGGCTTTGTCGATACCACGTTTCAGATCCATTGGGTTCATGCCCGCAGCAACGGCTTTCAGGCCTTCGGTGATGATCGCCTGCGCCAGTACGGTCGCGGTGGTGGTACCGTCACCGGCAGCGTCGTTCGCTTTAGAGGCAACTTCTTTCACCATCTGTGCGCCCATGTTTTCGAACTTGTCTTCCAGCTCGATTTCACGTGCAACAGAAACACCATCTTTGGTGATGGTTGGCGCGCCGAAGGATTTGTCCAGCACTACGTTACGGCCTTTCGGGCCCAGAGTGACTTTCACTGCGTCTGCCAGTACGTTTACGCCGCGGAGCATTTTTACACGAGCGTCGTTACCGAATTTTACGTCTTTAGCTGCCATGTTCTTATTTCCTCAAATTCGTACAGTTTTCGTGCGTTAATTACGCTTCAACAATTGCCAGAATGTCGCTCTCGGACATGATCAACACTTCTTCATTGTCGATCTTCTCGGATTTCACGCCGTAGCCATCGTTGAAAATGACGATGTCACCAACTTTAACGTCCAGTGGCTGCACAGTTCCGTTTTCCAGGATGCGGCCCTTACCGACAGCGATGATTTCGCCACGCGTTGATTTTGCTGCTGCTGAACCGGTCAGAACGATGCCGCCAGCAGACTTGGTTTCAACTTCTTTACGTTTGACGATCACACGATCATGTAACGGACGAATACTCATTGATAGCTCTCCTTTGAGAAAGTCATTATCAGTTATGGATGACGCCGGTCCGCATGCGGTTTTCCGGCTAGTGCCCTGAGAGATGGGGATAGCTTTTTACCCCTTCAAGGGGTAATCGAAAAAAAATTTGCGAAAGTGTTACCATCCACTCTCTTTTGATGGTGGCGGGACGAGGTAAATGAGTGGACTCAGGCAGGAGTTGGGGCTGGCGCAGGGCATTGGCTTACTCTCAACGTCTTTGTTAGGCACGGGGGTATTTGCGGTTCCCGCGCTGGCGGCGTTGGTTGCCGGCAATAACAGTCTTTGGGCATGGCCGGTGCTGATCGTGCTGGTGTTTCCGGTGGCGATTGTCTTTGCCATACTCGGGCGGCACTTCCCGAGCGCAGGCGGCGTAGCGCATTTTGTCGGCATGGCGTTTGGGCCGCGAATGGAGCGTGTCACCGGCTGGCTATTTTTGTCGGTGATACCCGTTGGCCTTCCGGCAGCCCTGCATATCGCAACCGGCTTCGGACAGGCGCTGTTTGGCTGGCACGATGAACAACTGCTGCTGGGTGAAATCGGTACGCTGGCGATTGTCTGGTGGGTTGGCTCGCGAGGGGCCAGTTCCAGCGCCAATCTGCAAACGCTGGTCGCCGTGTTAATTGTCGCGCTGATCGTCGCCCTCTGGTTTGCGGGTGACATTACGGTGGCGGATATTCCTTTCCCCGCGATTAACGACATCGACCACGCACAGCTTTTCGCTGCACTATCCGTCATGTTCTGGTGTTTCGTCGGTCTGGAGGCGTTCGCTCATCTGGCATCCGAGTTTAAACAGCCCGAGCGTGACTTTCCCCGCGCTCTGATGATTGGCCTGATGCTGGCGGGCACAGTGTATTGGGCCTGTACCGTACTGGTGCTGCACTTCAACGCGTTCAGTGAAGAGAAAGCCGCCGCCGCGTCGCTGCCGGGCATCGTGGTGCAGCTGTTTGGTGTTAAAGCCCTGTGGGTAGCCTGCGTGATTGGCTATCTCGCCTGCTTTGCCAGCCTCAACATTTATATTCAGAGCTTCGCCCGGCTGGTGTGGTCTCAGGCACTTTATAAACCGGATAGCCCCCTCTCACGCCTGTCAAAGCGTCAGCTTCCGGTGAATGCGCTGAATACCGTACTGGGCTGCTGCGTGGTGAGTTCCCTGGCCATTTATCTCCTCGACATCAACCTTGACGCGCTGATTGTCTACGCCAACGGTATTTTCATCATGATCTACCTGCTGTGCATGCTGGCGGGCTGTCGGCTACTGAAAGGACGCTTTAAGGCGCTGGCGGCTGTCGGGTGTGTCCTGTGCCTGATGCTGCTGGCGATGGTGGGATGGAAGAGTGTGTACGCCATCGTCATGCTGGCGGGACTGTGGGTGTTTTTACCGAAGCGGCAAGCTCCGCAGGCCCGGTGAGCGAGCGCCACCGGGCCAGAAACTCACCGATCGTCTTTATGATCTAACCGGTCGCGCTGCTCATCCTTACGCTGGTATTCCCCTTCAAAGGTATCCCCCGGGCCGGTGCTGAAACCACCGCCTGGCATACGGCTGAAACGCAGATGCGGCAGCAGCTTCATGGTCAGGTGCTTCTGCACCGGCGGCAACAGCAACAGCAGGCCGAGGAAGTCTGTAAAGAAGCCCGGCAGGATCAGCAGCAAACCAGCAATAATCAGCGACACGCTTTTGATCATCTCGGCGGCCGGGCTTTCGCCTGCGGCCATCTTCTGCTGCATTAACAGGAAATTTTTGAAACCCTGATTGCGCACCAGCGACATGCCGATGACGGAGGTGAAGATCACCAGAATCAGCGTCAGCAGGACGCCCAGCACATGGGCAACCTGGATGAAAATCGAAATTTCAATGTAAACATAAAGAAAGAAAGCAATAAATGGTATCCAGCGCACTGGCATCTCCTGTGTGGCAGGCGCCTTCAGGCCCCTGACTGAATGTGTTCGCGAAGCGCGTAGATAAGAGATGGCGACGGTTAGCCAAATTTCAATCGGTTTGCACGGATATTTTTTCTGGAAATATTAAAGCGGTGACATATTTCACAGATTAATAATTATCATGAAATCGGGTCGATAATAAGTGATCCAGCTTACGGCAATTCGCTATCATCAGCATATGATCTCGAACATCTGGCCGATTGAGGGAATAATCGTCGGCCATAAAATATTCAAAACCACATATATACTGTGTGTTTAGTACAATCCATCGGCAGCTTGAAAAGAAGGTTCACATGTTAAACAACATTCGTATCGAAGAAGATTTGTTGGGTACCAGGGAAGTTCCAGCGGATGCCTACTATGGTGTTCACACTCTGAGAGCGATTGAAAACTTCTACATCAGCAACAGCAAAATCAGCGACATCCCTGAATTTGTGCGTGGCATGGTGATGGTAAAAAAAGCCGCGGCTCTGGCAAACAAAGAGTTGCAAACCATTCCTAAAAGCGCTGCAAATGCGATTATCGCCGCGTGCGATGAGGTGCTGAACAACGGCAAATGCATGGATCAGTTCCCGGTCGACGTCTATCAGGGCGGCGCGGGCACCTCTGTCAACATGAACACCAACGAAGTGCTGGCAAACATCGGCCTGGAGCTGATGGGTCATCAGAAAGGTGAATACCAGTACCTGAACCCGAACGACCACGTTAACAAATGTCAATCCACCAACGACGCCTACCCAACCGGCTTCCGCATCGCGGTGTATGCCTCTGTCGTCAAACTGGTCGACGCGATTAATCAGTTGGGCGATGGCTTCCAGCGTAAAGCCGTTGAGTTCCAGGACATCCTGAAAATGGGCCGTACCCAGTTGCAGGACGCGGTGCCAATGACCCTCGGACAGGAATTCCACGCGTTTAACGTGCTGCTGAACGAAGAGACGAAAAACCTGCTGCGTACGTCCGAACTGCTGCTGGAAGTGAACCTGGGCGCAACCGCCATCGGTACACGCCTGAACACGCCAGATGGCTATCAGCAACTGGCGGTACAGAAGCTGGCTGAAGTGTCCAACCTGCCAGTTGTGCCTGCGGAAGACCTGATTGAAGCTACCTCAGACTGCGGCGCCTACGTGATGGTGCACAGCGCCCTGAAACGTCTGGCGGTGAAACTGTCCAAAATCTGTAACGACCTGCGCCTGCTCTCCTCCGGTCCGCGCGCTGGCCTGAATGAAATCAACCTGCCAGAGTTGCAGGCGGGTTCATCCATCATGCCAGCTAAAGTGAACCCGGTGGTGCCAGAAGTGGTGAACCAGGTTTGCTTCAAGGTGATTGGTAACGATACGACCGTCACCATGGCCTCCGAAGCCGGTCAGCTCCAGCTGAACGTGATGGAGCCGGTGATTGGCCAGGCGATGTTTGAATCTATCCATATTCTGACCAACGCCTGCTACAACCTGCTGGAAAAATGCATTAACGGCATCACCGCGAATAAAGAAGTGTGTGAAGGCTACGTCTATAACTCCATCGGCATCGTTACCTACCTCAACCCGTTCATCGGCCACCACAACGGCGATATCGTCGGGAAGATTTGTGCCGAAACCGGTAAGAGCGTACGTGAGGTAGTTCTCGAGCGAGGATTGTTGACCGAAGCCGAACTGGACGATATCTTCTCCGCCCAGAACCTGATGCACCCGGCATATAAAGCGAAACGATATACCGATGAAAGCGAACAGTAACCGTTCAGGCTAAGCTTCCGAAAGGCACGTCACTTGTGACGTGCCTTTTTTCTTTATGGGCGTTACCAAAACACAACAATTCAATATCAACTTGTTAATGAGCAAGGCAGGTCTTTATGTTTGGAGCAGAACTCGTCATCGTCCTGTTGGCGATTTATTTGGGCGCACGACTCGGGGGAATCGGCATCGGTTTTGCTGGCGGTCTTGGAGTGCTTGTACTTACCCTGATCTTTCAGATTAAACCCGGCGCAATCCCTTTTGACGTTATCGAAATCATCATGGCGGTTATTGCTGCTATCGCGGCCATGCAGGTCGCTGGCGGTATGGACTACCTGGTGAGCCTGGCGGAGCGTATGCTGCGTCGCCATCCGAAATACATCACCTTCCTTGCCCCGCTGGTGACCTGGTTTATGACCATTCTCGCCGGTACTGGCCATACTGCCTTCTCCACGCTGCCGGTCATCACCGAAGTGGCGAAAGAGCAGGGTATTCGCCCGTCTCGCCCTCTTTCTATTGCCGTGGTCGCCTCCCAGATTGCGATTACCGCCTCGCCTATTTCCGCGGCGGTGGTCTTCTTCGCGGGCATCCTTGAGCCAATGGGCGTAAGTTACCTGACGCTGCTGGCAATCTGTATTCCGGTCACGCTGATTGCGGTAATGATCACTGCCGTGCTGTGTAACTTCCTCGGTGCCGAGCTGAAAGACGATCCGGTTTACCAGGAGCGTCTGGCAAAAGGTGAAGTGAGCCTGCGCGGTAGCCAGGTCTTCGAGCTGAAGCCGCATGCAAAACGCTCCGTGCTGCTGTTTCTGATTGGTATCGTCGCCGTGATGTTCTACGCGACCGCCATCAGCGACACGGTAGGTCTGATCCAGAACCCGGTTCTGCCGCGTAACGAAGCCATTGTGGTGTTTATGCTGACCATCGCGACGCTGATCAGCATCACCTGTAAAATCGACACCAGCGAAGTGCTGAACGCCAGCACCTTCAAATCCGGTATGAGCGCCTGCGTGTGCGTGCTGGGCGTGGCGTGGCTCGGTGATACCTTTGTGAAAGCGCACATCAGCGATATCCAGACCGTTGCAGGCGACCTGCTGCACAACTATCCGTGGCTGCTGGCAGTAGTGCTGTTCTTTGCCGCGACGCTGCTGTACTCCCAGGCTGCGACCACCAAAGCGCTGATGCCTGCGGCACTGATGCTGGGCGTGACGCCGCTGACGGCGATTGCCTCTTTTGCAGCGGTTTCCGCCCTGTTCGTGCTGCCAACCTACCCAACCCTGCTGGCCGCAGTTGAGATGGATGACACCGGCTCAACCCGTATTGGTAAGTACGTGTTTAACCACGCGTTCCTCATCCCGGGCGTGGTGGCGATTACGCTCTGCGTGATCCTCGGCTTTATCATCGGCGGCATTGTGCTGTAAACGATTAGCCGTTGTAAAAATAGTTAAAAACGGGCCGCTCTGCGGCCCGTTTCATTAATGACCAACCGCCTTGCGTGATATAGTGAAGACTTTCGTGATGAGGAGGTCGACTTGTGAACACGCCTGATGCTGTTGTTGTACTGTGCACCGCCCCTGATGAAGCTTCTGCCCAGGATCTGGCCGCCAAAGTGCTGGCCGAAAAACTGGCTGCCTGTGTCACGCTTCTTCCCGGCGCCACCTCCCTTTATTACTGGGAAGGCAAGCTGGAGCAAGAGTACGAAGTCCAGATGTTGCTCAAAACCAACCTGACAAACCAGCAGGCGCTCCTCGACTGCCTCAAGTCTCATCATCCATACCAAACCCCGGAGCTGCTGGTGCTGCCAGTGGTCCACGGCGATAACGATTATCTCTCATGGCTCAACGCTTCATTACGCTGATCCTGCTGCTGTGCAGCACGTCAGTTTTTGCCGGGTTGTTTGACGCACCCGGCCGTTCGAACTTTATTCCTGCCGACCAGGCATTCGTTTTCGACTTTCAGCAAAACCAGCACGATCTCAGTCTCACCTGGCAGGTGAAAGAGGGTTACTACCTCTATCGCAAGCAGGTCAGCATCACGCCGGCAAAGGCGAACGTCGGCGCATTGCAGATGCCCGCTGGCGTGTGGCACGAGGACGAGTTCTACGGTAAGAGTGAAATTTATCGCCAGCGCTTAAGCGTGCCCGTCACGGTGAACCATGCCGATAAAGGTGCCACATTAACGGTCACCTATCAGGGCTGCGCAGACGCCGGATTCTGTTACCCACCTGAAACAAAGGTCGTTCCGCTTAGCGAAGTGAAAGCCGCTGCCTCCCCTTTCCCCTCAGGGGAGAGGGCCAGGGTGAAGGGTGAAGGCGCAGTCGAAGCCACTTCAGACCTTCCGTTCTCAGCACTTTGGGCGTTATTGATTGGTATCGGCATTGCCTTTACGCCCTGCGTACTGCCTATGTACCCGCTTATCTCTGGCATCGTGCTGGGCGGTAAACAACGCCTTTCCACCGCCCGTGCGCTGTTGCTGGCCTTTATCTATGTACAGGGCATGGCGTTAACCTATACGGCGCTCGGCCTCGTGGTCGCCGCTGCCGGGTTGCAGTTCCAGGCCGCCCTTCAGCATCCTTATGTGCTTATCGGACTGTCAGCGGTGTTTATTCTGCTGGCGCTGTCGATGTTTGGCCTGTTCACCCTGCAACTGCCCTCTTCCCTGCAAACCCGTCTGACGCTGATGAGCAACCGTCAGCAGGGTGGCTCTGCGGGCGGCGTGTTCGCCATGGGTGCCATCGCCGGGCTGATTTGCTCCCCCTGCACCACTGCGCCGTTGAGCGCCATCCTGTTATACATTGCTCAGAGCGGCAACCTGTGGCTCGGCGGCGGCACGCTGTACCTCTACGCGCTCGGCATGGGCCTGCCGCTGATCCTGGTGACGGTGTTTGGCAATCGTCTGCTGCCGAAAAGCGGCCCGTGGATGGAGACGGTGAAAACCGCGTTTGGTTTTGTCATTCTGGCGCTGCCGGTATTTCTGCTGGAGCGCATCATCGGTGATGTATGGGGTACACGTCTTTGGGCGATGCTCGGCGTGGCCTTCTTCAGCTGGGCGTTTATCGTGAGTCTGGGGGCGAAGAAACCGTGGATGCGCCTGCTACAGATCCTTCTGCTGGCGGCCGCGCTGGTGAGCGTCCGTCCGCTACAGGACTGGGCGTTTGGCACCCCGGCAGGTCAAACACAGGCTCATCTGAATTTTATACAGATTAAAAACGTGGATGACCTTAACCACGCCCTGGCGCAGGCGAAAGGCAAACCGGTCTTGCTCGATCTCTATGCCGACTGGTGCGTGGCCTGCAAAGAGTTTGAAAAATACACCTTCAGCGATCCGCAGGTACAACATGCGCTGAGCGATACCGTTCTGCTCCAGGCGAACGTTACCGCCAACAGCACGCAGGATAAGGCTCTGCTGAAGCAACTTAACGTGCTCGGGTTGCCTACCATCCTGTTCTTCAATGAACAGGGGGAAGAACAGCCGACGCAGCGTGTAACCGGGTTTATGGACGCGACGGCATTCAACGCGCATTTGCGCAATCGCCAACCGTAAACAACACTTTAGACGGGACAAACCGTTGGGAATAGCGGAGGAGATAACCGTGCAACGCGAAGACGTACTGGGACAAGCCCTGCAATTGCTTGAGATTCAAGGGATCGCCAGCACCACGCTTGAGATGGTCGCCGACCGTATCGATTACCCTCTGGATGAACTTAGGCGCTTCTGGCCGGATAAAGAGGCGCTGCTGTACGATGCCCTGCGCTATCTCAGCCAGCAGGTGGATATCTGGCGCAGGCAGCTGATGCTGAATGAAGAACTGACCACCGAGCAAAAGCTGCTGGCGCGCTATACCGCACTGACGGAGTGTGTTACCAACAACCGTTACCCAGGTTGTCTGTTTATCGCCGCCTGCACCTACTATCCGGATCCTGGGCACCCCATCCATCAACTGGCAGATCAGCAAAAACGAGCCGCGCACGAGTTCACACATGAGCTGCTGACCACACTTGAAGTGGATGATCCGGCAATGGTCGCGAAGCAGATGGAGCTGGTGCTGGAAGGTTGCCTGAGCCGCATGCTGGTGAACCGTAGCCAGGCGGATGTGGATACGGCGCACCGTCTGGCGGAAGATATTTTGCGGTTCGCGCAGTGTCGTATGGGTGGTGCACTGACCTAAGCCAGCATTCCCATCCAGGCGGAAATAAACAAACACAGCGCCATCGCGCGCTGAAATCGCACCATCGCCACGGTGGTGCGGAAAATCCGGTTCACCGCCTTCCCCAGCCACGCCCAGCACAACAAACAGACCACGGAGATCGCCAGAAACCATAGCGCCATCAGCGTAATATCCCGTAATGCATGGTCGCTTGCCGGAGCAAACAGGCTGACAACTGCCAGCGCCATCATCCATGTTTTTGGGTTTACAACCTGTAGTAACGCCGCCGCCCGCGCGGTAAATCGGACGTGACTTCTGGAGGAGAGATTCGCGGCCGGGGCGCTAAACAGCTGCCAGCTCATCCAGGAAAGCCACAGCACACCCGCCCAGCTCATTACCTGACGTATCAATGGATACTGGCGTAACACTTCTCCTGCCCCAGCGCCTGAAACCAGAACAATAGCGCTGGCGGCAATACACCCGCCCAGGATCGCAGGAACCGTATTTTTTACGCCAAAGTGCTGACTGTTAGCCAGTACCAGAATGTTGGTTGGCCCCGGTGTAATCGAGGCGACAAATGCAAACAGCAGGAAGGGTAATAAATTCACAGGTGACTCCTTTTTTATTAGAGCCACGAATGTGCCGTTATTTTCTGGAAACGTCTGGAAGGTTTGTGCACAACCGGCGGTAGTGTGCCGGAGAAATACGGTATGCACGCTGGAACCAGCGACCAAGATGGCTTTGATCGGCAAAACCCACTGCCGTCGCAACATCAACAGGCAGTTCCCCACACGCCAGCATCTGTCGGGCCTTTGCCAGTCGCAGCTGGATAAGCCAGGCGTGCGGTGCCAGGTGAAATTCGCGTTTAAAACAGCGGGTGAGGGTAAAGCGATCCGTACCCGTCTCGCGGGCAAGGTCTGATAGCCCCACGTTCTCGCCGATATGCGCATAGAGATAGTCGCGGGCACGATGCGCCACAGCGGAGCTTTGTAATTGCGACGGGAGTTTCTTACGCCAGTGGCAGTGGGTAGTTATCTGAGAGAGCAGGTTATCCATTGTGCTCTGTTGGACGATCTTCATCTCATCGTTATGCAACGAGGCAAATGTATCACCGATAGCGCGCACCAACTGAGGCTCTCGCGTCAGCGTTTGGGCAAAGTGGAGAGTGTAACTCCCGGGAGTAGAGTCATACAGGCCTTGAAGCGTATGGGTGAGCCAGTGTTCATCCAGATAAAAGGTCAGATAAGTAAAGCCGCCCTCTACCGGCGCATCACCGTCATGGATCTCCCCGGGCTCAAGTAAAAAAGCATCGCCCGGCTGGCTACGGTGGCGTTCACGGCGACAGTGGAACTGCTGCGTACCGGAAAGGGTTATTCCGACCAGATAGCTATCATGCCAGTGGGGATCAAAGGCATGTCCTTCGAAATGCGCCTTAATTGTCTCAATACCTGTTTCTGCATGCTGACGCAGCTCAAGCCAGTCGTTTGCCATACTGCCCTCCTCTTACCGTCAGCATTGTCACATCTTGCCTGAACTGTCTGGAAGATTAGTGCAATTCCAGGGCACAAACGGACAGATTGCCGCAAACTTAAGCAGTTGAACAGCTTTTCCCGAAATAATGTTGACGATCGCGCGCGATTGCGGTTTAATGCGCTCCGTTGCCCGGATAGCTCAGTCGGTAGAGCAGGGGATTGAAAATCCCCGTGTCCTTGGTTCGATTCCGAGTCCGGGCACCACTATTTAAAGAACCCAGCCTATGGCTGGGTTTTTGCTTTTCTGTCCCCGCTACGCATTGAATTTTCCCTTCTGTCAGGTAATAGTGATTTTTTTTCCTGACAATGAAAATGATATGACCTTATCTGCTTTAAAAACCGGGTCACTGCTCCTGCTGATGATCCTGTTTTATACCGGCCTGTTCACGAGCGATCGCGTCACCTGGTTGATGGAGGTGACGCCCGTCATTATCATCATCCCACTTCTGCTTGCCACACACCGGCGATACCCTTTGACTCCCCTTCTCTATACTCTGGTTTTCTTCCACGCCATCATTCTGATGGTTGGTGGAATGTACACCTACGCAAAGGTTCCGGTTGGTTTTGAGGTTCAGGAGATGCTCGGGCTTAGCCGAAATCCGTATGACAAGCTCGGTCACTTCTTCCAGGGGCTGGTTCCCGCACTGGCAGCGCGAGAAATTCTGCTGCGCGGTGGGTATGTTCGTGGACATAAGATGACGGGGTTTCTGGTGTGCTGTGTTGCTCTGGCCATTAGCGCCACCTATGAACTCATTGAGTGGTGGGCTGCTTTGGCGATGGGACAGGGTGCGGATGATTTTCTGGGGACGCAGGGCGATCCATGGGATACCCAGTCTGATATGTTTTGCGCGCTGCTTGGTGCGTTAACGACGGTGCTGATCCTTGGGCGTTTCCATCAGCGGCAATTGCGTCGTTTGAATGTGGATAGTGCGCTCTGAGTTGCCGGATGGCGGCTTCGCCTTACGGCCTGCCGTTTTTCAGCAAACAAACGCAAAAAGGCCATCCTTGCGGATGGCCTCTTCACTTGTTTGATGCCTGGCAGTTCCCTACTCTCACATGGGGAGACCCCACACTACCATCGGCGCTACGGCGTTTCACTTCTGAGTTCGGCATGGGGTCAGGTGGGACCACCGCGCTACAGCCGCCAGGCAAATTCTTGTGCTCTGTCCTGTGTCTTTCGCACTGATACTGCGTTGGCTGCTCTCGTAAAGTCAGTCACATACCTCAGTATGCTCCTTCCTTTCCTTCGTTTGCCGCCTTGTCTCAGCGCAAAATCCTTCGGACTCTGAATCTAAGCTGAAAATCGTGTCTGTCTCTTCGCCAAAACACCTTCGGCGTTGTAAGGTTAAGCCTCACGGTTCATTAGTATCGGTTAGCTCAACGCATCGCTGCGCTTACACACCCGACCTATCAACGTCGTCGTCTTCAACGTTCCTTCAGGAGACTCAAGGTCTCAGGGAGAACTCATCTCGGGGCAAGTTTCGTGCTTAGATGCTTTCAGCACTTATCTCTTCCGCATTTAGCTACCGGGCAGTGCCATTGGCATGACAACCCGAACACCAGTGATGCGTCCACTCCGGTCCTCTCGTACTAGGAGCAGCCCCCCTCAATTCTCCAGCGCCCACGGCAGATAGGGACCGAACTGTCTCACGACGTTCTAAACCCAGCTCGCGTACCACTTTAAATGGCGAACAGCCATACCCTTGGGACCTACTTCAGCCCCAGGATGTGATGAGCCGACATCGAGGTGCCAAACACCGCCGTCGATATGAACTCTTGGGCGGTATCAGCCTGTTATCCCCGGAGTACCTTTTATCCGTTGAGCGATGGCCCTTCCATTCAGAACCACCGGATCACTATGACCTGCTTTCGCACCTGCTCGCGCCGTCACGCTCGCAGTCAAGCTGGCTTATGCCATTGCACTAACCTCCTGATGTCCGACCAGGATTAGCCAACCTTCGTGCTCCTCCGTTACTCTTTGGGAGGAGACCGCCCCAGTCAAACTACCCACCAGACACTGTCCGCAACCCGGATCACGGGTCTACGTTAGAACACCAGCCATTAAAGGGTGGTATTTCAAGGACGGCTCCACGCAGACTGGCGTCCACGCTTCAAAGCCTCCCACCTATCCTACACATCAAGGACCAGTGTTCAGTGTCAAGCTATAGTAAAGGTTCACGGGGTCTTTCCGTCTTGCCGCGGGTACACTGCATCTTCACAGCGAGTTCAATTTCACTGAGTCTCGGGTGGAGACAGCCTGGCCATCATTACGCCATTCGTGCAGGTCGGAACTTACCCGACAAGGAATTTCGCTACCTTAGGACCGTTATAGTTACGGCCGCCGTTTACCGGGGCTTCGATCAAGAGCTTCGCGTTGCCGCTAACCCCATCAATTAACCTTCCGGCACCGGGCAGGCGTCACACCGTATACGTCCACTTTCGTGTTTGCACAGTGCTGTGTTTTTAATAAACAGTTGCAGCCAGCTGGTATCTTCGACTGATTTCAGCTCCGCCCGCAGGGGCTTCACCTACCTATCAGCGTGCCTTCTCCCGAAGTTACGGCACCATTTTGCCTAGTTCCTTCACCCGAGTTCTCTCAAGCGCCTTGGTATTCTCTACCTGACCACCTGTGTCGGTTTGGGGTACGATTTCGTGTTACCTGATGCTTAGAGGCTTTTCCTGGAAGCAGGGCATTTATCACTTCAGCACCGTAGTGCCTCGTCATCACACCTCAGCGTTAAAAGGTACCGGATTTACCTGGAACCTCCGCCTACATGCTTAAACCGGGACAACCGTCGCCCGGCTGACATAGCCTTCTCCGTCCCCCCTTCGCAGTAACACCAAGTACAGGAATATTAACCTGTTTCCCATCGACTACGCCTTTCGGCCTCGCCTTAGGGGTCGACTCACCCTGCCCCGATTAACGTTGGACAGGAACCCTTGGTCTTCCGGCGAGCGGGCTTTTCACCCGCTTTATCGTTACTTATGTCAGCATTCGCACTTCTGATACCTCCAGCATGCCTCACAGCACACCTTCAACGGCTTACAGAACGCTCCCCTACCCAACAACACATAAGTGTCGCTGCCGCAGCTTCGGTGCATGGTTTAGCCCCGTTACATCTTCCGCGCAGGCCGACTCGACCAGTGAGCTATTACGCTTTCTTTAAATGATGGCTGCTTCTAAGCCAACATCCTGGCTGTCTGTGCCTTCCCACATCGTTTCCCACTTAACCATGACTTTGGGACCTTAGCTGGCGGTCTGGGTTGTTTCCCTCTTCACGACGGACGTTAGCACCCGCCGTGTGTCTCCCGTGATAACATTCTTCGGTATTCGTAGTTTGCATCGGGTTGGTAAGCCGGGATGGCCCCCTAGCCGAAACAGTGCTCTACCCCCGAAGATGAGTTCACGAGGCGCTACCTAAATAGCTTTCGGGGAGAACCAGCTATCTCCCGGTTTGATTGGCCTTTCACCCCCAGCCACAGGTCATCCGCTAATTTTTCAACATTAGTCGGTTCGGTCCTCCAGTTAGTGTTACCCAACCTTCAACCTGCCCATGGCTAGATCACCGGGTTTCGGGTCTATACCCTGCAACTTAACGCCCAGTTAAGACTCGGTTTCCCTTCGGCTCCCCTATACGGTTAACCTTGCTACAGAATATAAGTCGCTGACCCATTATACAAAAGGTACGCAGTCACCCCATAAAGAGGCTCCCACTGCTTGTACGTACACGGTTTCAGGTTCTTTTTCACTCCCCTCGCCGGGGTTCTTTTCGCCTTTCCCTCACGGTACTGGTTCACTATCGGTCAGTCAGGAGTATTTAGCCTTGGAGGATGGTCCCCCCATATTCAGACAGGATACCACGTGTCCCGCCCTACTCTTCGAGTTCACAGCAAGTGTGCTTTCGTGTACGGGACTATCACCCTGTACCGTCGGACTTTCCAGACCGTTCCACTAACACACAAGCTGATTCAGACTCCGGGCTGCTCCCCGTTCGCTCGCCGCTACTGGGGGAATCTCGGTTGATTTCTTTTCCTCGGGGTACTTAGATGTTTCAGTTCCCCCGGTTCGCCTCGTTAACCTATGTATTCAGTTAACGATAGTGTGTCGGAACACACTGGGTTTCCCCATTCGGACATCGCCGGGTCAAGGGTTCATATCACCTCGCCGGCGCTTTTCGCAGATTAGCACGTCCTTCATCGCCTCTGACTGCCAGGGCATCCACCGTGTACGCTTAGTCGCTTAACCTCACAACCCGAAGATGTTTCACTTCTGATTGCGAAAATTTGAGAGACTCGAACACACATGAGCTGTGTGTCGTTTCAATTTTCAGCTTGATCCAGATTTTTAAAGAGCAAATATCTCAAACGTGACTCGCAAGTCAGTTTTGAGATATGACGGCAGGTGACTTTCACTCACGAACCAGCAAGTGGCGTCCCCTAGGGGATTCGAACCCCTGTTACCGCCGTGAAAGGGCGGTGTCCTGGGCCTCTAGACGAAGGGGACGTACAGTCTCAATCGCAAGACGCCTTGCTATTTACTTTTCATCAGACAATCTGTGTGAGCACTGCAAAGGCAGGTTCTTTAAGGTAAGGAGGTGATCCAACCGCAGGTTCCCCTACGGTTACCTTGTTACGACTTCACCCCAGTCATGAATCACAAAGTGGTAAGCGCCCTCCCGAAGGTTAAGCTACCTACTTCTTTTGCAACCCACTCCCATGGTGTGACGGGCGGTGTGTACAAGGCCCGGGAACGTATTCACCGTGGCATTCTGATCCACGATTACTAGCGATTCCGACTTCATGGAGTCGAGTTGCAGACTCCAATCCGGACTACGACGCACTTTATGAGGTCCGCTTGCTCTCGCGAGGTCGCTTCTCTTTGTATGCGCCATTGTAGCACGTGTGTAGCCCTACTCGTAAGGGCCATGATGACTTGACGTCATCCCCACCTTCCTCCAGTTTATCACTGGCAGTCTCCTTTGAGTTCCCGGCCTAACCGCTGGCAACAAAGGATAAGGGTTGCGCTCGTTGCGGGACTTAACCCAACATTTCACAACACGAGCTGACGACAGCCATGCAGCACCTGTCTCAGAGTTCCCGAAGGCACCAATCCATCTCTGGAAAGTTCTCTGGATGTCAAGAGTAGGTAAGGTTCTTCGCGTTGCATCGAATTAAACCACATGCTCCACCGCTTGTGCGGGCCCCCGTCAATTCATTTGAGTTTTAACCTTGCGGCCGTACTCCCCAGGCGGTCGACTTAACGCGTTAGCTCCGGAAGCCACGCCTCAAGGGCACAACCTCCAAGTCGACATCGTTTACGGCGTGGACTACCAGGGTATCTAATCCTGTTTGCTCCCCACGCTTTCGCACCTGAGCGTCAGTCTTTGTCCAGGGGGCCGCCTTCGCCACCGGTATTCCTCCAGATCTCTACGCATTTCACCGCTACACCTGGAATTCTACCCCCCTCTACAAGACTCTAGCCTGCCAGTTTCGAATGCAGTTCCCAGGTTGAGCCCGGGGATTTCACATCCGACTTGACAGACCGCCTGCGTGCGCTTTACGCCCAGTAATTCCGATTAACGCTTGCACCCTCCGTATTACCGCGGCTGCTGGCACGGAGTTAGCCGGTGCTTCTTCTGCGGGTAACGTCAATCGATGAGGTTATTAACCTTATCGCCTTCCTCCCCGCTGAAAGTACTTTACAACCCGAAGGCCTTCTTCATACACGCGGCATGGCTGCATCAGGCTTGCGCCCATTGTGCAATATTCCCCACTGCTGCCTCCCGTAGGAGTCTGGACCGTGTCTCAGTTCCAGTGTGGCTGGTCATCCTCTCAGACCAGCTAGGGATCGTCGCCTAGGTGAGCCGTTACCCCACCTACTAGCTAATCCCATCTGGGCACATCCGATGGCAAGAGGCCCGAAGGTCCCCCTCTTTGGTCTTGCGACGTTATGCGGTATTAGCTACCGTTTCCAGTAGTTATCCCCCTCCATCAGGCAGTTTCCCAGACATTACTCACCCGTCCGCCACTCGTCAGCAAAGCAGCAAGCTGCTTCCTGTTACCGTTCGACTTGCATGTGTTAGGCCTGCCGCCAGCGTTCAATCTGAGCCATGATCAAACTCTTCAATTTAAAAGTTTGATGCTCAATGAATTAAACTTCGTAATGAATTACGTGTTCACTCGTTGAGACTTGGTATTCATTTTTCGTCCGAGGACGTTAAGAATCCATGTCACTTTGAGTGCCCACACAGATTGTCTGATAAATTGTTAAAGAGCAGTTGCGACGCGCTTCAGCGCTCTGTCGCGAGGTGGCGTATATTACGCTTTCCTCTTTCAGAGTCAACCCTGATTTTCAGGATTTTTTCTCTTCAGCCGACCGGGTTGTTTGTGAAGTGATTCACATCCGCCGTGTCGATGGAGGCGCATTATAGGGAGTTCCCGAGCGACCGCAACAGAAAAGTTGCAAAAAAATGACTGATTGCTGTATTCCCCAGCAAAACCCCGCCTTATACCTTTTTACGCACAGACTTATCCACAATCCATTGAAGATCCCGGTGTGATCCAGCGATTTGAACACTATACTAGCGGCAAATATTTCTCTCGCGGGTCAACCTCATGACGACACAACGACTTCAACGTGACTGGCGTCTCCCAACCGCCGGGCTCGCCGTGCTGGTGTTACTTATGGCAGGTTTTGCACTGCATGGGCACTGGAATGCTTTTATTCAGTGGTGCCTCGCCACCCAGATCACCCTGCACCGTTATCTGGTGATGTATTTGCTGCAACTTAATAATCATCAGTACAGCGGTGGGCTGTGGTTGTTAACCGGTGCGTTTCTTTATGGTGTACTCCATGCCGTTGGACCGGGACACGGCAAATTCATCGTCACCACGTATCTCACCACCAATAAAGAGAGCCAGCTCGCGGCGCGCGTCGTACCGTTTATCGGTAGCCTGATGCAGGGCGTCAGCGCAATCGCCTTTGTCTTTATCCTGGCGGTTGGATTGAACTTCGCGTCAGGGGATATCAGCACCAGCCGTTGGTACGTCGAGAAAATCAGCGCCCTACTGATTGCCGCCTTCGGTGCATTTATCATTTATCAGGCGCTCAGCAGCCTGCGTCCGCGCAAAATGGCGATTAGCGCCATCAAGCCGCTTCACCAGCATAATGAACATTGTGGCTGCGGCCATCACGGCGTAGGGGTGGATCTGGCTAAAAGCGACTGGAAAACCCGTCTGGGCGTGGTGCTGGCCATAGGCGCACGCCCGTGCAGCGGGGCAATTATGATCCTGATGTTCTCGAATGCGCTCGGCATTATTAGCTGGGGGATTGCTGCTGTGATGACAATGTCGCTGGGCACGGCGCTGTCGATTATGGGGCTGTCGCTGGCAGTACGTTACGCACGTGAACGCACAGTAGCCTGGTTTGGTGGCGGCACGTCCCTGAACTGGATAATGCCGATGGTCAAAATTGCCGGAGGGGTTGTTCTGATACTGTTCGCGACGGTCCTGTTTCTGACGGTGATCCCCGTCAGCGCTGGCGGCGACTACATCGCCGCAGGATGCTAATAAAAGAAAACCCGCCAGCGGCGGGTTTTTTTATCACTCGTTAATTCTCGGATGCTGGTCAACCAGGCGAGAACGTTTTTTCTGGAGCGCCTCGATCTCTGCGTCAATATCTTCAATCTTCTGCTCTACATTATCGTAGTGCTCACGCAGGATCTCTTTCGCTTCCTGAATATCAGACGCCGCAGGCGTTGCCCCTTTCAGGGGACGATTCGCCGTCTCCTTCATGGTAATACCGGTAATCAGGCCGACCACCGCAATGACCATCAGATAGTAAGCAGGCATCATCAGGTTCTGCGTGCTCTCCACCAGTGAAGCAGCAAGTGTCGGCGTCAGGCCCGCAATCAGAACGGAGATATTAAAGGCTGCCGCCAGCGCACTGTAGCGAATATGCGTCGGGAACATTGCCGGCAGCGTAGAAGCCATCACCCCGATGAAGCAGTTGAGGATCACCGCCAGCATCAGCAGACCGGCGAAAATCAGCCCCAGCACATTGCTGTTAATCAGAATAAAGGCCGGAATTGCCAGTGCGAACAAGGCGACGCTGCCGAGAATAATGAATGGCTTACGGCCAAAGCGGTCGCTCAACAGACCCATAATCGGCTGCACAAACAGCATACCTACCATGATGGCGATAATAATCAGCACACCGTGGTCTTCCGAGTAGTGCAGGTTATGCGACAGGTAGCTCGGCATGTAGGTCAGCAGCATGTAATAGGTGACGTTGGTGGAAATCACCAGACCAATACAGGTCAGCAGGCTGCGCCAGTGTTTGGTCGCAATCTCCTTGAACGACACTTTCGGGCCATCCTGTAACCCTTCACGGTCACCCTGCTCCAGCTTTTCAACGTGCTGCTGGAACGCAGGTGTCTCTTCCAGGGCGTGACGCAGGTAAAGCCCAATGATGCCCAGCGGCAGCGCCAGGAAGAACGGAATACGCCAGCCCCAGTCAAGGAAGTTCTCTTCACCCACTACGGTTGAGATCAGAACGACAACCCCCGCGCCCATGACGAATCCGGCAATCGAACCAAAGTCCAGCCAGCTGCCCATAAAGCCGCGTTTACGGTCCGGAGAATATTCGGCGACAAAAATCGATGCACCGGTATATTCGCCGCCAACGGAGAAGCCCTGCGCCATCTTACAGATCAACAGCAGAATCGGCGCCCATATACCAATAGTCGCATACGACGGAATAAGGCCGATACAGAATGTACTTATCGACATGATGACAATGGTAATAGCCAGGATTTTCTGGCGACCATATTTATCACCCAGCATGCCGAAGAAAAGACCACCAAGAGGGCGAATCAGGAAGGGAACGGAGAACGTACCCAGCGCGGCAATCATCTGCAAGCTGGGATCGGCACCGGGGAAGAACACTTTACCAAGTGCATAGGCCACAAAGCCGTAAACACCAAAATCGAACCACTCCATCGCATTACCGAGCGAGGCCGCTGTAATCGCTTTGCGCAGTTTCGCGTCATCAATAATGGTGACATCGCGCAGCGTGATGGGTTTTACTTTTTTCCTTCTAAGCATAGCTTTCCTCGTAGACTCAGCCCCGTCCGTTTCACAGCGCATTTTGCAAGCTGTGAACCAGAGATCCGCTCCATGCGAATCTCCTTATTCAAGCGTAGCAGGTTTACTTACATTGACGTTTTACCTCAATACAACCGAACCTGTTGACGCCTGTCTGGGCAGTTAAAGACCTTTTTACCCTACCAGCGTTTATATATGTGATCAACTTCACATATATTTTTCCTGTTCGTAAGATGCCTTCAGCTTTTGTCAATTCACGATAAGTAAGGTCATTCTCAACCCCCTTATCAAACAGATCTTAACGCCCGTTATTATTCATTCCCAAACAAAATACAATCACATTTCTTCACAGCGAATTTACACAAAATTTAATTATTAATCGTGGGCAATCCTGTTTCCATTCAATATGTGACGGAGATAACTAAAACAGTGTTTCGTTTTGATTGAATCGCAATTCCAAAGATCGCATGATAAATCCGAACACGATATCTCAGCGGCTTTCAAATGAAGGAATACTGAACGCCTTAATTTCACTTTACAGCATAAGTAACGAATCGATTGGCCTCCAAAAAGGCAATCATTTGAATTTGTTGATCTATTTTTGAGATTTCCGCCAGCCACGCGGGCGAGATGTGAGGGTTAATGATGAAGATTAAAGCAACTATAGAACGCATCCCGGGCGGGATGATGCTGGTCCCGCTGGTACTTGGCGCGATATTAAATACGCTGGCCCCGAATACCGGTGCTTATTTTGGCGGTTTTACAAAAGGTATGATCACCGGAACGGTACCGATTCTGGCAGTCTGGTTCTTTTGCATCGGCGCATCTATTAACTTGCGTGCAACAGGTACGGTATTACGTAAATCAGGGACGTTGGTCATTACTAAAATTGCGGTCGCCTGGGTTGTTGCCATGATCTGTGCGATGTTCATTCCGGAGAATGGAATTCAGACTGGCTTCTTCGCCGGATTATCCGTTCTGGCCATTGTCTCAGCAATGGATATGACCAACGGCGGTCTCTATGCCAGCCTGATGAATCAATATGGCACCAAAGAAGAATCGGGCGCGTTCGTGCTGATGTCCCTGGAGTCGGGTCCACTGATGACGATGTTGATTCTGGGTTCTGCTGGCCTTGCCTCCTTTGAACTACACCATTTTGTCGGGGCGATCCTGCCGTTCCTGATTGGTTTTGCGCTGGGTAACCTCGATCACGATCTGCGCGATTTCTTCAGCAAAGCCACCCCGGTACTGATCCCGTTCTTCGGCTTCGCGTTGGGCAATACCATCAACCTGAACGTAATTCTGGAAACCGGCCTGCTGGGTATTGTGCTGGGTGTTGCCGTCATCGTCATCACGGGTATTCCGCTGATTATTGCAGACCGCGTCATCGGGGGCGGCAACGGAACCGCGGGTGTGGCCGCCTCTTCGGCCGCAGGCGCTGCGGTAGCCAACCCGGTGATTATCGCCCAGATTAACCCGGCCTTTGAACCCGTAGCCGCTTCCGCCACGGCTCTGGTTGCCGCCAGCGTGATTGTGACGGCAATTCTGGTCCCTATCATCACGGCACTGTACGCCAGACGCTTTGGGCATGTGCCTGAGTCCCGGACAGAACATGAAGCGGTAGAAATGCACCACTAACCCTTTCGCCCCCCTCTTTAAAAAGAGGGGGGGCAATCACGTACCAAATATCTCTTCCACCATGCCATCCACAAGCCGTTTTGCCGAACAGAGTCTTGGCATCCCCAGCGCGACCGTTTGCCAGCTCTGCGTCACTGACCAGCTCACCGGATGTTTTTCCGCCTGACACCAGTCCCCCAGCCAGCCCAGCATATCTTTATAATCAATCAGACCGGGAGAAGCGGGCGTCGTCAGCCACTGATGGTAAAAATGCCGGGTGGTGGGAGAAGCATTAATCTCCTGTGCCAGATAATTTGCGGCCATGCTGCGCAGGTTATCTTTCAGCATGGCCGCCACATCACTATTCGCCAGACGACAGGCATCGCCAAACGCCCCCCAGCGCAACTCTTCCAGCACGATAAAGCAGCGGCCAGCCAGCGACCAGCCGTCATACTGCCCGGCTCGCCAGCGGGTAAAAATTTGCTCGCTGTGCTCACCCGCCTGAACCGTAAGACCGCGCTGCGCGAGCGCTTTCTCTTTATAGGCGGCACGCTGGTTGAAATGTGCGGAGAGCTCCTCGTACTGTTGCAACAATCCGGGAGGTTGAGGGAGGCGTGGATTCACCTGCTGGCGCAGGGCTACCAGCCTGTCGGACATACGGGTCAGCGCAAGGTGTCCGGGGTCGAGCATACCGGCAAGTTTCTCCGCCAGACCCAGCCGCAGTGCTGCATTTTCGTTGAGCATTCCCGCCATTGCCCACGGCCGCAGCCGGGTCTGCGTAATGATCTCCTGCGTCAAACGCTCACGAAATTGTAGTTGCTGTGGCCCCAGGAGGGCGTGACGTGCAGCATCCGCCCCCTGGACCAAATCGACCATAAATTTTGGATGAATACACTCCAGCGTCCGCCCGGGACCGTCCAGTAGCTGTGTTGTCATGGTTGCTCTGCCGCGAATAAGGTTTGAATATCATCGCGTAACAGTCGGGTATCTTCCTGAATCCACGCCGCAGTGGTCATACTTTGCTTCAACAACTGGCTAAGCGCCCGGGTTGAATGCTCATTCTGCTGCCGAACGGCAAGGCTATCACGCAAGCTTTCCTGTAACCCGGTCAGGCACAACGAAAACTCTGCAAAGAACGTTGCCATACCTGCCGTAACAGAGACATCGACCTGCGCGGCCAAAGCTTTACGAATTTGATCGCAAAACTGATCGGTATGTTGCGTAAATTTGCCATGAAGCTGAGCGATGTCGATGACATAGCGTGTGCGCGTCACGACATACTCCTCCCAGCCCCAGCCGGGATTATTGAGCCAGCGCGAGACGGTATTACGTACGCTGCCTGCCCCTGCTGGCTGACTGGCGGGAGGGGTGTCCTGCACAATGGCATCATTAAATAACCCGCGCGTATTGAAATTAAGCTGGTTTGCCTGAAACGCCGGGAAGCTAATCCGCGCCCGAAATCCGGCATGACTGAGCTGTTCCTTAATTCGCGTCTCGATGGGTCGCATCGCCTCATTCAACGATCGGGCGAGCGTAGACTCCAGCTGATCGAAGCGTAACGCCAGCTCCCGGCCAATTCTGCTCTGCGCATTCAGCATAATCTGCTCGCATGACGATCGGATCTTGCTCAGGACAATCTGCGCCTGCCCTTCATCGTCAAGCACCAGCTGCTGGATCGCATCCGCGTCGTCTTCACGCAAACTGGATGGCTCGCGGCCTGCTAAGTCAAGAATAGACGGGCGGCTAAAAATGTCGCCCAGCGCCTGGTGAAGTTCATCTTTCTGGCGAAGCAGAAAAGCATCCGTTGCGTTGAGCGCCTCTTCAACTTCATGCTGGACCTCATCGCTCACCACGCTCTGCCGCTGACGCAGCATCGTCATATCCTCTTCCAGGCGCGCAATATTCAGCTCCAGCTCATCAAAAGCGACCGTCAGTCCCTGATGGCGAAAGTCCAGGTATTCTCTGGCATTTTGCGCATAGTTCAGCAGCTTATGCGATGCCGACCGTAAAGCGAACAGTGAGGCGTTGGCGTAAGCCGCGTAAATCAGTTTGCGGATGGGCTGTTCGAACAGCGAATCCTCCCACAGCAGATCCGCCGCATGGCGAATATGGCCAATATCGTCCAGGTCGGCCGTTCGCCAGCGGCGGCCCAGCGCGGCCTCGGCAAAATCCTGTACCCAACGCTGATCCTGATGATCGGGAAGGCGCCCATGGACGTTCATCTCATAGCGGGCGCGGTTTGCCAGATAGGCCCACATGGAAGAGACCGGATAAATTTGCCCCGGAGAAATATTCCCTTTCATCAGCGTGCCGGAAATCATCGCCCGCACCTGCTCTTCATCGTCGCTATTACGATCTTTCTGATCGAATTTGTTGACCAGGGCGTAAAGCGGCACGGATTTCCCGGCAGCCGAAATTGCCTGACGAACCTCAGCATCAGAAATGGATTTAAGCTGGGTGTAGTCCATCACCGCCAGAACGGCGGAGGCGCGCGCCAACTGCTCATTGAGCATTTTTTGCAGGTGCGGCTGACCGGCCTCGTTCGGCCCCGGCGTGTCGAGCAGCGTCAGTTGCCCCAGGTGCGCATCCAGACCGGCGAGATGCACAAACTCCACCTCAATCACCGGAATATGTTCAATCGCGGCATACTCAGAGAACGGAAACTCCACGCCCAGCGCCTGAGAAAGCCGCACCAGATCGTTCAGGCTTTTCAGACAATGAAAGATGGGCTCCGCGCCCAGGTGATGTTTTTCAAACGCCTCACCTCTTTCTATGCGCTCCAGCAGCGTATTCATGTCCTTGTCGATTTCCAGACGCCGCGCCAGCTTGCCGCGATCTTTATCGCACAGTTTTTTCTGCAACTGGGTAATCAGGGTATCGATGGGCGAAACGTGCAAAAAATGCAGCACCGGCTCCTTCTGGCCCGGCGTATGGCGGATCAGCGTGGGAAGCGCCGTCATCGGACGATTGCGGTTCGGCAGCACTTCCGTGCCCACAATCGCATTAATGGTGGTCGATTTTCCCGCTTTCATGGTACCCACAATCGCCAGTACCATTTCGAGGCGGGTTATTTTGCGTAATTCATTATTCAGCATCGCCTGCTGAGCGTCGACACCTCGTGCGCTAAAATGCAATGGCAAAACGTTGTTATTAACGCCGCTCATGGCAGCGGTTGTGCTATCCAGCTTTGCAATCGGCATAGATTTTAATGAATCAAGATTGTTCAGAGCGAGCTGTAACAAACGTTCAGCTTCCTGGCTTAATTCAAATATGGTCTGTGTGTGCATGATAAAAGCCTTCCCTTAACGCAAATTTATTACTTTTATTAAGCCACGATGTTTTAATTATACTTTTCAGGCTTATATGATCACGTATGGAAAACATGTTCATTTAATACAACTAACTGAAGATAATGAGAATTTAAAACCCACCCTCGTAATACGTGTAAAACATCCCCTGGCCAGAAAGCCAAAAGTGAATAGACAAAACGCATTTTCAGGAAACATCAGGATATATCATCGTTATTTACCCACCAAAAAAGAGAGGTATTCCCTGACGCCAAAAGATGTATGTCGTCAGAGGAGGGTAGATAAATAACGGCTTGTTCCTTCACCTTATCCGAAATGGCACAGCGTAGCAATTTGCTGTAATAAAATATTCGATACATTTAGCATGATTACGATCTCTGCCGTTCAGGGCATACGCTTCCCTTAATTCACTGACAGTTCGTGTCATCGCTTGCGCATTTATGCGCTATTTTTATAAAACAATATCACCGACAAAAGTGGGGATTTGCGTTATACTCGCTGCCTTTTTCGGCACACTGCCGTCATTTAGCTGGCGTTTTCCAGCGTGTTAACACTTTTGAGGATACCCACATGCAACTTCCACACTGCCCGAAATGCAATTCTGAATACACCTATGAAGACAATGGCATGTTCGTTTGCCCAGAATGCGCCCATGAATGGAACGATGCGGAGCCTGCGCAGGACAGCGATGCGCTGATCGTGAAAGACGCGAATGGCAACCTGCTGGCAGACGGCGACAGCGTTACCGTTGTGAAAGATCTTAAGGTAAAAGGCAGCTCCTCCATGCTGAAGATCGGCACTAAAGTTAAAAATATCCGTCTGGTTGAAGGCGATCATAATATCGACTGCAAAATTGACGGCTTCGGTCCGATGAAACTGAAATCTGAGTTCGTGAAAAAGAACTGATTGTCCCGCCCGGTGACGCTTCGCTTACCGGGCGTTCGGGAACTACACTTAACGGGCTTTTCTTACGTGAGGTAAAGATTATGCCGTTAAGTCCCTACATCTCTTTCGCCGGCAACTGTGCGGAGGCGACCGCCTTCTATCAGCAGGCCGTCGGCGCAGAACTCCTCTACAAAATCACCTTCGGCGAAATGCCCAAAGACGAAAACAGCGAAGAAGGCTGTCCGTCAGGCATGAACTTCCCGGATACCGCCATCGCCCACTCTAATGTCCGCATTGCCGGAAGCGATATCATGATGAGCGATGGTCTGCCACCCGGTAGCAGCACGCAGTACGCCGGATTTACGCTGGTGCTCGACACGCAGGACGTGGATGAAGGCAAACGCTGGTTCGACAACCTCTCTGATGGCGGCAATGTCGAAATGGCCTGGCAGGAGACTTTCTGGGCGCACGGATTCGGGAAAGTCACCGATAAATACGGCGTGCCGTGGATGATTAACGTCGTTAAATCGTAGGCCGCATAAGCGCAGCGCATCCGGCAACAGCGCCCGGTGGCGCTGCGCTGGCCGGGCCTAGGGTGATTGTCATCAAACTCCCCTCAACTCTTCAAACTCCCGCAACCAACACTTAACCTGAATGTCATATTGATGCGCCAGCATGAGGCCACATTTATCGTGAGGCCGGGCACATGCAAACTGTCATTCGCGTCGAGAAACTGAGCAAAACCTTCCATCACAACAAGGCGCTGCATGCCGTTGATCTGACCGTCCAGCAGGGCGAAATGGTGGCGCTGTTGGGGCCGTCTGGTTCAGGTAAATCCACCCTTCTTCGTCACTTGAGCGGCCTGATTACCTGTGACAAAACGCCGGAAAGCCGCGTCGAACTGCTGGGGAACACCGTGCAACATGCGGGGCGTCTGGCGAGCGATATTCGCAAAAGCCGCGCTCAGACGGGCTATATCTTTCAGCAGTTCAACCTGGTGAACCGCCTGACCGTGCTCGAGAACGTGCTGATTGGCGCGCTCGGCAGCACCCCGTTCTGGCGCACCTGCCTGCGCTGGTTCTCCCCATCCCAGAAGCAAGAAGCCTTACAGGCGCTGACCCGCGTCGGCATGGCGCATTTCGCCCACCAGCGCGTCTCCACGCTCTCCGGCGGACAGCAGCAGCGCGTCGCCATTGCCCGCGCCCTGATGCAGAAAGCCAAAATTATCCTGGCCGATGAACCTATCGCCTCGCTGGATCCGGAGTCCGCCCGCATCGTGATGGAAACCCTGCGCGACATCAATCAGAACGACGGCATCACCGTGGTGGTGACGCTGCATCAGGTGGATTACGCCCTGCGCTACTGCGAGCGCATCGTCGCCCTGCGTCAGGGACATGTGTTCTTTGATGGCGCAAGCCACCAGTTTGATAACGAACGTTTTGACCATCTCTACCGCAGCGTAAACCGCGTCGAAGAGCGCGCGCAGGCTGCATAACGACCCATAACGAGGAATGGAAATGAGCTATAAAACGGTTGCCGCGCTGGCCTTCACCAGCATGTTCAGCATCAGCACCCTGTTAAGCCCGGCCCACGCCGAGGAGCAGGAAAAAGCACTGAACTTTGGCATCATTTCGACAGAATCACAGCAGAACCTGAAACCCCAGTGGGAACCGTTCCTGAAAGATATGGAAACCAAACTGGGGATCAAAGTGAACGCGTTCTTCGCCCCGGATTACGCGGGCATCATTCAGGGAATGCGCTTCAACAAAGTCGACATCGCCTGGTATGGCAACCTCTCTGCTATGGAAGCGGTAGATCGCGCGAACGGCCAGGTGTTCGCCCAGACCGTTGCGGCAGACGGCTCTCCGGGCTACTGGAGCGTGCTGATCGTTAACAAAGACAGCCCGATCAACAACCTCAACGACATGCTCGCCAAACGCAAAGAGCTGACCTTTGGTAACGGCGACCCGAACTCTACCTCCGGCTTCCTCGTCCCTGGCTACTACGTCTTCGCGAAAAACAACGTCTCCGCCAGCGACTTTAAGCGCACGGTTAACGCCAGCCACGAAACCAATGCCCTGGCCGTGGCGAATAAGCAGGTTGACGTTGCTACCAACAACACTGAAAACCTCGACAAGCTGAAGACCTCCGCGCCGGAAAAGCTGAAGGAAATCAAGGTTATCTGGAAATCACCGCTGATCCCGGGCGACCCGATCGTGTGGCGCAAAAACCTCTCCGAGAACACCAAGGACAAGGTCTACGACTTCTTTATGAACTACGGCAAAACGCCGGAAGAGAAAGCGGTTCTGGCACGTCTGGGCTGGGCACCGTTCCGCGCGTCCAGCGATTTGCAACTGGTGCCGATTCGCCAGCTGGCGCTGTTCAAGCAGATGCAGGGCGTGAAGGACAACAAAGGCCTGAAGGACGAAGAGAAGAACAGCAAAGTGTCGGAAATTCAGGCGCAGCTGGACGATCTTGACCGCCTGACCGCCGCGCTCGGCGCCATGACCAGCGTGAATAAAGCGGTGCAGTAACGCCTTTCTCCCTCTCCCTCAAGGGAGAGGGGACTAAACCCAAAGGAGCCAACATGCAAACCATCACCCTCCCGCCGCCAAAACGCAGCTGGTTCTCGCTCATAAGCTGGGCTGTTCTGCTGGCGGTGCTCGTTATCTCCTGGAAGGGCGCGGAGATGGATCCGCTGCTGCTCTTCAGGGACTCAGGCAACATGGCGACCTTCGCCGCCGACTTCTTCCCACCGGACTTCAGCCAGTGGCAGGACTACCTCGGTGAAATGGCGATCACCCTGCAAATTGCCGTCTGGGGCACCGCCCTCGCCGTGATCCTCTCCATTCCGTTTGGCCTGATGAGCGCCGAAAACATCGTGCCATGGTGGGTTTACCAGCCGATGCGCCGCCTGATGGACGCCTGTCGCGCCATCAACGAAATGGTCTTTGCGATGCTATTCGTGGTCGCCGTCGGCCTGGGTCCGTTCGCGGGCGTGATGGCGCTGTTCATCCACACCACCGGCGTGCTCTCCAAGCTGCTCTCCGAAGCGGTTGAAGCCATCGAGCCCGGCCCGGTGGAAGGCATCCGGGCAACCGGAGCGAACAAAATCGAAGAGATCCTGTACGGCGTCCTGCCGCAGGTGATGCCGTTGCTCATCTCCTATTCCCTGTACCGCTTCGAGTCCAACGTTCGCTCCGCCACTGTGGTCGGCATGGTGGGCGCAGGCGGCATTGGCGTCACCCTGTGGGAAGCGATTCGTGGTTTCCAGTTCCAGCAAACCTGCGCCCTGATGGTGCTCATCATCGTCACCGTCAGCCTGCTGGATTTCCTCTCTCAACGTTTGCGTAAGCACTTCATCTGAGAAGCGAGGCTTTGATTGGTATGCACTTATCCAGACATCCGACCAGTTACCCCACCCGCTGGCAAGAGATTGCGGCAAAGCTCGAAGTGGAGCTGCGCACGCACTATCGCTGCGGAGACTACCTGCCTGCCGAGCAGCAGCTTGCCGACCGCTACGAAGTGAATCGTCACACCCTGCGTCGTGCCATCGATCAACTGGTGGAGCGCGGCTGGGTCCAGCGTCGTCAGGGCGTCGGCGTGCTGGTGCTGATGCGTCCGTTTGACTACCCGCTTAATGCCCAGGCGCGTTTTAGCCAGAACCTTCTCGATCAGGGCAGCCACCCCACCAGCGAAAAGCTGCTGTCTGTCCTGCGCCCGGCCTCCCGCCACGTGGCGGACGCGCTGGGGATTCAGGAGGGCGACAACGTCGTTCACCTGCGCACGTTGCGCCGGGTGAACGGCGTGGCGGTCTGTCAGATCGACCACTACTTCGCGGACCTCACCCTCTGGCCCGTTCTGCAACATTTCGCCAGCGGTTCCCTGCATGATTTTCTTCAGGACGCGACGGGTATCGTGCTCAAACGCACCCAGACGCGCATCAGCGCCCGCCGCGCGCAGGCGAAAGAGAGCAAGGTGCTGGAGATCCCCAACATGGCCCCGCTGCTCTGCGTGCGCACCCTCAACCACCGTGACGGCGACGTCAACGCAACGGAATACTCCGTCAGCCTGACCCGCGCCGACATGATTGAATTTACCATGGAGCACTGAATGCACTTCGACACCTCCACTCGTCAGCGCTGGATGCGCGTGCTGGCCCACAGCCAGCCTGCTGCGCTGGCTGCCCGCATGAACGCGCTCGGCCTGACGCCGGATTACGACACGATCCGCGCGCCGGAGATCGGCCTGGTGCAGATCCAGGCACGCATGGGCGGCACCGGCGAGCGCTTCTTCGCCGGCGATGCCACCCTCACCCGCGCGGTGATCCGCCTGAAAAGCGGCACGCTGGGCTACGGCTACGTACTTGGCCGCGACAAAACGCACGCCGAGCGCTGCGCAGCGATCGACGCGCTTTTACAGGAACAGCCGCATTTTCAGACGTTAATGGAAACCCTTATTGCCCCGCTGGAAGCTGACCGCGCCGCACGCCTTGCCGCGCGTCAGGCCGAAGTAAATACCAGCCGGGTCGACTTCTTTACGCTCGTTCGCGGAGACAACGCATGACGCTTCAACCTGCTTTTACCCTGGCCGTCCAGGATGCCCAACAGAGTTTCCGTCGACTGCTGAAAGCCATGAGCGAGCCGGGCGTCATTGTCTCGCTGCACCAGCTCTCCCAGGGCTGGCTGCCGCTGAACCTCGCCTCTACCAGCGTGCTGCTGACGCTGGCGGACAACGACACCCCGGTATGGCTATCAGGGGCATTGCTGAACGATATCGCCAGCCAGAACCTGCGCTTTCACACCAACGCGCCGCTGGTCGAGCAGCCCCAGCAGGCGGTCTTCGCCGTGGCCGACGAGCAAATCAGCCATGAACAACTTAATGCCCTGAGCGAAGGCAGCGCCGTCGCACCGGAAACCAGCGCTACGCTGATTTTGCAGGTCTCCAGCCTGAGCGGTGGCCGCATGCTACGCCTGACGGGGGCAGGGATCGCCGACGAGCGGATGGTCGCCCCCCAGCTGCCGGAGTGCATCATTCATGAGCTGACCGAGCGCCCGCATCCGTTCCCGCTCGGTATCGACCTGATCCTGACCTGCGGCGAGCGCCTGCTGGCGATCCCGAGAACCACTCACGTGGAGGTGTGCTGATGTACGTTGCCGTCAAAGGGGGCGAGAAGGCGATCGCCGCCGCCCATGCCTTGCAGGAGCACAGACGCCGGGGGGATGACGCCTTACCCGAGCTGAGCGTCGCCCAGATTGAACAGCAGTTAAACCTGGCCGTCGACCGCGTGATGACCGAAGGCGGCATCGCAGACCGCGAGCTGGCGGCGCTGGCGCTGAAACAGGCCAGCGGCGATAACGTGGAAGCCATTTTCCTGCTGCGCGCTTACCGCACTACGCTTGCGAAGCTGGCGGTAAGCGAGCCGGTGAAAACGGCGGAAATGCGTTTAGAGCGCCGTATTTCTGCGGTGTACAAAGATATTCCTGGCGGCCAGCTGCTTGGTCCGACCTACGACTACACCCATCGCCTGCTGGACTTCACTCTACTGGCGAACGGTGAAACACCGCAGTTCAGCGTCTCTGACGCTGAACAAGACGCCTCTCCGCACGTCTTTAGCCTGCTGGCAAACCAGGGGCTGGCGAAGGCGGAAGAAGACACCGGCAGCACACCGGATGACATCACTCGCACGCCGCCGGTCTATCCCTGTTCGCGCTCGTCCCGCCTGCAACAGCTGATGCGCGGCGATGAAGGGTATCTGCTGGCGCTGGCCTACTCCACGCAGCGCGGCTACGGGCGCAACCACCCGTTCGCGGCAGAGATCCGCAGCGGTTATCTCGATGTCGAAATTGTGCCGGAAGAGCTGGGTTTTGCGGTGAACATCGGCGGACTGCTGATGACCGAGTGCGAAATGGTCAACGGTTTTGTCGCGCCAGAGAATGAAGATCCGCATTTTACCCGCGGCTACGGGCTGGTGTATGGCCTGAGCGAGCGCAAGGCGATGGCGATGGCGCTGGTTGACCGTGCGCTCCAGGCGCCGGACTACGGCGAGCATATTGCCGGCCCGGCACAGGACGAAGAGTTCGTGCTGGCCCACGCGGATAACGTTGAGGCCGCCGGCTTTGTCTCGCACCTCAAGCTGCCGCACTACGTCGATTTCCAGGCCGAACTGGAACTGCTGAAACGCCTGCAACGGGAGCGCGCCAATGGCTAACTTAAGCGGCTACAACTTTGCCTATCTGGACGAGCAAACTAAACGCATGATCCGCCGCGCCATCCTTAAGGCTGTGGCGATCCCCGGCTACCAGGTGCCGTTCGGCGGCCGCGAAATGCCGATGCCCTACGGCTGGGGCACCGGCGGTATTCAGATCACCGCCAGCGTGATCGGCGAAGCGGACGTGCTGAAGGTCATCGACCAGGGGGCAGACGACACCACCAACGCCGTGTCGATCCGCAACTTCTTTAAGCGCGTAACGGGCGTCAACACCACTGAAAAAACCGAAGACGCGACGCTGATCCAGACCCGTCACCGCATTCCGGAGACCCCGCTGACTGAAGATCAGATTTTGATTTTCCAGGTGCCGATCCCGGAGCCGCTGCGTTTTATCGAGCCGCGGGAAACCGAAACCCGCACCATGCACGCCCTGGAAGAGTACGGGATCATGCAGGTCAAACTGTATGAGGACATCGCCCGCTTCGGCCATATCGCCACCACCTACGCCTATCCGGTGAAGGTGAACGGCCGCTACGTGATGGACCCGTCGCCGATCCCGAAATTCGATAACCCGAAGATGGACATGATGCCCGCCCTGCAACTTTTTGGTGCCGGACGGGAAAAACGCATCTACGCCGTACCGCCGTACACCCGTGTGGAGAGCCTGGATTTTGACGATCACCCGTTTACGGTGCAGGAGTGGGACGAGCCGTGCGCCATCTGCGGCTCGAAGCATAGCTATCTGGATGAAGTGGTGCTGGACGACACGGGCAAACGGATGTTTGTCTGCTCCGACACCGAGTACTGCCGCCAACAGAGCGAGGCGAACAGCCAATGAAACCGCTGCTTTCGGTTAATAACCTGACTCACCTTTATGCGCCGGGCAAAGGCTTTAGCGACGTGTCGTTTGAGCTGTGGCCGGGCGAAGTGCTGGGCATTGTCGGCGAGTCCGGCTCCGGTAAAACCACCCTGCTGAAGTCCATCTCCGCGCGCCTGACGCCGCAGAATGGCGACATTTTGTATGAGGGCGTGTCGCTGTATGGCATGAGCGAAGCCGAGCGCCGCCGCCTGCTGCGCACCGAGTGGGGCGTGGTGCACCAGCACCCGATGGATGGCCTGCGCCGCCAGGTCTCGGCGGGGGGCAACATCGGCGAACGGCTGATGGCCACCGGCGCGCGCCACTACGGCAACATCCGCGCCACGGCGCAGCACTGGCTGGAAGAGGTTGAAATCCCCGCCTCGCGCATCGACGACCTGCCGACAACCTTCTCCGGCGGCATGCAGCAGCGTTTACAGATTGCCCGCAATCTCGTCACCCATCCGAAGCTGGTGTTTATGGATGAACCGACCGGTGGGCTGGACGTCTCCGTGCAGGCGCGCCTGCTGGATCTGCTGCGCGGCCTGGTGGTGGAGCTGAACCTGGCGGTAGTGATTGTCACCCACGATTTAGGCGTTGCGCGCCTGCTGGCGGACCGCCTGCTGGTGATGAAGCAGGGTCAGGTGGTGGAAAGTGGGCTGACCGATCGGGTGCTCGACGATCCCCATCATCCGTACACCCAACTGCTGGTGTCCTCGGTATTACAGAATTAAGAGGCCAACATGATCCACGTTGAAAATGTCAGTAAAACCTTTGTGCTCCACCAGCAAAACGGTGTCCGCCTGCCGGTACTGCAAAATGCCTCATTAGAGGTCAGCAACGGCGAATGCGTGGTGCTGCATGGCCATTCCGGCAGCGGAAAATCCACCCTGCTGCGCTCCCTGTACGCCAATTATCTGCCGGACGAAGGCCATATCCATATCCGCCATAACAATGAATGGGTTGATCTGGTCCAGGCTCCCGCGCGCAAAGTGCTGGAAGTACGCCGCTCGACGATCGGCTGGGTCAGCCAGTTCCTGCGGGTGATCCCGCGGATCTCCGCCCTGGACGTGGTCATGCAGCCTCTGCTGGATCTCGGCGTGCCGCGCGAAACCTGCGCCGCTAAAGCCGCCAGCCTGCTGACGCGTCTCAACGTACCGGAGCGTCTGTGGCACCTCGCCCCGTCGACCTTTTCCGGCGGCGAGCAGCAGCGCGTCAACATCGCCCGCGGCTTTATCGTCGATTACCCGATTTTACTCCTGGATGAACCCACCGCCTCGCTCGACAGTAAAAACAGCGCAGCGGTGATAGAACTGATCGAACAGGCCAAAGCGCGCGGCGCGGCGATCGTCGGGATCTTCCACGACGACGCCGTACGCCATCGCGTGGCGGACAGACTGCACCCGATGGGGACAAACGTATGATTATCAATAATGTCAGGCTGGTGCTGGAAAATGAGGTCGTGAACGGCTCGGTTGAGGTGCGGGACGGTGTCATCCGCGCCTTTGCCGAAACCCAGAGCCGCTCACCGGACGCGATGGACGGCGAAGGCGGCTGGCTGCTACCGGGGCTGATTGAGCTGCATACCGATAATCTCGATAAATTCTTCACCCCGCGCCCGAAGGTGGACTGGCCTGCGCATTCAGCGATGAGCAGCCACGACGCGCTGATGGTCGCCAGCGGCATCACCACGGTGCTGGACGCGGTGGCGATCGGCGACGTGCGCGACGGCGGCGATCGCCTGGAGAACCTGGAGAAGATGATCAACGCCGTGGAGGAGACGCAAAAGCGCGGCCTCAACCGCGCCGAGCACCGCCTGCACCTGCGCTGCGAGCTGCCGCACCACACCACCCTGCCGCTGTTTGAGAAGCTGGTGGGCCGCGAGCCGGTCTCGCTGGTTTCCCTGATGGATCACTCGCCGGGACAGCGCCAGTTCGCCAACATTGAAAAGTATCGCGAATACTATCAGGGCAAGTATTCTCTCAGCGACGCGGAGATGGCGCGCTACGAAGAAGAGCAGCTGGCGCTGGCGGCCCAGTGGTCGCAGCCGAATCGTCTCTCCATTGCCGCTATGTGCCGGGACCGTAATATTGCCCTGGCCAGCCATGATGACGCCACGCACGATCACGTGCGCGAATCCCACCAGCTTGGGAGCGTGATCGCCGAATTTCCCACCACGTTCGAGGCGGCAGAAGCATCGCGTAAGCATGGCATGAACGTCCTGATGGGCGCGCCGAACATCGTACGCGGCGGGTCGCACTCCGGCAACGTGGCGGCAAGCAAGCTCGCCTCGCTCGGCCTGCTGGATATCCTCTCCTCTGACTATTACCCCGCCAGCCTGCTGGACGCGGCGTTCCGGGTGGCGGACGACGAGGGCAACAGCTTCACGCTGCCACAGGCGATTCGCCTGGTGACAAAAAACCCGGCCAGCGCGCTCAACCTTCACGATCGCGGTGAGATTGCCGAAGGCAAACGGGCAGACCTGGTGCTGGCGCACCGCAAGGGCGAGCACGTTCATATCGACCACGTCTGGCATCAGGGAAAAAGGGTGTTCTGATGGGAAGACTCATCTGGTTAATGGGCCCGTCCGGCTCCGGGAAGGACAGCCTGCTGTCGGCGTTACGGCAGCGGGAACATTCACAGCTGCTGGTAGCGCACCGCTACATTACCCGCGCGGCAAACGCCGGGAGTGAAAACCATATCGCCCTGAGCGAGCAGGAGTTTTTTACCCGCGCCGGGCAAAACCTGCTGGCGCTGAGCTGGCATGCCAACGGTTACTACTATGGCGTCGGCATCGAGATCGACCTCTGGCTGCACGCGGGCTTTGACGTGCTGGTCAACGGCTCGCGGGCGCATCTCCCGCAGGCTCGCGCCCGGTACGAAGCGGCGCTGCTCCCGGTCTGTTTGCAGGTTTCCCCGGACGTTCTGCGTAGCCGGCTGCAAAAGCGGGGGCGCGAAAACGCGCGCGAGATCGACCAGCGGCTGGAACGGGCGGCGCGTTACACCCCGTCGGGTTGCCATCTCCTCAATAACGACGGAAGTTTGCTACAGTCAGTCGAGACCTTTCTATCCCTTATCCGCCAGAAGGAGAAACAGCATGCCTGACTGCCAGCTTCGCCCCGCCACCGCCGACGATGCGCCGATCGTTTACGCGCTGATCTGCGAACTTAAGCAGGCCGAGTTCGATCATCAGGCGTTTCACGCCGGGTATCTGGCCAACTTGCAGGATCACAATATGCGCTACCAGCTGGCCGAGCTGGACGGGCAGATCATCGGGATGATCGGCCTGCATATGCAGTTTCACCTGCATCACGCCCGCTGGATCGGCGAGATCCAGGAACTGGTGGTGATGCCGCAGGCGCGTGGATTAAAAGTGGGCAGCCAGCTGCTGGCCTGGGCAGAGGACGTCGCACGGCAGGCAGGCGCCGAGCTGACCGAGCTTTCCACCAGCGTGAAGCGCGTGGACGCGCACCGTTTTTATGTTCGTGAAGGGTATACGCAAAGCCATTTCCGCTTCACCAAACCGCTGTAGAGGGGCGTTATGAGTCTGACGATCACGCTGACAGGAACCGGAGGGGCGCAGCTGGTGCCGGTGTTTGGCTGCGACTGCGCGGCGTGCCGACGGGCGCGTTTACAGGAAAATTATCGCCGTCGCCCCTGTAGCGCGGCGGTGAAATTCAACGATGCGGTCACCTTGCTGGACGCGGGTATTCCACACCTGATGGACGACTGGCCTGCGGGCAGCTTCCAGCAGTTTTTGCTTACCCATTATCATATGGATCACGTTCAGGGGCTTTTCCCTCTGCGCTGGGGCGTAGGCGCCACCATTCCCGTCTACGGTCCGCCAGACGAGGCAGGCTGTGACGATCTGTTCAAACATCCGGGCATCCTGGATTTCAGCCACACGGTGGAGCCATTTGTGACGTTTGAACTTCAGGGCTTGCGGGTCACGCCGCTGCCGCTCAACCATTCAAAACTCACGTTTGGCTATCTGCTGGAGTCCGCCCACAGCCGCGTGGCGTGGCTTTCTGATACCGCCGGACTGCCGGATAAAACGGTGACGTTTCTGCTAAACAATCAGCCGCAGGCGATGATTATCGACTGTAGCCATCAACCGCGCCCGGAGACGCCGCGCAACCATTGTGATTTGAATACGGTGATTGCGCTGAACGAGGTGATTGGCTGTCCGCAGGTGATCCTGACGCATATCAGCCATCAGTTTGACGTGTGGATGATGGATAACCCGCTGCCGTCCGGCATTGAAGCGGGGTATGACGGGATGGTGCTGGTGCTGGATTAGGTTTTCTCCCTCTCCCGTGGGAGAGGGTTGGGGTGAGGGCAACAGGCCGCACTTAGCCGCGATCGTAATCGTCTTCCAACCTGCGCTCGTCCTCTTCTAACCGACGCCTGTCGTCGTCCAACTGACGCTGACGCTCGTCTAAACGCTGGCGTCGATCTTCTAACTGTCGACGACGATCGTCGTACTGTCGGCTGTCGATTTGACGGCTGCGGTCGTAACGATCGTCGTCATCGTCATTACGGCTGCTGCCGGGGTTATAGGCGTCGTTGATCGCCTGCTGAATATTGCCAATAGCATCATCAATCACATCGGCATGCGCCAGTTGGCTGGTTAAAGTCAGCAGACCCAATAACAGAGCGGTAGAGTAACGTTTCATAAGGCCAGACTCGCAGGTGAACTGGCCTTAAAGTAATGACTGGCTGTTAACGGGAGTAGCGGAGGAATCTCAAATTACCATCACCTTCCGCAGTGCCTGCGCCAGCTGCTGGCGGGTAAACGGCTTACGCAGTAACGGAACGTCCGGCAGCTGCGGGTTATGCGCCGGGCGCAAATCCTGCCCGCTGATCAGCAGCACCGGCAACTGCGGATAGTGGCTGCGTACATGGCCGATCACCTCCGCACCGCTCAGGCCGCCCGGCAGCATCAGGTCGCTGATAAACATGCCGATATCCGGTGATGCGTCCAGCATGTTCAGCGCCTGCTCGCCGTTTTCGGCTTCGAGCGTCAGGTAGCCAAGCTGGTGCAGTTGCTCACACAGGGTATGCCGCACGCCCGCCTCATCTTCCAGGACCAGCACAAGCAGCTCACTTTCTGTCGGGGCCGTGGTCGCCAGCGCGGCATCATTGGAGAACGCGGGCAGCGTCGAGCGCGGCAGCTGGAGCCGCACGGTGGTTCCCTGCCCCGGCGCGCTTTCGATCTCAACGCGCCCCCCGGACTGACGCACAAAGCCGTACACCATCGACAGCCCTAATCCGCTGCCGCTGCCGGTCTGTTTGGTGGTGAAGAACGGTTCAAAGACCTGCGATTTCACCTCCTGCGACATCCCACAGCCGTGGTCAATCACCTCCAGCGCGACCATATCCTGCCTGCGCCCGTCGCTGCGGGTCACACGCTGGTTCCAGGTGCGGATTTTAATCACACCGTTTTGCCCCTCCATTGCATCACGGGCGTTCATCACCAGGTTGATAATGGCGTTTTCCAGCTGGCTGACGTCAATCCATGCGGGCCAGGCCGGGGTTTGCGCTTCAATATCCAGCGTCAGCGTGGCGGGAAGGGAGTGCCGCATCAGCTCGCTCAGGTTCTCCAGCAGCGGCTTCATCTCTACCGCATGGGGTTGCAGGGATTGCTTGCGCGAGAAGGCCAGCAGACGCTGGGTGAGCATGGCCCCGCGTTCCGCGGCTTTGAGCGCACGAGTGATGCGCGGCGCGTCCGGTGACGCTGAATCGGTCAGCTCCAGACTGCCGATAATCACCGCCAGCAGGTTATTAAAATCATGCGCCAGACCGCCCGTCAGTTGCCCGACCGCCTTCATTTTCTGGCTGTGCAGCAGCGCCTCCTCCAGCCCCTGACGTTCGATGCGGTCGACCTCCATCTGCGAGGTCTTCTCCTTAAGCAGCCGCGTGGTGTGCTCCAGCGAAGCGGTATTGCGTGCAAAAACGTTAAACGCGCGCGCCAGTTCCCCCAGCTCATCACGCCGCTGTAGTGCGGGCACCGACACATTCTGCTCTCCGTGAGCGAGACGCGACATTGCCCTTGAGATAGCCGTCAGGTTGGAGCCCAGATTGCGATAAATATACCAGCAGGCGCAGCCGGTGATGATCAGCGCCAGCACCGCGAAAACGCTGATAAACACGCTGATGGAGCGCAGCTCCTGGTGACTTTGGGCGGTACGCAGCCGGGAGGCCTGTGCCACCTGTTCAACGTACTGATTGATGTCGCGGTTTAATATCGCTACCAGCGCCTTGATGTGGAACATGTACCAGCTGATGGACAGATCGCTCTCTTCCAGCTGCTTCGACAGTGGCGCGAGCTTGCGCAGCTCATCATTAAAATCCGGGAGCACCAGGTTGACCACCGGTTGCAGGGCGCTCGCGGGTAACATCGCGGTTACTGCATCCAACTGCTGCACCGTGGCGCGCGGTGAAGGGGTATCAATGGCGGCCACGATCAGCCTGTCCATCTCAGCAAGCTGCCGGGGGTCTGGCACATTGCTCGCGTAACGACGGTTGATATCCTGCAAATGACGCAGGTAGCTTTGGCTTTGATACAGCGCGCTGAGCAGCGCGTTACGCTCCAGATGCCGTTTTTGCCCGCGCTCCAGCATTCCCGTCACGCTCTGCTGTAACTCATTGCTCCTGCGAATAATACGCGTCACCAGCGCCGGCTCCTGCTGCGCCAGCGGCGCATCGGCAAGCTGCTCCAGCGAGTGGCGCAGCGCCATCTGCGTCTGTTTAAGCCGCTCAGCTTCGCCTTTGTACTCCAGCGCACCGACCACCTGCGACAGCCGCACCGCCGCCGTTGCCACGTTGGCCGTGTCGCGCGCGAGGTTCATGCTGCCGGTCATGTCATCCAGCGTTTGCTGCTGCACCTGCTCCTGGATCTGGCTGGCATGACGAAAGCCGAGCACCGCCACGCCGCTGACCATCAGCGTTACCGCCACCACCAGCAGGTTAAATATCAGCAGGCGACCGCGGGCGCTGGTGAAGAACGGGGGGCGTGATGGCATGGGTTTGGGCTCCTCTGCGGTTTGGTGCCCTCACCCTGGCCCTCTCCCACAGGGAGAGGGAAAAGGGAATGTGATGGCGATTAGCTATTCATAACTATGACAAATATGAACAGCTTCTGACATTTTGCATTTACGCGCCTGTGATGAAGTACAGATATCGACATTCACAGGAGATCCGCCATGAGCAGAACCCCGGTTTTAGAGATGCGCCACATTGCCAAAACCTTTGGCAATTTCCACGCGCTCAAGGGCGTGGATTTGACGGTTTTCCCCGGTGAGATCCACGCGCTGATGGGGGAAAACGGCGCCGGAAAGAGCACGCTGATGAAGATCCTCGCAGGCGCCTATACCGCCAGCAGCGGCGACATCCTCATCGACGGTCAGCCGTTTCACATCAAAGGGCCGAAGGATGCGCTGGCCGCAGGAATTACCCTGATTTATCAGGAGATGCAGCTTGCTCCTAACCTGACCGTGGCGGAAAACATTTTTCTCGGTAGCGAGCTGTCGCGCGGCGGGCTGGTCCAGCGCAAAGAGATGGCTGCCCAGGCCCAGGCGGTCATTGACCGTCTGGGCGCGCAGTTCAGCGCCACCGACCTGGTCATGAAACTGACCATCGCCGAGCAACAGCAGGTGGAGATCGCCCGCGCGCTGCACCGCAACAGCCGCATTCTGGTGATGGACGAACCTACCGCCGCCCTCTCCTCACGCGAAACCCACCGTCTGTTCGAACTGATTTTGCGCCTGCGCGATGAAGGGATGGCGATTATCTACATCAGCCACCGCATGGCGGAAGTGTATGAACTCTCTGACCGCGTCAGCGTGCTACGCGACGGGCAATACGTCGGCAGCCTGACGCGCGACAAGCTCAACGCCTCCGAGCTGGTGCGCATGATGGTGGGTCGTCCGTTAAGCGACCTGTTCAACAAAGAGCGCGATATTCCGCTCGGCAGCCCGCGTCTGAACGTGCATCACCTCACGGATGGCAAAAAAGTGCAGCCGTGCAGTTTGCAGGTTCGCTCCGGTGAAATCGTCGGGCTGGCAGGGCTGGTCGGCGCCGGGCGTTCTGAGCTGGCGCAGCTGATCTTCGGCGTGCGCAAAGCCACCGGCGGCATGATTGAGGTGGACGGCGAACCGGTGGTGATCCACTCCCCGCGCGCGGCCATTGAGAACGGCATCGGTTTTCTCACCGAGAACCGCAAGGAGCAGGGGCTATTTCTGGAGCTGGCGGCGCAGGAGAACATCACCATGGCGACGCTGGAGCGCGACGCCACCTTCGGCTGGCTGAACCGCAAAAAAGCGCAGTCGATTTCCGATGACGCCATCGCACTGCTCAATATCCGCGTGCCGCATTCTCAGGTGCGCGCAGGCGGGCTCTCCGGCGGCAACCAGCAAAAACTGCTGATCTCCCGCTGGGTGGCGATAGGCCCGCGCATTCTGATTCTGGACGAACCCACGCGCGGCGTGGACGTCGGGGCAAAAAGCGAGATCTACCGCATCATGAACCAGATGGCGCGCAAAGGGGTGGCGATCCTGATGATCTCCAGCGAGCTGCCGGAAGTAGTAGGAATGAGCGACCGGGTGTACGTGATGCGGGAAGGCAGCATTGCGGGTGAACTGCACGGGCGCGACATCTCTCAGGAAAACATCATGACGCTGGCAACCGGCGTGAACGACACACATCATCAGGCGGTGTAATTATGACAACTCCAACCCATCCGCAGCAGGTGGCGAAATCCGCCTCTGCCAAAAAAATGCTGATGAGCGATCTGATGCAAACGATCGGCATTTTGCCGATTTTAATCCTGATTGTGGCTGTATTTGGCTTTATCGCTCCGAACTTTTTCACAGAAAGTAACCTGCTCAATATTACCCGGCAGGCGTCGATCAACATTGTTCTGGCGGCCGGGATGACCTTCATCATCCTGACCGGCGGGATTGACCTCTCCGTGGGCTCGATTCTGGGCACCACGGCGGTGGCGGCGATGGTGGTCTCGCTTATCCCTGAATTTGCGATGCTCTCCATTCCGGCGGCGCTAATGCTCGGTATGGTACTGGGGCTGTTCAACGGCGCGCTGGTGGCCTTCGCCGGACTTCCGCCATTTATCGTCACGCTCGGCACCTACACGGCGCTGCGCGGCGCGGCCTACCTGCTGGCGGACGGCACGACGGTCATTAACTCCAACATCAACTTCGAGTGGATCGGCAATAACTACCTCGGCCCGATCCCCTGGCTGGTTGTGATCGCCCTGGCGGTGATTGTGGTGTGCTGGTTTATTCTGCGTCGCACAACCCTCGGCGTTCACATCTATGCGGTCGGCGGCAATATGCAGGCGGCGCGCTTAACGGGCATTAAGGTCTGGCTGGTGCTGCTGTTTGTCTACGGCATGAGCGGCCTGCTCTCCGGTCTCGGCGGCGTCATGAGCGCTTCACGTCTCTACAGCGCCAATGGCAACCTCGGCACGGGGTATGAGCTGGATGCAATTGCGGCGGTGATCCTCGGCGGCACCAGCTTCGTCGGCGGGATCGGCACGATCACCGGCACGCTGGTCGGTGCCTTGATCATCGCCACCCTCAACAACGGCATGACGCTGATGGGCGTCTCCTACTTCTGGCAGCTGGTGATCAAAGGGGCGGTGATCATCATTGCGGTGCTGATCGACAAATACCGTACCCGACACCATCAAAGTGCATAACAACAATACCCTACGTGAGGAATACAGCATGAGATTGAAGCCCTTAGTGACCGCGCTCTGTGCTGGCGCGCTGCTGGCCGCAACCCCGTTTGCGCAGGCAAAAGATCTGAAATCCATCGGCGTGACGGTGGGCGACCTGGCTAACCCGTTCTTCGTGCAGATCACCAAAGGTGCCGAGCTGGAAGCGCGCAAGCTGGCGGGGGACAACGTCAAGGTGACGCTGGTCTCCAGCGGGTACGATCTGGGCCAGCAGGTGTCGCAGATTGATAACTTCATTGCGGCGAAAGTGGACATGATCATCCTCAACGCCGCGGATTCCAAAGGGATCGGCCCGGCGGTAAAACGCGCCAAAGAGGCGGGGATCGTGGTCGTGGCGGTTGACGTGGCGGCGGAAGGAGCCGATGCGACCATCACCTCCGATAACACCCAGGCGGGTGAGATGGCCTGTAAGTACATTACCGACCGCCTGAAAGGTAAAGGCAACGTGGTGATCATCAACGGGCCGCCGGTTTCTGCGGTACAAAACCGCGTGGAGGGCTGCCAGACCGAGTTCAGGCGCCACCCGGATATCAAAGTGCTCTCGGATAACCAGAACGCCAAAGGCAGCCGTGAAGGCGGGCTGGAGGTCATGACCTCCCTGCTGGCGGCTAATCCGAAGATAGACGGCGTATTCGCGATTAACGATCCTACCGCGATCGGCGCCGATCTGGCCGCGAAGCAGGCGCAGCGCAACGAGTTCTTTATCGTTGGTGTGGATGGCAGCCCGGACGGTGAAGAAGCCCTGAAGCGCGAAAACTCCCTGTTTGTGGCGACGCCAGCGCAGGATCCGCAGGTGATGGCGGCGAAGGCGGTGGAGATCGGCTATGACATTCTTCAGGGCAAACCTGCGCCGAAAGAGCCTGTGCTGATCCCGGTGACGATGATCGATAAAAAGAACGTCGGCACGTATAAGGGGTGGACGGTTAAATGATCCTTTTCCCTCTCCCACCGGGAGAGGGAACTGTTTTCAAGGAGTCCCCATGAAACGCTCCGACATCAATGAAATCCTCGGCCATACGCGGCAGTTCTTCTCCATGCACGACGTGCATCTCCCGCCTTTTGCCAGCTTTCCGCCGACAAAATGGCAGCAGCTTGACCAGGCCGCATGGCAGGAGGTGTTTGACCTCAGGCTCGGCTGGGACGTGACGGCATTTGGTGGCAACAACTTCGCTGCACAGGGGTTAACGCTGTTCACCCTGCGCAACGGCTCCCCCAACGGCGTGCCCTATGAAAAGTGCTATGCCGAAAAAATCATGCACGTCCGCGACGGCCAGGTGACGCCGATGCATTTTCACTGGCGCAAGCGGGAGGACATCATTAACCGCGGCGGCGGGAATCTGATTATTGAGTTATGGAATGCGGGCGCGCATGAAGAGACCGAAAACACCGACGTGACCGTTACCGTCGACGGCTGTCGGCAGACGCACACGCCCGGCAGCCAGCTGCGCCTCACACCAGGGGAGAGCATCTGCCTGACGCCCGGCCTGTACCACAGTTTATGGGGTGAACGCGGCTTTGGCGACGTGCTGGTGGGCGAAGTGTCGTCGGTCAATGACGATGAACACGACAACCACTTTTTACAGCCCATTGACCGCTACAACACCATTGAAGAAGACGAACCGGCGGTGCTGGTGCTGTGCAACGAGTACAACCTGTTTCGGATATAAGGAGTGAATGATGCCATTGATTTCTCTTGCCGATGGTCTGGCCCACGCCAGGGAACACCGCTACGCCCTGGGCGCGTTCAACGTGCTCGACTCCCACTTCCTGCGCGCGCTGTTTGCCGCCGCGAAACAGGAACGCTCGCCGTTCATCATCAACATCGCCGAAGTGCATTTTAAGTACGTGTCTCTGGAGTCGCTTGTCGAAGCAGTGAAGTTCGAAGCCGCCCGTCACGATATTCCCGTGGTGCTTAACCTCGACCACGGGCTGCATTTTGAGGCCGTCGTGCGCGCCCTGCGCTTAGGGTTCAGCTCGGTGATGTTCGACGGCTCGACGCTGAGCTATGAGGAAAATATCCGCCAGACGCGGGAAGTGGTGAAGATGTGCCATGCGGTGGGCGTCTCGGTAGAGGCGGAGCTGGGCGCGGTCGGGGGTGATGAAGGGGGTGCGCTTTACGGGCATGCGGATGAAGCCTTCTTCACCGATCCGCAGCTGGCGCGCGAGTTTGTCGATTTAACCGGTATCGACGCGCTGGCGGTCGCCATTGGCAACGCGCACGGCAAATACAAGGGCGAGCCGAAGCTTGATTTCCCGCGTCTGGACGCCATTCGACAGCAGACGGGCCTGCCGCTGGTTTTACACGGCGGCTCTGGCATAAGCGATACTGATTTCCGCCGCGCCATCGAGCTGGGCATTCATAAAATCAACTTTTATACCGGCATGTCGCAGGCCGCGCTCGCCGCCGTTGAGCAGCGCATGGCAAACCGCCAGCCGCTGTACGATGAATTTGCAGAGCTGCTGCTGGGCATTGAAGAGGCCATTACCGATACGGTTGCGGAACAGATGCGCATCTTCGGCAGCGCGGGGCAGGCATAATGGAACGCAAAGGGATTATCGCCGCAGGCAACATGCTGGTGGATCACGTCCACCAGATCGTACAGTGGCCGGAGCGCGGCTGGCTGGCGGAAATCACCCACAGTGAGCGCTCAACCGGCGGTGCGCCGCTCAACGTTCTGCTGACGCTGGCGAAAATGCACGTCGGCCTGCCGTTACAGGCGGTGGGGCTGATTGGGGAAGACAGCGACGGAGACTATATTCTGGCGATGCTCGACCAGTATCACGTCAATCGCCAGCGCGTGCAGCGTACAACGTTCGCCCCAACGTCGATGTCGCAGGTGATGACCGACCCCAGCGGACAGCGCACTTTTTTCCACTCGCCGGGCGCCAACCGCCTGTTGGATCTTCCCGCCTTCGATCGTTTAGACGGATCGCTGAAGATCTTCCATCTCGGCTACCTGCTGCTGCTCGACAGCCTGGACATGCCGGACGAGGAATTTGGCACCCGCAGCGCGCGGTTACTGGCACAGATGCGCGATCAGGGGTATGAAACCTCGCTCGATCTGGTGTCCCGCAAGGGCGATCCGCGCTATCAGCCGCTGGTGCTCCCTGCCCTGCGCCATCTTGATTATCTGGTGATTAACGAGCTGGAAGCCGGTGAGTTTAGCGGGCTTGAGATCCGTGACGGCCATGATGCGCTGAACATGGCCCATATCGCCGACGCTGCCACACAACTGCTGGCGGCTGGCGTGCGACAGCGGGTGGTGATCCACTGTCCGGAAGGGGCATGGGGTGAAGCGCCGGGTGAAAAAGGGCAATGGGTTCCGTCGTGGAAGCTGACGCAGGACGAGATTATCGGCAGCGTCGGCGCGGGCGACGCGTTTTGCGCGGGCTTTTTATACGGCTGCCATGAATCCCTGCCGCTGACGGAGAGTATTTATCTGGCGCACGCCTGCGCGCGGGCCAGCCTGCTGGCGGCTAATGCAATTGACGGCGCGAAAACGCTGGCCGAGCTTCAGGCGTTTATTCAGGAGAACGGTCAGGCGGCTTTCTCATGATGGGAAACGTCCGTGGCAAAAACATAGCCCAGACCGCGAATGGTTTTGATCAGCAGAGGCTGGTGCGGATTGACCTCAATTTTTCGCCGTAGCCGCATGATCAACACGTCGATAGTGCGGTCAAAGACCTCGGCGCTTTCGCTGTGGGTCAGCTTCAGCAGCTGTTCACGACTCAGTACCCGGCGGGCGTTTTGCGTTAATGCCAGCAGCAGGCCATATTCGCCTTGTGTTAACGGCACGGTATTACGCTGCGGATCGCTCAGCTCGCAGCGGGTGGTGTCCAGCGTCCAGCCGTTAAAGGCAATACCTTCAACGCGCGGCGCGGCAGGCTCCGCGTCCAGCGCGCCGGTACGCCGCAGCACCGCCTTAACGCGGGCGACCACCACGCGCGGATTGAACGGTTTTCCGATGTAATCATCAGCGCCCATTTCCAGCCCGACGACCACATCTGATTCACTTCCCAGCCCCGTCAGCATTACCACCGGTAGCGATGGTCGCTGCTTTTGCAGTTGCAGTAAAACCTGTAATCCGTTGATATCCGGCAGCATCATGTCCAGCAGAACCAGCGCAATGCCGGAGTCCTGCTGGACACGGTTCACCGCGTCCTGCCCAGAGTGACACGTCAGTACGGTAAAGACGTGCTCGCTGAGCACATCCTGTAGCAGTTCGCAGACTGCGACATCATCGTCAACCACCAGAATCGCCGGTTTCATCGCATGCTTCCGTCAGGGAATTATGTTAAGTCTGAACCATTCTGCCGCCGGCTCCAGCCGAATTGTTTTTTACGTGACGGAAATTCAATCCATGTCACATCCCCTGCCCTTTCGACACGTCAATTTTGACGATTGGCTGTTTTTCGTCAGGGTTTTGCCACGCAAAGGGTCGTAAAGTCAGGAAATACCCATAATAAAAACATGGCATAGAAGCTGCATATTGGGCAGGTAAGAACTGTTTAACTGGAGCAAAGTGATGAAAAAAGTCGTCACGGTTTGCCCTTATTGTGCCTCAGGTTGCAAGATCCACCTGGTGGTCAATAACGGCAAAATCGTCCGGGCGGAAGCGGCGCAGGGTAAAACCAATCAGGGCACGCTGTGCCTGAAAGGATATTACGGCTGGGATTTTATTAACGATACCCAAATCCTCACCCCGCGCCTGAAAACCCCTATGATCCGCCGCGAGCGCGGCGGCAAGCTGGAAGCCGTCTCCTGGAATGAAGCGCTGGATTACGTCGCCACGGGCCTCAGCGCCATCAAGGCCAAGTATGGCCCGGATGCGATTCAGACCACCGGCTCCTCACGCGGAACCGGGAATGAAACCAACTATGTGATGCAAAAATTCGCGCGCGCCGTTATTGGTACCAATAACGTCGACTGCTGCGCTCGCGTCTGACACGGCCCATCGGTTGCAGGTCTGCACCAGTCGGTCGGTAACGGCGCAATGAGTAATGCCATCAACGAGATAGATAATACCGATCTCGTCTTCATCTTTGGTTATAACCCGGCGGATTCTCACCCTATCGTCGCGAACCACGTTATTCGCGCTAAACAGAATGGGGCGAAAATCATCGTCTGCGATCCGCGCAAAATTGAAACCGCGCGCATTGCGGATATGCACATTGCATTGAAAAACGGTTCAAACATCGCGCTGTTGAACGCAATGGGGCACGTCATTATTGAGGAGAACCTGTACGACCAGGCGTTTGTCGCGACCCGTACAGAAGGCTTTGAAGAGTATAAGAAAATAGTCGAGGGCTATACGCCTGAATCCGTCGAAGCGATAACCGGCGTCAGCGCGCAGGAGATTCGTCAGGCGGCCAGAATGTATGCCGGGGCAAAAACCGCCGCCATTCTCTGGGGCATGGGCGTGACCCAGTTCTACCAGGGCGTGGAAACCGTGCGCTCGCTCACCAGCCTCGCCATGCTGACCGGCAATCTGGGTAAAGCGCATGTGGGCGTGAACCCGGTGCGTGGTCAGAATAACGTGCAGGGTGCGTGTGATATGGGCGCGCTGCCGGACACCTATCCGGGCTACCAGTACGTCAAATTCCCGGAAAACCGCGAGAAGTTTGCGAAGGCCTGGGGCGTGGAGAGCCTGCCGGCACACACCGGGTATCGCATCAGCGAGCTGCCGCACCGCGCGGCGCACGGTGAAGTGCGTGCGGCCTACATCATGGGTGAAGATCCGCTCCAGACCGACGCCGAACTGTCCGCAGTGCGCAAAGGCTTTGAGGATCTGGAGCTGGTGATTGTTCAGGATATCTTTATGACCAAAACCGCGGCAGCGGCGGATGTGATTTTGCCGTCGACCTCCTGGGGCGAGCATGAAGGTGTCTATACGGCGGCAGACCGCGGCTTCCAGCGCTTCTTCAAGGCCGTCGAGCCGAAATGGGATCTGAAAACGGACTGGCAGATCATCAGCGAAATCGCCACCCGCATGGGCTACCCGATGCACTACAACAACACCCAGGAGATCTGGGACGAGTTGCGGCATCTGTGCCCGGACTTTTATGGGGCAACCTATGAAAAAATGGGTGAGCTGGGCTACATCCAGTGGCCGTGCCGGGATGAGTCAGAATCCGATCAGGGGACGTCATACCTCTTTAAAGAGAAGTTCGACACCCCGAACGGGCTGGCGCAGTTCTTCACCTGCGACTGGGTCGCGCCGATCGATAAGCTCACCGACGAGTATCCGATGGTGCTCTCCACCGTGCGTGAAGTGGGCCACTACTCCTGCCGTTCCATGACCGGCAACTGCGCCGCGCTGGCGGCGCTGGCGGATGAACCGGGTTACGCGCAGATCAACACCGCCGATGCCGAACGGCTCGGTATTGAAGATGAAGCGCTGGTGTGGGTGAATTCGCGTAAAGGCCGCATCATTACCCGCGCGCAGGTCAGCGACCGTCCGAACAAAGGGGCAGTCTATATGACCTACCAGTGGTGGATTGGCGCCTGCAACGAGCTGGTGACCGAGAACTTAAGCCCGATAACCAAAACGCCGGAGTATAAATACTGCGCCGTAAACGTGGAGCCCATTGCGGATCAACACGCTGCGGAACAGTATGTGATCGACGAATATAACAAGCTGAAAGCCCGACTGCGCGAAAGCGCAATGGGTTGAAGCCGTTAATTTATCGTTGAATAAAGGGAGTGATATATTCACTCCCTTTTTATTTCCGATTAATTCATAAGAAATAGAAATTATTATTCTGGAAAGCGGCTCGCAGAAATAATGTAATTTACGCAGAATAGAATTACATCTTTGCATTTTAATTCAGAGGGATAAGATGTGCGGCGGGTGCTTAAGACTTTCTGTCTTGAGCATTGTTGAGGGACAGAAAGTAGAAAGCCCCGGGAAATTTTCATTTACCCGAGGCTACTCCCTCAACTCCAACAAGTTGAGAGTAGCCTCTTATTCTTTTTTTGACAAGGAGTAAAAGGCATGACGCCATTAAAAACTGCGTTAGGCATCGTCTTTATTGTTTGCCTGACGATAGTGATCTTTACCTTTATTACTCGCGGCAGGCTCTGCGAGTTTTCAATAAAGAGTGAACATCAGGAGGTGGCGGCGAAATTAGCCTGTAACGCAGGCTAACCTCTTCGGGCGGAACGCGTGTTCCGCCCGGCTTGTGGGATGCTGAGGTCTTAACGCACCCGTTTTTTTCTTCTGTCGCCGCGATTATACTGCGCGGCGTGTACCCAGATGATAAGAATCCATGAAAATCCTTTTTCTGATGTTGTTATTTTTAACCGCGTTTGCCCATGCCGATGAGATAGGCAGCCAGTATAAAAAGCAGGCTGAAGCGGGCGATGCGCGCGCGCAGTATTATCTCGCCGATACCTGGTTCAGTTCCGGCGACAGCGCGCAGGCGGCGCTGTGGGCGGAAAAAGCGGCAAAAGGCGGTGATGTCGACGCCATGGCGCTGCTGTCGCAAATCCACTTTTCGCAGGGTGACTATGCGCAGGCTAAAGCCCTGGCCCAACAGGCAAACATTGCGGGCAGCAAACGCGGCGCGATCATGCTGGCGCGTGTGCTGGTGAACACGCAGGCGGGCAAAACCGACTACCCGCAGGCCATCGCACTGCTGCAATCGGCGACCGAAGACATCGATAGCGACTCGGCGGTAGACGCGCAACAGCTGCTGGGGCTGATCTATGCCAACGGCGTTGAAGTTCCTCAGGATGACGTGCAGGCCGCATCGTGGTTCAAGCGGAGTTCGGCTCTGTCCCGGACGGGCTATGCGGAGTACTGGGCAGGAATGCTGTTCAGGCAGGGTGAGAAAGGCTTTATCACACCGAATAAGCAGAAAGCGCTTTACTGGTTAAACCTGAGCTGTACCGAAGGGTTTGATACCGGGTGTGAAGAGTTTGATGCGTTGAGCGGGGAGTAAATTGTTGCCCGGTGGCGCTGCGCTTACCGGGCCTACGGCTTATGCAGGCCGGGTAAGACGAAGCCGCCACCCGGCTTTTTACATCACTGGTCAGCCGTTTTATCAAAACGACCCAGTACCTCGCGTTCATACGCCAGCGCTTTTTTACGGTCGAACTTGTGTTCCCACTTAGCGATTACCAGCACCGCCAGCGCATTACCCACCACGTTCAGCGCGGTACGCGCCATGTCGAGGATACGGTCCACACCGGCAATAAACGCCAGGCCTTCCAGCGGAATACCGACGCTGCCCAGCGTCGCCAGCAGCACCACGAAGGAGACGCCCGGCACGCCTGCGATCCCTTTTGAAGTCACCATCAGCGTCAGAACCAGCACGATTTCCTGCCACAGCGACAGGTCAATGCCGTACAGCTGCGCGATAAAGATCGCTGCAATACTCTGATACAGCGTTGAACCATCCAGATTGAAGGAGTAACCGGTCGGTACAACGAAGCTGGTAATGGACGCCGGCGCACCGTAGGCCTCCATCTTCTCAATGATACGCGGCAGTACGCTCTCGGAGCTTGCCGTGGAGTACGCCAGAATCAGCTCATCCTTCAGGATGCGGATCAGGATCCAGATGCTGAGCCCGCACAGGCGCGCCACAATGCCCAGCACCACCAGCGCGAAGAACAGAATCGCGAAGTGCACCAGAATCACCAGCTTCGCCAGCGGCCACAGGGAGGCAAAGCCGAAGTTCGCTACGGTCACCGCAATCAGCGCGAATACCCCGACTGGCGCATAACGCATCACCATGTGGGTGACTTTGAACATGGTTTCGGAGATAGAGCGGAACACGGTCACCAGCGGTTCACGGTGCGTCGCGGGCAGGGAAGAAAGCCCCAGGCCAAAGAGTACCGAGAAGAAGATGATCGGCAGCATCTCGCCCTTCGCCATGGACGCGATAATGTTGGTCGGTACCAGCGAGAGAATAGTCCCCATCAACCCATGCGAATGGCTCTGCACATCGGCGGTTGTGCTTTGGTATTTCGAAATATCCACCGTCGCCAGCTGCGACATATCGATCCCGGCACCAGGCTGGAACACGTTCGCCAGGGTGATGCCAAGTACGATGGCAACCGTAGTGATCACTTCGAAATAGAGAATGGTTTTAACGCCGATGCGGCCTAACTGTTTCGCATCACCAACACCCGCGATACCGACCACCAGCGTCGAGATCACAATCGGCACAACAATCATCTTGATCAGATGAATAAAGATATCGCCCGCAGGGGAGAGAAGGTTCGCAATCAGCCACTCGCGACTGTCGCTATGATAATGGAGGTAACTGCCCAGCAAGATGCCCAGCACAAGGGCCAGCAGGATCTGCCAGGCCAGGCTGACTTTCAAATTTTTCATAGAAACTGACTTCCTCAATGAAATCTCCGCACCATCAAAACTGCATGAATATGGAGACATACTGAAAGGGTATGAATTGTGTTGCGTTGGTTTATGGGATTTTTTAACGCGCCGTATGAGTATCATTTGCACGGCATGCTGCGCAAGCCTTAAAGAACAAGGCATTTCACTGCAAAAAGTGTCATTGTCGGTAATTTATAGCAATTCGCATAAATAACCGTTTGTTATACAAAATATTTTCACTTCAAAAAAGTGAATAATTCTTCAGATGAATTATTTCCCTTCAAAGTTTCATTCGCTCAATTTTCATACTCTTCAGACATTGCGTGATCTGTCGCCCAAATACTAAACAAAGCTTGTAAAGCCCCTACTATTAACGTTTTTGCGACATATTATTAACATCTTACAAGGAGAAAAAAAGCCATGAGCCAAATACACAAACACGACATTCCCGCAAACATTGCGGACCGTTGCCTGATAAGTCCGGAGCAGTACCAGGAGAAATACCAGCAGTCCGTTTCCAGCCCTGACGCGTTCTGGGGTGAGCAGGGTCACATCCTCGACTGGATCAAACCTTATCAGAAGGTAAAGAACACCTCTTTCGCGCCGGGCAACGTCTCCATTAAATGGTATGAAGACGGCACGCTGAACCTGGCGGCGAACTGCCTGGACCGCCATCTTGCCGAACGCGGCAACGAAACGGCCATCATCTGGGAAGGCGACGATGCCTCTCAGAGTAAACACATCTCGTATAAAGAACTGCATCGCGACGTGTGCCGCTTTGCCAACGTGCTGCTGGCCCAGGGCATTAAAAAAGGCGATGTAGTGGCGATCTATATGCCAATGGTGCCGGAAGCGGCGGTGGCTATGCTGGCCTGCGCGCGCATCGGCGCGATCCACTCCGTTATCTTCGGCGGCTTCTCGCCGGAGGCGGTTGCCGGGCGTATTGTCGACTCGAATTCGAAGCTGGTGATCACCGCTGACGAGGGCGTGCGCGCCGGGCGCGGTATTCCGCTGAAGAAAAACGTTGATGAAGCGCTGAAAAACCCGAACGTGAAATCCATCAGTAACGTCATTGTCTTCAAACGCACGGGCGGCAAAATCGACTGGCACGAGGGGCGTGACCTGTGGTGGAGCGATCTGATTGAAAAAGCGAGCGACCAGCATCAGCCGGAAGAGATGAACGCGGAAGATCCGCTGTTTATTCTTTATACCTCCGGCTCCACCGGTAAGCCGAAAGGCGTGCTGCATACCACCGGCGGCTATCTGGTTTACGCGGCCACCACCTTTAAATACGTTTTCGACTACCATCCGGGCGACATCTACTGGTGTACCGCCGACGTGGGCTGGGTCACCGGCCACAGCTACCTGCTGTACGGCCCGCTGGCCTGCGGCGCAACGACGCTGATGTTTGAAGGCGTACCGAACTGGCCAACGCCGGCGCGTATGTGCCAGGTGGTTGATAAGCATCAGGTCAACATTCTCTACACCGCGCCAACGGCGATCCGCGCATTAATGGCGGAAGGCGATAAAGCCATCGAAGGCACGGACCGCTCTTCCCTGCGCATCCTCGGCTCCGTGGGCGAGCCGATCAACCCGGAAGCCTGGGAGTGGTACTGGAAGAAGATCGGCAACGAGAAGTGCCCGGTGATGGACACCTGGTGGCAGACCGAAACCGGCGGCTTTATGATCACCCCGATGCCGGGCGCCACGCAGCTGAAAGCCGGTTCGGCCACCCGTCCGTTCTTCGGCGTACAGCCTGCGCTGGTGGATAACGAAGGCAATCCGCAGGAAGGCGCCACCGAGGGCAATCTGGTGATCGTCGATTCCTGGCCTGGCCAGGCGCGTACCCTGTTCGGCGACCACGAGCGCTTCGAGCAGACCTACTTCTCGACCTTCAAAAACATGTACTTCAGCGGCGACGGCGCGCGCCGGGATGAAGACGGTTATTACTGGATCACCGGACGCGTGGACGACGTGCTGAACGTCTCTGGCCACCGTCTGGGCACGGCGGAGATTGAGTCTGCGCTGGTGTCGCATCCGAAGATTGCCGAAGCGGCGGTTGTCGGCATTCCGCACAACATCAAAGGCCAGGCGATCTACGCCTACGTCACCCTGAACCACGGCGAAGAGCCGTCGCCAGAGCTGTATACCGAGGTGCGCAACTGGGTGCGTAAAGAGATCGGCCCGCTTGCCACGCCGGACGTGCTGCACTGGACCGACTCGCTGCCGAAAACCCGTTCCGGCAAGATTATGCGCCGTATCCTGCGCAAAATCGCGGCAGGCGACACCAGCAACCTCGGTGATACCTCAACGCTCGCGGATCCTGGCGTGGTGGACAAACTGCTCGAAGAGAAGCAGGCCATCGCAATGCCTTCATAATTTTTTTCTCCCTCTCCCCTCACCCTAACCCTCTCCCCATAGGGGAGAGGGGATAAAACAAACCAACCTTACCTCTGGAGACTTCTGTGATGAATAACGATATTTGTCAGCAGATAGAGAATAGTGCGCACTACAGGGAGCTCGTCGAAAAACGGCAACGGTTTGCCTTCATCCTTTCCATCATCATGCTGATTATCTACGTCGGCTTTATTCTGCTGATCGCCTTTGCGCCGCACTGGCTGGGCACCCCGCTGCATGAGGGTACCAGCGTCACGCGCGGTATTCCGATTGGGATTGGCGTTATCATCATTTCGTTTGTGCTCACGGGTGTGTACGTCTGGCGTGCGAACGGTGAATTCGATCGTCTTAACAGAGAAGTTCTGCGCGAGGTAAAAGCATCATGAAGAGAATTCTGACGGCGCTCGCCGCCACACTTCCCTTTGCTGCCCATGCAGCAGATGCCATTACCGGCGAGGTCCAGCGCCAGCCAACCAACTGGCAGGCGATTATCATGTTCCTGATTTTCGTGGTGCTGACGCTGTATATCACCTACTGGGCGTCGAAACGCGTGCGCTCCCGTAACGATTACTACACCGCGGGCGGCAACATTACCGGCTTCCAGAACGGTCTGGCGATTGCGGGAGACTTTATGTCTGCCGCCTCGTTCCTTGGGATCTCCGCGCTGGTGTATACCTCAGGGTATGACGGCCTGATCTACTCCCTCGGCTTCCTTGTCGGCTGGCCGATCATTCTGTTCCTGATTGCCGAGCGCCTGCGTAACCTGGGGCGCTATACCTTTGCTGACGTCGCCTCCTATCGCCTGAAGCAGGGGCCGATTCGTACCCTCTCCGCCTGCGGTTCGCTGGTGGTGGTGGCGCTGTACCTGATTGCGCAGATGGTGGGTGCGGGTAAGCTGATCGAGCTGCTGTTCGGCCTGAACTACCACATCGCGGTGGTGCTGGTGGGCGTGCTGATGGTGATGTATGTCCTGTTCGGCGGCATGCTGGCCACCACCTGGGTACAGATCATCAAAGCGGTACTGCTGCTGTTCGGCGCCAGCTTTATGGCCTTTATGGTGATGAAGCACGTTGGGTTCAGCTTCAATAATCTGTTTACCGAAGCCATGTCAGTGCATCCGAAAGGGGAAGCGATCATGAGCCCGGGTGGGCTGGTGAAAGATCCGATATCCGCGCTCTCGCTCGGTCTCGGCCTGATGTTCGGTACCGCAGGTCTGCCGCATATCCTGATGCGCTTCTTCACGGTGTCAGATGCGCGTGAAGCGCGTAAGAGCGTGTTCTACGCCACCGGGTTTATGGGTTACTTCTATATCCTGACCTTTATTATCGGCTTTGGCGCGATCATGCTTGTGGGGGCGAACCCGGCGTTTAAAGACGCGGCGGGCGCGCTTATCGGCGGTAACAACATGGCGGCGGTGCATCTGGCCGACGCGGTGGGCGGCAACCTGTTCCTTGGCTTTATCTCTGCCGTGGCCTTCGCCACCATCCTCGCGGTGGTTGCAGGGCTGACGCTGGCCGGCGCGTCGGCGGTCTCGCATGACCTCTACGCCAACGTTTTCCGTAAAGGCGCGAGCGAGCGCGATGAGCTAAAAGTCTCCAAAATCACCGTGCTGGTGCTGGGCGTCGTCGCCATCCTGCTGGGGATTTTGTTCGAGAAGCAGAACATCGCCTTTATGGTCGGGCTGGCCTTCTCGATTGCGGCAAGCTGTAACTTCCCGATCATTCTGCTCTCAATGTACTGGTCAAAACTGACCACCCGTGGGGCGATGATTGGCGGCTGGCTGGGGCTGCTGACGGCGGTGATCCTGATGATTCTGGGCCCAACGATTTGGGTGCAGATCCTCGGTCACGAAAGCGCTATCTTCCCGTATGAATACCCGGCGCTGTTCTCCATTGCCGTGGCGTTTGTCGGTATCTGGGTCTTCTCGGCTACCGACAATTCGCCGGAAGGTAACCTGGAGCGCGAGAAATTCCGCGCCCAGTTTATTCGTTCACAAACCGGTCTTGGCGTTGAGCAGGGCCGCGCGCACTAAACCTTTCTCCCCGGCCATTCTGGCCGGGGAGCTTAAAACATCACCCACGCCACCAGCGGTGCGATCAGCACCATCGTGACGCCCGAAAGCATCATCACCAGGCTCGCGACAACGCCCTCCTGCTGTCCCAGCTCATAGGAACGTGCCGTGCCCGCGCCGTGCGACGCCGCGCCAAATCCCGCGCCTTTGGCCATTCCTTCCCGAATAGAAAGCCGCAGAAACAGCATATCGCCCACCGCCATCCCAAAGACGCCCGTCACCACCACAAACAGCGCCACCAGATCCGGCTGGCCACCGAGCGGTTTGGCGGCTGCCAGCGCAAACGGCGTGGTCACCGAACGCACCGCCAGGCTGCGCTGGATTTCATCCGACAGGGTAAACAGGCGCGCCAGCCAGACCGAGCTGCACACCGCCACCACCGTCGCGGTGACGACGCCCGCGCTGAGCGACATCCAGTGGCGTCTGATAATAGCGAGGTTGTCATAAACGGGTACGGCGAAGGCGATGGTCGCCGGGCCGAGCAGCCACAGCAGCCAGTGGGATTCGCCAATGTAGTTCTGCCAGGAGATATGGCCGAAGACCAGCATCAGCACCAGCAGGATCGGCGTAAAGACCAACGGCATCAGCGGCAGCGCGCGAAAGCGGCGATACAGGCGCTTGTTGGCAAAGTAGATGACAACTGTCGCAATCAGGCACAGCAGGCTTATCTGAAAGTTAGTCATGCTTCTGCCTGCTGATTTCAAAGCGATACACCTTATCCACCACCCAGGCGGTGGCGCCCAGCACCATCAGCGTGCTCAGGGCGATAACCGCAAAGATGCGCCAGCCGTCGACCATCAGCAGTTGTGCATAATTCACCACCGCCACCACGGCCGGCACAAAGAACAATAGCATCTCCGCCAGCAGCCAGCGCGCCCCGGCGCGCACCCAGTTAAGGGGCAACGCGCGACAGAGGATCAGCGTCAGCATCAGCACCATCCCCACCAGGTTGGCGGGTAAAGGCAGATGCAGCCAGTCGACAAGATATTCCGCGAAAACAAACAGTCCCGCGTAGAGCAGTACCTGAACCGGTACCTGAAGTCGTTGCACAACGGCAGGCGTAACACGGCTTAACGCCACGGCCATGGGGGTTTTCCTCAGAAATGAGACGAGGCGCCAGTATAGTGAGCGTACGGTATCGACTGAAATGAATTAAAATCATCGAAGGTATAGTTTCGAGGAATAATCATGGACATAAGAACGCTGCGCTATTTTGTCGAGGTGGTTCGCCAGCAAAGTTTTACTCGCGCAGCGGAGAAGTTATTCGTAACCCAGCCGACCATCAGCAAGATGCTGAAAAACCTCGAAGATGAGCTGAACTGTACGCTGCTGATCCGCGACGGGCGCAAGCTACTGCTGACCGATACCGGTCGCGTAGTGTTCGAGCGCGGGCTGGCCATTCTGGCAGAGTTCCGCCAGCTGGAGGCCGAGCTTGGGGACATCAACCACCTGACAAAAGGGCTGCTGCGGCTCGGTATTCCGCCGATGGTCGGCATGATGATGGCCGGGCCGATAAGCCTGTTTCGTCAGCGCTATCCCGGCGTTGAGCTAAAAATTTCTGAATTTGGCGGCCTGACCGTGCAGCAGGCGGTGATGAACGGTGAACTGGACGTGGCCATGACGGCCCTTCCCGTAGAGGAGGAAAGCGGCCTGGCGACGCTGCCGCTGTTCAGCCACCCGCTGTGCGTGCTGGTGCCGCGCTCCGGCGACTGGCTGAAGATAGACGCAGTAAAACCCGAGCTGCTCGGCGAACACCCGCTGCTGATTTACAACGAAGATTTTGCCTTAAGCCGCCAGCTGATGGCACTGTTTAACCAGCACAACGTAAAGCCGCGCATTGCGGTGCGCAGCGGCCAGTGGGATTTTCTGGCGGCGATGGTACAGGCGGGCGTGGGGATTGCCATTCTGCCGCAGCCGATCTGCGAGCGGCTGGATAAAAACACGCTGCGCTGGATCCCGCTGGAGAGCGACCTGCACTGGCAGCTGGGGATGATCTGGCGTGAAGGGGTCTATCTGTCGCACAGCGCGCAGGCGTGGTTGCAATGCTGTGAGGGGTTTTGGGTGCCCTGACCCCTCACCCCAACCCCTCTCCCCATAGGGCGAGGGCTAGGGTGAGGGGGCAAAGCGCGCTACTGATTCTCTATCAACAACGCTTCCAGCAGGTCCAGATCGTGCAGCAGCTTTTGCAGCGTCTCGTTACTGATCTGCCGCGTCGCGCGCAGGTGATACAGCTCGGCACGCTCGGAGCGCAGCGCCGCCAGGCGGAAACGGCGTTCGAGGTTCTCTTCCTGCAACGAACTTTCCACGTCGTTACGTCCGTCAGCACGGCGACGCAAATTACCAATCACGCGTGAACTGACTTCCTTCAGCAGCTGGTTATCAATGTTCTCTTCGGCATCGGCGGCCAGACGCTCCTCCATCTTCTCGATGGCGACAATCGCCACTTCCGCCGTCGCCGCACGGGCAATCCGCTCTTCTTTGTGCTGTTGCGAGGAGTCCCCTGCGTCAATATGTTGCAGCAGAATCGGCAGCATAATCACGCCGACAAACAGGGAGAAGAGAATCACGCCCGCCGCCAGGAACACCAGCTCGTAGCGCGCCGGGAAGACGTCACCCGTCGGCAGCAGCAGAGGAATGGAGAGGACACCAGCAAGGGTGATCGCCCCGCGAACGCCCGCGAATGAGGCAATCAGCAGCTCGCGCGTAGTCCACGAGCCAAACTCCATCGGCTTTTTGGTCAGGAAGCGAACGCTGAATTTCTTCATCGTCCACAGCCAGCCGAAACGCACCAGCATCAGTGCAAGGTAGATGAGCACGATATCGGTAAACAGCATCCAGACTTCAACGTTTGGATCCGCTTCGGCCGCAATCAGCGAGGATTCCATAATGCCCGGCAGTTGCAGGCCCAACAGCAGGAACACCATGCCGTTAAAGACAAACTCGAGCATCGCCCAGGTACTGTTTGCACGCAGGCGCATCGCCAGCGGTGCGCGGCGCATCACGCCGGAGCGGGTGATGGTCATCCCCGCAGCTACCGCCGCCAGAATGCCCGACACGCCGATATGTTCGGCAATCAGGTAAGAGGCGAACGGCAGCAGGAACAGCAGGACGATCTGCGTCGCCGGTTCATCACCACCCCAGCGGCTAAGGAAGCGCAGCGAGCGTCCGTACAGCCAGCTCACTACGAAGCCCGCGAGGATACCGCCAATCGCCACCTTGAAGAATTCCAGGGTCGCGCCGCCTACGGTAAAGACCATGGTGCCCATGGCAACCGCCACGGCAAACTTCAGGGCGACCAGGCCAGAGGCGTCGTTCATCAGCGCCTCGCCCTGCAAAATGCCCATGATTTTCTTTGGAATGCGCCCTTCACCCACAATGCCGGACAGCGCCACGGCGTCGGTAGGCGACAGCACGGCAGCCAGCGCAAAGGCGGGGATGAGCGGGATCCCTGGTACGGCCCAGTAGATCAGGAAACCAATCCCGACCACGGTGACGACCACCAGCGCCAGCGCCAGGCCGAAGATCTCTCGCCCGTGCTCCAGAAATTCGCGCGTCGGCGTTTTCCAGCCATCGGCAAACAGCAGCGGCGGGATAAACAGCACGAGAAACAGTTCCGGATCGAACTCCACGTGCAGACCGAACGTCGGCCACGCCAGCAGCGCGCCGATAGCTATTTGCATTAAGGGCAGGGGGACCTGGAAGGGCAGTACGCGTGTAACCACCCCGGATAATGAGACCACAAGGGTCATGATGAGTATTGTGAAGAAAATTTCCATGCGTTCCCTGTTTGCTGTGTTTCTTATAAGCCAAACCTGAGGCGTCGTGCCTCTTATTCTATCCTCTCCAGAGTAACGTAAAAGGCAACAGGATGAGTCCTGAAAATAAAAACGGGCGGCCTTAGCCACCCGTTTTCGCATAAAAAGTCAATTCAGATGGCCCAGCCGCCCGCGTAGAACGCCACCAGCGCAACGGCGATGACCACGGTCCCAATGTTCAGCTTGCGCCACTCACCGGAGACCAGACGCCCAATCACCAGCGAGGCGAAGCCGATCATAATGCCGGTCACGATGTTACAGGTCAGCACGATGAATACCGCAGTGATCAGGCCGGACATGGCATCAACAAAATCCGCGAAGTCGATTTTCGCCACGTTGCTCAGCATCAGCAGGCCAACGTACATCAGCGCAGGTGCGGTCGCGTAAGCTGGCACCAGATAAGAGAGCGGAGAGAGGAACAGGATCAGCAGAAACAGTACGCCAACGGTGATGGCCGTCAGGCCGGTTTTACCGCCCGCCGCCGTACCCGCTGCGGACTCAATGTACACCGCCGCAGGCGCCGCACCCACCAGACCTGAGAAAACGCTGCTCAGGGAGTCGGTGGTCAGCGCTTTGCCGCCGTCAATAATCTGTCCGTCTTTATCCAGCAGGTTCGCCTGACCGGCCACCGCGCGGATGGTGCCGGTGGCGTCAAACACCGCGGTCATTACCAGCGCCAGCACGCTTGGCAGGATCACCGGGTTCAGCGCGCCCACAATATCCAGGCTGCCAATCAGGGAGTTGCCTTTGTCATCGCTCAGCGACGGCATGGCGAAAATCCCGGAGAAATGAACGGTCGGGTCGAAGATCAGGCCGACGATGGACACGCCGATAATGGTCAGCAGAATGCCGCCCGGCACTTTCAGTTTTTCCAGGCCAATGATCACCGCCAGACCCACCAGCGACATGATCACCGGGAAGCTCGCGAAGTTACCCAGCGCAACCGGCAGGCCGTCCAGCGGGTTCTTGATGACCAGGCCGACGCCGTTGGCAGCGATCAGCAGCAGGAACAGACCAATACCGATGCCGGTGCCGTGCGCCACGCCCTGCGGCAGGTTGCGCAAAATCCAGCTACGAATGCCGGTTGCTGAAATTACGGTGAACAGCACGCCCATCAGGAACACGGCGCCGAGCGCTACCGGGACGCTGATCTGCTGGCCCAGCACCAGGCTGAAGGCGGTAAACGCGGTCAGGGAGATGGCGCACCCGATCGCCAGAGGCAGGTTCGCCCACAGGCCCATCACAATCGAACCCACACCCGCAACCAGGCAGGTGGCAACGAAGACCGCCGCTGGCGGGAAGCCCGCTTTGCCGAGCATGCCCGGCACCACGATGACGGAGTACACCATCGCCAGAAACGTGGTCAGACCGGCAACAACTTCCTGGCGCACGGTGCTGCCGCGAGCAGAAATTTTAAACATGGCGTCAAGTGAACCGCCGGTACGCGCAGATGGCGTAGACATAGAAAACATCCCCTGAGAGTTTTTTAGGAAGTCCGTAAGCGAGGTGGAGACGCCACTGCCAGCTAAACGTCAAATCCTTGTGTTGCGTTTGCGACGAAAGGGCGTCACAGAAAAAGCAAACGTTTAGCTCCGCGCTTACAAACGGGTGGTCAAATTAAGGCAAACGATTATCTAGCCTAATACCCGCCCTTTTCAACTGAACTTTCTCGTTTTTCGCTAAAATTGCCTCATGACGATGAAGAATTAAGCAGAGGATGCGCAAACGTTATCGTCCATGCGCAATTTCGTTAAATTTCATCCCTCGCCGGGGATCGTCAGCGGGCCGCCTTTCGCAAGCGTTGTCTGCCAGCCCGGACGTGCCTCCACTCTCTGTTTCCACGCCGCTATGTGGTCGAGATTGTCGATGCCGCCTCTCGCCAGCAGGGCGAAGAGGGGAAAACTCATCTGGATATCAGCCATGGTCAGCGTGTCGCCGGCAAACCAGCTGTTTTCGGCAAGATGATCGTTAATAAAGCGCGCATGCGTTTCCAGCTGGCGGTTGAGATACGCTTTTTGCACCCCCTGCCCCAGCGCCTTACCCAGCGTGCGCAGGCCAAACGGGACGGGTGGTTTGCCGAGGCTGTTAAACACCAGCTTCATTAACAGTAGCGGCATCAAAGACCCTTCGGCGTAATGCAGCCAGAAGCGATACTGCACTTTATGGGCGGGATCTAACGGTTTGAATCGTGACGCCGAATCGTACGTTTCCTGAAGATATTCCAGAATTGCACCTGATTCGGCCAGAACCAGTCCGTTATCTTCGAGTACCGGGGATTTTCCCAGCGGATGCACTTTTTTGAGCGAGTCTGGCGCGAGCATGGTTTTTTCGCGCTGGTAGCGCACGATGTCGTACGTCAGATCCAGCTCTTCCAGCGCCCAGAGGACACGATGTGAACGAGACTGATTAAGGTGGTGGACCGTTAGCATGATGTTCTCCGATGATTCATACTTTTTAACTATAGAAAACTGAACAACTTCACGAAAAAAATTCGGCTAAAATCTCACCGTCTCCGGTGGCAAAAACGGCGGCCGGGCATAAAATTAAAGTGTCAGTACAAACCGGAACCTCCTTAACAAGCTCGACACGAGGGGTACTGATGTCGGGGGAAACCCTCCCGTGAGCCAGCGGGATAGAGAGAAAGACAAAGACCGGAAAAAACTAAAGCGCCCTTAGTGGCGCTTTAGTTCTTTATGTTTGTTGCCGGGTGGAGGCTGCGCCTTACCCGGCAAACACCTCTCAATCCTCCTCCAGCAACCGTGCCCCTGTTCCCTGCTCGCCCAGCCTGTCACCCGGGTTACGCAGCGGGCAATCGCTACGTGATAAACACCCGCAACCAATGCAGCCATCCAGTTCATCGCGCAGGGCCACCAGCGTGTGAATACGACGATCCAGTTCTTCTCGCCACTGGGACGACAGCTGCTTCCACTCTTTCGCGCTCAGCGAGTGTCCTTCCGGCAATACGCCGAACGCGTCACCAATGGTGGCCAGAGGAATGCCGATACGTTGCGCAATTTTGATAATCGCCACGTAGCGGAGCACATCGCGCGTGTAGCGCCGCTGGTTTCCGGCGTTACGGATACTTTTTATTAACCCTTTGCTTTCATAGAAGTGGAGCGCCGACACCGCCACACCGCTTCGCTTAGCCACTTCACCGGGGGTTAACAGTGCTTTGATGCGCGGTAATCTCTTTTCCATAAAACCTCTTTACCTCAAGTTAACTTGAGGAATTATACTCCCCCGCAGAGAAAATGACGAATCAACCAGGACAGATGTCTCCACAGAGGGGTAACCTTATGTCGCATCAGCAAATTATTCAGACACTTATTGAATGGATTGATGAACATATCGACCAGCCGTTGAACATTGATGTGGTCGCTAAAAAGTCGGGCTATTCGAAATGGTATTTACAGAGAATGTTCCGCACCGTAATGCATCAAACGCTGGGTGATTACATTCGCCAGCGCAGGCTCCTGCTGGCGGCGCAGGCGTTACGCTCAACGCAGCGGCCCATTTTTGATATCGCAATGGATCTGGGCTATGTGTCGCAGCAGACCTTTTCCCGCGTCTTCCGCCGCGAGTTTGACCGTACGCCGAGCGACTACCGCCATCAGCTCAATTAATGCGTGTTAACGCAAGGGTTGCTGCTGCCAGGCCATAAATGCCTGGGGCGGCATCGCTTTCGCGAAGTGCCATCCCTGGCAATACTGTACGCCACGCTTCAGCAGCCAGCTCACCTGCTCCCCCGTCTCGACCCCTTCCGCAATGGTTTTCAGCCGCAGGCTTTGCGCCATCTCAATGATGTGCTCGGCAATCAGGTGGCTGGTGCTGTTGGTGGTTAAGGTATCGATAAAGGATTTGTCGATTTTCAGGATATCGACGTTCAGCGAATAGAGGTTATGCAGGTTAGAGTAGCCGGTTCCGAAATCATCAATCGCCACTTCATACCCCGCCTGACGAAACGCCTGAATGACCGGCGTGGTTTTCGGCACGTCAATAAACCCCCGCTCCGTCACCTCAATTTTGATCTGCTGCGCGCGAACCGAGTAAAAGCGGGCTTTGTCGGAGATCAGGGCGATAAGACGCGAAGAGTGGAAATCTGACGCCGACAGGTTAATCGAGACATACAGATCGGGATGAGCGGCAAGAAAATGCCCCAGATCGCTGAACACCTCCTCCACGACGTAATCCGTAATGCGCTCAATCATCCCCTCTTTTTCTGCCAGGGGAATAAATTCCGCCGGGCTCATAACCTGACCGTTGAATCCAGGCCAGCGCAACAACGCCTCTGCCCCCACGCACTGGTTATTTTTAATATCAATAATGGGCTGATAATGGACGCACAGCTGGCGTTTATTCAGCGCCCGGTGCAGAAGTCGGCCAGGCGAATTGAATTCACGGTGTGTACGCGACCACACCAGCAGAATAATAATGCTGCAAATTATCCCTAGCGGTAGCGTCAGGGTAGCCTGATGATAAAGCGTTTTATAAAAACGGGCACTGGAGGTTGAAACGATGGCCGCAATGGGCCGCTGCTCTGATTTTACGATCGTATAAAAACGGTCATCTTTCTGAAAAGTCGTTTCCTGATGTCGAAGCATCGAATGCAATAAAGAAATATTGGCTTTCTGGCTCACAGAAAAGAATGCATTGCTGACGGTGTCATACACTCCCCACGACAGGGAACGATCGTCTGACATCACCTCACTGTACGAAAGCGGGTTGACCACTGCGACATAATTTCCGCGCTGCATATATATCATTTTATAACCATTAAAAAATGGTGTATCGCGAAAATAATAGATAGCAACGTCGGGTTTACGTGTGTAATTGGCAGCGGGGATGATGTAAGGGTGTTCCGGCGTAAAAAGGGTCGAGCAGAGAAAGTCCTGGCCATCAGCATAAATTAAATCGGCAACAAAAAGGCGACCGCGGGAAACGTTCAACATATATTGACGATGCTCCGGCGTACACACTTTGCCCTGATATTTTTCCGCGTCTTTCCGGGCCAGGTCAACCTGTTGAATAACCCGTTCAGTTTTATTTAAAGCAAGTTCAGCAAACGTGCGCAGCTGGGCGCTGATTTCCGACACTGCACTAAGCTGGGCAAACCATAGCGCAAGCATCACCGGCAGCATAACTACCATGATAATCCCGACCACTTTGAGCATTTTGCGCCGCGCGCTACGATTCATTTCCCGCTCTGTATCCCTGCATGTTGTACGCCTGTAGCAATGAAGACCGGCTGCTTTGATAAACAGGTGATTACGTTGCATGAATCATAGGAAGTTAGCAACTGACTTTTGGTATTAAAAATCCTAAAATTCGTGATGCCGATAATATTTTCCCGTAAGCCAAACTAAAAGTATTCATTTCGTTTCTGATAAGGAAAATAATTACCCGCGACAGGTGTGGAAAATTCGCTGGCTGAAATAGCCTGCTCTTTGTTCTTATGCTGATTTATAAATAATCAGACGCCAGGACCGTTTTTCCTCTTCCCGTACGCTTGGCGTCATATAATGCCTTATCGGCACGCATCAGTATGGCAGAAGTATCTCGTTGCCCCTGACAGACTTCAACCACCCCGGCGCTGAAGGAGAGTACCAGCGTTTTATCGCCCACACGCAGCGGTTTTGAGATCAGCGCGGCACGCAGGCGAGAAGAGAGCAACGTAGCGGCCATACCATCCGTACGCGCCAGCAGAAGAACAAACTCTTCGCCCCCCACCCGTCCCAGCGCTGACCCGGCCGGGCTCACCTCGCGAATACGGTCGCAAAAGTGAATCAATGCCGCATCGCCAACCTGATGTCCCCACCGATCGTTAATCTGCTTGAAATAATCGAGATCGAACATCAGGAGACAGAAGTGGCTACTGACATCCTGCGGCGAACTGGCTGCCAGCGCCATTTTGAGCTGCTGTAAGATTGTCGAGCGATTCAGACAGCCCGTCAGATCGTCCGTGGTGGCTTTGACGGTCAGCTGCTGTTCTGCTTTTTTACGTTCGGTGATATCCAGGCCAATATTGAGAATGGAGTTATCCGGCAAAAGGATGTTTGACCAGAGAATCGTTAACTGCGTCCCGTCTTTACGCACCGGGTGCCATTCGTACATATCCTTAAGTGGTGCGAAACGAACCGACTCCTGCACGCGCTGTCGCTCCTCGGGATCCGGATAAAACAGGGCCAGCGGATCGGGGTGCTCGTCGATTTCAGTCATACTCCAGCCAAAGACTTTTTCGCATTCGGCATTCCACAATACACACCGGTTATGCCTGTCAAAGGCGTTCATTAATACCGGCGCACGCTCAAATAAGGTTTTATATTGCGTGACGACGCGCTGCATTTCTTGCGCCGTTTTTTCCCGCACGATGATGTCATCAAAATAATCTTTTAGCTTCTCAACCAATACCACCACGATATTTTTCAGTATCGGCAACGAGGTAAGTTTTCCATTAAAAGCCAAAAAGAAATAACCACTGCACTGTCTGTCATGCGCTGAGAGTTTACACAGGACGCCGCTTTGCAGCCGCGCATAGCCCGGGTGCTGAGGGGAAAATACCGCCCGGCCAATATGCGCTTTCCAGTAGATAACGCGCCAGGCGCGGTGATGCCGCTGCAACAGGGTGCTGGCAAGAAAATCCGCCACGTTGAAGGCGTGACACGTCACGTCGCCGGCACAAACCACGCGCGGCCCGTCTGCGGATTCGACACTGACCCACGAGAGATTTGCCCCCAGAGCGCTGTTGATGGTTTCCAGCATTTCCACCGGCGAACACTGCGCGTTGAGTTGCGGCATCAGCTTCGCCAGGGCGTGCAGCGCCTGCATGCTGTCGTTAATAATCTCGCGTCTTTGTTCTTTCATTATCTTTTCGCAGGTCATTAATCGAGAGAGCAACCGCAATAACTCATATCTGAATAAAAGAATAAGACCACGAAATCAAAGAGCATGCTGAGTGTAAAACAAAGAATATAAAATCCAAAAAAGGCAATTAATTCAATGCGATGAATTATTTCTGCGGGTACATTTATTGTTCCACACAAGCATAATCCATAGACATACTGCTGTAAACGCTATACAGCCGAAGGTGTTTTGCAAAGGTTTTGCTATCTGAATGAATTAAAAATAAAAATTCCGACCAGACGCGGATACGAGCGACGACGATATATTTTCCCTGGTAATAAACCCACTTTTACCTCACGCGGATACTGGCTAATAAAACAGCAAATGTGATATAGTTCACACATCTTATGTAACGAGAAACATTGTTTCATTCCAGTTCGTCTGTTTTGTCGAGGATGGGTTTTATGGCAACCATTACCACCAGCATGGTGCTCCTGCGCTGGCCGTTATTGAGCGCGGTTTTGATGTTCCTGGCCAGCACGTTAAACATTCAGTTCCGAAAGTCCGACTACGCAGGTCTTGCTGTGATTAGCACCCTGTTAGGGTTAGGCGCCGCATGCTGGTTCGCAACAGGTTTGCTCGGTATTACGCTGGTGGATATAGCCGCCGTCTGGGAAAACATTAAAGTGGTGATGGTTGAAGCCATGAGCCACACCCCACCAGACTGGCCGATGGTGATTACCTGATAGCCTGTTATAAAAAAACCCAGACATTGTCTGGGTTTTTTGTGTTTCACGCGTCTGGATATCAGAACGGGATATCGTCGTCGAAATCCATTGGCGGTTCGTTAGACGGTGCCGGAGCAGACTGCTGCTGCGGACGGGACTGCGCGCCGCCGCTAAACTGATTGCCGCCCTGCGGCTGCTGAGGCTGGCCCCAACCGCCCTGCTGCTGGCCGCCACCTGCCGGTGCGCCGCCGCCCTGACGGCCACCCAGCATCTGCATGGTGCCGCCAACATTCACCACCACTTCCGTGGTGTATTTTTCCTGACCGGATTGATCAGTCCATTTGCGGGTACGCAGTTGGCCTTCAATGTAAACCTGAGAGCCTTTACGCAGATACTCACCGGCCACTTCAGCCAGTTTGCCAAACAGCACAACACGGTGCCATTCGGTCTGCTCTTTCATTTCACCGGTCGCTTTATCACGCCAGGATTCGGAAGTAGCCAGCGTAATGTTGGCAACTGCGCCACCACTCGGCATGTAGCGTACTTCCGGGTCCTGGCCCAGATTACCGACGAGAATCACCTTGTTTACGCCTCTGCTGGCCATGTTCGTGTCTCCTGAATACGTTTCTTAATAGTGTAAACGCGCGAGTGTACCATTTCCATGCGACACTTTGATAGTTGCGTAGCATGTTCCAGAGTTCTCTCGCGGACTCGACATTGTTACACAGTGAATCAGAAAATGCATTCCAATACTGTATATTCAAACAGGTCATTTTGTGTCATAATTAGCCGTTTCTGACAGCCGTTTGTCCTTCAAACAAATCAGGCAATCCGTGTTCCAACCGGGAAAGGTGAATGGATAAGATCGAAGTTCGGGGCGCCCGCACCCACAATCTCAAGAATATCAACCTCATAATCCCTCGCGACAAACTCATCGTCGTGACCGGGCTTTCGGGGTCTGGCAAATCCTCACTGGCTTTCGACACTTTGTATGCCGAAGGACAGCGTCGTTACGTTGAATCGCTCTCGGCGTACGCGCGTCAGTTCCTGTCGCTGATGGAAAAACCGGATGTCGACCACATTGAAGGGTTATCTCCTGCTATCTCCATTGAGCAGAAATCCACGTCGCATAACCCGCGATCCACGGTCGGTACCATTACCGAAATCCATGACTACCTGCGTCTGCTGTATGCGCGCGTGGGCGAGCCGCGCTGCCCGGATCACGACGTTACGCTGGCGGCCCAGACCGTCAGCCAGATGGTGGATAACGTGCTGTCGCAGCCGGAAGGCAAACGCCTGATGCTGCTGGCGCCAATCATTAAAGAGCGTAAGGGCGAACACACTAAAACGCTGGAAAATCTGGCAAGCCAGGGCTATATCCGCGCCCGTATCGACGGCGAAGTGTGTGACCTGTCCGATCCGCCAAAGCTGGAGCTGCAAAAGAAACACACCATCGAAGTGGTGATTGACCGGTTTAAGGTCCGTGAAGATCTGGCGACGCGTCTGGCGGAATCCTTTGAAACGGCGCTGGAACTGTCGGGCGGCACGGCGGTGGTGTCAGACATGGACGATGCAAAAGCGGAAGAGCTGCTCTTCTCCGCCAACTTTGCCTGCCCGATTTGCGGCTACAGCATGCGCGAGCTGGAACCGCGCCTGTTCTCGTTCAACAACCCGGCGGGCGCGTGCCCGACCTGTGACGGCTTGGGCGTTCAGCAGTATTTCGACCCTGATCGCGTGATCCAGAATCCGGAGCTGTCGCTGGCGGGTGGCGCCATTCGCGGCTGGGACAAGCGTAACTTCTATTACTTCCAGATGCTGAAGTCGCTGGCGGAGCACTACAAGTTCGACGTTGAAGCCCCGTGGGCCAGCCTGAGCGCGAACGTACATAAAGTGATCCTGTTCGGTTCCGGCAAAGAGAACATTGAGTTCAAGTACATGAACGATCGCGGTGACACTTCCGTGCGTCGCCACCCGTTCGAAGGGGTGCTGCACAACATGGAGCGCCGCTACAAAGAGACCGAATCCAGCGCGGTGCGTGAGGAGCTGGCGAAGTTCATCAGCAACCGCTCCTGCGCCACCTGCGAGGGCACGCGCCTGCGCCGCGAAGCGCGTCACGTGTTTGTCGAAAACACGGCGCTGCCGACCATCTCAGACATGAGCATCGGCCACGCGATGGACTTCTTCAACAACCTGAAGCTCTCCGGCCAGCGCGCGAAAATCGCTGAAAAAGTGCTGAAAGAGATCGGCGATCGCCTCAAGTTCCTCGTGAACGTTGGCCTGAACTACCTGACGCTTTCCCGCTCGGCTGAAACGCTCTCCGGCGGTGAAGCCCAGCGTATCCGTCTGGCGAGCCAGATTGGCGCAGGCTTAGTCGGCGTGATGTACGTGCTGGATGAGCCGTCTATCGGCCTGCACCAGCGCGACAACGAACGCCTGCTCGGCACGCTGGTTCACCTGCGTAACCTCGGCAACACGGTAATCGTGGTCGAGCACGACGAAGATGCGATCCGCGCCGCGGACCACGTGATCGACATCGGCCCGGGCGCTGGCGTGCACGGCGGACAGGTGGTGGCAGAAGGGACGCTGAAAGACATTATGGCGGTGCCCGAGTCGCTGACCGGCCAGTACATGAGCGGCAAGCGCAAAATTGAAGTACCAAAACAGCGCGTGGCGGCGAACCCGGAAAAAGTGCTGAAGCTAACCGGGGCGCGCGGCAACAACCTGAAGGACGTGACCCTGACGCTGCCTGTCGGGCTGTTCACCTGCATCACCGGCGTGTCCGGTTCCGGTAAATCGACGCTGATCAACGATACGCTGTTCCCGATTGCGCAGACGGCGCTGAACGGCGCGACGCTGGCTGAACCTGCACCGTACCGCGACATTCAGGGGCTGGAGCATTTCGACAAGGTTATCGACATCGACCAGAGCCCGATTGGCCGTACGCCGCGTTCCAACCCGGCGACCTATACCGGCGTCTTTACGCCCGTACGTGAACTCTTTGCCGGCGTGCCGGAAGCGCGTTCGCGCGGCTATACGCCAGGCCGTTTCAGCTTTAACGTGCGCGGCGGCCGCTGTGAAGCGTGCCAGGGCGACGGCGTAATCAAGGTTGAGATGCACTTCCTGCCGGATATCTACGTGCCGTGCGACCAGTGTAAAGGTAAGCGTTATAACCGCGAAACGCTGGAGATTAAGTACAAAGGCAAGACCATCCACGAAGTGCTGGATATGACCATCGAAGAGGCGCGCGAGTTCTTTGACGCCGTCCCTGCGCTGGCGCGTAAGCTGCAAACCCTCATGGATGTGGGTCTTACCTATATTCGTCTGGGGCAGTCAGCGACAACGCTGTCCGGCGGTGAAGCGCAGCGCGTGAAGCTGGCGCGTGAGCTGTCCAAACGCGGTACCGGTCAGACGCTGTATATTCTGGATGAGCCGACCACCGGCCTGCACTTTGCGGATATCCAGCAGCTGCTGGACGTGCTGCACCAGCTGCGCGATCAGGGCAACACCATCGTGGTGATTGAGCACAACCTGGACGTGATTAAAACCGCTGACTGGATTGTCGATCTCGGCCCGGAAGGCGGCAGCGGCGGCGGTGAAATCCTCGTCTCCGGTACGCCAGAGACCGTTGCAGAGTGCGAAGCCTCGCACACCGCGCGCTTCCTCAAACCGTTGCTGTAATCGTCACACGGAGAGCTGCTGTCGGATCGTTTCCGGCAGCAGTTCAACCGCCTGTAGATACGACGCATCCACCAGGTAGTAAATTTGCGAATCTGGCAGCGAGCCGTCGAGAAACACCGTACTCCAGTGCGCTTTATTCAGATGCTTACTTGGCCTGACATCATCGTGCTGCTGGCGCAGTAAGTCGGCCAGTTCCGGACTGGTTTTCAGTGATGCCGCAGGCCGCGCATCCACCTCTTTCACCATCGCGAACAGCACATCACCCACTTTGATCTGCGTGGCTTTCCAGTCGCTGTGAACGCTTTGTTCCGCGCCCGGCTTGCTCATGCAGTACTGAAGTATCTCCGAAATTGTCATCTTTATTCCCCTTGTAGCGTTGCGATAATTTTACGCGAACCACCGTGAATGCGATGTTCTCCCAGCCAGATCCCCTGCCACGTTCCCAGCAGTAACCGTCCGTTGTAGACCGGCAGCATCAGCGAGACGCCCAGCAAAGAGGATTTGATGTGCGAAGGCATATCGTCCGCCCCCTCGTAATCATGCTCATACGGGGCGTTATCCGGGACGGTTTTCAGAAAATGCCGCTCCATGTCAGACCGGACGGTGGGATCGCAATTTTCATTGAGCGTGAGAGAAGCAGACGTGTGCTGAAGCAGCAGATGCAGCAAACCCGTTTTGACGCGCGACAGGTCGCGGATTTGCCCGATGACTTCGTCCGTCACAAGGTGAAATCCGCGTGGTTTTGCGCTTAAGGTCAGGGTCTGTTGATACCACATGTGCTGCTCCATTATGAAAGGTGAATCTTTCTAAGTGTGCAGCAAGAAAGCGAAAGGTAAAACCCGCGCAGCGAGATTTGCTTAAAAAAGCATTCACCCCGCCGTTAATGCATCAGTATTCAGAGTTAACGATCACCTCTTCACCAAATTTTCCGGCCATCGGCAGCGGTCGGTAGGTGGAGTTCGAGGCGCGTAACACCCTGATGCCTCTGGCTCCCACGTCGTGCGCCGCGGTGATGTCGTTATCTGAATCCCCGTAGAACACTTTGATATTTTTCTTTTCCAGCCACTGGGTTTTGGTGTTTTGCCCTTCCTGGTCCCCGGCAAAAATGACCGGATTCATGCTGGCCGCCGGGATCAGAAAATCATCCTGTAGCGTTTTCGAGACGGTTTCGGTTTTGGTCTGGCTACGTCCGGTCACGAAGTAAATGCTGTCGCCGCGCTTTACGTGCATGGCGATCAGCGCGCGGGCAACCTCTTTCGGGATACTGAACTCATCCCAGCCGTTGTTCATCTTTTCCCAGAATTCCGGGTTTTTCAGATAGGCTTCGCTGTCCGGGGAGTACGTTTTTTTGCCGCGCCAGAAACCGGGGCTGGAGAAGAGAACGGTATCGTCAATATCGAAGCCCACGGCTATCGGCGGGCGACCCGTCAGGCTGTTTTCAATTTGTGCCACTGAAACCCAGTGAATGGGGGCCTGTTCGGCAAGAATGGCGGCGGTGGTGCCGGTGTAAAGCGGCGTGGGTGCAGAAGCCCGCGCAACAACGGTACTATTAAGCGAGAACAATAAGCAGGCGGCGCTGAGCGCCAGTGTGATCTTGCGCATATTTTCCCCTGAATATTCAGTTTGTTATCTTTTTATTTTGAGCGGATGGTCAAAAAACTATCCGACCATAACCCCAGCGGGAGGGGAAGGAAAGGAGTTTTTACTTATGAAGCGGAATAAAAAGAAGACGATCACAAAGTGTGGATGAGTGATGTAGGCCCGGTAAGGCGCAGCCGCCACCGGGCAAGATTTTCTGCGGCCTGATGCCCTCACCCCAGCCCTCTCCCACAGGGAGAGGGAGATAATAAGTAGTGAGTACTTACATCACAGCTGCAAACGCCTGCGCCACGCGCTGGACGTTGCTGGCATTCAGACCCGCCACGCACATACGGCCGCTGGCGATCAGGTAGACACCGAACTCTTCACGCAGGCGATCGACCTGCGCTGCGCTCAGTCCGGTGTAGCTGAACATCCCGCGCTGCTTGAGAAGATAATCAAAGTTATGCCCAGGCACGGCCTCTTTCAGGACGTTAACCAGCTCCTGACGCATCGACAGGATGCGCTTACGCATCGCTTCCACTTCCGCAAGCCAGGTGGCTTTCAGTGTTTCGTCACCGAGAACTGTCGCCACCACCTGCGCACCAAAGTTCGGCGGGCTGGAGTAGATACGGCGGACCGTCGCTTTAAGCTGGCCCAGCACGCGGCCCGCCGCTTCAGCGTCTTCACACACCACGGACAGACCGCCAACGCGCTCGCCGTACAGGGAGAAGATTTTTGAGAAGGAGTTGCTGACCAGAGCGGGAAGCCCCGCGCTGGCAATCGCGCGAATGGCGTAGGCGTCTTCCTCCATGCCCGCGCCAAAGCCCTGATAGGCGATGTCGAGGAACGGGATCAGGTTACGCGCCTTCAGTATCTCGATCACCGCATCCCACTGGGCATTGGTGAGGTCCGCACCCGTCGGGTTATGGCAGCACGGATGCAGCAATACGATGCTGCGCTCCGGCAGGGTGTTCAGTTTTTCCAGCAGCGCATCAACGCGCACGCCGTTCGTTTCGCTGTCGAACCACGGATAGGTTTCAACCTTAAAGCCCGCGCCCTCGAAGATCGCAACGTGGTTTTCCCACGTCGGGTCGCTGACCCACACGCCGGAATCCGGGAAGTACTTTTTCAGGAAATCTGCGCCTACCTTCAGCGCACCCGAGCCACCCAGCGTCTGGATAGTCGCTACGCGCTTTTGCGCGAGCACCGCGTGGTCCGCACCAAACAGCAGCGGCGCGATAGTGTTGCGGTAGGTGTTTAATCCTTCCATCGGCAGATAAAGCGAAGCACCGTGCGGGGTTGCGTTAAGACGCGCTTCAGCTTCAGCAACGGCTTTCAACTGAGGAATGATGCCGTCTTCGTTGTAGTAAAGACCAATGCTGAGGTTCACTTTGTCGCTGCGAGGATCTTCTTTGAAACGCTCCATCAAGGAGAGGATAGGGTCGCCGGCGTAGGCGTCTACTTTCTGAAACACGCGATGTTCTCCGGATTATTATGAGGCAGGGAATTCAACAATAAACCGGAAGCGGAAGAAGATCGAGGGGATGTTAACAGAAGCGGGATGCACCGCATCCCGCTCATGCTTAGTCGACGTATTTCATCGCGACCCTTGAGGTAAGACGCGTGATAAGTTCGTAAGCACTCACTTTTGTTATTTCAGCAATACGTTCTACCGGCAGGCCTTCGCCCCACATCACCGCATCGTCCCCCGCTTTATCCTGCGCGTCGGGCCCCAGATCAACACAAATCATGTCCATCGCCACGCGGCCGACAATCTTCACTTCACGACCGTTGACCAGCACCGGCGTGCCCGTTGGTGCGGCGCGGGGATAGCCGTCACCGTAGCCCATCGCCACCACGCCAAGACGGGTATCGCGCTCGCTGATCCAGGTGCCGCCGTAACCTACCGGCTCTCCCGCTTTGTGCTCACGCACGGCAATCAGCTTTGAAACCAGCGACATCACCGGCTTAAAGCCAAAGTCCGGCCCCCAGGGTTTGTGCTCCAGTGGCGATACGCCGTAAAGAATGATGCCCGGACGCGCCCAGTCGAAGTGCGACTGCGGCCACAGCAGAATACCGCCGGATGCCGCGATCGAGCGCATCCCCGGTTTGCCTTCGCAGAAGGTGTTGAAGATATCAAGCTGCTGTTCCGTTGCGCCGCATTCAGGCTCATCGGCGCGGGCAAAGTGGCTGACGATGTTTACCGGCTGACGCACATTTTTGCACTGACACAGACGCTGATAAAACGCCTCCGCGCTTTCCGGCCGCACGCCCAGACGGTGCATGCCCGTGTCGAGCTTCATCCAGACGGTGACCGGTTCGCTCAGTTCGGCCGTTTCCAGCGCGGCCAGCTGTTCTTCGTTATGCACCGCCGTGTGCAGGTGCTGATCGGCAATGGTCGGCAGGTCCGAGGCTTCAAAAAAGCCTTCGAGGAGCAGAATCGGTTGCGTAATTCCACCTGCGCGCAGGCGGAGAGCTTCTTCGAGACGGGCGACGCCAAAAGCGTCGGCATCGGGGAGCGTTCGCGCGGTCTCAAGAAGACCGTGTCCGTAAGCGTTCGCTTTCACGACTGCAACGAGCTTACTGGCGGGCGCCAGTTCTCGCAGACGTTGCAGGTTGTGTCGCAGAGCGCGGCGGTTAATAACAACAGTTGCCGCTTGCATTTGAATTCCTTAGAAATTACTCATCATCATATTGAGGACCGGCATAGTTGTCGAAACGCGACCACTGGCCGTTAAAGGTCAGACGTACCGTACCGATGGGGCCGTTACGTTGCTTACCAATAATAATTTCGGCGATCCCTTTCAGGTCGCTGTTCTCGTGATAAACCTCATCACGATAGATGAACATGATTAAGTCGGCATCCTGCTCGATGGAGCCGGATTCACGCAGGTCGGAGTTGACCGGGCGCTTGTCTGCACGTTGTTCCAGAGAGCGGTTAAGCTGCGACAGCGCCACCACCGGCACGTGCAGCTCTTTGGCTAACGCCTTGAGCGAGCGCGAAATCTCGGCAATCTCCAGCGTACGGTTGTCGGAAAGCGACGGAACGCGCATCAGCTGAAGGTAGTCGATCATGATGAGACCGATGCCACCGTGTTCACGGGCGATACGGCGTGCGCGGGAGCGCACTTCCGTCGGCGTCAGGCCGGAGGAGTCATCAATATAGATGTTCCGTTTTTCCAGCAAAATCCCCATGGTGCCGGAGATCCGCGCCCAGTCCTCATCGTCCAGCTGACCGGTACGGATGCGGGTCTGATCCACGCGCGACAGGGACGCCAGAGAACGCATCATGATCTGTTCAGAGGGCATCTCCAGACTGAAGATAAGCACCGGCTTATCCTGCAACATCGCCGCGTTTTCGACGAGGTTCATTGCAAATGTCGTTTTACCCATCGACGGACGTGCGGCCACGATAATCAAATCCGACGGCTGAAGACCTGCCGTTTTCTTGTTGAGATCGTCATAACCGGTGTTCACCCCCGTCACGCCATCGTGCGGCTGCTGGAAAAGCTGCTCAATACGTGCGACGGTGGCGTCGAGCACATCGGCGATGTTTTTCGGGCCTTCGTCTTTATTCGCACGGCTTTCGGCGATTTTAAAGACGCGGGATTCCGCCAGGTCGAGCAGATCTTCGCTGGTGCGCCCCTGGGGATCGAAACCTGCCTCGGCGATCTCATTTGCCACCGAGATCATCTCGCGGACAACGGCACGTTCACGAACGATATCAGCGTAAGCGCTGATGTTCGCGGCGCTTGGCGTGTTTTTTGACAGTTCTGCCAGATAGGCAAATCCGCCGACGCTGTCGAGCTGTCCCAGACGCTCCAGCGATTCTGCGAGCGTAATCAGGTCGATCGGGCTGCCCGACTCCTGCAAACGCGCCATTTCCGTAAAGATGTGGCGGTGCGGGCGGGTATAGAAGTCTTCCGCGACAACGCGCTCGGCGACGTCGTCCCAGCGTTCGTTATCCAGCATTAAACCGCCCAACACCGACTGTTCCGCTTCAATCGAGTGCGGCGGGACTTTTAACCCGGCGACCTGATAATCACGCTCACGAGGTTCAGTCTGTTTGTTGAAGGGTTTGTTTCCTGCCATAGTGAATGGAGTTACCGAGATAAAGAGTGGGTCGAAAGATTACCACATTCTGGAGGAAGCATGGCAACACGTATTGAATTTCACAAGCATGGTGGCCCTGACGTACTCAAAGCGGTGGAATTTACCCCCGCTGCGCCTGGCGAGAACGAAATCCAGGTGGAAAACAAAGCTATCGGCATTAACTACATCGATACCTATATTCGCGGCGGCCTCTATCCGCCTCCGTCGATGCCGAGCGGGCTGGGCACAGAGGCGGCCGGCATCGTCAGCAAAGTGGGCAGCGCGGTTAAGCACATTAAGGAAGGCGATCGCGTGGTGTACGCGCAGTCGGCGCTGGGCGCTTACAGCTCCATCCATAACGTTCCGGCCGAGAAAGCGGCGCTTCTGCCAAATGCGATCGGCTTCGAGCAGGCTGCCGCCTCATTCCTGAAAGGGCTGACGGTCTATTATCTGCTGCGAAAAACCTACGAAATTAAGCCTGACGAGCAATTCCTGTTTCACGCAGCCGCAGGTGGCGTGGGGCTGATTGCCTGCCAGTGGGCGAAAGCCCTGGGCGCGAAGCTGATCGGCACCACAGGCAGCGCGCAAAAAGCGCAGCGTGCGCTGGACGCGGGCGCATGGCAGGTGATCAACTACCGGGAAGAGAGCATCGTTGAGCGGCTAAAAGAAATCACTGGCGGCAAAAAGGTCCGCGTGGTGTATGACTCGGTGGGGAAAGACACCTGGGAATCTTCGCTGGACTGCCTGCAACGTCGCGGGCTGATGGTGAGCTTCGGTAACGCCTCCGGGGCTGTCACCGGGGTGAACCTGGGCATTCTGAATCAGAAAGGATCACTGTACGTCACTCGCCCTTCCCTGCAAGGTTACATCACCAACCGGGAAGAACTTGAGGAAGCCAGCAACGAGCTGTTCTCGCTGATCGCCAGCGGGGTGATTAAAGTGGATGTGGCAGAGGCGCAGAAATATCCGCTGACCGATGCGCAACGTGCGCATGAGGTGCTGGAGAGCCGGGCAACGCAGGGGTCGAGTCTGTTAATTCCCTGAGCCATAAAAAGAAATTGGGCTTCCCGTGGGAAGCCCTTTCTTTTTTTAGTTCGGCTGTATGTAGGGTACAGCTCGATGAATTCTTTAGCGGCAGCCATAGTGACAGATTCGATAAGTAAATCCTATTCTGTTCTAAGGATTGCTGCCGGAAAAGTTGCAGGTATGTGACGTACCCCTCAATACCTTAGTAACGGAAGCGGTTATTACGCTGATAACTGGGCAGTTTTGGCGATTTAATCGCCCGTATCGCCCATACCACCGCAATCGCCAGAAGTAACCACGGCAAGAGTTTAATCGTCAGGGCAAATAAACCGCCGACAAACATCACCACCGTGGCCACAACGAGCGCGGCCAGGATACCGAGCAGCGACACGCCCGTGACCATCAGCATGATAAAGAAACCAATCACAAAAAGAAGTTCAAGCATGGTGCTCTCCCACGAGTTCCCGAATGATGCTGCGATCGTTACAAGAATCATGCCAAAAATAAGTTGTTGTTCTGAAAGCAAAACGCCCGCAATGTGTTGCAGGGCGTGGCGTATTTGACCATCTTTTAGCGAAATTTAACGTTTATCCGCAACCAGACGCAGCGCGTGTTCCAGTACCTCAATATCCGCACCGGCTTTATGCGCGTTCTCGCTGAGATAACGACGCCACTGGCGCGCACCAGGAATGCCCTGGAACAGGCCAAGCATATGGCGGGTAATGTGGCCCAGATACGTACCATGACTCAGCTCGCGCTCAATGTACGGATACATGGCGCGCACTACGGCCACGGGATCGGTGTCAGCACCCTCAACGCCAAAGATTTCCCGGTCAACCGTCGCCAGAATGCCCGGATTCTGATACGCCTCGCGTCCGACCATCACGCCATCCATATGTTCGAGGTGCGCTTTGGCCTCGTCCAGCGACTTAATACCGCCATTGATCGACATGGTCAGGTGTGGGAAGTCGCGTTTCAGCTGGTACACGCGCGGGTAGTCCAGCGGCGGGATCTCGCGGTTTTCTTTCGGGCTGAGGCCTGAGAGCCAGGCTTTACGGGCGTGGATGATAAACATCTCGCATTCACCCTTCCCTGATACCGTGTTGATGAAATCACACAGAAACTCATAGCTGTCCTGGTCGTCTATGCCGATACGGGTTTTGACCGTGACCGGGATAGAGACGACGTCGCGCATCGCTTTGATGCAGTCCGCCACCAGGTGTGCATTTCCCATCAGACACGCGCCGAACATACCGTTTTGCACACGGTCGGACGGGCAACCGACGTTGAGGTTAATCTCGTCATAGCCGCGTTCTTCAGCCAGCTTCGCGCACTGCGCCAGCGCAGCCGGATCGCTGCCACCCAGTTGCAGCGCAACCGGATGCTCCTCTTCGCTGTACGCCAGATAATCGCCCTTGCCATGAATAATTGCGCCGGTAGTGACCATTTCGGTGTACAGCAGCGTATGGCGGGAGAGCTGGCGCAGGAAATAGCGGCAGTGTCTGTCCGTCCAGTCGAGCATTGGCGCAATGGAGAAACGGTGTGCAGGGAAAGCGGTCTGGAATTCTGACGACATGGCGAAGTTTTAAGCATCTGGTGGAAAAGGGGCGCTACTATAGCATAAAGAAAAGCCGGAGGCGCAGCGCCTCCGGTGGACTTTAGAACGTCATGCTCAACTGTGCCCCTGCGCCCCAGGTCTCGTCTTCGCCATAAAGCCCCATCAGGTCAACGTGGACGGCGTTGAACGGCGCGAAACCGACACCGCCGGTAAAGACGTTGCTGTCGTTCCCTTTCATATCCGCACGATAACCGGCGCGTACTGCCAGCCAGCTCAGCGGCGTGACTTCGGCACCGACGCCAACGTACTGGGAGGTGTCTTCGCTTTTAAAGCCCTTGGTTTCGGTCAGATCGCCGTCTGCGGTAAGCGTGACCAGATCGTTATGCCAGGCGGCCCCGGCAGTGACCAGCGGACGGATCTGATAGGTGTCTTTATAACTCACTACCTCTCCCGTGCGTCCGTTGCGAATGCGGATATCTTTGGTATCGATATCGCGCGACATCAGGTTTTGTCCGCTCACACCGACCGTCCAGTTTTCACCGAAATCAGCCGCAATACCGGCATCGACGTTGAAGCCAGTGTCGTCGGTACGGTAGCGGCTGTCGTTCCACTTATTACTGTCGTAATCGTAGATTGAGGTGGTGTAGTTATAGAGCCAGGTTTTTTGCAACTTCGGCGTGACGCCAACGGAAACCGGAACGCCGCCAAGATCGAACTGACGGGCCACCGCAATACCGTAGTCGGACACAATCGCCGCCCGACCAGACGCCGTAGAGTTAAGGTTTTTGGTGATCTGATCGGTACCGTTTAGCGCGGCATCCAGCGCCACACCGGCAGCCACCGCATCGCTTCGTTGTATACCGCGCAGATAATCAATGTCCTGCTGATCGATTGAAGAGCTGACCCGGCCATGGGCATAGCCTTTTGCCATAAAGGCCACGGAAAGAACATCGTTAGGGATACTGACGGCAATCCCCGCCCCTGCGGTGGCGTGTGCGGTCTTGCCTTTCAGGTAGTCCAGTTCATCAGCGAGATCTTTCGCTGCGCCCTGGAACTGATTGATCGAACCTAATGGATTGGTGATAACTTCAATGGGGGTCAGACTATCAACCACATCCTTGTAATGATTGATTTTGTCGTTAATGGTATCAATCTCGTCCTGAAGATTGTCTTCATCGGTCACCTGCACGCCAACGGACGGCAAAATAACCGTCACATCATCCTCGGGCTTAGATTTTGCCAGCAACGCGGGGTTGATTAACGCCCCGCTGCCATAGCTCCCTGCCGCGACACCCGTTCCGCCCATTGCGTCGCTACGCGCTTCCGTCCAGGTATTGGCTGCTCCCGCCTGATTTGCCATAAAAAAGGAGACAGCGATGCTAACCATCGAAAATTTAAAATGTTTTTTCACAGTGTGCTCGTAAATAGTTTGTTATTAGTTAACCCTGTCTGTTATCACCCAAACAGGAACGAACTATTGCTGTGAATAAGTGCAAAAAGACCCGCTATTTCCTTAAGTTAAATTCCATCCCGGCCTGTTGTAATATGTGACGACCATCAATATTTATAGAAGAGGAAATTATTTTCGCCCAGGTTTTCCATCGTGCGGCCCAAAAAACTGAGGCGGATGGTCGACCCAGCGGTCTTCGCGCGTCGCGGCATACACCGGATTGAGCGGATAGTAGATACGGTTATGTTTTTTATTGGCCTCACCCACCACCAGTAAGCGCACCTCTTCATCGGTATTGTTGATAAAGGTGTGACACACGCCCGTCCCGGCTGGAAATCCCACGCTGTCTCCGGGTTCGAGCTTCCATAAATAGCCATTGATCCAGGCCTCAGGGTAACCCTCCAGAACGTAAACAAACTCCTCTTCGTCGCTTTCCGCATGCGGATAAGATGTGCGGCGTCCGGGCGGCAGCCGTTCATGGTGAATACCAATGCGGCCGAGACCCAGTTTGCGGGCCAGCGGCGCGCCAATAGAAAAACGTTCGTTGCTGTCAGGATACGTTGCGTCATCAGCGCCTTCCACGTCCCGCCAGTGCCGAATACAGTCAGGTCTTTTCATTTTGCGATCTCCTGATTTGCGATGCGTCAGGTATAGCACAGCCTGGCGGATCTCGGTGTTTTTAGCAGAACATGATAAAGTGAGAGTTTTCACCCCTTACCACATCCGAGGTGCCCGATGGACAAGTCCACAAAAGAGCTGTTAGCGCAAGCTGAAAAGCTGTGCGCGCAACGCAATGTGCGCCTGACCCCGCAGCGCCTTGAAGTACTGCGTCTGATGAGCCTGCAACAGGGCGCCATCAGCGCCTACGATCTGCTCGATCTGCTGCGTGAAAGCGAGCCGCAGGCAAAACCGCCGACCGTTTATCGGGCGCTGGATTTTCTGCTGGAGCAAGGGTTTGTGCATAAAGTGGAATCAACAAATAGCTATGTGCTGTGCCATCTTTTTGACCAGCCAACTCACACGTCCGCCATGTTTATCTGCGATCGCTGTGGTGTGGTGAAGGAAGAGTGTGCGGAAGGTGTGGAAGATATTATGCATACGCTGGCAGCCAGAATGGGCTTTGCGCTGCGCCATAACGTGATTGAAGCCCACGGCTTATGTTCTGCCTGCGTGGAGGTGGAGTCATGCCGTCATCAGGATGACTGTCAGCACGATCACTCTATCCTGGTGAAGAAAAAGCCGCGTTAAAGCCAAAGAAAAAGGCGGCTCAGGGCCGCCCTTGGGGATAGTACCGGTTACCAGCGGTAGTCGTTACGGGTTTCCCAGTCTTTGACTTCGTTTTCCGCCTGATCTTTTTCGTAACCGTAGCGCTCCTGGATTTTACCTACCAGCTGATCGCGCTTACCTTCAATGACGGTCATATCGTCATCTGTCAGCTTACCCCACTGTTCTTTCGCTTTACCTTTGAATTGCTTCCAGTTGCCGCCGATTTCGTCTTTATTCATAATCGTGTCCTCGTGTTAAGCGTCTATGAGTATCGCCCGCTACGTTCTTTTCTGCTGGACGTGATTATTATTGTAGTTAAGGATTCGGCAGTTGTTTTTTTATTCGGAATCTTTAACCGTTACGATATATCGTGCGGGGCTGGAAACCAGGTATTGTTTCGCCAGTGACGATGCCAGATAACGGCCAGCGAAAGGCCACGCAGTGAGAGAAACACCGCCAGCGCCAGCCACAGGCCATGATTGCCGAGATACGGCAGGGTCAGCAGCGTCAGGCCGAACCCCGCCGCCGCGACGGCCATGCTGTTGCGCATCTCCGCCCCTCGCGTCGCACCAATAAACATGCCGTCCAGCAAATAGCACCACACGCCCACCACCGGTAATACTACCTGCCAGAGGATGTAGCGATCGGCCAGCTCACGTAGCGCGGGCAACGAGGTGAGTAGTGCGACAATATACCCACCAAAACAGGCGTATACCAGAGCAAAGGCCAGCGCCACCAGACCCGCCTGACGACAGGCAGCACGCCAGACTTCACGTAACTGGCCGCTTTCACGCGCGCCATAGGCCTGCCCTGAATGCGCCTCGACGGCGTAAGCAAAACCATCCAGCGCGTAAGCGGTAAAGGTCAGTAACGTCATGAGCACTGCGTTGACGGCAACGATCTCAGGCCCAAGACGCGCACCAAAAACGGTTAAGGCGCCAAAGCAGAGTTGCAGCAGGAGAGAACGGAGCATGATGTCGCGATTAAGCGCCAGCAGCTTACGAATGTTGCCGCGCCAGGCCGATTTCAGCAGATCCAGGGTGATACCGCGCATCGCCAGCACGCGCCAGACCATCCCCAAACCGATCAGCAGCGTACCGTACTCGGCAATTGCCGTGGCCAGCGCCGCGCCCCGAACGTTCATGTGCAGCCCCATCACCAGCCACAGATCGAGCATAATGTTAAGCAGGTTGCCTACCACCAGCAGGATCACCGGCGCGCGGGCGTACTGCACGCCCAACAGCCAGCCCAGCAGGACCAGGTTTGCCAGTGAAGCGGGCGCGCTGAGCCAGCGAATTTCGAGGAACCGCCGGGCCTGTTCCAGTACGGCATCGCTGCCGCCCACAATATGGAGCGCAAGATCAATCAGCGGCGTACGCAACAGAACAATTAACGCGCCAGCACCGAATGCCAGAATAAGCGGCTGAACCAGCGCACGCGCCAGACGCAGGGGATCTTTTGCACCATACGCCTGAGCAGTCAGGCCTGTCGTACTCATGCGCAGAAAAAGCAGCAGCATAAAGAGGAAGCTGGTCGCCGTTGCGCCGATCGCGACGCCGCCGAGATAAATCGGCGAATCGAGATGCCCGATAACCGCCGTATCCACCAGCCCCAGCAGAGGAACGGTAATATTGGAAAAAATCATCGGTAGCGCAAGACGCCACAACGCATTATCGGCAGAAGTTAGCAATGCCATGGAAATTACCGGAATCAGAAAACAGGCCAGGCTGTAGAGGAACTACAGCCTGTCAGGAAGAGATTACAGCCATTCACCGTTGCGGATAACGCCGACCGCCAGCCCTTCAATAGAGAAGCTCTGCTCGCGGAGATCCACCACAATCGGGGAGAATTCATTATTTTCAGGCAGAAGCTGCACAGTATTGCCTTGTTTTTTCAGGCGCTTAACCGTCACTTCATCATCAATGCGCGCCACCACGACTTGCCCGTTACGCACGTCCTGCGTTTTGTGTACCGCCAGCAGATCGCCATCCAAAATACCGATATCTTTCATGGACATTCCGCTAACGCGCAGCAGGAAATCGGCGCTCGGCTTGAACATGCCTGGATCAACCTGATAGTGCCCTTCGATGTGCTGCTGCGCCAGCAGAGGTTCACCTGCCGCTACGCGACCCACCAGCGGAATACCGCTCTCTTCTTCCACCAGCAGACGAATACCGCGTGAGGCGCCGGAAACAATCTCAATCACGCCCTTACGCGCCAGCGCTTTAAGGTGCTCTTCGGCAGCATTAGGAGAACGGAAGCCCAGACGCTGCGCAATTTCTGCACGCGTGGGTGGCATACCCGTCTGGCCGATATGATCCCGAATGAGATCAAACACCTCTTGCTGCCTGGTCGTTAACGCTTTCATACCGCCCCCTGGGTGTATATACAGTTATGCTGTGAGTATATACAGTCAAAGGCGATTTTGGAACCAAAAACTGCACAAAAAACCAGGGACTTAATTATTCCTCGAGGCTCATCGGAAATGCGACCAAAGCAGCGTGACCCAGGTGATCGCCGCAGTGATAATCGCCAGCAGTACGGCAGCGGAACCCATGTCTTTCGCCCGGCCAGACAATTCATGGAATTCCGACCCGATTCGGTCAACAACGGCCTCAATAGCGCTATTAAGAATTTCCACTATCATCACCAGAAAGACAGATCCGATGAGCAGTACGCGGGTGATAGCATCAACATCAAGGAAGCAGGCGATGACAACGGCAACGATTGCAGCAACCGCCTCCTGGCGGAAAGCGGCTTCATTAACCCATGCAGCGCGGAAACCTTTCCATGAATAACCGGCAGCTTTAATGATTCGAGTTAACCCAGTGGTATTATTGGCCATTAAAAGAACCTTTTATGATAAATAGCGTCTGTAACTAAAGCCGCAGCGCGTTTTGCTGCAACCTGAAGTATGACGGGTAACAACAGAAATTTTGCGCGCTTTCTGTTATCCTTGCGCCGCAATTGCATTATTAACCAGAGGCTTTACATCGTTTATGTCCGGCTGGCCACGAATTTACTACAAATTACTTAATTTACCATTAAGCGTCCTGGTAAAAAGTAAGTCTATCCCAGCAGAACCTGCGCTGGAATTAGGGCTCGATACGTCGCGCCCTATTATGTACGTTTTGCCTTATAACTCGAAGGCAGACCTGCTGACGCTTCGCGCTCAATGTCTGGCGCACGATTTACCTGACCCACTTGAACCGCTGGAAGTCGACGGTACGCTGCTGCCACGCTACGTGTTCATCCATGGCGGGCCGCGCGTGTTCACCTATTACACGCCGAAAGAAGAGTCCATTAAGCTGTTCCATGATTACCTCGATCTGCACCGCAGCAACCCCGATCTGGACGTGCAGATGGTGCCGGTGTCGGTGATGTTTGGCCGTCGTCCGGGGCGCGAAAAAGGGGAAGAGAACCCGCCGCTGCGTATGCTCAACGGCATTCAGAAGTTTTTCGCCGTCTCCTGGCTGGGACGCGACAGTTTTGTCCGCTTCTCACCTTCCGTTTCACTGCGCCGCATGGCGGATGAACACGGCACTGACAAAATCATTGCGCAAAAGCTGGCGCGCGTTGCGCGTATGCACTTTGCACGTCAGCGTCTGGCGGCCGTTGGACCACGTCTCCCGGCACGTCAGGATCTGTTCAACAAGCTGCTGGCTTCCAAAGCGATTGCCCGTGCCGTAGAAGACGAAGCGCGCAGCAAGAAAATTTCGCACGAGAAAGCGCAGCAGAACGCAATCGCGCTGATGGAAGAGATCGCCGCGAACTTCTCCTACGAGATGATTCGCTTCTCTGACCGTATCCTCGGCTTCACGTGGAACCGCCTCTATCAGGGGATTAACGTCCACAACGCCGAACGCGTGCGTCAGTTAGCGCACGACGGCCACGAGATTGTCTATGTGCCCTGCCACCGCAGCCACATGGACTACTTGTTGCTCTCTTACGTGCTCTATCACCAGGGGTTGGTGCCACCGCATATTGCTGCCGGTATCAACCTGAACTTCTGGCCAGCAGGCCCGATTTTCCGCCGTCTGGGTGCGTTCTTCATTCGTCGTACCTTTAAAGGTAACAAGCTTTACTCCACCGTCTTCAGGGAGTATCTGGGCGAGCTGTTCAGCCGCGGTTATTCTGTGGAGTACTTTGTTGAAGGCGGTCGCTCGCGTACCGGTCGTCTGCTCGATCCAAAGACCGGCACGCTGTCGATGACCATTCAGGCCATGCTGCGTGGCGGTACCCGTCCTATCACGCTGGTGCCGATTTACATCGGTTATGAACACGTGATGGAAGTGGGCACCTACGCGAAAGAGCTGCGCGGTGCGACTAAAGAGAAAGAGAGTCTGCCGCAGATGCTGCGTGGGCTGAGTAAATTGCGCAACCTCGGCCAGGGATACGTGAACTTTGGCGAGCCCCTGCCGCTGATGACATATCTGAACCATCATGTTCCGGAGTGGCGCGAGTCTATCGATCCTATCGAAGCGGTACGTCCGGCCTGGCTGACGCCAACGGTCAACGGCATTGCATCCGAGCTGATGGTACGCATCAACAATGCTGGTGCGGCAAACGCCATGAACCTGTGTTGTACTGCGCTTCTGGCCTCTCGCCAGCGTTCACTGACCCGCGAACAGCTGACCGAGCAGATTGACTGCTACCTGGATATCATGCGCAACGTGCCGTATTCCGTGGATTCGACCGTGCCGTCTGCCACCGCCAGCGAGCTGATCGATCACGCGTTGCAGATGAACAAGTTCGAAGTCGAGAAAGATACGATTGGTGACATCATCATTCTGCCGCGCGAGCAGGCCGTGCTGATGACCTACTACCGTAATAACATCACGCACATGCTGGTGCTGCCGTCGCTGATGGCGGCCATTATTACCCAGCACCGCCGTATTTCGCGTCAGGAGCTGCTGCGCCATATTCAGGCCATCTACCCGATGCTGAAAGCGGAGCTGTTCCTGCGCTGGAGTAAGGATGAACTGGCGGCAGAGCTCGATAAAATGACGGCAGAGATGCATCGTCAGGGGCTGATTACCATCAGTGATGATGAACTACATATCAATCCGTCACGTTCACGTACCTTGCAGCTCCTGGCTTCCGGTGCGCGTGAGACGTTGCAGCGCTACGCCATTACCTTCTGGTTGCTGAGTGCAAATCCGTCCATCAACCGCGGTACGCTGGAAAAAGAGAGCCGGACGCTGGCCCAGCGCCTCTCCGTTCTGCATGGCATTAACGCCCCGGAATTCTTCGACAAAGCGGTATTCAGCTCCCTGGTGCTGACGCTGCGCGACGAAGGGTACATTAGCGATACGGGCGATGCCGAGCCGGAAGAGACGATGAAGGTTTACCAGATGCTGGCAGAGCTGATTACCGCGGATGTGCGTTTAACGATTGAGAGTTCGACGCAGGGCGAATGATGCTAAAGCCGGGTGACGCTAACGCTTACCCGGCCTACATGTTCCGCTAAATCGTAGGCCGGGTAAGGCGAAGCCGCCACCCGGCTTTTTTATGACCAGTAACTCATCGCCAGGCCCAGAAACAGCACCAGCCCGACGTAGTTATTATTCAGAAACGCTTTAAAGCAGGCTTCACGCTCGCGCTTCGCGATCAGCTTCTGCTGATACGCAAACAGCAGCCCCGCCACCAGTACGGACCAGTAAAACTCCCAGTTCAGCCCGTTCAGGCGACCAATCGCCACCATCAGCGCCAGCACCGCCACCTGTAATATGCCGATGATCAGCTTGTCGTGACGACCAAACAGGATCGCCGTCGATTTGATGCCAATCTTGAGATCGTCATCGCGATCGACCATCGCGTATTGGGTATCGTACGCAACGGCCCAGAGAATATTCGCCAGGAACATCAGCCAGCAGCTGAGCGGAACGGACTCGCTGACCGCGGCAAACGCCATGGGAATCGACCAGCCAAATGCCGCACCCAATACCACCTGCGGCAGATGGGTGTATCGCTTCATGAACGGGTAAACCCAGGCCAGCGCCAGAGCCGCAACGGACAGTAGAATGGTCATGGTGTTAAGGGTTAACACCAGCATGAAAGAGAGAAGCACCAGCACCACAAACAGAATGCGCGCCTCTTTCCCGGTCACCTGACCGCTCGGCAGAGGACGATTCGCGGTGCGCTTAACATGTCCATCAAATTTCCGGTCAGCATAGTCGTTAACCACACAGCCCGCAGCGCGCATCAGCCAGACGCCCGCCACAAACACCGCCAGGATCCACAGCGGCGGCACACCCGGCGTGGCAACCCACAGCGCCCATAAGGTCGGCCACAGCAGCAGCAGCGCGCCAATGGGTTTATCAGTACGCATCAGGCGGTGATAGGCCAGCAGCTTATTCTGCGTCAGACTCCACTCCATTTTCTCTCCCTCTTAGTACAACGGCGATGCAGGCAAAAAGAGTTCCGTCAGTATTAACGGCTTGCCACTCAAACGAAGGCGGGAACGGCGCCCCCACAAATCGGCATCGCAACCAATTTCAATAAAATCACGGGTCAGTTCAGACGAGGTGAACAGATAGCGCCCCAGGGGCGTTTTGCCGAGGCGTTGCAATGCCAGCTCCGGCCCGGAAAGTGTAGACTCAGGAACCACCGTCCGCCCGGCAAGCCACGGCTCGCCATCCGCACAGAGTAAAATTTCACGCAGCCAGTAGCGTTCTTCCTGCGGCAGCAGCGGCAGCTCGCTGGCAATCTCCGCAGGCGAGACAAACCCTTCCTGAATCATCGTCACCGTGACCGTTTTACCCTGTTGCTCAAAACGTTTTGTCATGGAATCTTCCAGCAGCAGCCAGTCCAGCTGTTCCGGGTCAAGCGCAGGGATGTGGTCGAAATAGCGTAGCGCACGCAGCTGCGTGAGCGCGGGGTGTGACATGCCAGACTCTCCGATACATAACGTAAAAGCATTGTATCGCAGATTGGCAAAATGAGGACGGACAAACAGAATTTAACGATCACTATCGCAACAATGGTGCAACTTAGCCAAAAAAAGTGCGCCCGTGAAGGCGCACCAAACGACTAACAAAATCAGCACTGTGGGGAGACGGTTACCCCTTGCCTTTTACACTGCTGATAAAGGTGGAACGGGCAGTGGTTGAACCTAAACGCTCGGCTTCATCAAGCAGTTTCAGCGCTTTATCGACATCGCCGTTTTTAACTGCCTGCTTGATGGCGTTGTTAAAGTACGTTTCAGTATCGTTAAGCACCGGCTCGGCTTTTTTCGCCGGGGCCGGAGCCGCGGCCGGTGTTGCGGCTGGCGCGGCATACACAGGCGCGGCAGTATTACCCACCGTTACCGGCCCCGGGCCAGATGAGCCAAACAGCGGGCCTACGAGTACGCTGGAGGCGCTGTTGGTGGAGACTTTCAGCTTGATCAGGCCGTCGGTAGTATGGCGAGCATGCGGATCCGGGATATCCGGGACAGCGTTACCGGTGCCTTTTGCGTAGGCTTTCGCCGGATCAACCAGCTTCGTTGTCTGTTGCAGATCTTTTTCAGTCGTGAACACCAGGACATAAATCTTCTGCTGACCCAGGGCTGGCGTCAGGCGCATAACGCCTTCCAGCCGATCGGCACTCATGACGCCAGGCTCCTGATAGCTGAAATAGTCGCTTGGGAAGAATGCGGATGGCGTCATGCTCTGATCGAGGATCAGCACGTTAGGCGCGAAGACGCTGGCCTGTTTATTGACTTCACTGGTTAACGTCAGGGTCAGCTCGCCGATATTCGCCGGCACGCTGAAAGCCGCAACCGGACCGCTGATACCCGGCACGTTCAGCGACTGACCGCCAGCGGCAAGCTGGGTGGTTTGCGTTTTCGACTGATCAACTGGCGTCCACACCAGTTGCTGAAGTGCCGCAGCCGGAATAGCTGGCGCAGCACTGGTATTTTGAGGAACAAAATTCACATCTGCATAGGTGAGCGCAGGCGCACAGGCCAACAGCCCCGCAGAGAGGCACAGCGCGACGAGACTTTTCTTCATTTTCATTGTTATTACCTCTGATAGCGTGAGCACTGCGGTGGCCAGGCAATAGCGCGCAGCACCCTAAGGAGAGAGGGGCTTACGCCCCTCTTTTCAGGTCATTACGTCAGGCTCGACGAATTACCACCAGATTTCCATCTGGGCGCCGAAGGTCCACTCATCGTTGTCGCCACGGCTGAAGGTTTTCGCGGAGGTGTCGCTATACGCTACGCCAGAGGTGTAACCTGCACCTGAGTCGTTGTTTGCATAGCCCCATTTCTCATCCCACTTCGCGTAGGTTGCGAAGACACGGATAGCCGGACGGGACCAGATGCTGTCGCCTGCCTGCCATTGCTGTGCCAGGGTGATTTTGTACTGGCTGTTTTTGTCGTCAGTTTTCTGAGACTTAACGTTGTCGTAGCCCACTTCCAGCAAGGTGCTCATGATCGGCGTCCATTTGAACATTGGACGAACACCCACGGTCCACCACTCGGTACCGTTGTTGTTGTCACGATCGATGTTCTGGTACATACCGACGTACATCAGGTCCCAACGGTCTGCCAGGGTGATTGCACCGTGGTCCAGCACGCGCCACATAGAGCCGTCGTTATCGATGCTGCCACCCTGTGGAATACCTTTACCGTTAGAGGTCATGGAATCCGTACCGTATTGCAGTACGAACTTGTTGAAGCCTTTCATCATGCTCTGGGTGTGTTCAGCGGTGAACAGCCAGCCATCTTTAGAGGCGCCAGGTTGCAGATAGTAGTCGTCAGGAATGTTGGTATGACCGTAGTCAACGCCCAGCTCCAGCGTACCGCCCGGGTTGGTTTCCAGACCGGCTAAACGGACGTCGAAGACATCGTTTGGTACCACGTTGTCATAAATACGGTCGCCGTTCGCATCACGATCGGCGAAGGTTGCAGAACCGCCGGACTCAGAAGAACGGGTCGCTGCCAGAGAGAGTTTACCAAAGCCCAGATCGATGTTTTCAATACCGGCACCAGGACCAGAGATATCCCAGTAGTAGAAGTCGATCATGTGTACGTCATGACGCTGATAGAAGCGCTTACCGGCCCAGATGGTAGAGCCTGGCAGCCATTCAATCAGGTTTTTACCCTGCACGTTAGCTTCACGGAAGGCCGGGCTGGTGGATTCCCAGTCATTCTGTTGAGAAACGGAGTACGCTACGTTGGTGTCGAAATAGAAGCTCTTGTCGCCTTCTTTCCACACTTCCTGGCCCAGTTTCAGTTCGGCGTAGGTTTCACATTCGTTACCGAGACGGTATTTACTTTGTGCGCCTGTTGCCTGGAAACATTGTTGTTCACCGCCACTTCCGGTCCAGCCAATGCCGGAACGAGCATAACCTTTAAAGTCTACGGCGCCCGCCTGGGCAGACAGGATGCCTGCCGCAATGGCGACAGCCAGAGGGACTTTGCGCAGAGTAATCATTATTCTATCTCCTGAGATCATTGCTTTTCTTTGTAATTGGAATGCTTAAACGCCTGGCTCTTTGTGCAACCGACGACATGCAGTGCCATCCTCACGGAACAGATGGCAACGCTCTGGCGGCAAACCGATAGCGAATGTGGCACCCTCTTCTACCAACACCACGTCATTCTGGCGGTAGACCAGGTTCTGACGGATGGCGGGGATCTGGATATGAATCTGTGTTTCGTGACCAAGCTGTTCGACGACCTGAACTTCACCTTCCAGCGTCACATCAGCGATGTGGCTCGGCAGTAAATGCTCAGGGCGGATACCGAGGGACATATTGGCCCCCACCTGTACGTTGGCGCTGTCGACCGGCAGCCAGACTTGCTGACGGTTTGGCAGCTCCACCTGTACCTGTTCGATTGCCGTCGCGGTCACTTTTACGGGCAGGAAGTTCATCTTTGGCGAGCCAATAAAGCCCGCAACAAAGCGGTCTGCCGGGTAGTGATACAGCTCCAGCGGTTTGCCCACCTGCGCCACGCGACCGGCATCCAGCACCACGATTTTGTCGGCCAGCGTCATCGCTTCGACCTGATCGTGGGTGACGTAAATCATCGTGCGTCCAAGGCGTTTGTGCAGACGGGAGATTTCGATACGCATCTGGACGCGCAGGGCGGCATCCAGGTTAGAGAGAGGTTCATCGAGCAGGAACACGCGCGGCTCGGCCACCAGCGTACGGCCGATCGCCACACGCTGACGCTGACCGCCGGAGAGCGCCTTCGGTTTACGCTCCAGCAGATGTGCCAGCTGAAGCACTTCCGCCACCTGGGTGACGCGCTGGTTAATGGTCTCTTTTTTCGCGCCGGCCAGCTTCAGGCCAAAGGACATGTTCTCGGCAACGGAAAGATGCGGATAAAGCGCATAAGACTGGAACACCATGCCCACGCCGCGTTCAGCTGGCGGGATGTCGTTCATTCGGGTATCACCAATAAATAAATCGCCCCTGGTGATGGTTTCAAGACCGGCAATCATACGCAGCAGAGTCGATTTACCACAGCCTGATGGACCCACGAACACCACAAATTCACCTTCGTGGATGTCCAGATTGATGTCTTTTGACACCACTACGTCGCCCCAGGCTTTCGTTACATTACGCAGCTGTACGCTCGCCATGCCCTTCTCCCTTCGTTACAACCTGTCACCGACAGAAACATTCAAGATAAGTTCACTATGCGTGTTCCATTACTTTCGTGAATCCTCCACCCCCCGGCTTTTTTATGGGGGAGGAGGCGGGAGGATGAGAGAGCAGGCTCTGCGACCGCAGCTGAGGGGCCGAGGCGAAAATCGTGAAGCGGCCTGCAAAATTCAGTGGGTTTTTATGTGCGCCAGCACTCATAACTTAAATTTATGTTACAGGGATCACACAAACAGGGGGTGGGGCGTAGGGACTGGGAGGATGGAAAGAGGATGTCAAATAAGGAGACTGAGTCACGTTGAACCACCTTATGTATCCACGAGCACATCACCAATAAAGGATGGCAGATATGAAGATCAAGACTGGCGCACGCGTTTTCGCATTGTCCGCCCTCGCAGCAATGATGATTTCCGCACCGGCTCTCGCCAAAATTGAAGAAGGTAAGCTGGTTATCTGGATTAACGGCGACAAGGGCTATAACGGTCTGGCCGAAGTGGGCAAAAAATTCGAGAAAGACACCGGTATCAAAGTCACCGTAGAGCACCCGGACAAACTGGAAGAGAAGTTCCCGCAGGTTGCGGCAACGGGCGATGGTCCGGACATTATCTTCTGGGCGCATGACCGTTTCGGGGGCTACGCGCAGTCTGGCCTGCTGGCAGAAGTTACGCCAGACAAAGCCTTCCAGGACAAACTGTTCCCGTTCACCTGGGACGCCGTTCGCTATAACGGCAAGCTGATCGCTTACCCAATCGCGGTTGAAGCCCTGTCACTGATTTACAACAAAGACCTGGTGCCAAACCCACCGAAAACCTGGGAAGAGATCCCTGCTCTGGATAAAGAGCTGAAGGCGAAGGGTAAATCCGCTCTGATGTTCAACCTGCAAGAACCGTACTTCACCTGGCCGCTGATTGCTGCCGACGGCGGCTACGCGTTCAAGTTTGAAAACGGCAAATATGACGTGAAAGACGTGGGCGTGGACAGTGCGGGCGCGAAAAAAGGTCTGACCTTCCTGGTTGACCTGATTAAGAACAAACACATGAACGCGGATACTGACTACTCCATCGCGGAAGCGGCGTTCAACAAAGGCGAAACCGCGATGACCATCAACGGTCCGTGGGCCTGGACCAACATCGACAAGAGCAAAATCAACTACGGCGTGACCCTGCTGCCAACCTTCAACGGCAAACCGTCTAAACCGTTCGTGGGCGTGCTGAGCGCAGGCATCAACGCCGCCAGCCCGAACAAAGAGCTGGCGAAAGAGTTCCTCGAAAACTACCTGCTGACCGATCAGGGTCTGGATGAAGTGAACAAGGACAAACCGCTGGGCGCCGTTGCGCTGAAATCCTTCCAGGATCAGCTGGCGAAAGATCCACGTATTGCGGCCACCATGGATAACGCCCAGAAAGGCGAAATCATGCCGAACATCCCTCAGATGGCTGCATTCTGGTACGCCACCCGTACCGCCGTCATCAACGCTGCAAGCGGTCGCCAGACTGTCGATGCCGCGCTGAAAGATGCTCAGGGTCGTATTACTAAGTAAGTCTGAAAAACGGCGGGTGGCGCATGCGCTTACCCGCCCTACGACTACGGCACGATCCGTAGGTCAGGTAAGCGCAGCGCCACCTGACGATAAGTTTCCACCGTTGTAGAGGAAGAACCCCATGGATGTCATTAAAAAGAAACACTGGTGGCAAAGCGACGCACTGAAGTGGTCAGTGATAGGTCTGCTGTGTCTGCTGGTGGGTTACCTTGTTGTTTTAATGTACGTGCAAGGGGAATACCTATTCGCCATCATGACGCTGATTTTAAGCTCGGTTGGCCTGTATATTTTCGCCAACCGTAAAGCGTATGCCTGGCGCTATGTTTACCCGGGCGTTGCCGGGATGGGGCTGTTTGTCCTCTTTCCGTTGATCTGCACCATCGCGATTGCCTTTACCAACTACAGCAGCACCAACCAGCTCGCGCAGGAGCGTGCCACCCAGGTGCTTCTGGACCGTTCTTATCAGGCGGGTAAAACCTTTAACTTCGGCCTGTATCCTGCGGGTGATGAGTGGAAGTTAGCGCTCACTGACGGTGAGAGCGGCAAAACCTATCTTTCCGACGCGTTCAAATTTGGCGGTGAGCAGAAGCTGACCTTAAAAGAGGCTGCGGCCCTGCCGGAAGGTGAACGTGCCAACCTGCGTATCATCACCCAGAATCGCCAGGCACTGACCCAGCTCACCGCCGTACTGCCAGACGAAAGCAAAGTGATCATGAGCTCGCTGCGCCAGTTCTCCGGCACCCAACCGCTCTATACCCTGGCGGATGACGGCACGCTGACCAACAACCAGAGCGGCGTGAAGTACCGCCCGAACAACGATATTGGTTTCTATCAGTCGGTGAATGCCGACGGCAGTTGGGGGGATGACAAACTCAGCCCGGGCTATACCGTCACCATCGGCTGGGACAACTTTACCCGCGTATTTACCGACGAAGGCATTCAGAAACCGTTCTTCGCCATCTTCGTCTGGACGGTGGTCTTCTCGGTGCTGACCGTGATCCTGACCGTGGCCGTGGGCATGGTGCTGGCCTGCCTCGTGCAGTGGGAGTCCCTGAAGGGCAAAGCGATTTACCGCGTGCTGCTGATTCTGCCGTACGCCGTGCCGTCGTTCATCTCGATTCTGATTTTCAAAGGGCTGTTTAACCAGAGCTTCGGTGAAATCAACATGATGCTGAGCGCGCTGTTCGGCATTAAACCGGCCTGGTTCAGCGACCCGACCACCGCTCGCTCGATGATTATCATCGTGAACACCTGGCTGGGCTATCCGTACATGATGATCCTGTGCATGGGGCTGCTGAAGGCCATCCCGGACGACCTTTACGAAGCCTCGGCGATGGACGGCGCGGGTCCGTTCCAGAACTTCTTCAAAATTACCCTGCCGCTGCTCATTAAGCCGCTGACGCCGCTGATGATTGCCAGCTTCGCCTTTAACTTTAACAACTTCGTGCTGATTCAGCTGTTGACCAACGGCGGTCCGGACCGTCTCGGCACCACCACGCCGGCAGGCTATACCGACCTGCTCGTGAGCTACACCTACCGCATCGCCTTCGAGGGCGGCGGCGGTCAGGACTTCGGCCTGGCGGCGGCGATTGCCACCCTGATCTTCCTGCTGGTTGGCGCCCTGGCGATTGTGAACCTGAAAGCCACACGTATGAAATTTGACTAAGGAGGGCACTGAACATGGCAATGGTACAACCCAAATCTCAGAAACTGCGCCTCCTCGTGACGCACTTAGGCCTGCTGATTTTCATCGCGGCGATCATGTTCCCGCTGCTGATGGTTATCGCCATCTCCCTGCGTTCGGGGAACTTCGCCACCGGGAGCCTGATCCCGGATGAAATCTCCTGGGAGCACTGGAAGCTCGCGCTGGGCTTCAGCGTGGAACACGCGGATGGCCGCGTCACGCCGCCGCCGTTCCCGGTGCTGCTGTGGCTGTGGAACTCGGTGAAGGTGGCAACCATCACAGCCATCGGCATCGTGACGCTCTCCACCACCTGTGCTTACGCCTTCGCCCGTATGCGTTTTCCGGGCAAAGCGACCCTGCTGAAAGGGATGCTGATTTTCCAGATGTTCCCGGCCGTACTGTCGCTGGTGGCGTTATATGCCTTGTTTGACCGTCTGGGCCAGTACGTGCCGTTCATCGGCCTGAACACTCACGGCGGCGTGATCTTCGCCTATCTCGGCGGTATCGCCCTGCACGTGTGGACCATTAAAGGCTATTTCGAAACCATCGACGGCTCGCTGGAAGAAGCGGCGGCACTGGATGGCGCGACACCGTGGCAGGCGTTCCGCCTGGTGCTGCTGCCGTTGTCGGTGCCGATTCTGGCGGTGGTGTTTATTCTGTCGTTTATCGCGGCGATCACCGAAGTACCGGTCGCCTCTCTGTTACTGCGCGATGTAAACAGCTACACCCTGGCCGTCGGTATGCAGCAGTATCTCAACCCGCAAAACTACCTGTGGGGCGACTTTGCCGCGGCGGCCGTCCTCTCTGCCATCCCGATTACCGTGGTGTTCCTGCTGGCCCAGCGCTGGCTGGTCAACGGCCTGACGGCGGGCGGTGTGAAAGGTTAAGTTTCATCTGTTATGCCACTGCAACCCTCAACTTTAGACGTATTGTATTGAACCAACTTGTGACTGTTGTTAGGCGCTCTTCGGAGCGCCCTTTTTTTATTCGCGTTTTAGCCGCTTTGAGTTGCACAGCCAGAGGGTGATCACCAGCAGCAGGATCGCCGCCGAGTAGATCAGCACGTCGAGCGGGGATTTATGATCGACGATGATCAGCCGCACAATGGCGGTGATGCCAATGTAGACAAAATAGCGCAGCGGGAAGTGAAAGCCGGACTGAAAGTACTTCACAATCAGGGCGATAAATTCAAAGTAGAGAAAGTAGACCACCAGGCCTTCCACCAGTGCGTATTTGCTGGTTTGCTCAGGAGCGAAGAGCACATCCGCCAGATGCACCGTCTCTTTACCCAGAAAAACGACCAGGATCAGGCCAAGGCTCAGCAGACCGAGGTTCAGTACGGTCTGGAGTATCGTTGAGATAAACTCAACGCGCGGACGAGTCAGGGATGTCATACAGCACCTCATTCTCCAGGGCGAGGTTCCTGTATAACGCAAAAATGTGACGGGGATCTATATTTTTTGTTTATGTTTGGCGCATTCGCCCGGTGGCGCTGCGCTTACCGGGCCTACAAAAACCGTAGGCCGGGCAAACGCAGTGCCGCCCGGCGTGAAGCATCAGCGGAAGTTAATGTTCTTATCGCTGGTCATATCATACAGCTGGAATTTACGTCCAAGCTGCTGACCGCCGTCGCGCGTCAGCGGCGTCCAGCCCACTGCCGCACGGCTGCGGGTTGGGCCTGATGAGAACAGATCCAGCGGAATCGACACGTACACCCCTTTGGTGAAGTCCCCTTCCCCGTACTCGTCTGGCGAAACGTTGGTGATGGTGGCATAGCCGCCCACCACAACGCCGCTGTCAAAGTGTTTGGAGATATCCAGCGTGCCGCCCTTATCGCCCGCCAGATACTGGCCGACGCTGGCTTTTACCAGCACGTCCTGCGCGAACGACGGCGTCCAGTAGGCGGTCAGGTGGCCGGTTTTGACGCTGTAGTCGGTGAACTTCATCATGTCCTGCGCGCTGCGCCAGTCACGCTGTTTCACGTAGTTGGCATCAACCCCAAACGCCCAGTTGCTGTCGACAGGACGATAAAGCACTTCTGCCCCGGCGCCGCCGAACATGGTTTCCAGATAGCCACCGTAAACCTGGCCGTAGAAGCCGTTGCCGAAGTACTGGAAGTAGTTGGCCTGGAGGTTATTCACGTAGATATCGTTCTGCACATATTCGCGAACGCGGGTACGCACGCGCGGCAGTTTTGAATCGTTCGGCGGGTTGGTGTAGTTAAATTTGTCGTAGTTGTTGGCAATGTTGCCGAACAGACTACCGGTGGTCAACAGGTGGTCGGTCACCCACAGATCTGCCGTCGCCATCGCGCCCAGCTGATACATGTAGAAGTTTTCCGGCCCACCCACGGACTGGTTCAGCACCGGATCGATATGGAAATCGAAGCGCGATTTATCGATATACCAGCCCTGCTCGGTGGTTTCCGGCACCACCGGCTCAACGCGTTTTTGCACCAGCTCGGTTTCATGCCCGAGCGGTTCGCCTTCAAGATGACGCTTAAGGCTGGCAACATCGGTTTCGGTGGTGACCTGCGGCAGATTCAGGCGGTTCTCCGTCACGCGGATCGTGCGGATCCCCTCCGGCAGATCGTTCATGACGATCCGGTTGGCGCGCTCGATCCCTTCGCGGGAGTCGCGGTATTTCACCTGCTCGCCGGTAACATACAGCGTATCGCCTTTGGTCTGGATCTTCGGATCCGCCAGGCCCGCGTTATATTTCAGCAGCGTCAGCTGGTTCGCTACCACGGAGTGCTGAATGATCGCATCCTGCGGCTCCGGCTGATATTTTGGCCGCGGGTTGTCATTATAGTGCGGCCGCATGTCGTTAAAGTTAGTGCGCAGGGTAAAGCCAAACATCAGGGTATTACCGCGCTCATAGCTGAGGTTAACGTCGGCCCAGTCGGTGACGCGGTAAATGGCGCCGACGTTAAACTTGCTCTTCTGCTCAATTTTGCCGGCAAAATCTTCGCTGTAGTTATTACCTTCGTACTCCAGCTTCAGGCGCAGCGGCTGCCATGGCGTTTGATACTCTACACCACCAAACAGCGAGGCCGGGCCGTGGAACATCTGGTCGCCGTTGATGGAGCCCGCTTTCTGGTAGCTGTTATCACGGTAGCAGTATTTATCACTGTAGGAGCAGAACGGATTTTTGACGTTGCCGCTGGTACCCAGATAGCCCCATCCCAGACCAAGCGAGAAATCAAACGGTCCCCAGGCTTTGCTGGCCACGATGTATTCCGCGTCAAACAGGCCGGTCCCGCCAATGTCTTTCGCACCAACGGAGACCTGCGGCATCCAGTAGCTCTCTTCCCACAGGCGCAGCTTCACGTCGAAGGCTTTGTCTTTGTAGGTCTGATCGCCGGAGAAAGCGTCTACGCTGCTGTACTGTTTTGTACGCACGTCGGTGTAGCGCAGCGTGGTCTCCAGCCAGGGGAACAGCTGCACGGACGCAGAGTAGTAACGGTACTGATCGTTATCGCGATAGTTAAGGCTGATTTCCCCCTCGCGGGCCATACGCGCGGTTGGGGTTTGCAGTAAGCCCACGCCGCCAAAATCGGACTGCGACGGGCCGATGGGTGCCGGATACGTTTCTGCATGACAGGCGGCACTCACGCACAGTGCAAGCATGCTGTAGAGATAGGTTTTTTTCATTATTCCGGTATCCGCTGTATCAGGGAGCGAAGGATATCGGCATTAAGCCCGTCATACGCTTTCGTCCAGAAATGGTCGGCAAAACCGACAAAAATGATGCTGCCCGGCATAGGTTCGATATGGCGTTTATTCCAGTAAGCCACCGGCGCTTTCTGCGTATGCCCGTCCGGATAGACCACCCAGGCATAGCTTTTATCCGCTCCGCTGAGCAGACTTTGCTCGTCGAGATAGCTCGCCACGTCCCGGCCCGGCGTAAACGGCTTTTTGCCAGGGCTGCTGAGAAGCCCCATCACGGTGACGGTGGAAGGCTGAGCCGGAAGCCACAGGGTATAGTCCCCTTCCAGCGACGGATTGCCGTTTTCCGCGACACGCACTTCGTCGGGATCGAGATTCACCTTCTGGCGCCCCGTCACCTTAACCGCCTGAAGCTGCTGACGCAGGCTAGTAATAGCCGCGGCATCGTCGGCATCTTCCTGTTGTGCCAGCCCGCTCAGTCGGGCGAGCAGCGCCTGATGTTTTTGTTCCGCTACAATCGTCGCCTGACGCTCGCTGATAACCGCCCCGGTCCACCAGCTTTTCGCCAGCCTCGGCTGCCCCACCAGATCGAGCAGATGCCCGGCATTGGTTAAGGTTTTAGGTTTTTCGCTGTCCGGGGTGTAGACCTGTACCGTTCCCGCAGACCACGCCAGCGGCGAGGCCAGGCTGGCGAGAAGCGCAATGTGGATGAACATTTTCATGATTTCGCCGCCTTGATCAGGGTGGTCTTCACCGGGAAGAAACCGGCACCGAGATACTGCAAGGACTGGCGGATTTGCCCCTCTTCGTCCACCCAGAAGCGGTTATGCCAGGTGGCCTGATCGGTTGTCACCTCTTCATCCAGCACGCGCACCTGCGTTTCGTCGCTGCCCACTTTGACACTGTCCGTACCGTCCCAGCGGAAGGTGGAGCGGGCCGTGGCGTAGCGCACCTGTTTGTGCTCGGTCCAGCCCATCGTGCGCGTCCAGCTTGCGCCATCGACAATCTGATTCGGCTTGATGAGCGGATCTTCAGCCAGGTTGTTCACCTCAAGCAGGTTGTCGCCGCCGAGCAACGTTTTCACGATGCGGGAATGCTGCGTCACGATGGTGGCCTGATCCTGCGTCACCCATTTCTGCTGCCCGTTTTCATCGAAAGCGAGCACCACAAACAGTTGCGGACCATCGTTTAGCTGCATGTACTGGCTGGCATACGGCATGTTCTGAAGTTCGTCATCGGTCAGATGCACGCCCGGCGTGCCGAACATGCTGTCCCACAGTGAGTGGCCCAGCCCTTTGGTGGTAGCTGAGCACGCCTGCAACAGCAGGCAAATCAGGATGATTGCAGGTCGCTTCACGACTCTTCTCCGAAGGGGCGAAATAACCACACCGAAGTGTGGTTATGATTAAAACACCCGGTATTACTGGGTGCTGGTCGTCGTAGTGGTCGTGGTTCCGGTATTGGAGCCATCACCGCCACCGGTTGCCGCCAGCGCGACACCCACGGCTGAACTTACGGCGCTGGTGCTGGCTGCGGTAGAACTCCCCGCAGACGCAGACGTCGCTGCCGACCCTGCTGCTTCCCCGACCTGGACCGGAGCTGCATAGACAGACGTCGCCGCAAGCGCAGATATGGCAAAAATGCCATACAGTACTTTCTTCATAACAATTTCCCTTCAATGAATGAATGGAGATTTGCCCGAAAAGAAATTCAGGCGGATTCGAGTATACACAACTAAAGCAGTGGGTTTACCGTGGGGGTAAATAGGGATGAGGTTTTCAGACTAATGGTTAAAAATGGAAGGAAAAAAGAATCAAGGAAATATATAATCACTATAAATCAAGCATTTATAATATAAGAACATTAAAGCATCACTCCGTATTTTCTTAAAATAAACCTCAGCAATTAACGGGGTTACCGTCTTTTTCGGATTAAACTCAGATTCAGAATTTGAGATAACTAACAGACATCAGGAATTATCCGATAAAAAAATGCCGGCATATCGCCGGCATTGTTCATGACATATTTATTACGCACGCCAGGCTTTATAACGGTTAATCAGACCATTAGTGGAGCTGTCGTGGCTGTCGATCGCTTTATCGTCACCCAGCTCTGGCAGAATGCGGTTTGCCAGCTGTTTGCCCAGCTCAACGCCCCACTGGTCAAAGGTGAAGATGTTCAGAATAGCGCCCTGAGTGAAGATTTTGTGCTCGTAGAGGGCAATCAGCGCCCCCAGGCTGAACGGCGTGATTTCGCGCAGCAGGATGGAGTTAGTTGGACGGTTGCCTTCGAACACTTTAAACGGCACCACGTGCTCCAGCGTTGCCGGATCTTTACCCTGATCACGGTACTCCTGCTCAACCACCTCGCGGGATTTACCGAACGCCAGCGCTTCGGTCTGGGCGAAGAAGTTAGACAGCAGCTTCGGATGGTGGTCGGACAGTGGGTTGTGCGTAATCGCCGGGGCGATGAAATCGCACGGTACCATTTTGGTGCCCTGGTGGATCAGCTGGTAGAACGCGTGCTGACCGTTGGTGCCCGGCTCGCCCCAGATGATTGGGCCAGTCTGGTAATCCACCGCGTTGCCGTTACGGTCAACGTACTTGCCGTTGGATTCCATGTTGCCCTGCTGGAAGTAGGCCGCAAAGCGGTGCATGTACTGGTCGTACGGCAGAATCGCTTCGGTTTCAGCGCCGAAGAAGTTGTTGTACCAGATCCCGATCAGCGCCAGCAGTACCGGCAGGTTTTTCTCAGGCGCGGTGGTGGAGAAGTGTTTGTCCATCGCGTGCGCACCGGAGAGTAGCTCAACGAAATTGTCGAAGCCGACGGACAGAATGATGGACAGGCCGATTGCAGACCACAGAGAGTAGCGGCCGCCAACCCAGTCCCAGAACTCGAACATGTTCGCCGTATCAATGCCGAACTCGCCTACCGCTTTACCGTTGGTGGACAGCGCCGCAAAGTGTTTCGCCACGTGCTTTTCGTCACCCGCGGTTTTCAGGAACCAGTCGCGCGCGCTGTGGGCGTTGGTCATGGTTTCCTGAGTGGTGAAGGTTTTAGACGCCACCAGGAACAGCGTGGTTTCCGGGTTCACCTTTTTCAGCACTTCAGCGATGTGGGTCCCATCGACGTTGGACACGAAGTGCATGTTGAGGTGGTTTTTGTACGGGCGCAGCGCCTCGGTCACCATGAACGGGCCGAGGTCAGAGCCGCCGATACCGATGTTTACGACGTCGGTGATCGCTTTGCCGGTGTAGCCTTTCCAGCTACCTGAGATGATCGCTTCGGAGAAGGTTTTCATCTTTTCCAGCACCGCGTTCACTTCCGGCATCACATCTTTGCCGTCAACGATAATTGGAGTATTGCTACGGTTGCGCAGCGCCACGTGCAGCACGGCACGGTCTTCGGTGCGGTTGATCTTCTCACCGGAGAACATGGATTTGATGGCATCTGCCAGCTCAGTCTCCTTCGCCAGATCTTGCAGCTTCGCCAGCGTCTCTTCGGTGATACGGTTCTTGGAGAAATCCACCAGCATCAGGTCATCGAAGGTGGCGGAAAACTTGCTGAAACGATCGGCATCTTTCGCGAACAGATCCGCGATGGTGACGTCTTTCATTTCATCAAAATGTTTCTGTAGTGCCTGCCATGCAGCGGTCTGCGTTGGGTTGATGTTTTTCATAGCAATACTCTTCTGATTTGAGAATTGTGACTGCGGTCGATTGTAGCGCCTGCAAATAAAAATTGTGATGGTTTTTATGCCATTGCCCTGGTCTGCATCAAACGCAGGTGAAAAGACCCGAAAAGTATAGCTGCTGTCGCGCCCTTCCGGCGTGGCGAAATGTTGGTCAAAAAGGGGGAAAAAGGAGCATAAAATATGGGCCTGTTATAAGTCCTGTTTCTGAGGGGTACCCCCCCATGAAAAATCCGCATAATCCCAGCATTGACAGGACCTCCCCCGCATTTTATTTATAGGGCCGTATTTTGCGCCTGCACCTGTTCTCGCTTCATTCTTGTGCCAAGGTCGCTCTATTCATTCCCTGACACGAGGTTGTTATGACGAGTTTTGTGGTCGCCAAGTTTGGCGGCACCAGTGTGGCAGACTACGATGCCATGAACCGCAGCGCCGATGTGGTGCTGGCCGATCCGAATACCCGCCTGGTGGTACTTTCCGCCTCAGCCGGCGTGACGAACCTGCTGGTTTCTCTGTCTGAAGGACTGGAAGCGACCGAGCGTTTCGTGAAGCTGGATGCACTGCGCAAAATTCAGTTCGACATTCTCGAGCGTCTGCAAAACCCGAACGTCATTCGTGAGGAAGTGGAACGCCTGCTGGAAAATATCACCACTCTGGCCGAAGCCGCGTCGCTGGCAACCTCTACCGCCCTGACCGATGAGCTGGTCAGCCACGGTGAACTAATGTCTACCCTGCTGTTCGTTGAGATCATGCGCGAGCGCAATATTCAGGCGCAGTGGTTCGACGTGCGTAAAGTCATGCGCACCAGCGACCGCTTTGGCCGCGCCGAGCCGGACGTGGAAGTCCTGGCTGAGCTGACTAACCAGCAGCTTGCCCCGCGCCTGGATGAAGGCATAGTGATCACCCAGGGCTTTATCGGCAGCGAAGCCAAAGGGCGCACAACCACGCTGGGCCGTGGCGGTAGCGACTACACCGCCGCCCTGCTGGGTGAAGCCCTGCACGCCACTCGCGTGGATATCTGGACGGACGTGCCGGGAATCTACACCACCGACCCGCGCGTGGTCTCTGCGGCAAAACGTATTGACGTGATCGCCTTTGAAGAAGCGGCTGAAATGGCGACTTTCGGCGCGAAAGTGCTGCACCCGGCCACGCTGCTGCCCGCCGTGCGCAGCGACATTCCGGTCTTCGTTGGCTCAAGTAAAGATCCAAAGGCGGGCGGGACGCTGGTCTGCAAGAAAACCGAGAACCCGCCGCTGTTCCGCGCGCTGGCCCTGCGTCGTAAGCAGACGCTGGTTACCCTGCACAGCCATAATATGCTGCATTCCCGCGGCTTCCTGGCAGAAGTGTTTGGCATCCTGGCGCGCCACAATATCTCTGTAGATTTGATTACCACTTCTGAAGTGAGTATTGCGCTGACGCTGGACACCACCGGTTCAACCTCAACGGGTGATACCCTGCTGACGCAGTCGCTGCTGATCGAGCTTTCCGAGTTGTGCCGTGTGGAAGTGGAAGAAGACCTGGCGCTGGTGGCCATCATCGGCAACAAGCTGTCGCGCGCCTGTGGCGTGGGTAAAGAGGTGTTCGGCGTGCTCGACCCGTTCAATATCCGCATGATCTGCTACGGTGCATCCAGCTACAACCTCTGCTTCCTGGTCCCTGCCGATCAGGCCGAGCAGGTCGTGCAGAAACTTCATCAGAATTTGTTTGAATAAAATTCGTTAGCACGTTAAACAATATCGATAAGCCGGGCACAGACCCGGCTTTTTTATAACAAAACAACACGACAATACTGCAAGGAATTCACTATGCTCTCCGCTATCACCCGGCTGTTCCCGTTATGGGCGCTGCTGCTCTCTGTACTCGCGTATTACACTCCTGCCACGTTCACGGGCATTGGTCCGTGGGTCACCACGCTGCTGATGCTGATTATGTTCGGCATGGGCGTGCATCTGAAAATTGACGATTTCAAACGCGTGCTGTCTCGCCCGGCGCCGGTTGCCGCAGGGATTTTCCTGCACTACCTGGTGATGCCGCTCGCGGCCTGGCTGCTGGCGATGGCCTTTAAGATGCCGCCCGACCTTTCCGCCGGGATGGTGCTGGTGGGGAGCGTTGCCAGCGGCACGGCATCTAACGTCATGATCTATCTGGCGAAAGGCGACGTGGCGCTTTCCGTCACCATCTCGTCCGTTTCCACGCTGGTGGGCGTGATTGCCACGCCTCTGTTAACCCGCCTGTATGTCGACGCGCATATCCAGGTGGACGTGATGGGCATGCTGCTCAGCATCCTGCAAATCGTGGTGATCCCGATTGCGCTGGGGCTGGTGATCCACCATCTCTTCCCGCGGGTGGTGAAAGCGGTTGAGCCGTATCTGCCCGCGTTTTCGATGATCTGCATACTGGCCATTATCAGCGCCGTGGTAGCCGGTTCCGCATCGCACATTGCTTCGGTGGGCTTTGTGGTGATCGTCGCGGTTGTGCTGCATAACACTATTGGTCTGCTGGGCGGTTACTGGGGCGGGAAGCTGTTTGGCTTTGACGAATCCACCTGCCGCACGCTGGCGATCGAAGTGGGGATGCAGAACTCCGGCCTGGCGGCGGCGCTGGGTAAAATTTACTTCTCACCGCTGGCAGCGCTACCGGGGGCGCTGTTCTCCGTCTGGCATAACCTGTCCGGTTCGCTGTTAGCAGGGTACTGGTCCGGTAAGCCGATTGATGACCAACCGAAAAAAGATGCGGTGAAACAGGGTTAATTGTCCCGGCTTGCTTTACACTGAAGCCTCCCCATCAGGAGGCTTCAGCAATGGCTACACCACGTTTGACCCAGAAAGACATGACCGAAGCCGAGCAGCGCGAACTTAAAACGCTTCTCGACCGCGCCCGCATCGCGCATGGCCGCACGCTGACGAACGCCGAAACCAATCAGGTTAAAAAAGAGTACATCGACAAGCTGATGGCGCAACGTGAGGCTGCGGCGAAAAAAGCCCGCAAGCTGAAAAAAGAGCAGGCTTATAAGCCGGATGCAGAGGCGACCTTTTCCTGGTCCGCCAATACATCAACCCGTGGAAGGCGCTAATCAGCGCCCTTTCTTTTTGCGCCCCGGCTGGGTAAAGCGTTTTCCGTTGCCCGGCTTGCCTCGCCCTTTCTCTTCCGCCTGCGGTGCCTTCACCACCGGACGCTTAATCGCCTGCGTTTTCGGTTTGGCTTTAGCTTTCGGCTTCGCTTCGGACGAGGAGTTCTCGATAAGTTTGAACAGCTCGATCAGCTCGTCGTCAGTTAAGTCACGCCACTCGCCCAGCGGGATCCCGGACAGGCTGACGTTCATGATGCGCGTGCGTTCCAGCTTCGTCACTTCATAACCGAAGTACTCGCACATGCGGCGGATCTGGCGGTTCAGGCCCTGAACCAGCGTGATGCGGAACGCGAACGGCGCTTCTTTTTTGACTTTACACTTCTTCGTCACGGTGCCCAGAATCGGCACGCCTGCGCCCATCCCGCGAATGAACTCGTCCGTCACCGGCTTGTTCACCGTCACGATGTACTCTTTCTCGTGGTCGTTACCGGCACGCAGAATTTTGTTGACCAGATCGCCGTGGTTGGTGAGGAAAATCAGCCCCTGAGAGTCTTTATCCAGACGGCCAATCGGGAAAATGCGGCTGCTGTGGTTCACGAAATCAACAATGTTGTCCCGCTCGCCATCTTCCGTGGTGCTGACAATCCCAACCGGTTTGTTCAACGCGATAAACACCAGGTCTTCGGCATCACGCGGTTCGATGACCTGACCATTCACTTTCACCACATCGCCAGGTACCACCTGATCACCAATGGTGGCGCGTTTGCCGTTAAGAAACACGTTACCCTGTTCAATGTAACGGTCAGCCTCGCGACGTGAGCAGATCCCGCTCTCGCTAATGTATTTGTTTAATCGGGTTGATTGAGTTGGCAGCATAGTTTCTCCTGTGAAGGGCGAAATATACCTTAGGTTTGGGCTGGAAAAAAAGATTAGCCGACGGTTACTGAGACGGGTTTTTTAGTTTGCGAGACGCTTTCAGGATTTAGCGTCAGGCTATTTATCCTTGAGCTAACTCCTTTTAGCTTTACTCTCCAGAGACAATTGCTTGTAGTTTATAAATCACAGGGAGTAATATGAAGGAGATCGTTCAGACAGAATCCTTCCGACGCTGGGAGCAAAATTTAAAGGACAGGCGGGCAAAGACGATTATCGCTTCCCGCCTCTTTAGGCTGGCAAATGGCTTAGCGGGCGACATTAGACCCGTGGGGGAAGGTATCAGTGAACTGAGGATCCACTTTGGCCCGGGCTACAGAGTCTATTTTAAGGACCAGGGCAATTGCATCATCGTGCTGTTATGTGGTGGTGACAAAAGCAGCCAGGCCAGAGACATACTTATGGCAAAAATGCTGAGCAATGTATCCCAATGGCAGGAGTGAATGAGCATGCATAAATTAACACCCTACGATCCAGCCAACGCACTGGTGGATGACGAGGAAATCGCTGTGTTTATGGCTGATGCATTAGAGACGGGTGACTCAGCGTACATTGCTAAAGCGCTGGGCGTCATCGCCCGAGCGAAAGGGATGTCGACCATTTCCCAGCAAACGGGCCTGTCACGAGAACAACTGTATCGATCATTCAGTGATAAGGGGAACCCAACGCTCAAAACCACGCTGGCGGTCATGAAAGCATTGGGCCTTGGGTTAACAATCAAACCCTCTGGGGATTAATACTCATCCCGCTCGTCGTCTTCATCCGGTTGCTCCATCACGCTGTACGCCACCGCGCAGAACAACGAGTTGAGACGTTTCATATCGCCCAGCAGCCCCAGGTGGAGCGAGCTGGTTTCGATACTCTGCACGTTCTGCTGATGCAGACGCTCAACGTGGGCGTGCGAGTAGCGGCGATTAAGGATGCGGAAACGATGCTTGTTGCGGCGCAGGCGGCGCGCGCTCGGCACGTCGCTGGAGAAGAAGACCGACATCGCCAGCTTCAGGTTGCTGACCAGCTGTTCGTGCAGCGCTTCCAGCTCCTTCAGCCCTTCCACAGAAAACGCCCGACGTGCTGCCAGGGATTTGTCCGCGATTTCACTGCCCATACGCTCGACAATATCCGAAGCCTGCTCCAGGTTAAGCGACATCTCAATGATTTCCGCCCAGCGGCGGGATTCCTCTTCCGCCAGCTCGTCCTGGGGGATCCGCGCCAGATAGAGCTTGATGGCGGTATACAGCACGTTGATATCGTCCGCCAGCCTGCGCAACTCTTTTTCTTCGCGCGGCTCGCCGTGCATCACCTTTTGCAACCCTTCCAGCATGGTTTCCATCGCGTCACCCATGCGCAGCGTTTCGCGGGCGGCATTGGCGATGGCCAGCGCGGGCGTGTCCAGCACAGAGGTGTCCAGATGCTTCGGTTTAAGGCGCGCGTCCAGCTCCGGTTCATCACGAATTAGCCGCTCGCAGAAGCGGGCCATCGGCGCGGCAAACGGCACCATCGCCAGACAGCGCACCAGGTTGTAGAAGACGTGGAAGTAGATCACCAGTTCCGCTTTCGGCAGAGAGAGATTGTCCATCAGGTTCGCCAGCGGGTGTACAAACGGCAGAATGATCAGGCTGCCCACCAGCTTGAAGAGCAAACTCCCCAGCGCCACCCGGCGGGCGGCAGCGTTGGCGGCGCTGTTGTTGAGCATCGCCAGCAGGCCAGAGCCGAGGTTGGCTCCGATCACCAGGCACAGCGCCACCGGGAAGGAAATGACCCCTGCGGCGGTTAAGGTCGCCGTCAGCAGGACCGCTGCCAGGCTGGAGTAGCTGACGATGGCGAATACTGCGCCGATCAGCGCATCCAGCATAATATCGCCGGTTAACGAGGCGAAGATGACCTGTACACCGTTGGCCTGGGTGATCGGCGTGACAGCCTGCACAATCAACTCCAGCGCCAGCAGGATCAGCCCGAGGCCAATACCGACGCGGCCAAGCTGCCCGGCACGGCTTTGCTTACGGCCGAGGAAGAAAATGACGCCGATAAAAATCAGCAGCGGCGACAGCCAGGAGAGATCGAACGTCAGGATACGCGCCATCAGCGCGGTACCGACGTCGGCGCCCAGGACAATCACCAGCGCCGGGGCGAGCGCCACCAGATCCTGCGCCACGAACGAGGTGACGAGCATGGTGGTGGCGTTGCTGCTTTGCACCAGCGCCGTGACGCCAATACCCGCGCAGAAGGCGAGCGGCTTCTTCTCAACGCTGCCGCTGAGAACGGTACGTAAACGTGCGCCAAACACGCGCATCACGCCGGTACGAACGATATGGGTGCCCCATACCAGCAGTGCGACTGCGGAGAGCAGGTGTAACAACGTCAACACGGTAGGCATTCCTCCTTATCGTTATTCGTTTTCCTGAGGTTCAGTATAAGGGTTTAAACGTAAGAAAGAGACAAGGCACCATAGCGGTGCCCTGTTTGTTGTAAGGAAAAGTGACGTTAGTCTGCGTCGTAGCCTAAATTCGGCGCCAGCCAGCGTTCCACCTCTGACACGCTCATGCCTTTACGCAGAGCGTAATCCTCAATCTGATCGCGCTGAAGCTGTGCCACGGCGAAGTACTTGCTGTCCGGATGGCTGAAGTACCAGCCGGAAACGGACGCGCCCGGCCACATGGCAAATGACTCGGTGAGCTTCATGCCCGTATGCGCTTCTACGTCCAGCAGTTTCCAGATAGTGCCCTTCTCGGTATGTTCCGGACACGCCGGATACCCCGGTGCCGGACGAATGCCCTGGTAGTTTTCGCGGATCAGCTCCTCGTTGCTGAGGTTCTCATTCGCCGCGTAGCCCCAGTGCACCTTACGTACGCGCTCGTGCAGATACTCGGCAAAGGCTTCCGCCAGGCGATCGGCAATCGCTTTCACCATGATTTTGTTGTAATCATCGTGCTGCGCGTCGTACGCATCCGCCAGCGCGTCTTCTTCCAGACCGCCGGTTACGGCAAAGGCGCCGATATAGTCGGCTTTACCGGAGAGTTTCGGTGCGACGAAATCCGCCAGGCAGTAGTTGGCAAAGCCCACTTTCTCGGTTTGCTGGCGCAGATGGTGGCTCACGGCCAGCACATGGGTGCGGGTTTCATCGCGGTAGATTTCCACGTCGTCGCCCACGCGGTTCGCCGGGAACAGCCCCACCACGCCGCGCGGGTTGAGGGCTTTCTCTGCGCTCAGCCTGTCGAGCATGTCGTTAGCATCTTTAAACAGGCGCTTCGCCTCTTCGCCCACCACCTCATCTTCAAGAATGCGCGGATATTTGCCCGCCAGCGACCAGGTCATGAAGAACGGCGTCCAGTCGATGTAGTTACGCAGCGTTTCGATGCTGGCCGTCACGTCCTGCACGCCCAGACGGTGTGCGACCGGCGGCGTATAGCTGGACCAGTCGAACGCCAGATCGTTTTCGCGCGCCGCCTGAAGCGAAACCGGCGGCGTGCGCGGTTTCTTACGTCCATGCTGAATGCGGACGGTTTCATACTCTTTGCGGGTGCGGGCGACAAAGTCATCGCGCTGGGTGTCGGACAGCAGCGCGGAGACCACGCCCACGGTGCGCGAGGCGTTTTGGACATACACCGTCGGCCCGCTGTAGTTCTGCTCGATTTTCACCGCCGTGTGGGCTTTCGAGGTGGTTGCCCCGCCAATCAGCAGTGGAATGGTGAAGCCCTGGCGCTCCATCTCTTTTGCCACGTTGACCATTTCGTCCAGCGACGGCGTAATCAGCCCGGAAAGACCAATCAAATCCGCATTCACTTCGCGCGCGGTCCTGAGGATTTTATCCGCCGGGACCATCACGCCAAGATCGATAATTTCGTAGTTATTACACTGCAACACCACGCCAACGATGTTTTTGCCGATGTCGTGTACGTCGCCCTTCACGGTGGCGATGACCATTTTACCGTTACTGGAGCCCTTCTCTTTGCTGGCTTCGATAAAGGGTTCCAGATACGCCACCGCCTGTTTCATGACGCGGGCGGATTTCACCACCTGCGGCAGGAACATTTTGCCCTCGCCAAACAGATCGCCGACCACGTTCATGCCGTCCATCAGCGGCCCTTCGATCACTTCAATCGGACGGGCGGCCTGCTGACGCGCTTCCTCAGTATCCTGCTCGATAAACTCGGTAATGCCTTTTACCAGCGAGTATTCCAGACGCTTATTCACATCCCAGGAGCGCCATTCGGCCTGTTGAACGTTGGCTGATTCGTCAGATTTACTGCCGCGGTATTTTTCCGCCAGATCCAGCATGCGTTCGGTGGCGTCGTCACGACGATTGAGGATCACGTCTTCTACGGCGTCGCGCAGCTCGGCTGGCAGATCGTCGTAAATTGCCAGCTGGCCGGCGTTGACGATCCCCATGTCCATCCCGTTGCGGATGGCATAGTAGAGGAACACGGCGTGGATCGCCTCACGAACCGGGTCGTTGCCGCGGAACGAGAACGAGACGTTTGACACGCCGCCGGAGATCAGCGCATGCGGCAGTTCGCGTTTAATGTCTTCACACGCGCCGATGAAGTCCTGGGCGTAGTTGTTGTGCTCTTCGATGCCGGTCGCGACGGCGAAGATGTTCGGGTCGAAGATGATGTCTTCCGGCGGGAAGCCCACCTCTTCGGTCAAAATTTTGTACGCGCGGCGGCAAATCTCAATCTTGCGCTCGCGGGTATCGGCCTGACCCACTTCATCGAAGGCCATCACCACCACGGCGGCCCCGTAGCGACGCACCAGCTTCGCGTGGTGGATAAAGGTATCGACCCCCTCTTTCATCGAGATGGAGTTAACGATGCCTTTGCCCTGAATGCACTTCAGCCCTTTTTCGATGACGTCCCATTTAGAAGAGTCAATCATGATCGGCACGCGGGCGATATCCGGCTCACCGGCAATCAGGTTGAGGAAACGCACCATCGCCGCTTCGGCGTCGAGCATCCCCTCGTCCATGTTGATATCGATAATTTGCGCGCCGCTTTCCACCTGCTGGCGGGCAACGTCCAGCGCTTCGCTGTACTTCTCTTCTTTGATCAGACGCTTGAACTTCGCGGAGCCGGTAACGTTAGTACGTTCACCCACGTTCACAAACAGGCTGTCGTCGCCGATGGTCAACGGCTCCAGGCCGGACAGACGACAGGCTACCGGAAGCTCGGGTAGCTTGCGCGGTGGAAGCCCGGCGACGGCGCGGCTCATGGCGGCGATATGCTCAGGCGTGGTGCCGCAGCAGCCGCCGACGATGTTGAGGAAGCCAGATTCGGCCCACTCGCGGATTTGCGCCGCCATGGTGTCGGCATCCAGATCGTACTCACCAAACGCGTTCGGCAGACCGGCGTTCGGGTGGGCGGTGACGTAGCATTCCGCGATACGGGAAAGCTCCTGCACGTACTGGCGCAGCTCGTCCGGCCCCAGCGCGCAGTTCAGGCCGAAGGAGAGCGCTTCGGCATGGCGCAGAGAGTTATAAAACGCTTCGGTTGTCTGGCCGGAAAGCGTGCGCCCCGAGGCATCGGTGATGGTACCGGAAATCATGATCGGCAGGTCGACGCCCAGCGACTCGAACTCCTCTTTTACCGCGTAAATTGCCGCTTTGGCGTTGAGGGTGTCGAATACGGTTTCAATCAGGATCAGGTCGGAGCCGCCTTCCACCAGCGCTTTAGTGGACTCCCGATACGCGGCCACCAGCTGGTCAAACGTGATGTTCCGAAACGCCGGGTCGTTCACGTCCGGAGAAATCGACGCGGTGCGGTTGGTCGGGCCCAGCACCCCGGCTACGTAGCGCGGCTTGTCCGGCGTACGGGCCGTCCATTCGTCGGCGCAGGCGCGCGCCAGCTTCGCCGCTTCAAAGTTGATCTCCGCCGACAGGGACTCCATCTGGTAATCCGCCATGGCGATGGTTGTCGAGTTGAAGGTGTTGGTTTCTACAATATCCGCACCCGCTTCGAAGTAAGCGTTGTGGATATCTCTGATGACTGACGGTTTACTCAACACCAGCAGGTCATTGTTCCCTTTCAGGTCACAAGGCCAGTCGGCAAAGCGCTCTCCGCGGAAATCGTCTTCACACAGACGATAGCCCTGGATCATGGTGCCCATGCCGCCGTCCAGCACCAGAATTCGTTCATTTAACTGCGCACGCAGTTGCTCTACTTTGCTGCTCACACTTGCTCCCGACAACGCTCAACATGGCCAAAAGGCTGCGTTCCATACTGGCATAATCTCGCAGGGTCGAAAAGTCACACAGCGGTAACATGAGACATGTTCACTATCACTCCTCCGATCAGTCAGGAAAGCGGTTGCAAAACCACCAAATAAAACGAAAATGATTTCCACGATACAGAAAAAGGAGTTCGTGATGGTTACGACCGTTCCCGCTAAACGCGGCAGAAAACCTGCTGCAACCACCGCTGCACAACCTGGCGGACAGGTTCAATCCCTGACGCGCGGCCTGAAGCTGCTGGAATGGATAGCCGAATCGCACGGCAGCGTGGCCCTGACGGAGCTGGCGCAGCAGGCTGGCCTGCCGAACTCCACCACGCACCGTCTGCTGACCACCATGCAGCAGCTGGGATTCGTGCGTCAGGTGGGCGAGCTGGGACACTGGGCGGTGGGGGCGCATGCGTTTATTGTCGGCAGCAGCTTCCTGCAAAGCCGCAACCTGCTGGCGATTGTCCACCCGATTCTGCGCAAGCTGATGGAGGAGTCCGGCGAGACGGTAAACCTGGCCGTACTGGATCAGAGCGATCACCAGGCGATTATTATCGACCAGGTGCAGTGTACGCAGCTGATGCGCATGTCCGCACCGATTGGCGGCAAGCTGCCGATGCACGCCTCTGGCGCAGGGAAAGCGTTTCTCTCGCAGCTGAGCGAAGAGCAGGTAACGGGGCTGCTGCACCGTAAAGGGCTGCACGCCTATACCCACGCCACGCTGGTGTCGCCCGTGCATCTGAAAGAAGATCTGGCTCTGACCCGCAAGCGCGGCTATTCGTTTGATGACGAAGAACATGCCCTCGGGCTGCGCTGCCTCGCGTCCTGCATTTTTGACGAGCACCGCGAGCCGTTTGCCGCCATCTCCATCTCCGGGCCGATTTCACGCATGACCGACGACCGCGTCACCGAGCTGGGCGCGATGGTGATTAAGGCCGCGAAAGAGGTGACGCTGGCGTATGGTGGGATTCGTTAAACGTGCATTGCCGCCTGATGCCCTCACTCCGGCCCTCTCCCACAGGGAGAGGGAGAAAAGCGGATGCAAAACCGCTGCTTGCGGCGGTAAGCGTAGACATCTTCCACGTGTCCGTTTTTGATCCGCGTTTGCAGCCCGCGCCAGTAGCTGGCGCGGAACAGATCGGCATGCATCTCTTCAAATAACGGCCCGATGCGCGGGTCGGCACACAGCCAGTGGCGAAACTCCTCCGGAAACACATCGCCCGGCGATACGCTGTACCACGGCTCGCTGGACAGTTCATCTTCCGGGTAGCGCGGCGCCGGGATATCGCGGAAGTTCACCTCGGTCATGTAGCAAATTTCATCGTAATCGTAGAACACCACCCGCCCGTGACGGGTGACGCCGAAGTTTTTAAACAGCATGTCGCCGGGGAAAATATTGGCGGCGGCGAGCTGGCGAATCGCATTGCCGTACTCTTCAATGGCGTCTCGTAAAGCCTGGCCTTCGGACTGCTCCAGCCAGATATTTAACGGCACCATCCGGCGTTCGATATAGAGATGGCTAATCGCAATCTTATCGCCAAGATCGGTAATTTTCGTCGGCGCTTCCTGCATTAGCAGCGACATCAGCGACGGATCGATCTGCTGCTTATCCAGCACAAAGTTTTCAAACTCCTGGGTATCGGCCATTCGCCCGACACGATCGTGCTCTTTAACCAGCTGATAGCAGGCGCGAACGTGCGCGGCGCTCATCTCCTTCTGCGGGGCGAATTTATCCTTAATCACCTTAAACACGCGGTCGAAGCCCGGCAGTGTGAAAACCAGCATCACCATGCCGCGGATCCCCGGCGCTTCGATAAACTGCTCATCAGCCGTGGTGACATAACGCAGGTATTCCCGATAACTTTCCGTTTTGGCATGCTTCTGACAGCCAATCGCCATGTACAGCTCGGCGGTGGTTTTGCCCGGCAGGATCTCGCGCAGCCACTCCACCAGGGCGGCAGGCAGTGGGGCATAGACCATGAAATAGGAACGGGCGAAGCCAAATACGATACTGGCCTCAGCGCTGGTAGTCAGGCAGGTATCGACAAACAGTTGGCCGTCGTCGGTACGGTGAATGGGCAGCAGAAACGGCACGATGGCTGTCGGCGTAACCAGTTTGCCCACCAGCCAGGCGGCCTTATTCCGGTAGAAAAGCTCGTTGGCAACCTGCAAATGGCTGCGGCTGAGCACCTCCTCGCCGAAGGTTTCATTGAGATACGCATGGATATAGCCGATATCCCGGGGTTTATTCTCCCACGGCAGGCGCAGCGGCAAATCCGTTAAGACGCGGTGCAAAAGCTTTTCCCAGCCGCGATCGGGAAAGAAATCTTTCGCCAACGGACGCGGAATGGTACGGAAGCGGCGCTCCGGCTGGGAGCTGAAGATAAATAACCGCTCAGGAGATAATGAGCGGTGGTCAAATAACCGGCAATAGACGGAGTTGAAAAAGCTCTCCGCAATCTCGAAGCGCGGGTAGTCGGGTAACAGATGGGTGTAATGCTCTTTCACGCGCAGTAAAAAATCCGCATCCGGGCTTTTACCGTCGGTGATACAGCGCAGTTGCTCCACCACCAGACCTACATGGTGATCATAAAGATGGATACGCTGCTTCATGGCCTGCTGAACCGCATGCCAGTCGGCGTGCTCAAAACGCTGTTGCGCGCCGGAGGTGACTTCCAGAAAGCGGCCATATTGGGCATCGAAGCCCTGCAAAATAGTTTGGGCAATCAGTAATTCCAGACCACGCGACATATATTCCCCCTCACCCCAACCCTCTCCCCGAGGGGGGAGAGGGGGAAAAGATTAGAACTGTGCTTCTTCCGTTGAGCCCGTTAATGCCGTGACGGAGGAGGCCCCGCCCTGAATAATCGTGGTCACATTATCGAAGTAGCCGGTTCCCACTTCCTGCTGGTGCGAAACGAAGGTATATCCCTCTTTGCCTGCCGCAAATTCTGGCTGCTGCACCTTCTCAACATAGTGCTTCATGCCTTCGCCCTGCGCGTAGGCGTGCGCCAGGTCGAACATGTTGAACCACATGCTGTGGATACCCGCCAGGGTGATGAACTGGTACTTGTAGCCCATATCCGACAGCTGCTGCTGGAAGCTGGCGATGGTGGTATCGTCCAGATTCTTTTGCCAGTTGAAGGACGGCGAACAGTTATAGGCCAGCAGCTTGCCCGGATACTTCGCATGAATCGCATCGGCAAAACGCTTCGCCAGCGCCAGATCCGGCGTGGAGGTTTCACACCAGACCAGGTCAGCGTAAGGGGCATAGGCCAGACCGCGGCTGATGGCCTGTTCGATACCGGCATGCGTGCGATAGAACCCCTCGCTGGTGCGCTCGCCGGTAATAAATTCGCTGTCGTACGGATCGCAGTCAGAGGTGATCAGGTCCGCCGCATCAGCATCGGTACGGGCAATCACCAGCGTCGGCACGCCGAGCACGTCAGCAGCCAGACGCGCGGCAACCAGCTTTTGGATCGCTTCCTGGGTTGGTACCAGCACTTTCCCGCCCATATGCCCGCACTTCTTGACCGACGCCAGCTGATCTTCAAAGTGAACGGCCGCTGCACCGGCCTCAATCATGGATTTCATCAGCTCAAAGGCGTTCAGCACGCCGCCGAAACCGGCTTCCGCATCGGCGACGATCGGCAGGAAATAGTCTATAAAACGCGGATCGTGGGGTTCGATACCCGCGGCCCACTGGATCTGATCCGCACGGCGGAAGGTATTGTTGATCCGATCCACCACTGACGGCACCGAGTTCGCCGGATAAAGAGATTGATCCGGATACATGCTGGAGGCAAGGTTAGCATCCGCCGCGACCTGCCAGCCGGAAAGATAGATAGCTTCAATGCCGGCCTTCGCCTGCTGCAATGCCTGACCGCCAGTCAGTGCGCCGAGGCTGTTGATATAGCCTTTTTTAGCTCCCCCGTGCAGCAGATCCCACATTTTTGCCGCGCCGTTCTGCGCCAGCGTACATTCCGGGTTAACCGAGCCGCGTAACTTCACCACTTCCTCTGCGCTGTACGGGCGGCGAATGCCTTCCCAGCGCGGTTGGGTCCACTCTTTTTGTAACTCTTCGATCTGTTGGGTACGGGTTTTCATGTGCAGATGCTCCATATTGTTATGTGGTGAATTACGCCAGGAAGCGGTAGCCCGGCAGGGTCAGGAAGTCGATTAAGTCATCAGAGGTGGTGATTTGCTCCATCAGACGTGCAGCATCGTCAAAACGCCCACTGCTGAAGCGGTGCTCGCCCAGTTCGTCCTGGATGACCCGCATCTCTTCGGCCAGCATCTGACGGAACAGGGCTTTGGTTACCGGTTTGCCGTTGCTGAGCGTTTTTTGATGGTGGATCCACTGCCAGATGGAGGTACGTGAAATTTCCGCCGTGGCGGCATCTTCCATCAGGCCGTAAATCGGCACGCAGCCGTTGCCGGAGATCCATGCCTCGATGTACTGCACGGCGACGCGAATATTGGCGCGCATGCCCTCTTCCGTACGCTCGCCCGCACACGGCGCGAGCAACTGTTCTTCTGCGATGGGCGCATCATCTTCACGGGTGACAAACAGCTGGTTTTTGTTGTCGCCGAGTACGCGGTTAAAGACTTCCATCGCCGTATCGGCCAGACCGGGATGGGCAATCCACGTCCCGTCGTGGCCATTACGGGCTTCCAGCTCTTTATCGGCTTTCACCTTGTTGAGCACATGGTTGTTACGCTCAGCATCTTTGCTCGGGATAAAGGCCGCCATGCCGCCCATCGCAAAGGCGCCGCGTTTGTGACAGGTCTTAATCAGCAGGCGCGAGTAGGCGCTGAGGAACGGTTTATCCATAGTCACAACCTGACGATCCGGCAATACCCGGTCGGCATGGTTTTTCAGCGTTTTGATGTAGCTGAAGATGTAATCCCAGCGGCCGCAGTTCAGGCCCACAATATGGTCACGCAGCGCATGGAGGATCTCATGCATCTGGAATACGGCAGGCAGGGTTTCAATCAGCAGCGTGGCTTTAATGGTGCCGCGCGGCAGGCTGAAGCGGTCTTCTGCGTAGCTGAAAACTTCACTCCACCACGCCGCTTCCTGCCAGGACTGGGTTTTCGGCAGATAGAAATAGGGGCCGCTGCCTTTCGCCAGCAGGTTTTTATGGTTGTGGAAGAAGTACAGCGCAAAGTCGAACAGGCTGCCCGGAATCGCTTCTCCGCGCCAGGTGACGTGCTTTTCTGGCAAATGCAGACCGCGTACGCGACAGATCAGCACCGCCGGATTCGGTTTGAGCTGGTAAATTTTACCGGCTTCGTTGGTATAGCTGATGGTGCCATTGACGGCGTCGCGCAGGTTGATCTGCCCGTCGATAACTTTCTGCCAGTCCGGTGCCAGCGAGTCTTCAAAATCGGCCATAAAGACTTTGACGTTGGCATTCATGGCGTTGATCACCATTTTGCGCTCTACCGGGCCGGTGATCTCCACACGACGATCCTGTAAATCTTCAGGGATTCCGCGGATTTTCCAATCACCATGACGAATGGAAGCAGTTTCCGAAATAAATCCTGGCAACTTGCCGTTATCGATCCCCTGCTGTTGGTGAATGCGCGCCGCCAGCAGTTTATTACGCTGTGGCGTAAAGCGAGTCACCAGTTCAGTCAGAAACTCTACCGCTTCTGCCGTCAAAACTTGCTGTTCTTGCTCACCATTCGGCTGGGTAAAGGTCAGTTCATCGACCGTTGTTGCCTGTTGAGTCATCGTTCTGCTCCTCATCAAAGATCCAAATCACGCCCCCGACGCGAGCGAAAGATCGTTGTGTAGTTTTCGCTCAGCAGAATTAAGACTATCTATAATTTTTCCAAAATCAAAAACAATTTCCATTTTAATTTTAATTGCAACGCAACTTCATGATTACTATAGAGTTAAAGTTTCCTGGTATGTTGAACAGGATTTCGGAAATAAAAAAGGCACCCGAAGGTGCCTGATCTGAATAGCTGAAACGCTTTAGGATCGTTTAATGCAGACGATTACTCCAGCGTCGGATTCATGTGGCGAAGATCGTACGGCGTAATCTGGTAGACGTAATAGTTGAGCCAGTTGGTAAACAGCAAATTTCCATGACTACGCCAGGTTGCCCGAGGCGTGTTTTGTGGATCGTTTTTCGGGAAATAGTTGTACGGGACATCCGGATTCAGACCCGCTTCAACGTCACGAAAATACTCTGCCGCGAGGGTATGCGGATCGTACTCAGGATGGCCGGTAACGAACGCGATGCGTTTGTCTTTACTGGCGAACAGGTAGGCATCGCCGTCTTCCGTTTCGGCCAGGATTTCCAGGTCGGTGTAATCTCGGATCAGCTGTGCCGGAAAATCGGCGTAGCGAGAATGCGGGGCCAGGAAAGTGTCATCGAAACCACGCGTCAGCAGCGCATGCGGGTGAAGGATGTGGTGTTCGTATACGCCAGAAAGTTTGTCGCTGCGGGTTTGCTTGGGAATACCATACAGGATATTCAATGCGGCCTGTACCGCCCAACAGACAAACAAGGTGGACGTGACGTGATCTTTTGCCCACTCCAGCACCTGCCTGATCTGTGGCCAGTAGGCAACGTCATTAAATTCCACCAGACCCAGCGGTGCGCCGGTGACGATCAATCCATCGAAGTTCTCATCGCGAATATCTTCAAAATTACAGTAGAAGTTATTCAGATGCTCAGCAGGCGTGTTGCGTGACTCACGCGCGTCAATGCGCAGCAACTGGATATCAACCTGAAGCGGAGAGTTGGAGAGCAAACGCAAGAACTGGTTCTCTGTTTCGATCTTCTTTGGCATCAAATTAAGGATCAGCACCTTCAGCGGGCGAATTTCCTGACCAGAAGCACGCGAAGTTGTCATTACGAAGACATTCTCTTCACGCAAGAAATTGACGGCTGGTAGCTCGTCCTGCACCCGAATCGGCATAACCTTAAATCCTCACAGCATACGTATAAACGTTTAGACATCCAGACAGCTAACGATACCCAGAAACGGGGTTAATGTCGAGCCTGCAAGCGTAAGGTGAGAAAGTTTCAAGGAGGGGATGGTGCGGTTTGGTGCCCTCACCCCGGCCCTCTCCCACAGGGAGAGGGAGAAAAACAAAAGCAAAAAACCCCGCACCTTACGGTACGGGGTTCTTCTTGTTTGATGCCTGGCAGTTCCCTACTCTCACATGGGGAGACCCCACACTACCATCGGCGCTACGGCGTTTCACTTCTGAGTTCGGCATGGGGTCAGGTGGGACCACCGCGCTAAAGCCGCCAGGCAAATTCTGTTAATCTGTATCAGGCTGAAAATCGTGTCTGTCTCTTCGCCAAAACACCTTCGGCGTTGTAAGGTTAAGCCTCACGGTTCATTAGTATCGGTTAGCTCAACGCATCGCTGCGCTTACACACCCGACCTATCAACGTCGTCGTCTTCAACGTTCCTTCAGGAGACTTAAAGTCTCAGGGAGAACTCATCTCGGGGCAAGTTTCGTGCTTAGATGCTTTCAGCACTTATCTCTTCCGCATTTAGCTACCGGGCAGTGCCATTGGCATGACAACCCGAACACCAGTGATGCGTCCACTCCGGTCCTCTCGTACTAGGAGCAGCCCCCCTCAATTCTCCAGCGCCCACGGCAGATAGGGACCGAACTGTCTCACGACGTTCTAAACCCAGCTCGCGTACCACTTTAAATGGCGAACAGCCATACCCTTGGGACCTACTTCAGCCCCAGGATGTGATGAGCCGACATCGAGGTGCCAAACACCGCCGTCGATATGAACTCTTGGGCGGTATCAGCCTGTTATCCCCGGAGTACCTTTTATCCGTTGAGCGATGGCCCTTCCATTCAGAACCACCGGATCACTATGACCTGCTTTCGCACCTGCTCGCGCCGTCACGCTCGCAGTCAAGCTGGCTTATGCCATTGCACTAACCTCCTGATGTCCGACCAGGATTAGCCAACCTTCGTGCTCCTCCGTTACTCTTTGGGAGGAGACCGCCCCAGTCAAACTACCCACCAGACACTGTCCGCAACCCGGATCACGGGTCTACGTTAGAACACCAGCCATTAAAGGGTGGTATTTCAAGGACGGCTCCACGCAGACTGGCGTCCACGCTTCAAAGCCTCCCACCTATCCTACACATCAAGGACCAGTGTTCAGTGTCAAGCTATAGTAAAGGTTCACGGGGTCTTTCCGTCTTGCCGCGGGTACACTGCATCTTCACAGCGAGTTCAATTTCACTGAGTCTCGGGTGGAGACAGCCTGGCCATCATTACGCCATTCGTGCAGGTCGGAACTTACCCGACAAGGAATTTCGCTACCTTAGGACCGTTATAGTTACGGCCGCCGTTTACCGGGGCTTCGATCAAGAGCTTCGCGTTGCCGCTAACCCCATCAATTAACCTTCCGGCACCGGGCAGGCGTCACACCGTATACGTCCACTTTCGTGTTTGCACAGTGCTGTGTTTTTAATAAACAGTTGCAGCCAGCTGGTATCTTCGACTGATTTCAGCTCCGCCCGCAGGGGCTTCACCTACCTATCAGCGTGCCTTCTCCCGAAGTTACGGCACCATTTTGCCTAGTTCCTTCACCCGAGTTCTCTCAAGCGCCTTGGTATTCTCTACCTGACCACCTGTGTCGGTTTGGGGTACGATTTCGTGTTACCTGATGCTTAGAGGCTTTTCCTGGAAGCAGGGCATTTATCACTTCAGCACCGTAGTGCCTCGTCATCACACCTCAGCGTTAACAAGGTACCGGATTTACCTGGAACCTCCGCCTACATGCTTAAACCGGGACAACCGTCGCCCGGCTGACATAGCCTTCTCCGTCCCCCCTTCGCAGTAACACCAAGTACAGGAATATTAACCTGTTTCCCATCGACTACGCCTTTCGGCCTCGCCTTAGGGGTCGACTCACCCTGCCCCGATTAACGTTGGACAGGAACCCTTGGTCTTCCGGCGAGCGGGCTTTTCACCCGCTTTATCGTTACTTATGTCAGCATTCGCACTTCTGATACCTCCAGCATGCCTCACAGCACACCTTCAACGGCTTACAGAACGCTCCCCTACCCAACAACACATAGTGTCGCTGCCGCAGCTTCGGTGCATGGTTTAGCCCCGTTACATCTTCCGCGCAGGCCGACTCGACCAGTGAGCTATTACGCTTTCTTTAAATGATGGCTGCTTCTAAGCCAACATCCTGGCTGTCTGTGCCTTCCCACATCGTTTCCCACTTAACCATGACTTTGGGACCTTAGCTGGCGGTCTGGGTTGTTTCCCTCTTCACGACGGACGTTAGCACCCGCCGTGTGTCTCCCGTGATAACATTCTTCGGTATTCGTAGTTTGCATCGGGTTGGTAAGCCGGGATGGCCCCCTAGCCGAAACAGTGCTCTACCCCCGAAGATGAGTTCACGAGGCGCTACCTAAATAGCTTTCGGGGAGAACCAGCTATCTCCCGGTTTGATTGGCCTTTCACCCCCAGCCACAGGTCATCCGCTAATTTTTCAACATTAGTCGGTTCGGTCCTCCAGTTAGTGTTACCCAACCTTCAACCTGCCCATGGCTAGATCACCGGGTTTCGGGTCTATACCCTGCAACTTAACGCCCAGTTAAGACTCGGTTTCCCTTCGGCTCCCCTATACGGTTAACCTTGCTACAGAATATAAGTCGCTGACCCATTATACAAAAGGTACGCAGTCACCCCATAAAGAGGCTCCCACTGCTTGTACGTACACGGTTTCAGGTTCTTTTTCACTCCCCTCGCCGGGGTTCTTTTCGCCTTTCCCTCACGGTACTGGTTCACTATCGGTCAGTCAGGAGTATTTAGCCTTGGAGGATGGTCCCCCCATATTCAGACAGGATACCACGTGTCCCGCCCTACTCTTCGAGTTCACAGCAAGTGTGCTTTCGTGTACGGGACTATCACCCTGTACCGTCGGACTTTCCAGACCGTTCCACTAACACACAAGCTGATTCAGACTCCGGGCTGCTCCCCGTTCGCTCGCCGCTACTGGGGGAATCTCGGTTGATTTCTTTTCCTCGGGGTACTTAGATGTTTCAGTTCCCCCGGTTCGCCTCGTTAACCTATGTATTCAGTTAACGATAGTGTGTCGAAACACACTGGGTTTCCCCATTCGGACATCGCCGGGTCAAGGGTTCATATCACCTCGCCGGCGCTTTTCGCAGATTAGCACGTCCTTCATCGCCTCTGACTGCCAGGGCATCCACCGTGTACGCTTAGTCGCTTAACCTCACAACCCGAAGATGTTTCACTTCATGGTTGCGAAAATTTGAGAGACTCGAACACACATGAGCTGTGTGTCGTTTCAATTTTCAGCTTGATCCAGATTTTTAAAGAGCAAAACTTCTTAATGCACTCAAAAGTACATTCAGAAGTTCATCATTCATCAGACAATCTGTGTGAGCACTGCAAAGGCAGGTTCTTTAAGGTAAGGAGGTGATCCAACCGCAGGTTCCCCTACGGTTACCTTGTTACGACTTCACCCCAGTCATGAATCACAAAGTGGTAAGCGCCCTCCCGAAGGTTAAGCTACCTACTTCTTTTGCAACCCACTCCCATGGTGTGACGGGCGGTGTGTACAAGGCCCGGGAACGTATTCACCGTGGCATTCTGATCCACGATTACTAGCGATTCCGACTTCATGGAGTCGAGTTGCAGACTCCAATCCGGACTACGACGCACTTTATGAGGTCCGCTTGCTCTCGCGAGGTCGCTTCTCTTTGTATGCGCCATTGTAGCACGTGTGTAGCCCTACTCGTAAGGGCCATGATGACTTGACGTCATCCCCACCTTCCTCCAGTTTATCACTGGCAGTCTCCTTTGAGTTCCCGGCCTAACCGCTGGCAACAAAGGATAAGGGTTGCGCTCGTTGCGGGACTTAACCCAACATTTCACAACACGAGCTGACGACAGCCATGCAGCACCTGTCTCAGAGTTCCCGAAGGCACCAAAGCATCTCTGCTAAGTTCTCTGGATGTCAAGAGTAGGTAAGGTTCTTCGCGTTGCATCGAATTAAACCACATGCTCCACCGCTTGTGCGGGCCCCCGTCAATTCATTTGAGTTTTAACCTTGCGGCCGTACTCCCCAGGCGGTCGACTTAACGCGTTAGCTCCGGAAGCCACGCCTCAAGGGCACAACCTCCAAGTCGACATCGTTTACGGCGTGGACTACCAGGGTATCTAATCCTGTTTGCTCCCCACGCTTTCGCACCTGAGCGTCAGTCTTTGTCCAGGGGGCCGCCTTCGCCACCGGTATTCCTCCAGATCTCTACGCATTTCACCGCTACACCTGGAATTCTACCCCCCTCTACAAGACTCTAGCCTGCCAGTTTCGAATGCAGTTCCCAGGTTGAGCCCGGGGATTTCACACCCGACTTGACAGACCGCCTGCGTGCGCTTTACGCCCAGTAATTCCGATTAACGCTTGCACCCTCCGTATTACCGCGGCTGCTGGCACGGAGTTAGCCGGTGCTTCTTCTGCGGGTAACGTCAATCGACAAGGTTATTAACCTTATCGCCTTCCTCCCCGCTGAAAGTACTTTACAACCCGAAGGCCTTCTTCATACACGCGGCATGGCTGCATCAGGCTTGCGCCCATTGTGCAATATTCCCCACTGCTGCCTCCCGTAGGAGTCTGGACCGTGTCTCAGTTCCAGTGTGGCTGGTCATCCTCTCAGACCAGCTAGGGATCGTCGCCTAGGTGAGCCGTTACCCCACCTACTAGCTAATCCCATCTGGGCACATCCGATGGCAAGAGGCCCGAAGGTCCCCCTCTTTGGTCTTGCGACGTTATGCGGTATTAGCTACCGTTTCCAGTAGTTATCCCCCTCCATCAGGCAGTTTCCCAGACATTACTCACCCGTCCGCCACTCGTCAGCGAAGCAGCAAGCTGCTTCCTGTTACCGTTCGACTTGCATGTGTTAGGCCTGCCGCCAGCGTTCAATCTGAGCCATGATCAAACTCTTCAATTTAAAAGTTTGATGCTCAATGAATTAAACTTCGTAATGAATTACGTGTTCACTCGTTGAGACTTGGTATTCATTTTTCGTCCGAGGACGTTAAGAATCCATGTCACTTTGAGTGCCCACACAGATTGTCTGATAAATTGTTAAAGAGCAGTTGCGACGCGCTTCAGCGCTCTGTCGCGAGGTGGCGTATATTACGCTTTCCTCTTTCAGAGTCAACCCTGATTTTCAGGATTTTTTCTCTTCAGCCGACCGGGTTGTTTGTGAAGTGATTCACATCCGCCGTGTCGATGGAGGCGCATTATAGGGAGTTCCCGAGCGACCGCAACAGAAAAGTTGCAAAAAAATGACTGATTGCTGTATTCCCCAGCAAAACCCCGCCTTATACCTTTTTACGCACAGACTTATCCACAATGATACGAAAAAGTGAAAATGTGCGAGCGTTGCGCAAACGTTTTCGTTAAAATGCTCACGCTTCACAAGGATGCCTCGTCAGGTGTGTTAGATGAGTTTTTCACAGGAAAATTCATCTAACGCTCTCTGTAATCGTGAAATCCAGGGGATTTACCATGCAACAACGTCGTCCAGTCCGCCGCGCTCTGCTCAGTGTTTCTGATAAAGCCGGTATCGTCGAATTCGCCCAGGCACTTTCCGCACGCGGTGTGGAGCTGCTTTCTACAGGTGGCACCGCGCGCCTGTTAGCAGAGAAAGGTCTGCCGGTAACCGAAGTGTCCGATTACACCGGTTTCCCGGAAATGATGGATGGACGCGTCAAAACCCTGCATCCGAAAGTGCACGGCGGTATTCTGGGTCGTCGCGGTCAGGACGACGGTATTATGGAGCAACACAATATTGCCCCCATCGACATGGTTGTCGTTAACCTCTACCCGTTCGCCCAGACCGTCGCCCGCGAAGGCTGCTCTCTGGAAGATGCGGTTGAAAATATCGATATCGGCGGCCCGACCATGGTGCGCTCCGCAGCCAAGAACCATAAAGATGTGGCCATCGTGGTGAAGAGCAGCGACTACAACGCCATTATTAATGAGATGGATGCCAACGAAGGGTCCCTGACACTTGAAACGCGTTTCGATCTCGCCATCAAAGCCTTCGAGCATACCGCCGCCTACGACAGCATGATCGCCAACTACTTCGGTAGCCTGGTACCGGCTTACCATGGCGAAAGCAAAGATCCCTCTGGCCGCTTCCCGCGCACCCTGAACCTGAACTTCATTAAGAAGCAGGATATGCGTTACGGTGAGAACAGCCACCAGCAGGCTGCCTTCTATATAGAAGAAGAGGTAAAGGAAGCCTCCGTTGCGACCGCCCAGCAGGTTCAGGGCAAAGCCCTTTCCTATAACAACATTGCCGACACCGACGCCGCGCTGGAATGCGTGAAAGAATTCAGCGAGCCGGCCTGCGTTATCGTCAAGCACGCCAACCCATGCGGCGTTGCGGTAAGCACTTCTATTCTGGATGCCTACGATCGCGCCTACAAAACCGACCCGACCTCCGCGTTCGGCGGCATTATCGCCTTTAACCGCGAGCTGGATGCGGAAACCGCGCAGGCCATCATCTCCCGCCAGTTTGTCGAAGTGATCATCGCGCCGTCCGCATCAGAAGAAGCGCTGAAAATCACTGCGGCAAAACAGAATGTGCGCGTGCTGGTTTGCGGTCAGTGGGCGGAACGCGTGCCGGGCCTGGACTTCAAGCGCGTGAACGGCGGTCTGCTGGTTCAGGACCGCGATCTGGGGATGGTGAGCGAAGCCGATCTGCGTGTCGTCACCAAACGTCAGCCAACCGAGCAGGAACTGCGTGACGCGCTGTTCTGCTGGAAAGTGGCTAAGTTCGTGAAATCCAACGCCATCGTCTACGCCAAAGAGAACATGACCATCGGGATAGGCGCAGGCCAGATGAGCCGCGTTTACTCTGCAAAAATTGCCGGTATCAAAGCAGGCGACGAAGGCCTGGAAGTGAAAGGCTCCGCCATGGCCTCTGATGCCTTCTTCCCGTTCCGCGACGGAATCGATGCGGCCGCTGCTGTGGGTATCACCTGTGTGATCCAGCCTGGCGGTTCAATCCGTGATGACGAAGTGATTGCCGCTGCCGACGAACACGGCATCGCAATGATCTTCACCGACATGCGCCACTTCCGCCATTAATTCCCGGAGCAGAAAATGAAAGTATTAGTGATTGGTAACGGCGGGCGCGAGCACGCCCTGGCGTGGAAAGCAGCGCAGTCCCCGCAGGTTGAAACCGTCTTTGTGGCACCGGGTAATGCCGGTACGGCGCTGGAACCCGCGCTGCAAAACGTCGCCATCGGCGTGACCGATATCCCGGCACTGCTGAGCTTTGCCCAGACCGAGAACATCGATCTGACCATCGTTGGCCCGGAAGCGCCGCTGGTGATTGGCGTCGTAGACGCCTTCCGCGCAGCTGGCCTGAAAATCTTTGGCCCAACGGAGGGTGCCGCACAGCTGGAAGGCTCAAAAGCCTTCACCAAAGATTTCCTCGCGCGTCATAACATCCCGACGGCGGAATATCAGAATTTCACTGAAGTGGAGCCTGCTCTGGCCTACTTACGTGAGAAGGGCGCGCCGATTGTTATCAAGGCCGACGGTCTGGCCGCGGGTAAAGGCGTGATCGTCGCGATGACCCTCGAAGAAGCCGAAGCCGCGGTTCAGGATATGCTGGCAGGTAACGCCTTTGGCGATGCGGGCCACCGCATCGTGATTGAAGAGTTCCTCGACGGCGAAGAGGCGAGCTTTATCGTGATGGTCGATGGCGAGCACGTTCTGCCGATGGCCACCAGCCAGGATCACAAGCGTGTGGGCAATGGCGATACCGGCCCCAACACTGGGGGAATGGGCGCTTACTCTCCTGCTCCCGTTGTTACCGATGAGGTGCATCAGCGCACCATGGACCGCATCATCTGGCCAACCGTGAAAGGGATGGCGGCGGAAGGCAATACCTACACCGGTTTCCTTTATGCAGGCCTGATGATCGACAAGCAGGGTAACCCGAAGGTGATCGAATTCAACTGCCGCTTTGGCGATCCGGAAACCCAGCCGATCATGCTGCGCATGAAATCCGACCTGGTGGATCTGTGCCTTGCGGCCTGCGAAGGCAAACTGGATGAGAAAACGTCAGAGTGGGACGAGCGTGCCTCTTTAGGTGTGGTGATTGCTGCGGGTGGGTATCCGGGTAGCTACAACACTGGAGATGAGATCCACGGCCTGCCGCTGGAAGAGATTGACGGCGCGAAGGTGTTCCACGCCGGTACGAAGCTGGCTGACGATGACCGCGTGCTCACCAACGGCGGCCGCGTGCTGTGTGCGACCGCGCTGGGCCAGACCGTGGCAGAAGCGCAGAAACGCGCCTATGCGCTGATGGCGGATATTCACTGGAACGGCAGCTTCAGCCGTCAGGATATCGGTTATCGTGCTATTGCGCGGGAGCAGGGAGAGTAATTTCCCCCTCACCCTAACCCTCTCCCTCAAGGGAGAGGGGACTTAAATCAAAAACTCTTTTCTGTCGGCTGCCAGGTGCAGAAATCTTCATTCGCCACCAGCAACAGCTGAGAGCCTTCCGGCGCTTCCAGCCATGCCACACTCACCTCCACAGATGAATGCCGCTGACGACGCTGAATGTGTTCGGTTGCCCAGGATTCAAGCTCAGGCTTCACCGTCTGCCCTTCGCAGGTGGTCACCGTGCCGTCGGCATGCCAGCGCCCCTGACGCAGCACCACGCGGCCCTGACGCAGTGCATCGCTGGTCTGGCGAAGTTGTTCAGCACGGTAGCGGTAGAGGGCGACCTGATCGCTGGAAAGCTGCTGTTTCAGTCCACTGACCTCATGCTGCATAAAGCTCAGCTCGCCGTGGTCGTCGAAACGCACCTTCACGTGTTCGGGAGTCTTACTGTAGATATTCAGTTCAATGAGCGACAGGGCATCGCCCTGCCAGCGGTATTCTGCGGTCGAGGTATTGCCGTTATGCCATGGGCTGAACGCGGTGAGCATATGGACTTCATCGCTGGAATCTTTGCGCCAGATCCTGACCGCACCCTGGTTGTCAGCGTAGCCGCTGGCGGTAAACGGGGGGAGTGAGGAATCATGACTACAGGCAGACAGCAACAGTACGCCTGCCAGCGCGAGCGTTCCACGCCAGAATGACAAAAGGGGCGTTGCCGCCCCTTCGTTAAAACTGTTCACTGCCACGCGTCTTACTTAACTGCGTCTTTCAGTGCTTTACCAGAAACAAATGCCGGCACGTTAGCTGCGGCGATTTTGATTTCTTTACCGGTCTGCGGGTTGCGGCCAGTACGCTCAGCGCGGTGGTTCACTTTGAAGGTACCGAAACCAACCAGTTGTACAGCATCGCCTTCTTTCAGAGACTCAGTAATAGCAGCCAGGGTAGATTCCAGAGCAGCTTTAGCCTGCACTTTAGACAGATCAGCCTTGTCCGCAATTACATCAATCAGTTGAGTCTTGTTCATAAGTTATCCTTTCAATGTGTTTATCGCTTGCTAAGCATCGAGTGCGACGAAAATGCCAAAAAAGCACTCTCCTGCATACACGCACCGATAGCCACTTTTTTTCGCCCCCCAAATGTAGACCAGACGGGGGGCGAAAGGGAAGAGTCGAGGAGCGACAAAACAGGCGTTAAATCACGTTTTGTTGTCTCATTGGTTAAAAATTATACCAATATTGCTCTCGCCGGCCTCGCGCAGGTCCGCGCGCAGCCCTTTGATCAGCTCAATATCACGCTCTTCACACTCTGCCAGCAGGCGGAAAATCTCCCACTGAATGTCCCATTCCTGTTCTACCGCCGGGTTAGCACGCAGCTCTTCGTCGGTCATTTCACGGCCTTCCTGGGTCATTTCCAGCATCGCAACGGTGGTAATGGATGCCTTACTGACTTCAATGGCATGTTCCAGGGTTTCACCGCTCAGACGGGAGTGGATCAGCTCGCTCAACGCCACACAGGCATCAATGGCCGGGTAGACGCCATACAGGTCGAAATCATCCGCAGCCGGAATAGCCTCTTCCAGCTTTTCGAGCTGAGAGTCAAAATTCACCTTCGCGTCTTTGACCGTCAGCGTCTCCCAGATTAAATCCAGGATACGACGATAAATCTGGCCTTCGCCAAACGCTGTCTGCTTGCAGAACGCGGCATAGTTGGGATACATGCGCTCGCACAGGCAAGCCATAAACGTCACGTGCTGCCAGCTTTCCAGCTTTTCAAGGCGCAGATGAATCGGGTTTTGTAACATGATGATGTCTCGAATCGAAAATTAGCCGCAGTTTACCTGAATCACGGCTGAATTTCCTGCCAACGAATGAATGCCGGACGTGAAGAGGCCACGGCGTCAGCCCAGCGGGTTGGCTCCGGTAAACGGTAGCCCTTCATACAGCGTTGCACCCACGCCAGGGCGCTATCCATGCTGATCCGATGCCCGGTTGCGATAAACAGCGGGTTGCAGCGCGCTTTACTGCGCCAGACCCACGCCAGCTGCTCGCCTTTATGAATAAGCGGCGCCAGCGCGCCCGGTTCGGCAGAGAGCGGCTCAAACGCGCCGCACAGGCGTTTTTTCGCCACGCCGATGGTTGGCACGTCCACCAGCAGACCAAAGTGGCTGGCAACGCCTAAGCGACGCGGATGGGAGATACCATGCCCATCAACAAACAGCAGGTCAGGTTTTTGCGAGAGTTGTTCCCACGCGGCCAGCAGCGCGGGATATTCGCGGAAGGAGAGAAAGCCGGGGATATAGGGCATGGTGGTGGCGATACGCGCCACCTTGTACTCCACCAGCTCCAGCGACGGGTATTTCAGCACCACCATCGCCGCTCGCGTCACTTCACCGCCCTGCTCAAACCCGACGTCCGCCCCGCCAATGTACCGCGGAGGGTCCGTATCCAGACGATCCTCGCGGATCACCGATGAAGCCAGTTCGATTTGCTGAGCGCGTAGCGACGCGAGATCCATAACCACTCCTTACTTATGATACTGGGCAGAAAGCCGATGCACCGCCTCCACAAATACGCCTGCGTGTTCAGGCGGCACATCCTGATGAATGCCGTGGCCGAGGTTAAAGACGTGGCCTTCACCCTGGCCGAAACCAGACAGTATAGTCGACACTTCCTCTTCGATACGGGCAGGCTGTGCATAGAGCATGGACGGGTCCATGTTGCCCTGAAGCGCCACTTTGTCCCCCACGCGACGGCGCGCATCGGCAATATCGGTGGTCCAGTCGAGGCCCAGCGCGTCGCAGCCGGTGGCCGCCATCGCTTCCAGCCACTGGCCGCCGCCTTTGGTAAACAGCGTCACCGGCACGCGACGGCCTTCGTTTTCACGCAGCAGGCCATCGACAATTTTGTGCATGTAGTACAGGGAGAACTGCTGATAATCACGTCCGGTCAGCACGCCGCCCCAGGTGTCGAAAATCATCACCGACTGCGCACCTGCTTTAATCTGCGCGTTGAGGTAGAGCGTGACGCTCTTCGCGAGCTTGTCGAGCAGCGCATGCAGGGCCAGCGGCTCGGCGTACATCATCTTTTTGATGACGGTAAAGGCTTTGCTGCTGCCGCCTTCCACCATGTAGGTGGCCAGCGTCCACGGACTACCGGAGAAGCCAATCAGCGGCACATCGCCTTTGAGCTCGCGGCGAATGGTGCGCACGGCGTTCATCACATAGCCCAGCTCGCCTTCCGGATCGGGGATCGGCAACTTATCAACGTCGGCTTTGCTTTTGATCGGTGAGGTAAAACGCGGGCCCTCGCCGGTTTCGAAATAGAGCCCAAGGCCCATCGCATCCGGAATGGTGAGAATGTCCGAAAAAAGAATGGCGGCATCGAGCGGGAAGCGGCGCAGCGGCTGGAGCGTCACTTCACAGGCCAGCTCGGCGTTTTTGCACAGCGACATAAAATCGCCCGCCTGCGCGCGCGTGGCTTTGTACTCTGGCAGATAGCGTCCCGCCTGGCGCATCATCCACACCGGGGTGACATCAACGGGCTGGCGCAGCAGCGCACGCAGATAACGATCGTTCTTCAGTTCGGTCATTTTGCAGTTCCTTATTGCGTCAGTCCGTCAGTGTAACACTACTCATACTCGGCCCGACACATTGCCACGGTATCTTCTATCAGGCGACGCGCCACCGTTCCCGGCGGGGGCAGCAGCGGTAAATCGTCGTAGCGATACCAGTTCGCCTCCAGCAGCTCTTTCTTATCGATAACAATCTCGCCGCTGTCGTATTCCGCCATAAACGCGGTCATCAGGGACATCGGGAACGGCCACGGCTGCGACGTCACATAGCGCAGGTTTTTCACCTTAATGCCGCTCTCCTCCATCACCTCACGCGCCACCGCCTGTTCCAGCGTTTCGCCGACTTCCACGAACCCGGCGAGGACAGTATGAATGCCGTTGCGATGACGGGTATGCTGCGCCAGCAGGATGGAATCATCACGGCGGATGGCGACAATGATGCACGGTGCGATTTGCGGATAGTAGCGTTCACGGCAGTGGCCGCAAAGCATTGCCCACTCGGTTTTGCTCGGGTGCATGGTGTGGCCGCAGTAGCCGCAGTATTTGTGCGAGCGGTAAAACTCCGCCAGCTGCACGCCGCGCCCCGCCAGCTGGAACAGGCCGACATCCCGATCCAACACCTGACGAACGGATCCCATATCCTGACGACGAGCCTGTAGGATCAACCATACCGGATCGCCCTGCCACTCGCCGATCCGCAGCGCAGGTTGGCCGACGAGATCGAAGATTTCTGCCACACCGTAGGGTATCTCCCCACCGGGCAGCCACAACTTTTGCTCGTGACTGACGATCCACCAACCCAGATCTGATTTTTCAATAATACGATCCATATCTATTGCACTACCTTCGCTTCACTGACATGTTGTTAGCATTGTGGTTACATTTTGGATAAGCAGATCCCATTCTAAACCTTATGGAGTCGACCATGTTAAACCAGCTGGAAAGCCTGACTGAGCGCGTTGGAGGAAGTAACACCCTGGTGGATCGCTGGCTACATGTGCGCAAGCATCTCCTTGTGGCGTATTACAATCTGGTCGGTCTTAAGCCTGGCAAAGAATCCTTTATGCGGCTGAACGAAAAAGCGCTGGATGATTTTTGTCAGAGCCTTGTCGACTACCTCTCCGACGGCCATTTCAACCTTTATGAACGCATTATCCGCGAAATGGAAGGGACAACGCCGTATTTAGCGGCCAGTAAACTCTGTCCGCTGCTGGAAGCCAACACCCAGCGGATCATGGACTACTACGATTCCGCGCTGGAGAACGCTATCGATCACGATAACTATCTTGAGTTTCAGCAGGCGCTTTCCGACCTTGGCGAAGCGCTGGAAGAGCGATTCACGCTGGAAGACAAGCTCATCGCCCTCGTGCTGGACAACAACCTGAATATCAGCACCAGCGATAACGTTGCGCGCCCTGCTTGAGTTCTTAATCGTTAACGAGTAATTTACAACCATTCGCCCCTCTGCGGAGGGGGATTTTTCTTGTCGGAGTGCCCAGTGTGAAAGCACGGGCTGAGACCGTTAATTCGGGATCCGCGGAACCTGATCAGGTTAATACCTGCGAAGGGAACAAGAGTCACACTGCTGTTGTATCGCCCCCCGGGCGATCCTCTCTTGCTTCATCCGTCGTCTGACAAGCCATGTCCTTCACTTTTGGAATGAGCTATGTCTACTGCAAAACTGACCCGCCGCGAACAGCGCGAACACGCACAACGCTTCATCGACACCCTGGAAGGCACCGCTTTCCCGAACTCGAAACGCATCTACATTTCCGGCTCGCAGGCCGATATCCGCGTCCCGATGCGCGAAATCCAGCTCAGCCCGACGCTTATCGGCGGCAGCAAAGAGAATCCGCAGTATGAAGACAACGAAGCCGTGCCGGTGTATGACACCTCCGGCCCGTACGGCGATCCTGATGTGGCTATCAACGTCCAGCAGGGTCTGGCAAAGCTGCGCCAGCCGTGGATAGAGGCGCGTAACGACTGCGAAGAACTGAGCGTACGCAGTTCTGCATACACCAAAGAACGCCTGGCCGACGACGGTCTGGACGCGCTGCGCTTTACCGGCCTGCTGACGCCAAAACGCGCTAAAGCGGGCAAATGCGTAACCCAGCTGCACTACGCGCGCCAGGGTATCGTCACGCCGGAGATGGAGTTCATCGCCATCCGCGAAAACATGGGCCGCGAGCGCATCCGCAGCGAAGTGCTGCGCCACCAGCATCCGGGTGAAGGGTTTGGCACTCGCCTGCCGGAGAACATCACGCCGGAATTTGTGCGTGATGAAGTGGCCGCCGGGCGCGCCATTATCCCCGCCAACATCAACCACCCGGAATCCGAGCCGATGATTATCGGCCGCAACTTCCTGGTGAAGGTCAACGCCAACATCGGCAACTCAGCGGTGACGTCATCCATCGAAGAAGAGGTGGAAAAGCTGGTCTGGTCGACGCGCTGGGGCGCGGATACGGTGATGGACCTTTCCACCGGCCGCTATATTCACGAAACCCGCGAATGGATCCTGCGTAACAGCCCGGTGCCGATTGGCACCGTCCCGATTTATCAGGCGCTGGAGAAGGTCAACGGCATCGCCGAAAACCTCACCTGGGAAGCGTTCCGCGACACGCTGCTGGAGCAGGCGGAACAGGGCGTGGACTACTTCACCATCCACGCGGGCGTGCTGCTGCGCTACGTGCCGATGACGGCGAAACGTCTGACCGGTATCGTCTCACGCGGCGGTTCCATTATGGCGAAATGGTGCCTTTCCCATCATCAGGAAAACTTCCTCTACGAACACTTCCGCGAAATCTGCGAAATTTGCGCCGCGTACGACGTCTCCCTGTCGCTGGGCGACGGCCTGCGTCCTGGCTCCATCCGCGATGCTAACGACGAGGCGCAGTTTGCCGAGCTGCACACGCTGGGCGAGCTGACCAAAATCGCCTGGGAGTACGACGTGCAGGTGATGATTGAAGGCCCGGGCCATGTGCCGATGCAGATGATCCGTCGCAACATGACCGAAGAGCTGGAGCACTGCCACGAAGCACCGTTCTACACGCTGGGGCCACTGACAACTGACATCGCGCCGGGCTATGACCACTTCACGTCAGGCATTGGGGCGGCGATGATCGGCTGGTTCGGCTGCGCCATGCTCTGCTACGTGACACCGAAAGAGCACCTCGGCCTGCCAAACAAAGAGGACGTGAAGCAGGGACTGATTACCTACAAGATTGCCGCCCACGCGGCGGATCTGGCGAAAGGCCATCCGGGCGCGCAAATTCGCGACAACGCCATGTCCAAAGCGCGCTTTGAATTCCGCTGGGAAGACCAGTTTAACCTGGCCCTCGATCCGTTCACCGCCCGCGCCTACCACGACGAAACCCTGCCGCAGGAATCGGGCAAAGTCGCGCACTTCTGCTCCATGTGCGGACCAAAATTCTGCTCGATGAAAATCAGCCAGGAAGTACGCGATTACGCCGCCGCGCAGACCATTGAAGTCGGCATGGCGGACATGTCGGAAACCTTCCGCGCGAAAGGCGGCGAAATCTACCTCAAAAAAGAGGAGGCATAATGTACCAGCCTGATTTCCCCCCTGTCCCCTTCCGCTTAGGGCTTTACCCGGTGGTGGACAGCGTGGCGTGGATAGCGCGCCTGCTGGAGGCAGGCGTTCGCACGATCCAGCTACGCATTAAGGATAAACGCGATGAAGAGGTGGAGGCCGACGTGATCGCCGCTATCGCGCTGGGACGTCGCTACCACGCCCGCCTGTTTATCAACGACTACTGGCGGCTGGCGGTTAAACACCAGGCGTACGGCGTGCATCTGGGACAGGAAGATCTGGAAACGACCGATCTCAACGCGATCCGTGACGTCGGTCTGCGGCTGGGCGTTTCTACCCATGATGATATGGAGATCGACGTGGCGCTGGCAGCCCGCCCCTCTTACATCGCGCTCGGTCACGTTTTCCCGACGCAAACCAAACAGATGCCGTCCGCTCCACAGGGCTTGACGCAGCTGGCGGCCCACGTTAAGCGCCTTGCCGATTACCCCACCGTTGCCATCGGCGGGATCAGCCTTGAACGTGCGCCCGCCGTGCTGGAAACCGGCGTCGGCAGTATCGCCGTCGTCAGCGCTATCACCCAGGCCGCAGACTGGCAGGCCGCCACCGCACGGCTTTTACAACTGGCAGGAGCAGGCGATGAAAGATCGTGATTTTATGCGCTACAGCCGCCAGATCCTGCTGGAGGATATCGCCATTGACGGGCAGCAAAAGCTGCTCGCCAGCCGGGTACTGATTGTCGGTCTGGGTGGATTAGGCGCCCCCGCCGCGCTGTATCTGGCCGGCGCGGGCGTGGGCACGCTGGTGCTGGCCGATGACGACGAGGTACATCTCAGCAATCTGCAACGGCAAATCCTCTTCACGACAGAAGATGTTAACCAGCCTAAGGCGCAGGTTACGCGCCAGCGGCTGAACCAGCTTAACCCCGATATCGAACTGGTTGCGCTCCAGACGCGGCTTAGCGGAGACGAGCTGCAACGCGAAGTTGCCCTTGCCGACGCGGTGCTGGACTGCACGGACAACATGGCGACGCGTCAGGCCATCAACGCGGCCTGTGTTGCACAGAACACGCCGCTGATCACCGCCAGCGCGGTCGGTTTCGGCGGGCAAATAATGGTGCTTACGCCGCCGTGGGCACAGGGCTGCTACCGCTGCCTGTGGCCTGACGAGGCTGAACCGGAGCGTAACTGCCGCACGGCAGGCATTCTGGGCCCGGTGGTGGGCGTGATGGGTACTCTTCAGGCGCTGGAGGCCATCAAGTTGCTCAGCGGCATAGAGACAGAACGCAACACGCTGCGGCTGTTCGACGCCCGCTCCAGCGGATGGCGTCATCTGGTGTTAAACCGCGCCAGCCACTGCCCGGTATGCGGAGGCCGCAATGCGCATTCTGTTTAACGATGAGCCGATGACGTGCGACGACGATCTTACCGTTGCCGCCCTGCTCGACACGCTGCGCCAGCTGAAGCCGGGAACGGCGCTGGCGCTCAATCAACAGATCCTGCCGCGCGAGCGGTGGGAACATCAGCAGGTCAATGAAGGCGACCAGATCCTGCTGTTTCAGGTTATCGCAGGGGGCTGAGATGTTACGTATTGCCGACAAAGTCTTTGATTCACATCTGTTTACCGGAACCGGAAAATTCGCCTCCCCGCAGCTGATGGTGGATGCCATTCGTGAGAGCGGCAGCCAGCTGGTGACACTGGCGATGAAGCGCGTGGATTTGCGTCAGCACAACGATGCCATACTTGCGCCGTTACTGGAGGCAGGCGTGACGCTCTTACCGAATACCTCCGGTGCGAAAACGGCCGAGGAAGCAATTTTCGCTGCGCAACTGGCGCGGGAAGCGCTCGGCACCCGCTGGCTGAAGCTGGAAATTCATCCGGACGCCCGCTGGCTGTTGCCCGATCCGATCGAAACCCTGAAAGCGGCAGAGAAGCTGGTGCAGCAGGGATTTACCGTCCTGCCCTACTGCGGTGCCGACCCCGTGCTGTGCAAGCGTCTGGAAGAGGTCGGCTGCGCGGCCGTAATGCCGTTAGGGGCACCCATTGGCTCCAACCAGGGACTGGAGACCCGCGCGATGCTGGAGATCATCATCGAGCAGGCGACCGTGCCCGTGGTGGTGGATGCGGGCATCGGCGTACCCAGTCACGCCGCGCAGGCGCTGGAGATGGGGGCCGATGCGGTGCTGGTCAATACCGCGATTGCGGTGGCCGACGACCCGGTGATGATGGCGCGTGCGTTCCGCCTTGCCGTGGAGTCCGGTCTGCTGGCACGCCAGTCCGGCCCTGGCTCGCGCTGCGTTCAGGCGCAGGCCACCAGCCCGCTGACCGATTTTCTGGAGGCGCTCTGATGGCTACCTTTACCGATCGCTGGCGTCAGCTGAACTGGGACGATATTGCCTTACGCATCAACAGTAAAACCTCTGCGGACGTAGAGCGGGCATTAACAGCCAAACATTTGACCCGCGAGGATTTGATGGCGCTGCTTTCTCCGGCAGCCGGCGCGTACCTTGAACCGATGGCGCAGCGCGCGCAACGCCTCACCCGCCAGCGTTTTGGCAACACGGTGAGCTTTTACGTGCCGCTCTATCTTTCTAACCTGTGCGCCAACGACTGCACCTACTGTGGTTTCTCCATGAGCAACCGTATTAAGCGTAAAACGCTGGATGAGCATGAGATCGCCCGCGAGTGTGCGGCTATTCGTGAGATGGGTTTTGAACATCTCCTGCTGGTGACGGGTGAACATCAGGGCAAAGTGGGGATGGACTATTTTCGCCAGCATCTTCCGGCCATCCGCCGCGAATTTGCCTCGTTGCAAATGGAAGTGCAGCCTTTGTCGCAGGAGGAATATGCGGAGCTGAAAACGCTCGGGCTGGACGGCGTCATGGTCTATCAGGAAACCTACCACGAGGCGACCTATGCCCGGCATCACCTGAAAGGGAAGAAGCAGGATTTCATCTTCCGGCTGGAAACGCCGGACAGGCTGGGGCGCGCCGGTATCGATAAAATTGGGCTGGGCGCGCTTATCGGTCTGTCCGACAGCTGGCGGGTGGACTGCTATATGGTGGCGGAGCATCTGCTGTGGCTACAGCAGCGCTACTGGCAAAGCCGCTATTCCATCTCTTTCCCGCGGCTGCGTCCGTGTACGGGAGGCGTTGAACCCGCTTCGCTGATGGATGAGCGCCAGCTGGTGCAAACCCTGTGTGCATTTCGCCTGTTCGCGCCGGAAGTGGAATTGTCGCTCTCCACGCGTGAATCACCCGCGTTTCGCGACCGCGCGATCCCGCTGGCGATCAATAACGTTAGCGCCTTTTCCAAAACGCAGCCGGGCGGTTACGCGGACGATCACCCGGAACTGGAACAGTTTGCACCGCACGACGGACGACGGCCCGAAGCGGTGGCGGAAGCCCTGACTGCCCAGGGGCTACAGCCCGTGTGGAAAGACTGGGATAGCTGGCTGGGAAGAGCCTCGCATTAGCGCTGAAACCGACTGCAAAAACGCGAAAAGGTTACGAGGCGGCTCGTAAGATCAAAACCGGGCGATTGAGGCGATCTGCCTGGTTTTCTTATGCTTTACCACGTCAGCAACGGACGCTGACCAGGGTGAAAATGCTTCTTCCTCGTTTCGCCCTGCCCTCCGCCTCTTAAACAAAATTTTAATCGATACAATAAATACGTCGTTTCTTATCTACGCTTAAGATAAATCATCTCGTCGGTAATCGCCTTCTGTATAATTTACTACCAGCAACCGGACAGCGACTATGCTGAGGGTATCGACAGACGCAACGCGTCTACCATCTGGATTGATGTACAACTCATGGCACTCCACAGTAAAAAGCTCTCTTTTACGCGGCCAATTATGGTCAGCTTCGCGGGGATCCTGCTCAGTTTTGCGCTGATCGCCATCCTGGTTATCCTTTCACAGAGAAAGGATTTTCTTGAGGATTATCATAAGATTAATGGTAACTTCACCCATAATCTGGCGGTAAACTATACCGAATCCATCCTGCGAGAAAATGACTATATTCTTGGTCGTGCTGCGATGTACTTCGCCCGTAACGACAGAGTAAATCAGACAATTAATATCGACCCGACACACGGTTTGCAGATGTTGATGCATTTGCAGAACCTGATGCCGACGGTGTCGTCTATCTCTCTGGCGGACACAGTAGGGCGCCATCTGCGCGCGCCGGAAGTGCTGCCAACGGAGAAGGGTAAGTCGTTCGACGCCCGGACCCGTCCATGGTTTATCGGACAAGCGGAAGCCAGCAACTTTCCTCACTACACCCGCCCCTATCTGGACTATTTTACCCAACATCCTACGGTCACTCTCTATAAGCCGGTCATTTCACCGGAAGGCCGCCTGAAGGGCACGCTCGCTTTCCATCTTGATTTAACGTCCATGGGGTATACCCTGCGCCAGATGGTGGCGCCGGTTCAGGGTGAGTTTTTTGTTGTGGAGCGTGACGGCGCTGTTGTGCTGCATCCGGACACGGGGGCGCTCTTTAAGCAGTACGTAAGCGAAGCGCTGATGGACCAAATGACCAGCGGCGAGGGCCATCTTTTCGACCCCAAAAGTAAAACCTGGTATTACTACTACTCTTTCACCAATCCGGACTGGTTTGTGATTTATCGGGTCTCCGATGCCACGCTTACCGTCATCACCCGGCATGAAACCACCGTCGTCGGCTGGGGATTTGCGCTGGCGGCAATCATCATCATTCTGTTTGGGCTTTACCTTCGTCATGCCTCGCGTTCTGTGCTGATGAACATTATCAATGCCATCAAAACCGGCGACGTCAACCAGGCGCCACGCCTTGAAGCGATGCTCAGCCATACCATTCGAACCAATAAAGAACGCGAGCTGGCCTATGTCCGTCAGGCCACCCATGATGCGCTGACAGGCTGCAAAAACCGCCGTGCGTTCGACAACGATGTGGATGAGCTGCTGACCGCCCATCAACCCTTCGTTCTGGCGCTGATCGACATCGATAACTTCAAGTCCATTAACGACACCTGGGGCCACCTGAGCGGGGATATTGTGCTGCGCAACGTGGCACGCGAAGGTATTCAGATCATGCAGCCGCACCACGTTCCCGTTTACCGCTACGGTGGAGAAGAGTTCGGCGTGATCTTCCCGGCCGAGCTGATGAACTCCGCGCACGCGCTACTGGAAGCCTGGCGCACCGCCGTTGAAAAGCGGACCTGGCGGGAAGAGAACCTGCGAGTGACCTTCAGCGCCGGGACGGGAGAGTGGCACTTCGAACCGCTGGAACAATTTATCGGTAGCGTAGATGAAGCGCTGTATACCGCTAAACAACAGGGTAAAAACCGCATCGTAAGCACGGCCAGCCGATAATACCCTTACTCAAATTCTGCCCGATCTGACGGGCAGAATGCTCTCCGCGGTAAAATTGTAACCGGTTTCAGAAAAATGCCGATTTCTTTGTGATGCCTGACACACAATCGCGGTAAAGCGGTTGTTGAAGCAGTCTGCACGGGATAATTATCAATAAACACATGTAGATCGAGGCTGACTATGAAGAACATCGTTTTATGCTGTGCAGCGGGAATGTCAACCAGCATGCTGGTTCAACGTATGAAAGATGCCGCGCAGAAAAAAGGAGTCGAAGTAACCATTAAAGCCGTTCCGGTCGCGGAGTTCAAAGATAACATCGCGACGGCTGATATCGTATTACTGGGGCCACAGGTCAAATACGAACAGGCAAAACTCCAGGCGCAGGCCGATCCGCTCGGAAAAAAGGTCGCGGTCATCGACATGATGGATTACGGCATGATGAAAGGTGATGCCGTACTGGAAAAAGCGCTCAAACTTCTGGAGTCATAATGGAAGACTTAGAAACCACGATCATGGAACTGCTGGTCAACGCAGGCGCGGCGCGCAGTGCGGCCCTGACGGCGTTGCAGATGGCGCGAAAAGGCGACTTTGACGAAGCCGAGAAAGCGATGGAAGAGTCGCGTGAATATGTGAAACATGCGCATACGATCCAGACGCAGCTTATCGGTCTTGACGAAGGGACAGGAAAACTGCCGGTTAACCTGATCACCGTTCATTCTCAGGACCACCTGATGAACGCGATGGTAATTCAGGATCTGGCGGGCGACATGATTGAGCTTTATCGACGCATCCCGCTGGTAAACTGAAAATGCAGATATAAAAAAACCCGCCGAGGCGGGTTTTTTATTTACGGCATCAACGATTACTCGTTGTCGGAACCGCCCAGACCTGCGTTCAGCAGTTCTGCCAGGCTCGCGGATGCATCTTCGGCAGTCACCTGCGGTGCAGCTGGCAGTTCGCCCGCTGCGCGACGACGCATACGATCCTGGTGGTACGCATAACCGGTACCGGCCGGGATCAGACGACCCACGATAACGTTCTCTTTCAGACCGCGCAGTTCATCACGTTTACCTGCAACAGCCGCTTCGGTCAGGACACGCGTGGTTTCCTGGAACGATGCAGCAGAGATGAAGGACTCGGTTGCCAGAGACGCTTTGGTGATACCCAGCAGATCGCGCGAGAAGGTCGCGCCAATTTTGCCGTTCGCTTCCAGATCGCGGTTAGCGATCTTAACGCGTGAGTATTCAACCTGCTCGCCTTCCAGGAAGTCGGAGCTGCCTGCGTTTTCGATGGTCGCTTTACGCAGCATCTGACGAACGATAACTTCAATGTGTTTATCGTTAATCTTAACGCCTTGCAGACGGTATACGTCCTGTACTTCGTTAACAATGTAACGGGTAACAGCATGCACACCACGCAGACGCAGGATGTCGTGCGGCGCTTCTGGACCGTCGGAAACCACGTCACCACGTTCTACGCGTTCACCTTCGAACACGTTGAGCTGACGCCACTTAGGAATCATCTCTTCGTACGGCTCGCTGCCATCTACAGGCGTAATAACCAGACGGCGCTTACCTTTGGTCTCTTTACCGAAGGAGATGATACCGCTGATTTCAGCCAGGATTGCAGGCTCTTTCGGACGACGTGCTTCGAACAGGTCCGCAACGCGTGGCAGACCACCGGTGATGTCCTTGGTACCGCCGGATTCCTGAGGAATACGCGCCAGGGTATCACCAGAGCTGATCTGTACGCCATCTTCCAGCTGTACAATCGCTTTACCCGGCAGGAAGTACTGCGCAGGCATATCGGTACCAGGAATCAGAACGTCGTTACCCTGCGCATCAACGATTTTCAGTGCAGGACGCAGATCTTTACCACCGGTAGTACGTTCAGCAGAATCCAGAACCACCAGAGAAGACAGACCGGTCAGCTCGTCGGTCTGACGAGTAATGGTCTGGCCGTCGATCATGTCAGTAAAGCGGATGAAACCACTTACTTCGGTGATTACCGGCATGGTGTGTGGATCCCAGTTTGCAACGGTTTCACCGCCAGCAACCTGCTCGCCATCACCTTTCGCCATAACCGCACCGTAAGGCACTTTATAGCTCTCTTTGGTACGACCAAATTCGTCGATCAGCTTCAGCTCGGTGTTACGGGAAGTGATAACCAGTTTACCGCTGGAGTTCACAACCGACTTCGCGTTGCTGAGCTTGATGCTACCTTTGTTTTTCACCTGGATGCTGGATTCAGCAGCCGCACGAGATGCCGCACCACCGATGTGGAACGTACGCATCGTCAGCTGTGTACCCGGCTCACCGATGGACTGTGCCGCGATAACGCCGATAGCCTCACCTTTGTTGATGATGTGGCCACGCGCCAGGTCACGACCGTAGCAGTGCGCACACACACCAAAGTCGGTGTCACAGGATACAACGGAACGCACTTTCACGGAGTCAACAGAGTTCGCTTCCAGCAGGTCACACCACTGTTCGTGCAGCAGGGTGTTGCGTGGAACCAGAATGTCTGCGGTGCCCGGCTTCAGAATGTCTTCCGCGGTCACACGACCCAGTACGCGATCGCGCAGCGGCTCTTTAACATCACCACCCTCGATAACAGGGGTCATGGTGATACCTTCGAGGGTGCCACAATCGTCTTCGGTGACGACAAGATCCTGCGCAACGTCAACCAGACGACGCGTCAGATAACCGGAGTTCGCCGTTTTAAGTGCGGTATCCGCCAGACCTTTACGCGCACCGTGCGTGGAGATGAAGTACTGGAGTACGTTCAGACCTTCACGGAAGTTCGCGGTGATTGGCGTTTCGATGATGGAGCCATCTGGCTTCGCCATCAGACCACGCATACCTGCCAGCTGACGAATCTGTGCCGCAGAACCACGCGCACCGGAGTCGGCCATCATGTAGATGCTGTTGAAGGAGACCTGCTGCTCTTCTACGCCGTCACGGTTAATCACGGTTTCGGTTTGCAGGTTATCCATCATCGCTTTGGATACACGATCGTTCGCCGCAGCCCAGATATCGATAACTTTGTTGTAACGTTCGCCTGCGGTTACCAGACCAGACTGGAACTGCTCCTGGATTTCAGCAACTTCAGCTTCCGCTTCAGAGATGATCTCGTGTTTCTTCTCTGGGATGACCATGTCATCGATACCAACAGATGCACCTGAACGCGCTGCATAAGCAAAGCCGGTGTACATTGTCTGGTCAGCGAAGATAACGGTCGGCTTCAGACCCAGAATGCGGTAACAGGTGTTCAGCATTTTGGAGATCGCTTTCTTGCCCAGCGCCTGGTTGACGATGGAGAAAGGCAGACCTTTCGGTACGATCATCCACAGAATGGCACGGCCAACGGTCGTGTCTTTCAGGCTGGTGTGCGCAACGAATTCGCCGTTTTCATCTTTTTCGTATTCGGTGATACGCACTTTAACGCGCGCATGCAGAGAGGCCAGGCCAGCGCGATAAATACGCTCAGCTTCTTTAGGGCCAGTCAGCACCATGCCTTCGCCTTTGGCGTTAACACAGTCACGGGTCATGTAGTACAGACCCAGTACAACGTCCTGAGAAGGAACGATGATAGGTTCACCGTTCGCTGGAGACAGGATGTTGTTGGTAGACATCATCAGCGCACGCGCTTCGAGCTGGGCTTCCAGCGTCAGCGGTACGTGAACAGCCATCTGGTCACCATCGAAGTCGGCGTTATAGGCCGCACAAACCAGCGGGTGCAGCTGGATAGCTTTACCTTCGATCAGTACCGGCTCAAAGGCCTGGATACCCAGACGGTGCAGAGTTGGTGCACGGTTCAGCAGTACCGGGTGTTCGCGGATAACTTCGTCCAGGATATCCCAAACGACAGCTTCTTCACGCTCAACCATTTTCTTCGCGGCTTTGATGGTGGTGGCCAGGCCACGCAGTTCCAGCTTGCCGTAGATGAACGGTTTGAACAGCTCCAGTGCCATTTTCTTCGGCAGACCGCACTGATGCAGACGCAGGTATGGACCTACGGTGATTACAGAACGACCGGAGTAGTCAACACGCTTACCGAGCAGGTTCTGACGGAAACGACCCTGTTTACCTTTGATCATGTCGGCCAAAGATTTCAGAGGACGTTTGTTAGAACCGGTGATCGCACGACCGCGACGACCGTTATCCAGCAGGGCATCTACCGCTTCCTGCAGCATACGTTTTTCGTTGCGTACGATGATGTCCGGCGCAGCCAGATCCAGCAGACGTTTCAGACGGTTGTTACGGTTGATCACGCGACGATACAGATCGTTCAGATCTGACGTTGCGAAACGACCACCATCCAGCGGAACCAGCGGACGCAGATCTGGCGGCAGAACCGGCAGAACGGTCAGGATCATCCACTCTGGTTTGTTACCAGACTGAACGAACGCTTCCAGCAGTTTGATACGCTTGGTCAGCTTTTTACGCTTGGTCTCGGAGTTGGTTTCGTTCAGCTCTTCGCGCAGAGTTTCACACTCTTGCTCCAGATCCATGCTCTTCAGCAGGGCCTGGATAGCTTCCGCACCCATCTTCGCGTCGAATTCGTCACCGAACTCTTCCAGCGCGTCCAGATACTGTTCTTCGGTCAGGATCTGGTTACGTTCCAGATTGGTCATCCCGCCTTCGATAACCACATAAGATTCGAAGTACAGAACACGTTCGATATCGCGTAGCGGCATATCCAGCAGCAGGCCGATACGGGACGGCAGAGATTTCAGGAACCAGATGTGAGCGGTTGGAGACGCCAGCTCGATGTGGCCCATACGCTCACGGCGTACTTTGGTCTGGGTCACTTCAACGCCACACTTCTCACAGATCACACCACGGTGTTTCAGGCGCTTGTACTTACCGCACAGGCACTCGTAATCTTTTACTGGCCCGAAAATACGCGCACAGAAAAGGCCGTCACGCTCAGGTTTGAACGTACGGTAGTTAATGGTTTCCGGCTTTTTAACTTCACCGAAAGACCATGAACGGATCATGTCTGGCGAAGCCAGAGCAATTTTGATCGCATCAAACTCTTCGGTTTTAGTTTGCGCTTTCAGAAACTTTAATAAGTCTTTCACGGATTTGCTCCCGTCGGAGTTAGCACACTCTGCTGTCGGGCGTTAACCCGACAGCAGTGACCTGTTTGAGCGAGAATTACTCGTCTTCCAGTTCGATGTTGATACCCAGCGAACGAATCTCTTTCAACAGTACGTTGAAGGATTCTGGCATGCCCGGTTCCATCTGATGGTTGCCGTCTACGATGTTCTTATACATCTTAGTACGACCGTTCACGTCATCAGACTTAACGGTGAGCATTTCCTGCAAGGTGTATGCTGCGCCGTATGCTTCCAGCGCCCACACTTCCATCTCCCCGAAGCGCTGACCACCGAACTGAGCCTTACCACCCAGCGGCTGCTGAGTAACCAGGCTGTAAGAACCGGTAGAACGAGCGTGCATCTTGTCGTCGACCAGGTGGTTCAGTTTCAGCATGTACATGTAACCTACGGTTACCGGACGCTCGAACTGTTCACCGGTACGGCCGTCAAACAGCGTAATCTGACCAGACGTTGGCAGACCACCCAGTTGCAGCAGCTCTTTAATTTCAGCTTCTTTTGCACCGTCGAATACCGGCGTTGCAATTGGCATACCTTTGCGCAGGTTCTCTGCCAGACGCAGCACTTCTTCATCGCTGAAGGTGTTCAGGTCGACTTTCTGACGAACGTCGGTACCCAGATCATAGGCACGCTGGATGAACTCGCGCAGTTTCGCGACTTCCTGCTGCTGTTTCAGCATGGCGTTGATCTTATCGCCGATACCTTTCGCAGCCATACCCAGGTGGGTTTCCAGAATCTGACCGATGTTCATACGAGACGGTACGCCCAGTGGGTTCAGTACGATATCTACCGGCGTACCGTTAGCATCGTGCGGCATATCTTCGATCGGGTTGATCTTAGAGATAACACCCTTGTTACCGTGACGACCTGCCATCTTATCACCAGGCTGGATCTGACGTTTAACAGCCAGATACACCTTAACAATCTTCAGCACGCCTGGTGCCAGATCGTCGCCCTGAGTGATTTTACGGCGTTTCGCTTCGAGTTTTTTCTCGAACTCGTGTTTCAGTTCGTCATACTGCTCAGCCAGTTGTTCCAGCTGATTCTGTTTCTCTTCGTCGGTCAGGCCCAGTTCCAGCCAGCGATCGCGTGGCAGTTTGTCGAGCTTCTCAGCTTCAACGCCACCGGCAACCAGCACCGCATAGATACGGCTGAACAGACCTGCTTCGAGGATTTGCAGTTCTTCAGACAGGTCTTTCTTAGCCTGTTTGAGCTGCATCTCTTCGATTTCCAGCGCACGCTTATCTTTCTCAACGCCATCACGAGTGAAGACCTGAACGTCGATAACCGTACCGGAAACACCGTTTGGTACGCGCAGAGAAGAGTCTTTAACGTCAGACGCTTTCTCACCGAAGATAGCACGCAGCAGTTTCTCTTCTGGCGTCAGCTGGGTTTCACCTTTCGGCGTCACCTTACCTACCAGAATATCACCGCCGGTGACTTCCGCACCGATGTAAACAATACCGGATTCATCCAGTTTGGAGAGCGCAGCTTCACCCACGTTAGGGATGTCGGCAGTGATCTCTTCTGGCCCCAGCTTGGTGTCACGGGACACACATGCCAGTTCCTGAATGTGGATGGTGGTGAAACGATCTTCCTGAACCACACGCTCTGAGACGAGGATGGAGTCTTCGAAGTTGTAACCGTTCCACGGCATGAACGCTACGCGCATGTTCTGACCGAGCGCCAGTTCACCGAGGTCGGTGGACGGACCGTCTGCCAGCACGTCGCCGCGCTCAACTGGCTCACCCAGAGACACACATGGCATCTGGTTGATACAGGTGTTCTGGTTAGAACGGGTGTATTTGGTCAGGTTGTAGATGTCGATACCCGCTTCGCCCGGATACATCTCGTCTTCGTTAACTTTGATAACGATACGGGATGCGTCAACGTACTGAACGGTACCGCCACGCTTAGCAACTGCTGTAACACCAGAGTCAACGGCAACAGCACGTTCCATACCGGTACCAACCAGCGGCTTGTCAGCACGCAGAGTTGGAACGGCCTGACGTTGCATGTTCGCACCCATCAATGCACGGTTGGCGTCATCGTGTTCCAGGAACGGGATCAGGGACGCACCGACGGATACCACCTGCTGGGTGGATACGTCCATGTAGTCAACCTGGTCGCGGCTGAACAAGCTGGATTCGCCTTTGCTACGGCAGGTAACCAGATCTTCTACAAAGTGGCCTTCGTCATCCAGGTTGGAGTTCGCCTGAGCGATAACATAGTTGCCTTCTTCGATAGCAGACAGGTAATGAATTTCGTCAGTAACAACACCGTCGGTCACTTTACGATACGGGGTCTCGAGGAAACCGTATTCGTTCGTCTGTGCGTACACGGACAGGGAGTTGATCAGACCGATGTTTGGACCTTCAGGCGTTTCGATTGGACATACGCGACCGTAGTGAGTCGGGTGTACGTCTCGAACTTCAAAGCCTGCGCGTTCACGGGTCAGACCGCCTGGGCCGAGTGCGGAGATACGACGTTTGTGCGTGATCTCAGACAGCGGGTTGTTCTGGTCCATGAACTGAGACAGCTGGCTGGAACCGAAGAACTCTTTCACTGCCGCAGAAATCGGCTTCGCGTTAATCATATCCTGAGGCATCAGGGTATCCAGATCGCCCAGAGACAGACGCTCTTTCACCGCACGCTCTACACGTACCAGGCCAACGCGGAACTGGTTTTCCGCCATTTCGCCTACGGAACGGATACGACGGTTGCCGAGGTGGTCGATATCGTCCACTTCGCCTTTACCGTTACGGATATCGATGAGCTTCTTCATCACTTCAATGATGTCGTCTTTGCTCAGGATACCGGAACCTTCGATCTCGTCGCGCAGCAGAGAACGGTTGAACTTCATACGACCAACCGCGGACAGATCGTAGCGGTCTTCGGAGAAGAACAGGTTCTCGAACAGGCTTTCAGCCGCTTCGCGAGTTGGTGGCTCACCAGGACGCATCATGCGGTAGATTTCGACCAGCGCGCTCAGACGATCGTTGGTTGGGTCGACGCGTACAGTCTCAGAGATGTACGGACCGTGGTCCAGATCGTTGGTGAACAGCGTTTCGATACGTTTGTGGCCAGACTGGCTCAGCTTAGCCAGCAGATCCAGGCTCAGCTCCATGTTCGCCGGGCAGATCAGCTCGCCAGTTGATTCATCAACGTAATCTTTCGCGGCTACTTTTCCTGCAATGTATTCAACCGGAACTTCGATGTGTTTGATATCATCTTTTTCCAGCTGGCGGATGTGGCGCGCGGTGATACGGCGACCTTTTTCCACATACACTTTGCCGTCGGCTTCGATGTCGAACGACGCGGTCTCACCACGCAGACGTTCCGGCACCAACTCCATCTGCAACTTGTTGTCGCGGATTTCAAAGATCACTTTCTCAAAGAACAGGTCCAGGATCTGCTCAGTGGTATAGTTCAGTGCACGCAGAATGATGGTTGCAGGCAGCTTACGACGACGGTCGATACGGACAAACAGATTGTCTTTTGGATCGAATTCGAAGTCCAGCCATGAACCACGGTAAGGAATGATGCGTGCGTTATACAGTACTTTACCGGAAGAGTGCGTTTTACCTTTATCGCTGTCGAAGAAGACGCCCGGGCTACGGTGCAGCTGGGAAACGATAACACGCTCAGTACCGTTGATAACGAAAGTACCGTTGTCCGTCATGAGTGGAATTTCACCCATGTAGACTTCTTGTTCTTTAATGTCTTTTACGGTGCCTTCCGGCGCTTCGCGCTCGTAGATCACCAGACGCAGTTTTACGCGCAGCGGTGCGGAATAGGTCACGCCACGGATCTGACATTCCTGAACGTCAAACACCGGTTCGCCAAGGCGGTAGCTGACGTACTGCAGCTCGGAATTACCGCTGTAGCTCTGAATCGGGAACACGGAACGGAAGGCTGCTTCCAAGCCGTACTGCCCTTCAGGATCTTGCTCGATAAACTTCTGGAACGAGTCAAGCTGGATAGAAAGGAGATATGGAATGTCCAGAACTTGTGGACGTTTACCAAAATCCTTACGAATACGTTTTTTCTCGGTATAGGAGTAAACCATAGGGTTCCTCAGCTCGCTGACAAGTCGACCCATCTGTCCGACGAAGGGACAGTTTGTGCAACACCATTTTGTGGACCGGAAAATTGAATACTTTCCGCAATACCTGTTGCTATCACGCTTAAACCATTTCATTGCGATTTACACAGAGCGAGCACCCTGTCGCAGTATATTAAGTCGTCGATAGAAACAAGCATTGTCAGGACAACCAGCAGTCAAACAGTGTGAAATGCTGCTGATGCCTTACAGCGCAAAAAGGCTGGTGACTAAAAAGTCACCAGCCATCAGCCTAATTGCTTAGGCTGCAACCAGAAAAGTTGGCTTATTTAACTTCAACTTCAGCGCCAGCTTCTTCCAGAGATTTTTTCAGTGCTTCTGCGTCGTCTTTGCTCACGCCTTCTTTCAGCGCAGCTGGAGCAGATTCTACCAGGTCTTTAGCTTCTTTCAGACCCAGGCCAGTTGCGCCACGTACTGCTTTGATTACAGCAACTTTGTTCGCGCCAGCAGCTTTCAGAATTACGTCGAATTCAGTTTTTTCTTCAGCAGCTTCAGCCGGGCCCGCAGCTACAGCTACAGCAGCAGCAGCAGAAACACCGAATTTTTCTTCCATTGCAGAAACCAGCTCTACAACGTCCATTACGGACATAGCTGCTACTGCTTCAATGATTTGATCTTTAGTGATAGACATTTAAATTGTTCCTGAAAATCAGAATAAGTTTATACGTAAGCAAATGCTTTATAAAGATAACTGCGATTAAGCAGCTTCTTTCGCATCGCGTACAGCAGCCAGAGTGCGAACCAGTTTGCCAGCCGCAGCTTCTTTCATGGTTGCCATCAGGCGTGCAATTGCTTCTTCGTAGGTCGGCAGGGTTGCCAGGCGATCGATTTGCGATGCCGGGATCAACTCACCTTCAAAGGCTGCAGCTTTGACCTCAAATTTTGCATTCGCTTTCGCGAACTCTTTGAACAGACGAGCAGCAGCACCCGGGTGTTCCATAGAGTATGCAATCAGGGTCGGACCAACAAACGTGTCTTTCAGGCACTCGAACTGAGTACCTTCAACTACGCGACGCAGCAGGGTGTTACGAACAACACGCATGTATACGCCAGCTTCACGACCTGCTTTACGCAGTTCAGTCATTTTGTCTACAGTAACGCCACGGGAATCCGCAACTACTGCAGACAGCGCGCCTTTGGCTACTTCGCTGACTTCAGCAACAATCGCTTGTTTGTCTTGAAGATTTAAAGCCATTAGCTTTGCTCCTGGATGTTTGCCGGAACTCATGTTCCGGAACTCACTTCACTCGACCCAACGGGAAGAGCGTCTTAATACGGTGAGCAGAAACAAGCCAGAGTATTTAAAATAATCTTAGCGTTCTGTCACCGTCTACGCAGGGGATTAAGTTTCTTGCGAAACACCTGCGGTCTTCGACGGAGGCCTGGATAGGCCAGGCTCCAACGAACAATTCTTTTAGCCGCTAACTTTTGTTAGCAAACGTGGGGGTAAGATTGTAGACAAAATCACCGCCCACGTAAAGGCATTAGTTTGCAGCAGCGCTCAGGCCAGCCTGGTCAACTGCAACACCTGCACCCATGGTGGTGGAGATGCTAACTTTCTTGATGTACACGCCTTTCGCCTGAGTTGGTTTTGCTTTTTTCAGCGCAACCAGCAGAGCTTCCAGGTTTTCTTTCAGTTTGTCAGCGTCAAAGTCCACTTTACCGATGGTGGTGTGGATGATGCCGTTTTTGTCGTTACGATAACGAACCTGACCTGCTTTAGCGTTCTTAACCGCTTCAGCAACGTTAGGGGTTACAGTACCCACTTTCGGGTTTGGCATCAGGCCGCGTGGACCCAGAACCTGGCCCAGCTGGCCAACAACGCGCATTGCATCTGGAGAAGCAATAACAACGTCAAAGTTCATTTCGCCTTTCTTGATCTGATCAGCCAGATCTTCCATACCTACCAGTTCAGCGCCGGCAGCTTTAGCAGCTTCAGCGTTTGCACCCTGAGCAAATACAGCTACGCGTACGGAACGGCCAGTACCGTGTGGCAGTACAGTTGCGCCACGAACGTTCTGATCGGATTTACGAGCGTCGATGCCCAGGTTAACGGCAACGTCAACGCTTTCAACGAACTTAGCGGTAGCCAGTTCTTTCAGCAGAGCGATAGCTTCGTTGATGTCGTACTGTTTGGTCGCATCAACTTTGTCACGGATCACGGACATGCGCTTGGTCAGTTTAGCCATTTCTTAGTCCTCCACTACCAGGCCCATGGAACGTGCAGTACCTTCGATGGAGCGAGTCATCGCTTCAATGTCGGAACCAGTCATGTCGGCAGCTTTGGTCTGCGCGATTTCCTGCAACTGAGCGCGGGAAATTTTACCCACTTTGTCTTTGTTCGGCTTACCGGAACCAGACTTGATGCCCGCTGCTTTCTTCAGCAGAACTGCTGCTGGAGGGGTTTTGGTAACGAAAGTGAAAGAACGGTCAGCGTAAACAGTGATTACAACTGGGATTGGCAGACCTTTCTCCATGGATTCAGTTTTGGCGTTGAACGCTTTACAGAATTCCATGATGTTCACACCCTGCTGACCCAGAGCTGGACCAACTGGTGGACTTGGGTTCGCCATACCTGCTGCAACCTGCAGCTTGACGTAGGCTTGTACTTTCTTAGCCATTCTAAAATCCTCTGATTGGGTAATAACGCCTCGGAGAGGCTCCCCGTGAATAAAATTCGTTTTACGGGTCGGAACCCATAAAAACAAAAGGCGCGAAATTGTATTCCAATCTCGCGCCCTGTGCAACGATTAAATCGTCGCTTTTTTGATCGCTGCTTAGGCTTTTTCTACCTGAGCAAAGTCCAGCTCTACCGGGGTCGCACGACCAAAGATAGAAACGGAAACTTTCAGGCGGGACTTCTCGTAGTCCACTTCTTCGACGACGCCATTAAAGTCAGCAAACGGACCGTCGTTAACACGAACCATCTCACCCGGTTCAAACAGCGTTTTCGGACGCGGTTTGTCACCCACCTGCTGGAGGCGGTTCATAATCGCATCAACTTCTTTGTCGCTGATTGGCGCCGGACGGTCAGATGTGCCGCCGATAAAGCCCATCACGCGTGGTACGCTGCGCACCAGATGCCAGCTCGCGTCGTTCATCACCATCTGAACCAGCACGTAACCCGGGAAGAATTTACGTTCGCTTTTGCGACGTTGGCCGCCACGGATCTCAACCACTTCTTCGGTCGGAACCATAACTTCGCCAAATAACTCTTCCATATTGTGTAATTTGATATGCTCACGCAGCGACGTAGCTACGCGGCCTTCAAAACCGGAAAACGCCTGAACGACGTACCAGCGCTTTTTAGGGGCTTCAGACATCTCAGAACCTCAGGCCAGTGATAAAGGATACCAGGCGAACCAGAATACCATCCAGTCCCCACAGGATCAGTGACATTACAGCGGTTACCGCCGCTACAATCAGCGTGGTGTGCAATGTTTCCTGGCGAGTCGGCCAAATGACCTTGCGGACTTCGGTACGCGCTTCGCGGGCAAACGCAACGGTCGCTTTGCCTTTCGTCGTCAACAGCGCGACACCACCCGCCGCAGCAATCAGAATTACCACTGCAAGCGCGCGTAGCGGCAGCATCATGTCACGATAAAGATAGTTGCCGACAATCGCCACAATCAGCAGCACGGCTACAACTACCCATTTCATCGCTTCCAGGCCGCGCCCGCTCCCTTGAGCTTCGGTATTCGCACTCATAAACCAACCTGTCAGAAGTATTCTACAAACATTTTCACCCCGCGAGTGCGAGGCAAACCAATCGAAATGCTATTCGCTTTTCGTATTATACGCTCTCCGCAGAGCCTGTCTCAGCAATGATTATGACAAAATTAATCACTGATGAGCCAGGTTCTGATGTGAAAGCGTGCAAAAAGGGCATCAAATGATGCCCTTTTATTGCGCATTGCGTCAAATGTTATCAGCGATTAGCCGAGAACTTTAGCAACAACGCCCGCGCCAACGGTACGGCCGCCTTCACGGATTGCGAAACGCAGACCGTCGTCCATCGCGATTGGGTGGATCAGAGTCACAACCATCTTGATGTTGTCGCCTGGCATTACCATCTCTACGCCTTCTGGCAGTTCGATGGTACCGGTCACGTCAGTTGTACGGAAGTAGAACTGTGGACGGTAGCCTTTGAAGAACGGAGTATGACGGCCGCCTTCGTCTTTGGACAGAATGTACACTTCAGATTCGAACTTGGTGTGTGGCTTGATTGAGCCTGGCTTCGCCAGAACCTGACCACGTTCGATTTCTTCACGTTTGATACCACGCAGCAGAACACCAACGTTCTCACCAGCACGGCCTTCGTCCAGCAGTTTGCGGAACATTTCAACGCCAGTACAGGTAGACTTCGCAGTCTCTTTGATACCAACGATTTCAACTTCTTCACCAACTTTGATGATACCGCGCTCTACACGACCGGTAACAACGGTACCACGACCGGAGATGGAGAATACGTCTTCGATTGGCAGCAGGAATGGCTTGTCAATCGCACGCTCTGGTTCTGGGATGTAAGAATCCAGGAAGCCAGCCAGTTCGATGATTTTCGCTTCCCACTCTGCATCGCCTTCCAGCGCTTTCAGCGCGGAACCACGAACGATTGGAGTGTCGTCGCCTGGGAAATCGTACTGAGACAGCAGTTCACGAACCTCCATCTCTACCAGTTCCAGCAGCTCTTCGTCATCAACCATGTCGCACTTGTTCAGGAACACGATGATGTAAGGAACGCCTACCTGACGACCCAGCAGGATGTGCTCACGAGTCTGAGGCATAGGGCCGTCAGTCGCAGCAACAACCAGGATCGCGCCGTCCATCTGCGCAGCACCGGTGATCATGTTTTTAACATAGTCGGCGTGGCCTGGGCAGTCTACGTGTGCGTAGTGGCGAGTCGGGGTGTCATACTCAACGTGAGAAGTGTTGATGGTGATACCACGAGCTTTTTCTTCTGGTGCGTTATCGATCTGGTCGAAAGCACGAGCAGCACCGCCGTAGGTTTTAGCCAGTACGGTAGTGATTGCAGCGGTCAGCGTTGTTTTACCATGGTCAACGTGGCCGATAGTACCGACGTTAACGTGCGGTTTTGTACGTTCAAACTTTTCTTTAGACATCGATTGTCCCTCTAAGACACGGATAAATCGGTGATATCACCACATCAACCAGGCGAAAATGCCTGAACTGTTGAATACATTTACATTGAAACAGAGAGAAAGGGAGGGAGAAGTGAAGTGGTGCTGATACCCAGAGTCGAACTGGGGACCTCACCCTTACCAAGGGTGCGCTCTACCAACTGAGCCATATCAGCACGTATTGGAGCGGGCAGCGGGAATCGAACCCGCATCATCAGCTTGGAAGGCTGAGGTAATAGCCATTATACGATGCCCGCATCCTGAAACTCGGCTACCCAGTTCTTTCTGTAACAAAAAAAGAGATTTCTCTCTTTTCTGTTCGAGCTGGTCAATTTTTCCAACCAGCTCCGGCGGCGTTGACGCTGCCAGAAAGTGGTGGTGGGGGAAGGATTCGAACCTTCGAAGTCTGTGACGGCAGATTTACAGTCTGCTCCCTTTGGCCGCTCGGGAACCCCACCGGACTTGATGGTGCCGACTACCGGAATCGAACTGGTGACCTACTGATTACAAGTCAGTTGCTCTACCTACTGAGCTAAGTCGGCATCAAGTAGCGCGCATTCTATGGAGACCTGCGCAGTCATGCAACTAAAAAATTGCATAAAACGTTCTTTCGCTCACATTTTATTCGAAACCAGGGCTAACCGCTGTAAATTCATCCGCTCACGGTTAAAAATTCAACATGAACGCCTGATTTCGGCACGCTATAGCCCCACGTGATACCTGCCCGGTTAAGCATCGCTTTCCCATATTTTTTCTTATTATTCCTCTCATCTGGTGTTAACCTCCTGCCCATTGTCCAAAATTAACTATGTGATGAGCCCGCACCCGCCGTTTCGTGATGGTTCACAGAAGCATGCTTATGAGCAAAAAAGAGCAAACGTTAATGACGCCCTATCTTCAGTTTAACCGTAGCCAGTGGGCAGCCCTGCGTGACTCCGTCCCTATGACACTGACGGAAGGTGAAATCGCACGGCTAAAAGGGATAAACGAAGATCTCTCCCTGGAAGAGGTGGCAGAAATCTATCTCCCCCTCTCTCGCTTGCTTAACTTCTATATCAGCTCCAATTTGCGTCGTCAGGCCGTACTGGAACAGTTCCTCGGCACGAACGGTCAACGTATTCCTTATATCATCAGTATTGCGGGCAGCGTGGCAGTGGGTAAAAGTACCACCGCGCGTGTGCTTCAGGCGCTGCTGAGCCGCTGGCCGGAACACCGCAGCGTGGAGCTGATCACCACAGACGGCTTCCTGCATCCCAACGAGGTGTTGAAAGAACGCGGCCTGATGAAAAAGAAGGGCTTCCCGCTCTCTTATGATATGCACCGCCTGGTAAAGTTTGTTTCAGATCTAAAATCGGGCGTACCTCACGTTACCGCGCCGGTTTACTCGCATCTGATCTACGACCGCATCCCGGATGGCGACAAAACGGTTGTGCAGCCCGACATCCTGATTCTGGAAGGCTTAAACGTCCTGCAAAGCGGGATGGATTACCCTCACGATCCGCATCATGTGTTTGTCTCTGACTTTGTGGATTTCTCAATTTATGTCGATGCGCCGGAAGATTTGCTGCAACGCTGGTATATCAACCGCTTCCTGAAGTTCCGCGAAGGGGCGTTCACCGACCCGGATTCCTACTTCCACAACTACGCCCAGCTCTCTGAAGAAGAGGCTATCAGCGTGGCGACCGGGCTGTGGAATGAGATCAACTACGTCAACCTCAAAGAGAACATCCTGCCGACGCGCGAACGCGCAAGCCTGATCCTCACCAAGAGTGAGAAACACGCCGTCGACCAGATTCGTTTACGGAAGTAGACCTCAGACGTAAAAAAACCGGCTTATCGCCGGTTTTTTTATTTATGCATGCGGCTTTTCGCCGTTTTCATCCTGATCGACCGCGAAGCAGGCCACCAGCTGTCCACCATAATCCTTTAGCTGTGGCTGCAACTGCGTACACGGACCGAAGCGGCGACGGCAGCGGGCGTTAAACGCACATCCCGGCGGCGGGTTAAGCGGGCTTGGCAACTCACCGGTCAGCTTAATGCGCTCACGGCGGTCATCCGGGTTCAGCCGCGGCGTCGCAGACAGCAGTGCCTGGGTATACGGATGACGCGGGTTAGTAAAGATCTGATCTTTCGTCCCCTTCTCCACGCAGCGTCCCAGATACATCACCATCACCTCATCGGCAATGTGCTCGACCACGGACAGGTCATGGGAGATGAAGACGTACGACAGTCCCAGATCCTGCTGTAAATCCATCATCAGGTTAAGCACCTGCGCGCGAACGGACACGTCAAGCGCTGAGACCGGCTCATCGGCAATCACCACATCCGGGTCAAGCATCAGCCCACGAGCGATGGCAATACGCTGACGCTGACCACCAGAGAACATATGCGGGTAGCGATCGTAATGCTCGGTTTTAAGCCCCACCTTCGCCATCATCGCCAGCGCTTTTTCACGACGCTGCTCTTTGCTCAGATTGCTGTTAATCAGCAGCGGTTCTTCCAGAATCTGCCCCACTTTTTTACGCGGGTTTAAAGAACCGTACGGGTTCTGGAACACAATCTGGATTTTCTGGCGACGCAGCTTCTGCGCCTGCGGATCGTGCTTGAGCAGATCCTGGCCCTGATAGTAAAGCTCGCCGCCGGTTGGCGTTTCAATCATCGTCAGCAGACGGCCCAGCGTGGATTTCCCACAGCCCGACTCCCCGACGACCGCCAGCGTTTTACCGCGTTCAAGGCTGAAGGAGACGCCGTCCAGCGCTTTTACCAGGCGCTCGGGGGCAAAAATCCCCTTCTTCACCGGGTAATGTTTTTTCAGGTCGATAGCCTGCAACAGCGGCTGTTGCGTGGTGGCCTGGTGCGTACTCATAGTGTTGGCCTCCCGGCATCATCGAGTGGGTAGTGGCATTTTGACTGCCGACCATCGGCCAGCAGATTCAGCTCTGGCTCCTCGGCGCGGCATTTATCTGTCGCATACGGGCAGCGCGGATTCAGCAGGCAGCCCTGCGGACGGTCATATTTACCCGGAACCACACCCGGCAGTGACGCCAGACGCGCTTTGTCCTGGGCAAACTCCGGCAGCGCACGCAGCAACGCCTGCGTATACGGATGACGCGGCGCGCGGAAGATATCGTGCGAACTTCCGGTCTCCACCACCTGACCCGCGTACATCACGATGATTTTGTGTGCCGCTTCCGCCACCAGCGCCAGGTCGTGCGTAATCAGCACCAGCGCCATATTCTCTTTCTGCTGCAACTCCAGCAGCAGCTCGATGATTTGCGCCTGGATGGTCACGTCCAGCGCGGTAGTTGGTTCATCGGCAATCAGCAGTTTTGGTCGACAGGCAATCGCCATGGCGATCATCACGCGCTGACTCATGCCGCCGGAAAGCTGATGCGGGTAAACGTCCAGACGCGATGCTGGGTCAGGTATCCCCACCTGGTTCAGCAGATCGATAGCACGCTGGCGACGAGTTTTCTTATTCCCACCCTGATGCACCTTAATCGCTTCCATAATCTGGAAACCCACGGTGTAGCATGGGTTCAGGCTGGTCATGGGGTCCTGGAAGATCATCGCCACTTCCGCGCCCACCAGCTGGCGGCGCTGTTTTTCGGAAATACGCTTCAGATCCTGACCGTTGAACTCCAGATTTTCCGCCATCACGCGGCCGGGGTAGTCAATCAGCCCCATAATCGCCAGCGAACTCACTGACTTACCGGAGCCCGACTCTCCTACAATCCCGACCACTTCGCCCTGATTAACGCTGTAGCTGATACGGTCCACGGCGCGAAACGGTGTGCCTTCGTCGCCAAAGTGCACGGATAATTTATTTACATTTAATAACGCCATCTCGTGCCTCTTACTGCTTCAGTTTGGGATCAAGTGCATCACGCAGACCATCACCCATCAGGTTAAATGCCAGCACCGTCAGCAGAATCGCCAGACCCGGGAAGGTGACGACCCACCAGGCGCTTTGCGCGAACTGCAACACGTCGGAGAGCATGGTGCCCCACTCCGGTGTTGGCGGCTGCGCACCCATGCCAAGGAAGCCAAGAGCGGCCATATCAAGAATGGCGTTAGAGAAACCGAGCGACGCCTGAACAATCAGCGGCGCAAGGCAGTTTGGGAAGATATTGATAAACATCTGACGCATCGCACCGGCACCCGCCACGCGAGAGGCGGTAACGTAGTCGCGGTTCACTTCCACCAGCACCGCCGCACGGGTCAGACGCACATAGTGCGGTAGCGCAACAAACGTCAGCGCAAGCGCGGCGTTACCAATCGACGGACCGAAGATCGCCACCAGCACCAGCGCCAGCAGCAGGCTTGGCAATGCCAGCATAATGTCGACGACGCGCATGATGATGTTATCAACAATGCCGCCGAAGTAGCCTGCCACCAGGCCGAGTACGATCCCCATGATCAGCGACAGTACGACAACGAGGCAGCCAACCAGCAGCGACAGGCGTGCGCCGTACATCAGGCGCGAAAGCACATCGCGACCCACGTCGTCGGTGCCCAGCAGGTGCGCCAGGCTTCCGCCGTCCTGCCATGCAGGAGGTGCCAGCAGCGCATCGCGGAACTGATCAGCCGGGTTATACGGCGCAAGGACGTTCGCAAACACCGCAATCAGGATCATGATGGAAACATACACCAGCCCGACGACCGCGCCTTTGTTGCGCTTGAAGTAGTGCCAGAATTCCTGCATCGGCGTCATTGGCACCGGTGCGGTGACCACTTTATTTTGAGTAACTTGTGACATGATGGCCCCTTACTTCTTATGACGAATACGCGGGTTCACCACGCCGTACAGCAAATCGACCAGCAGGTTGACGAGAATAATCATCGTCGCGACCAGCAGTACACCGCCCTGCACAACCGGATAGTCACGGCGTTGCAGCGCATCAATCAGCCAGCGTCCAAGACCCGGCCAGGAGAAGATGGTTTCGGTCAGGATCGCCCCCGCCAGCAGCGTACCGACCTGCAAACCGATAACGGTTACCACCGGCAGCATAGCGTTTCGCAGGGCATGAATGATGATGACGCGCATACGGGTCAGGCCTTTAGCGCGGGCAGTACGAATATAATCCTCGCCCAGCACTTCCAACATGGAGGAACGGGTCATACGCACGATCACCGCCAGAGGGATGGTGCCCAGCACCATTGCAGGCAGGATCATGTGCGCAACCGCATCAATGAAGTTGCCCTCTTCGCCCCAGATCGCCGTATCAATCAGCATAAAGCCGGTTAACGGATTGGTGTCGTCAAGGAAAACCATATCGCTGACGCGTCCGGAGACCGGCGTCAGGTTCCACTGCACCGAGACCAGCATGATCAGCATCATGCCCCACCAGAAGATAGGCATGGAGTAGCCGGTCAGTGCCAGGCCAACAGCGGTGTGGTCAAAAATAGAGCCACGTTTAACGGCAGCCAGTACGCCAACGGGGATCCCTACCGCGGTCGCGAAGATCATGGCGCAGATACCGAGTTCCAGCGTCGCTTTAAAGCGAGGTACGAACTCGTCCCACACCGGAAGACGGCTTTTCAGTGAAATCCCTAAATCGCCGTGCAACACGCCCCAGATATAGTGGAGATACTGCTGCCACATCGGCTTATCAAGGCCGAGTTCAGCCAGCAGTTGCGCATGACGTTCAGGGGAGATACCACGCTCGCCCGCCATAATCATCACCGGATCACCCGGGATCATATGGACGAAGGCAAAAGTGAGAAGGGTGATACCGATAAACGTCGGGATAACCAGTCCCAGACGTCGGAGGATGAACTGCAACATAACCCGGATTCTCTCTGATGACGCACACTCAGTGGCGTGACGTCTGTATTGCTCACAAATGTAAATTCCCTCTCCCTGTGGGAGAGGGTTAGGGTGAGGGGGTGCATGCACGCCCCTCACCCCTGCCCTCTCCAGGAGGGAGAGGGAGAACACCCTACTTATTATTCAACAGACACGTTTTCGAAGTGGTGTTTGCCCAGTGGATCGACCACGTAGCCCTTCACTTCTTTACGCACTGGCTCGTACACGGTGGAGTGAGCAACAATCAGCGCCGGAGCCTGATCGTGCATGACAACCTGCGCTTGCTTGTACAGTTCGATACGTTTGTTGTGATCGTCGGTCGCACGCGCCGGCTGGATCAGATCTTCAAACGGCTTGTAGCACCAGCGAGAATAGTTAGAACCGTCTTTCGCTGCCGCACAGCTGAACAGGGTCGCGAAGAAGTTGTCCGGATCCCCGTTGTCGCCGGTCCAGCCCATCATGACCGCCTGGTGTTCACCCGCTTTGGCGCGCTTCAGGTACTCGCCCCACTCGTAGGTCACAATCTTGGCCTGCACGCCAATCTTCGCCCAGTCAGCCTGAACCATTTCCGCCATACGGCGTGCGTTCGGGTTGTAAGGACGCTGTACCGGCATCGCCCACAGCTCGACGGTAAAGCCTTTGTCCTGGCCCGCTTCTTTCAGCAGCGCTTTCGCTTTCTCAGGATCGTAGGTGTAGTCCTTTATGTCGTCGTTATAGCCCCACATGGTTGGTGGGATCAGGTTCTTGGCCGCAACGCCAGCGCCCTGGTAAACGGCTTTGATGATCGCTTCTTTGTTCACCGCGTAGGTCAGCGCCTGACGCACTTTCACGTCATCGAACGGTTTCTTCTCGGTGTTGAAGGAGAGATAACCCACGTTCAGGCCCGCCTGCTCCAGCAGGTTGATATTTTTGTCCTGCTTCATGCGCGCGATGTCAGCCGGGTTTGGATACGGCATCACCTGACATTCGTTTTTCTGCAATTTTGCGTAACGCACGGATGCGTCAGGCGTGATGGAGAAGACCAGACGGTCGATCTGCGGCTTGGTACCCCAGTAACCCGGGAAGGCTTTATACAGAATACGGGAATCTTTCTGGTACTGAAGCAGCTGGAACGGGCCGGTACCGATTGGGTTCAGGTCCACTTTTTCCGGAGTGCCGGCTTTCAGCATGTTGTCCGCATACTCTTTAGAGAGAATAGAGGCGAAGTCCATCGCCAGGTCAGCCAGGAATGGCGCTTCCGGACGCGTCAGCACAAACTGGACGGTTTTATCGTCCACTTTTTTCACTTCAGCGATCAGGTCTGGCAGACCCATCCCTTCGAAGTATTCATAGCTGCCGCCAGACACTTTATGGTACGGGTTCTGGGCATTTTTCTGACGGTCGAAGGAGAACACAACGTCGTCGGCGTTAAAGTCGCGCGTAGGTTTAAATTCTTTGCTGTCCTGCCACTTCACGCCCTGACGCAGGTGGAAGGTATAGGTTTTACCGTCTTCGCTGATATCCCACTTTTCAGCCAGGCCAGGAATCACTTCCGTGGTGCCGGTTTTAAATTCAACCAGACGGTTATAGATCGGTACAGAGCTTGCGTCGTAAGTCGTACCAGAGGTAAAGAGCTGTGGGTTAAAGCCTTCCGGAGAGCCTTCAGAACAGTAAACCAGGGTTTTTGCCTGTACGCTTGCTGCAACGGTCATGGCCACCAGGCTCAGACCAAGCTTCAGCATCCCTGACTTCTTCAAGGAAATACTCATTATTGTGCTCCAATGTGATGTTTTGCTTTGTTGTGTTACGCCGCCTGACCTTTATTTATTTTTTACCCGGTCCGGTCGGTGATGCCCGAAGGCGTTAAAAGGGATAGAGAATCCTTTCAGAAGAGCGTTTGAGTTGCAGCGCAGATCCTCCCTGAAATGCCCCTCGTGCCCTACAATCTGTCAACAGAATGTGAAAACGTCAATACAGGTGGCGGGGATTTACGTGGAGTGTGAGAAACCGCAAACAAAGATTAAAAAAACCCTGACCGTGAGTTTTCAGCAGAGAAATTTATGCTACTCGCCATGATGCAGCACAATTATCTTCATATTTCGCAACACTCAGTGATTAAGTTTTATTCAGAATGGGTAAATTTTCTTACAGGATGGTGATTATCTGAGCACTAAATACCGCGAACGTTAAAACGCACAGCGAAAAATGCTGAGGTTATCCATAAGCAACGCGAAAAAAGATCAAACTATATATAAAAAAATACAATGGATTATGTCACAAAACCGCAAGCAGGCAGGGGGAAGCAGGGCTAAGGGGTATTTTGAGGACTCGTGCGGGGTAACGCGTTAATGCAAAAAGGGCTAACCTTGCGGTTAGCCCTTTTTAGAATGTGGTCGGCGAGAGAGGATTCGAACCTCCGACCCACTGGTCCCAAACCAGTTGCGCTACCAAGCTGCGCTACTCGCCGAATGCGGAGCGCATCTTACTGCTGAGGTGCGCCCCCGTCAATCCCTTATTTTCAAAAAGCCATTCAACTGGCGATATTCTCGCCAGACCAGCTACTGCGCGGCTTTTGTGGTGTTATCAGGGAGTTTACACCAGTTGTTGTTTTCGTTAATCCCACCGTTCGGTGAGGTATAGCCGAGACAGCCCATAATGGTGTCGTACAGCTCAACGTGACGGCGCGGTACCTTGATCTCTGCCTGCTGTTTCAGATGGGCAAACATTTTGGCTTTGTCCGGATTTTCCAGGTACTTATCCGACATCCACATGATCATCGGCACGCGGAACTGCTCAGGCGGGGCCAGCTTACGCGGCGTACCGTGTAAATGCTCTTTCTCGTTGATGGACTCGCCGTGGTCGGCCGCGTAGATCACAATCGCTTTCTTATCGCGAAGCTGGTCGATCACCCGACTGAGGAAGGTATCCACATACAGAATCGAGTTATCATAGGCATTGATCAGCTCCTGCTTGCTACAGTTCTTGTTAATGCCGACGCACTCAGGCGTCCATTTGGCGAAATCGCGCGTGTAACGCTGATAGTAGCTGTAGTGTGACCCTTTGGTATGCAGAACAATAAGATGCTTACCCTGCGGATGGTTTTTCAGTGACTGTTCCATCTCAGAGAGCAGCAGCATGTCATCAACGTTCTTTCCGCGGTTACGCGGCTCGGCGCCAATCTGCTCGCGGTAGGCGATGTTATCCGCCATGGTGTTGGTGTAGAACCACATCTCACTTTGCATGGCGAACAGATCGGAGCTAAATCCAAGCTGCTTCAGAACAGCAAACACGTTTTGCTCTTTGAGAGTGCGCTGAGGATTATCACTCGCACCGCCCTCACGAACAAACATACAGCGCAACGAGAGCTTCGTGGCGGTATCGCAGGAGTAGCCGCGGTAAGCTACAAGATTCTTTTCCTGCGCCAGTTTGGGGGTGGTATCGCGGTCATAACCGAGGATACCCATATGATCCCAGCGCGTTGTTTCGCCGATAACGAAGACCACGTAAGTATCATCCAGCCCGTCAGCCGGGGCCTGGTAGGTGAACTTTTTGGTTGGGTTAATCAGCGATTTCACATCGCTGGATTCGTCCGCCTGAGCCCAGGCATAAAGACCTAACGCCGACAGCCAGTTAGACGGCAGATACGAGTTAGCCACCACGCCGCCGTAGCTTGGCATATCCACGCCTGTCGCTTTTTCGATCCGCTTTTGCTGTTTTTCCATCAGGCGAATAGGCGCCCATACCAGCAGACCCGCCAGAAGAACGACGGCGACGTTGCGGATGCGCTGTCCCCGGGTACGCAGCTGGCGTAACAGGGTGTAGCGGCAGGTGTTACTCCAGATAAAGAAGAGCGGGATCAGGCAGGTCAGAATCGTCCACAGGATGAACCCTTGACCCACCACCTCTTTCGAGAGGTCGATGTCCGTGGTCATCACCGAGGCCACAATACCGTAGCCAATGACCACATTCATGAATGTCATGTAATAGCTTGCGGCGGCGGAGATAATCACCACCAGCGAGGCCAGAACCTGCCATGTACGTCTGCCAAAAAGCGAGAGCAGACGTAGCAGGAAGAAGGTCGCCAGAATTGAGCCAAACACTTCAATCGCGGCAAAAATTCCATTTCTTACAGTGAGGTGTTCGAAATAACCTTCCACTCGTCTGAACAGCACCGCGCCATTCAGAAACAAACCGATATAGACAGCCAGCATCAGACACAATCTTTGCTGGGTAAGAGACCTAATATATTTCATGCAAACAACCCTGGGGGAAGGGGTATAAAGACCCGCCGAATCTCAGTGAGAAAGCTGACAGAGTAAGTAGATGCGAGAGAAACCGTTATCAGAAACGTCTACAAGCGCGATAAGTAGACCACAGCAGGAAAGAAAAGTGGCAGCAGAGAATGTGAATCGATGAAGATTTTTACAAAATAGCAAGTCCGGAAGCGATTTAGAAATAAATAAAAGAGGCCCTGCGGCCCCTTTTTATCGAATCATGCATGCGCTTCTTTATATACCTCGCGCTGCGGCTGACGAATCGTGGTGGACAGCGCCAGCGAAATAATCAGCAAGGCAAATATCACGCAGAATGTCACGTAGAAGCCACCAAACAGCGAGGCAATCAGTGAACCGCAAATACTGCCGATACCGAAGCCGAGATAAATCACGCCGTAGTTTTTCGCCAGGTTGTTCAGGCCGAAGAACTCGCTCACCAGCGACGGGAAGACGGTAATAGTGCCGCCAAAGTTAAAGGCTACGCAGGCTATCGCCGCAAAGAATGTCGCCTCGTTCAGCGGAGCGAACAGCAGTGCTGCCATACCCACCAGGGAGATCACCTGCCCCAGCGTAATCACGCGGATCCGGGCGATTTTGTCAGACAAGATACCCAGTACCAGACGACCCGAGAGGTTAGCGATGGAGATGACCGTTACGGCGTTCGCCGCCGTCGCCGCGTCCAGTTTTACCATTCCCTGCGCGATATCTTTCGCCACACCGATGACATACAGACCGCTCATGCAGGCCGTCAGGAACATCACCGCCAGCATCCAGTACTGCGGCTTACGCATGGACTGAGCGAGGGTGAAATCGTTCTCCACCACGCCGTTAACGGTTTTCACTTCCTGCTGCGGCGCATCTTTCATCAGCGTGGCGCCGAAGAGGATCATTACCAGCACAATCACGCCCCAGATCATAAAGGTTTTCTCAAGCCCAACCGAGGCCAGCAGATGCGCATCGATGAATTTGAAGCCGAGGCTGCCCAGGCCATATGAACCAATGGCAAATGCGGAGATAAGCCCTTTACGCTCCGGGAACCACTTCACGCAGTTAGACAGCGTCAGCAGATAACCTGCGCCGTCCGCCAGCCCCACCAGCACCCCGGCGCTCAGCCACAGCATCATCAGGTTGTTAGAATATGCCGTCAGGAAGAATCCCAAGCCCAGCAAGATCCCGGATGCCATGGTTACACGCTTCACGCCGAAACGTTCCTGAAGTTTGCCCGCCACGGAAGAGGAAATTGCTAACCCAAGACTCAGCAAGCCGAAGGAGAATGCCACCTGGCTTATCGGCGCGCCGAGCTTATCGGACAGGGCGCTGTTAAACAGGCTCCAGGTATAGACCGATCCCAGTGCGAACTGGGTAACGATGGTGCCGAATAGCGTCAGCCAACGCGTGCGGTTATAAGTTGATGTGTTCATGGCAGTGTCCTGCAAGATAAATTAAGGAATTTCGCTGAGGACAACGATAAACAAAACCTTTATAGCGTTGGGGAAAAACGGAATGAAATGCAGGAGAGAAGGAATGAAATGCCTGGGATCTGGAATGAATGACCTTGCCGGGGAATGAAGCGCTGTTCTGTTAGTGGGCACTATCGCTCCAGACCCCGTCATAATTGTATTAAATATGTTATCGTATCGTATAAAAAAATAACAACCCTTAAAATTTGGCGCTCAATCCCAGCGTATATAAATATTCTTCTTCAGTTTGCTGGTTATAGCTGATCTTCGCCCAGGGGTGTAAATCACCATACTGCGTATCAACACGCCAACCCAATGAGTTCACGCTGGCATGCCAGAGGGGATCGGTAAGCGACTGCGTGGTGGTTGTATCCTCAAACGCATTCACCGTTACAGGGGGAGCGCCATCAGTGCGCCACGCCATGACGGGCCCGGTGGTGAAATGTCCCGCCACGGGAAAATTCCAGCCAACGCTCAGAACGGTTTCCGCATCCGAACCGGAGGGATCGTTCAGGGTAAACCCCGCAGCATTCTGCGTGCGGTTAATACGCTCCGCGAGAATATCTTCATAACGAGGTTGGTGATCGGCGTCCCATGTATAACGTTCCGTCGTATTACTTTGTGCATCTGAAACGATATATTCCTGTTGCCACGCAAAAGCGGTGTGACAAAAAAGCAGGCAGACTGAAACACCCACCAGGCCAGAAGCAGCATGGCGACCACTGATTTTTTTTATCATCATCAAAGCGACTCCAGAAAGAGCCGAGTTCGGCGATATATGTCATTGTTCGAAGAGGTATTAGGGCGTATAGCCCTGTATTAACTATTGTCTCTTTAGCAGACACGTCAAGCCGGGCAGATTGAAATTTTTGCGTTTACCGTATCAGGAAGGGAGATGACCTATGCAACGTTGCGGCTGGGTAAGCCAGGATCAGCTTTATATCGATTATCACGACAAGGAATGGGGCGTACCGGAAACCGACGGTAAAAAACTGTTTGAAATGATTTGCCTTGAAGGCCAGCAGGCCGGGCTGTCGTGGATCACCGTTCTGAAAAAGCGTGAGAACTATCGCAAAGCCTTCCACCAGTTCGATCCGGCTGCGGTTGCCGCCATGACCGACGACGACGTACAAAAGCTGGTTCTGGATACCGGTATCATCCGCCATCGCGGTAAAATTCAGGCCATTATTGGTAACGCGCGTGCTTATCTGGCGATGGAGCAAAATGGCGAACCCTTTTCAGCATTTGTCTGGTCGTTTGTGGATAACGAGCCGAAGGTGACGCAGGCCGCCACGCTTGCAGAGATCCCAACGTCGACCCCCGCCTCAGATGCCCTGTCGAAAGCGCTGAAAAAACGCGGCTTTAAGTTTGTGGGCACCACCATCTGTTACTCCTTTATGCAGGCCTGCGGGCTGGTCAATGACCACATTACGGGCTGCTTCTGCCATCCGGAGGGCCACCATGATCCGCAAATGGCAAAGTGAGAACACCGCGCCGCTTTTGAGTCTGTGGCTGGAGAGCACCACCGAGGCGCATCCGTTTATCGACGCAAGTTACTGGCAAGCGAATGAAGCGGTAGTGCGGGATGAATACCTTCCCGCCGCCGAGACCTGGGTCTGGGAAGAAAACGGTACCCTGTGCGGTTTTATCAGCGTCATGCAGTTCCAGTTCGTGGGGGCGCTGTTTGTCGCCCCGGCGTTCATCGGAAAGGGGATTGGGCGTGCGCTGCTGAACCACGTTCAGCAGCACTACCCGTATTTAACCCTGGAGGTGTACCAGAAAAACGTGCGGGCGGTGAATTTCTATCATGCTCAGGGTTTTCGCATCGAAGACAGCGCCTGGCAGGATGATACCCAACACCCGACGTGGATCATGAGCTGGCAGGCGGATCAAACGCCGTAAGGGTAAGCGCCGGCCCCTCATATTTCTCCACCCATGCCAGCGCCGTATTCCCCGCGCAGCCATTCCCCAGCTTCGAGCTGGGGAGATCTTTGGTCAGCACGTTTACGGCGCCGTTCTTACAAATACCGCCCTCGTCCAGCGCCAGATCCGGCCATGCGCCCTGATGAATGCAGAAAACGCCAGGGCGGATCCCGTCACTCACCACGGCGCCTGCCAGCACCTGCCCGCGCGCGTTCCAGACCCGAACGAGATCGCCGTCGTTAATCCCCCGCGCCTTTGCATCGTCGCTATTCAGCGCGATCGGCTCACGACCCGCCACCGCATACTGCTCGCGCAGAGCCGAATAGTTGAGCTGGCTGTGCAGACGATGGGCAGGATGGGCAGACAGCAGCTGAAGCTGCCCCGGCTGCGCATTGCCATGCCATTCGTCCGGCTCCAGCCACGCCGGATGCGGCGGACAGTCCGCGTAGCCAAAGCTGGCGATGCGTTCGCTGTAGATCACAATCTTCCCGCTTTCGGTTTTTAACGGGTGATTCTCCGGATCGCGACGGAAGTCAGCAAAGCGCACAAACCGCGCGTTCTGCTCGCTTTCTGGCATTTCGAAGAGTTGATTCGCCTCCCAGAACTCAGCAAATGGCGGCAGGGACACGCCCTGCGCAGCCCCGCGCTGGCTGGCAATCTGGTAAAATGTTTCCAGCCATTGCAGATCCGTTTTGCCCTCGGTGAAACGCTCCCGCCCGCCCGCTTCCCACATTTCACTCAGGTCGGCAAAGACGTCGAAATCATCCCGCGCTTCATCCCGGGGAGCCACGACGCGCTTCATCGGCACCATATGCTGGTTGCTGTAATCCCCCGTCATGGTGAGATCGTTACGCTCGAACGAGGTCGTGGCAGGCAAAACGATATCGGCATGTTTCGCTGACGCAGTCCAGAAGCACTCCGAGATCACCACCAGCTCCGGTTTCTGCCAGGCGCGGATTAGGCGGTTGGTATCCTGGTGATGGGTGAAGTTGGCCCCACCCGCCCACCAGATAAACTTAATATCCGGGAAATGGCGATCCTGACCGTTGTGCTGATAAAACCCGCCGGGGTTCTCCAGGGCTTCAACAATGCGTGCCACCGGAATTTTATCCACAGCGTCCACGCCACCCTGCACCGAGCCCTGCATGGACGCCAGCACCGCGGCTTTACGCGTCGGGTTGCCGCCGTTGGCAAAGTGATAGGAAAGGCCAAAACCGCCGCCGGGTGTGCCAATCTGCCCAAGCATCGCGGCGAGCGTCACCAACATCCAGTGCTTTTGCTCGCCAAACTGCTGGCGCTGCATCCCCCAGCCGGACATGAGCATCGTGACATGGCTATGGAATAACGCCGCCAGTTCGCGGATTTTAACGGCATTAACGCCGCAAATCGCCGCGGCCCACTCTGCGGTTTTGGCAATACCGTCGCTTTGTCCCGTCAGATAGTCGGCAAATTTATCGAACCCCGTGGTACAACGCGCCAGAAATTCCGTGTCGTGCCAGCCGTTCTCCACCAGGGTGTGGGCGATGCCCAGCATCATCGCCACGTCGGTGCCCATATGCGGCGCGATCCACTCGGCGCTGTCGCCGAAGAAATCCAGGGTTTCAGAGCGCATCGGATCGATACAGATGATGCGCTTGCCGCTTTTGCGCAGCGCATCGAAGTAGGAAACGCCCTGCTCGTCGGACGCATTCCAGGCAATTTTCAGGGTATTGAGCGGGTTGGCGCTCCACAGCACCACCACCTCTGTATGCTCCAGCACCAGCGGCCAGCTGGTCTGCTGCTGATAAACCTCATTCCCGCCCACGACATACGGCATGATTGCCTGCGCCGCGCCGGTCGAGTAATCGCCCAGATGGCCGGTGTATCCTCCGGCCAGGCTCATATAGCGTTGCAGCAGGGTTGCAGCCTTATGCAGCACGCCGTTTGAGCGCCAGCCATAGGAGCCGGCAAAAATGGACGACGGGCCATAGCTGTCGCGGATGCGTTTATGCTGCGTATGGATCAGCGCCAGCGCATCGTCCCAGCTCACGCGCACGAACTCATCCTGCCCGCGAATACCCTGCGGTTTATCCGGTGACGCCAGAAAGCCTTTACGCACCATCGGCCAGCGGACGCGGGTCTTGCTGTGTACCTGATCGCGAACGACGGTCTGTAAAGAGTTGAGATGGCGCGAAGGCAAAGCCCCGCGAGACGACAGCACAGTGTCGCCATCGGTTTCGACCAGCATCGGCCCCCAGTGGGCGGCGGTCAGAATGGTTTTTGTTGAGGTGCTCAAAGCGTGCGCTCCTGGTTGCGTGCAGGTGTTTCGGCCTTTCATTGAGGCAATTTATCGTTTGTGACAAATTTCAGAGTTATACACTGAATTTTCTCCGTATCCGGACGTCATAATCCACTGCCACGTCCGTCGTGGCAAAGAATAAAAAGGATTAAGGAAATAAGATGAAAAAACGCGTACTCGTTATTGCCGCTCTGGTGAGCGGCGCACTGGCTGTTTCAGGCTGCACAACCAACCCTTACACCGGTGAACGCGAAGCGGGCAAATCCGGCATTGGCGCGGGTATTGGTTCCCTGGTGGGCGCTGGCGTTGGCGTACTCTCCTCCTCCAAGAAAGATCGCGGCAAAGGTGCGCTGATTGGCGCAGCGGCAGGCGCAGCCCTGGGCGGCGGCGTGGGTTATTACATGGACGTGCAGGAAGCAAAACTGCGTGACAAAATGAAAGGTACGGGCGTGAGCGTGACGCGCAGCGGTGACAACATCATCCTGAACATGCCAAACAACGTGACCTTTGACAGCAGCAGCGCGACGCTGAAACCCGCAGGCGCGAACACCCTGACCGGCGTGGCCGCAGTGCTGAAAGAGTACAATAAAACTGCCGTGAACGTGATTGGTTACACCGACAGCACCGGCAGCCAGGATCTGAACATGCGTCTGTCGCAGCAGCGCGCCGATTCCGTGGCCAGCTCGCTGATCACCCAGGGCGTAGAAGCGAACCGCATCCGCACCAGCGGCATGGGTCCGGCTAACCCGATCGCCAGCAACAGCACGGCGGAAGGCAAAGCGCAGAACCGCCGCGTTGAAATTACGTTGAGTCCTGTGCAGTAGGTAAAAGCAAAACGGCAACCCCGTTGCCGTTTTAGTATTTGCGCCCTCTCCTGTAGGAGAGGGTTGGGGTGAGGGCATCAGACCGCCACCCGGCAAATTGCTTGATTCGCCAGATTTTCCCGCTAAGGTATTCTCACTAAATTCAGGGAAATCAGCGATGATCAAACCAACCCGGGCCACCATTAGCGACGTGGCGAAAGCCGCCAAAACCGGTAAAACCAGCATTTCACGCTACCTCAACGGCGAGAAACACCTGCTGTCCGATGCGCTGCTGGCGCGGATCGAACAAGCCATTGCCGATCTCGACTACCGTCCCAGCCTGATGGCGCGCGGCCTCAAGCGGGGTCGCACCCGCCTGATTGGGCTTATCATCGCCGATATCACTAACCCCTACTCCGTTAACGTACTCAGCGGCATCGAAGCGGCGTGCCGGGAAAAAGGCTTTACCCCGCTGGTCTGTAACACCAATAACGAAGTTGATCAGGAGTTGCATTACCTCGATCTGCTGCGCAGCTATCAGGTGGAAGGGATCGTGGTCAATGCCGTCGGGATGCGCGAAGAGGGGCTAAATCGTCTGCAACAATCGTCTCTCCCGATGGTGCTTATTGACCGCAAAATCCCGGAATTTGCCTGCGATGTGGTCGGGCTGGATAACACCCAGGCGGCCACCACTGCCACCGAGCACCTGATTGAACAGGGTTTCGAAGCCATTCTGTTCCTGAGCGAACCGCTGGGTATGGTTAACACCCGCCGCGACCGCCTGGCTGCATTTCGCGCCACGCTGGCGCGTTATCCCGGTGTGATCGCCGAAAATGCTGAAATCCCCCTCCATGAAGCCGAACAGCTGGATAATACCCTGCGCCAGTTCCATACCCGCCATCGGGGAATGCGTAAGGCGGTGATCTCCGCTAACGGGGCGCTGACGCTTCAGGTTGCCCGCTCGCTTAAACGCATTGGCCTGCACTGGGGCAGCGACATCGGCTTGCTCGGCTTTGATGAACTGGAGTGGGCAGAACTTGCTGGCGTAGGCATTACCACCCTCAAACAACCCACCTGGCAGATCGGCTATGCCGCGGTTGAACAAGTGGTTCGCCGCATTGAAGGCACCCGCGACGCCGTACGCGAGCAGGTTTTTTCTGGCGAGCTGATCGTTCGCGGCTCTACTGCCCGTTAATTTCCCCTTCGTGACAGCGATCATAAATTCAGCATCCCGATCTTTTCTTTGGAACCGGTTCCATCTAGCGTAATACTATCGATTACGCTCTGGAGTCAGGAAATGAGCAGGAAAATTATGGTGGTCACCGCCGCGTATGGTGCGGATCAGGTGCGACAGGCAGGCGGTCAACGGGCAATGCTTCCCGTTATTGCCGGCGCAGGAGCTGATGGCGTTGAAATCCGCCGAGAGCTCTTCAGCCACGACGAGTTAATGGCCCTGCCTGCGCTGGGCGAGTCCATTGAACTGCTGGGTTTACTGGCGTGCTACTCCGCCCCGGCCCCCCTGTTTATGCCCGATGGAACCCTCAACCCGGATCTTCCACGCTACCTTAGCGAAGCCAGCGCACTGAACGCGCTGTGGCTTAAAGTCTCGCTGGGTCATTTCAGCGACAAACAACCGCTTGAAGCCCTGCGCGCACTGCTGGATGAAAGCGGCATGACGCTGGTGGTGGAAAACGACCAGACCGACTGCGGGCAGCTCGCGCCGATGCAGCGCTTCAAAGCCGCCTGCCGGGTAATGGCGCTGCCGGTCACACTGACGTTCGATATGGGCAACTGGCTGTGGGTTGGCGACTCCCCGGAAGAGGCTGCACGTCAGCTGGCTCCCGCCGTGAGCTATATTCATGTGAAGGCCGCAGTCCCGCATAAGGCGCAGTTCCGCGCCGTCGCGCCGGATCAGACCGATTCTCGCTGGCGGGATCTGCTTAATCAACTGCCTGCCGACGCGCCGCGCGGTATCGAATTTCCGCTCGAAGGGACGGATCTCACCGCCGTCACCCGCCATTACGTCAACCTGCTGCGCGAGGAGTAAACCATGCACAAGACGCTGGACGTTATCACTATCGGCGAGGCCATGGCGATGTTTGTCGCCACCGAAACGGGCGAGCTGAGCGCAGTGGAGCACTTTATCAAACGCGTGGCAGGCGCCGAATTGAATGTCGCTACCGGCCTTGCGCGGCTGGGGCTGAATGTCGGCTGGGTGAGCCGCGTGGGCAATGACAGCTTTGGCCATTTCGTTCTCGACTCGCTGAAAAAAGAGGGCATTGATGCCGCAGGCGTCACGCTTGACGGACGCTTCCCGACGGGCTTTCAGCTGAAATCTAAAGTTGAAAATGGAACCGATCCCATCGTGGAGTATTTCCGCAAAGGCTCAGCGGCAAGCCATCTCTCCGTGGATGATTATTACGCCGCGTATTTCTCCTCCGCGCGCCACCTGCACCTGAGCGGCGTGGCGGCGGCGCTCTCGGCCAGCTCGTACGATTTACTCGATCACGCGGCTTCGGCAATGAAAGCGCAGGGCAAAACGATCTCCTTTGATCCGAACCTGCGCCCGGTGCTGTGGAAAAGCGAAGCGGAGATGGCTGAGAAACTCAACCGACTGGCGTTTCAGGCGGACTGGGTTCTGCCGGGCATAAAAGAGGGAATGATCCTCACTGGCGAAAGCACGCCCGAAGGCATTGCTGATTTTTACCTCAACAGAGGGGTAAAAGCCGTGGTGCTGAAAACCGGTGCCGACGGCGCATGGTTTAAAACTGCCGACGGTGAGCAAGGCGCTGTCGCTGCGGTAAAAGTCGACAACGTGGTCGATACCGTGGGCGCGGGCGATGGGTTTGCCGTCGGGGTCATCAGCGCCCTGCTGGAGGGCAAACCGCTGTCGCAGGCCGTGGCGCGAGGCAACAAAATTGGTTCGCTGGCGATTCAGGTGCAGGGCGACAGCGAAGGATTACCAACACGAGCAGAGCTCGGCGTCTAAATTCCCTCTCCCCGTGGGAGAGGACCAGGGTGGGGCAGCAATCCGCACCAGATAATTAAGCCACCGTGTACCCTACAGACAACGGCGGCAACAACCTCAACAACAGAGGCAAGCCTATGAACAGTTCGACCAATGCAGTAAAACGCTGGTGGTACATCATGCCAATCGTGTTTATCACGTACAGCCTGGCGTACCTGGATCGTGCCAACTTCAGTTTCGCATCCGCCGCCGGGATCAACGAAGACCTCGGGATCACCAAAGGGGTCTCGTCCCTGCTGGGCGCCCTCTTCTTCCTGGGTTATTTCTTCTTCCAGATCCCCGGCGCGATTTACGCTGAACGCCGCAGCGTGCGAAAGCTCATTTTCATCTGCCTGATCTTATGGGGTGCCTGTGCGTCGCTTACTGGCGTGGTGAATAACATTCCTGCTCTGGCGGCTATTCGCTTTATTCTCGGCGTGGTTGAGGCGGCCGTCATGCCAGCAATGCTGATTTACATCAGCAACTGGTTCACAAAATCGGAGCGTTCACGTGCTAATACGTTCCTGATACTCGGTAACCCGGTCACCGTGCTGTGGATGTCGGTGGTTTCCGGCTATCTGATCCAGTCCTTCGGCTGGCGCGAGATGTTCATCATCGAAGGGGTTCCCGCGATTATCTGGGCCTTCTGCTGGTGGGTGTTGGTGAAAGATAAGCCAGCCCAGGCGAAATGGCTTTCTGAAGACGAAAAAGCCGCACTCCAGGCGCAGCTGGATAAAGAGCAGCAGGGGCTTAAAGCGGTGCGTAACTACGGCGAAGCCTTCCGCTCCCGGAACGTTATTCTGCTGTGTGCACAGTATTTTACCTGGAGTATTGGCGTGTACGGTTTTGTGCTGTGGCTGCCGTCGATTATCCGCAGCGGCGGTGAAAACCTTGGCATGGTGGAAGTGGGCTGGCTGTCATCGGTGCCTTACCTGGCTGCGACCATCGCGATGATTATCGTCTCCTGGGCATCGGACAAGCTGCAAAACCGTAAGCTGTTCGTCTGGCCACTGCTGCTGATCGCTGCTTTTGCCTTCATTGGCTCCTGGGCCGTAGGCGCGAACCACTTCTGGGTCTCGTACACTCTGCTGGTGATTGCGGGTGCGGCCATGTATGCCCCGTATGGTCCGTTCTTTGCCATCATCCCGGAAATGCTGCCGCGTAACGTCGCAGGGGGCGCGATGGCGTTGATCAACAGTATGGGTGCGCTGGGTTCGTTCTTTGGCTCGTGGTTTGTGGGCTATCTTAACGGTGCCACCGGCAGCCCGTCGGCCTCTTACATCTTTATGGGGGTGGCGCTTTTTGCCTCGGTATGGCTTACTCTGATTGTTAAGCCTGCTAATAATCAACAGCTACCCGTCGGCGCACGCCACGCCTGAATCCTTTTAAAATCAACGGAGATTAGCATGAAGCCGTCCGTCATTTTGTACAAAGCACTGCCTGAAGATCTGCAAAAACGCCTGGAGGAACACTTTACCGTTACCCGGGTAAAGAACCTCAGCCCGGAAACCGTGGCACAGCACGCCGACGCGTTTGCCAGCGCCGAGGGCCTGCTGGGTTCGAGCGAAAAGGTGGATGCAGCGCTGCTGGAGAAAATGCCGAAGCTTCGTGCTACCTCAACCGTTTCGGTGGGATACGACAATTTCGACGTGGATGCGCTAAACGCGCGCAACATCCTGCTGATGCACACGCCTCATGCCCTGACGGAGACCGTCGCCGACACGCTGATGGCGCTGGTGCTTAGCACCGCCCGTCGTGTAGTGGAAGTGGCCGAGCGCGTGAAAGCGGGCGAATGGACCAAAAGCATTGGCCCGGACTGGTTCGGCGTGGACGTTCATGGCAAAACGCTGGGGATTGTTGGGATGGGCCGTATCGGTCTGGCGCTGGCACAGCGCGCGCATTTTGGCTTCAACATGCCCATTCTGTATAACGCGCGCCGTCACCACAGTGAAGCTGAAGAACGTTTCAACGCCCTTTATTGCGAGCTTGATACGCTGTTGCGGGAAGCCGACTTTGTCTGCCTGATCCTGCCGCTGACGGATGAAACGCGTCATCTCATCGGCAAAGCGGCGTTTGAAAAGATGAAGAAATCGGCCATTTTCATCAACGCGGGTCGTGGTCCGGTGGTCGATGAGAAGGCGCTGATTGAGGCACTGCAAAACGGTGAGATCCACGCCGCTGGTCTGGACGTGTTTGAACAAGAGCCGCTGCCGGTGGATTCTCCGCTACTGACCATGCCGAACGTTGTCGCCCTGCCCCACATCGGCTCTGCGACTCATGAAACACGCTACAACATGGCGGCGACCGCCGTGGATAACCTGATTGCCGCGCTCGGCGGTAAAGTGGATAAGAACTGCGTTAACCCGCAGATACAACAGTAGAAACGAAAAAACCCGCCAGAAGGCGGGTTTTTGAATTTAGTGCTACTGGGCTGGAAGCTTACAGGCTTACAACGTTACCAGCTGCTGGGCCTTTAGCGCCGCTTTCGATGGTGAAGGAAACTTTCTGACCTTCATCCAGAGATTTGTAGCCATCGTTCTGGATAGCAGAGAAGTGTACGAACACGTCTTTAGAGCCATCGTCAGGAGTGATGAAGCCGAAACCTTTATCAGCGTTGAACCATTTTACCAGACCAGTCATTTTAGCAGACATAGAAATTACCTTATTAACAAATATATTGTGCCTTCCGGCTTGATGGATTGCGTTACAGATTTTTAAGCGATGAAGGAAGGGTCACTACGAAGGGTATCTATGGATAACAATCTGGACTGCTTTACTAAACTGCTTTAGGTCTGTGTAACAAACCGACGAACATAGTTATACCGATGTGGTAGATGAATGACAAGCGTTATTTTCATCAAGCATAAAAAAAACCCCGCCGAAGCGGGGGTTTTTCTTATTCCGTAGCAGCGACCGCTGCGCTCCAGGCCTGGCTAAAGGCCTGATGCTGGGACGCGAGCGGACCGATCAGCGCGTTATACTGGCTCGCCTGCTGGGAGGTCGGGAACTGGATACCGTTAGAGACAAAGCTCACCTGCGTACCTTGTTCACTAATAAAGTCACCCACCTCAACCAACTGCTGAGTAAAGACCTGAGCCGCCGGGATCAGCGGTTGCAAAGCGTTTGACGGCTTGGTCACGACTTTCTCATACACCTGGTCATAGACCGGTTTAAGATCCTCGCCCTGCTTCAACGCGGAACGCGACGCATCAGCCTGCATTTTGGCATTTTGCAGCTGCTGGCTCAGTACCCCAAGCGCGCCATTTGACTGGCGTAGCGGTTCGCGCTGGGTCATATAATCCTGTGGAACACGGATGGCATTCACGCTATCCACTACCGGGCGAAGACCGGAATCCATCGCCTGGCTTACCTGCTGTGAATAGCCATACAAAATGGCGTAATCCGACACGAATGGACCAAACTGTTTTTTCTGATCCGCAGTCAGCGTTGGTAAACGCTCGCCGCTACGCATCACTGTATTCTGTAGAAAATCGATAAACGCTTTGCGCTGATCGCCTTCTTTATCGAAACACCCACTCAGGCTAACAACCATCAATAACGCCGCAATAGGCGCAAACCAGCGAGAGCAGGACTTTCCTGTCGCCATTTTATTACTCCTTTCACCCAAAAAGCGCACACCGGCACACGCGTGCCCAACGCTGACAAGGATAGTCCAGGTCAGCCTTGCAAGATAGAGTTTTCATGCAAAACGGGTATTCCCGTTTTTGTACTGACTATTTACAAAAAAATACCTGTGCATCCCTACATATGACTAATCAGGTAATTAGCATAACTATCCATATAGCTGAAACGTGTAAAGCGATCGTTATCGCACAATTAATCACAGCCGTGACGATCCTGTGTCTGGTTTAGGGACTATTCTTAACAGGCTCTCTGATGTTCATGATCCCGATGTGTGATTTATGAGGAGTTCTCAATGGAATTAAAAGATCCTGAGTTTGAGCTGCTGAGCAGCCTGGAACAGATTATTTTTAAAGATGTACCGCCGACGGTTACCCTGAATCAAAAGTCCAATCCTTTTAGTGAATTTGAGCGTTTACGCAAAGGATCGGGCCTGAAAACAGATGAATTCGCAAGAGCGATGGGTGTCAGCGTAGCAATGGTGCTGGAGTGGGAGTCAAAACGTGAAAAACCTACCCCAGCCGAGCTAAAGCTTATGCGCCTGATCCAGGCAAACCCTGACCTTCGCAAGCAGTTAGCCTGATAAAGTTTGTTTGCCCCCGCCCTTGCGGGGGCTTGTGTTTACAGGCTTTCACATCGCCATCCCGTCTCTTCCCACACCAGTTCATGCGTCAGCTTCAGCCCTGCCAGAAAAGCTTCATCGTGCGACACCACCAGCAGCGCGCCGGGGTAATCGGCTAAGGCCGCTTCAATGGCCTGAACAGAGGCCAGATCAAGATGGTTGGTCGGCTCATCCAGAAGCAACAACTGCGTTGCCGCTTCACGCCACAATACGCAGGCCAGCGCGGCCTTCAGGCGCTCGCCGCCACTCAGTTCGGCCAGTGGTAGTGTCACTTTCTCTGCGCCCAGCTGAAGCTGCGCTAAACGGGTACGCAGCGCCCCCTCTTCGAGCGGCGTATTGCCCAGGCTAAGGTGAGTCATCACCGACTGCGACAGATCCAGCCGGGAAAGATGCTGATCGAGATAAGCACACCTGACAGAGACCTTACAGGTTCCCGTAACAGGGGCGGTTTCGCCCAACATCACTTTCAACAGCGTGGATTTTCCACAGCCGTTCGGCCCGCGTAGCGCCACGCGCATCGGGCCATCCATTCGCCAGTTTATCGGTGGGACAGGCACGTGCGGAAGCACCAGTTCTTCCAGCACCAGCACCTGTTTCCCTTCCGGGATTTCACTGCCCGGCAGGGTAAACATCACCGCATTATCCTCTTCAACCCGCTCGCGTGCCTGGTTGACCGCAGCGTTCAAAGCATGGTTTTGATCGCTATGCTGTTTTTTCCAGGAACCAATACGCTCTTTCGCCGCCCCTTTGTATTTGACCCGTTCAAACGAGGCGATGTTAAGGCTGTCGACCGTGCGAAGCGTTTTGGCTGAACGCCGCAGGCTGTCGTCATGCTCTTTATTCATACGGGCGCGGGTACGCTTGCGTTCGGTGGCAGCATGTTCCAGCGCGGCGCGGGCAGCCAGCTGTTCAGCATCACGCTGGGTTCGATAGTCAGCATAATTCCCACCGTAGCTGCGCAAGCCCAACGCGCTCAGTTCAAGGATTCGCGGTACCTGGGCCAGCAACTCACGGTCGTGAGAGGCCACCAGCACCCCGCCCTGATACCTGGAAAGCTGCTCGTAGAACCACTTGCGGCCTTGCCTGTCGAGGTGGTTGGTCGGTTCGTCCAGCAGCAGGTAGTCAGCATCCGCGGTGAATGCGCTGCACAGCAAGGCACGAATGCGCTCGCCACCGCTCAACTCTGCCGCGCGTTTACTCGGGTCAAAAGGGGGAAGTTTTGCAGCGATAAAAGCCTGGCTCAGCCGTTCAGCCAGATCCCAATAACCGTCGAGCGTGTCGAGATCGTCGGGTTCATAATGACCGCTGTCGATGCGCGTGCGCGCCGCAAAGATCGCGTCGTAACCAAGCAGTTCGGCAAGCGTGGTATCCGCAGAAATATCCTGCTGCTGCGCCACGTAGACGTGTGTACCAAAGCGTTCAATATGACCGCTGGCGGGTTCATCAACTCCTGCCAGCAACCGGAGAAGGCGTGTTTTACCGCTGCCGTTGCGGCCAACCAGCGCGCACACTGACGCATCCAGAGAAAGATTCAGTGGACCAAAAAGGATATCGCCCGTCGCAAACTGACAGGTGACCTGATGCAAAATAAAAGAGGGGGACTGCGCAAAATGAGCCATAAGCACTCCTGAATGAAATCAAAACATCCCCTGCCGACGCGATGCGTTGAGCAAGGATCGAAATTCATCAGTCGTGTTTGTTCATTTTTGGGGGGCGCTCCTGAGGGCGAAATTTAACGGGAACAAGAATAACGGCAATGCGCCGCCCATTTCAAGGTTAAATTTTCACCAGGCTATTGCCCGAGCATAAAAAACCCGCCGAAGCGGGTCTCTCAATCAGATAAACGCAAACGCATCGCCAAACAGACGATCTTCCCGCGCGTCACGCTCGTTGCAGAACAGGTCGCGGGCAATTTTTGCCATTTCAAAGCGACCGGCAATGTAGATATCGTGCCCGGCCAGCGTCCCGTGATCCTGCAATACCGCAGTCAGCACCGTACCGCTGCGCCCGCGCCAGCCCTCTTCCGGCTGCTCGACAACCGGCTCAATGCGCAGGTTTGGATGATTTACGCTCAACGCCTCCAGCTCAGACAGATCGTAAAGGTGCTTCTCTTCACGGCCGCCCCAGTAGATGGTGATATCGCGATTTGGATTACGCGCCAGCGCCGTCAGCAGAATAGAGCGGACATAGGAGAAGCCCGTGCCACCGGCAATCAGGATCAGCGGACGGTCTTCGTCTTCACGCAGCCAGGCCTCGCCATGAGGAATATCAACCACGATTTCACGCTCTTTCAGGATGCGGTCCATCACGGCCATCGCGTACAGGTTAAGCTCAGACGCACCAATATGCAGCTCAATAAATTCCTTCTCTGCTGGCGTTGAGGCCATAGAGAAAGGACGCTTATCACGCTCGTCCATCACGACCATCAGGTACTGACCGGCACGGAATGAGAATGCCGCTTCAGGAACCAAACGGACGCGATATACGGTGTCGGTAATAGCATCTACCGACGTCACTTTACAGCTTAAGGTTGTCATTCGCTCTCTCTGTCGGGAAGTCTATAGGGCTAAACGGTCTTATTCTGCCTTACCGTTATTCATTATGGCCAGCTCGTCCCAGATCGCGTCAATTCGCGCGGTCACGGCAGGATCTTTTTCGATCGGGCGACCCCATTCACGGTCGGTTTCGCCAGGCCATTTGTTCGTGGCATCCAGTCCCATTTTTGAGCCAAGTCCGGAAACCGGCGAGGCAAAATCCAGGTAATCAATCGGCGTGTTTTCCACTAACACCGTATCACGCGCCGGATCCATACGCGTGGTGATGGCCCAGATAACGTCATTCCAGTCGCGGGCATTGACGTCATCATCGCAGACAATCACAAACTTGGTATACATAAACTGGCGCAGGAAAGACCATACGCCCATCATCACGCGCTTAGCGTGACCGGCATACTGCTTCTTCATCGTCACCACCGCCAGGCGATACGAACACCCTTCCGGCGGCAGATAAAAATCAACGATTTCCGGGAACTGCTTTTGCAGGATCGGCACGAACACTTCGTTCAGCGCCACGCCCAGTACCGCCGGTTCGTCGGGTGGACGGCCGGTATAGGTGGAGTGATAGATGGCATCTTCACGCTGGGTAATGTGGGTGACGGTGAACACCGGAAAGTTATCCACTTCGTTGTAATAGCCGGTGTGGTCGCCGTACGGCCCTTCGGGTGCCAGCTCGCCCTGTTCAATGTAACCTTCCAGCACAATCTCTGCGCTGGCCGGTACTTCCAGGTCATTGGAGATGCACTTCACCACTTCGGTTTTGGTGCCGCGCAGCAGCCCTGCAAAGGCATATTCAGACAGCGTATCAGGAACAGGCGTCACCGCGCCCAGGATGGTTGCCGGATCGGCACCCAGCGCGACGGAAACCGGGAAGCGTTCGCCCGGATGGGCCGCGCACCACTCCTGGAAATCCAGCGCCCCGCCGCGATGGGACAACCAGCGCATGATGAGCTTGTTTTTGCCAATCAGCTGCTGGCGGTAAATGCCGAGGTTTTGACGCTCTTTATGCGGCCCACGCGTCACGGTGAGGCCCCAGGTGATCAGCGGTGCGGCATCGTCAGGCCAGCACTGCATGATGGGAATTTTGGTCAGATCCACCGCATCGCCTTCCAGCACTTTTTGCTGGCACGGCGCATCGCGCAGGCGTTTGGTGGGCATATTCAACACCTGCTTAAACTGCGGCAGTTTGTCGAACAGGTCGCGGAACCCTTTTGGCGGCTCCGGCTCTTTCAGAAAGGCCAGCAGTTTGCCCACTTCACGTAACGCCGTGACATCTTCCTGCCCCATCCCCAGCGCCACGCGGCGAGGTGTGCCAAACAGGTTGCACAGCACCGGCATGGTGTAGCCTTTTGGGTTTTCAAACAGCAACGCCGGGCCGCCCGCGCGCAGGGTGCGGTCAGCGATTTCTGTCATTTCCAGATACGGATCAACAGGAAGCGTAATGCGTTTGAGTTCGCCCTGCTTTTCCAGCAGCGCCAGGAAGTCGCGTAGATCGTGGTATTTCATGCAGTTAATCATGGCCTCTCTGTAAGCGCTTCATTATACGGCGTAAGACCGCGTGATGCTGTAATTTTGTTAAATTAGCGTGAACTTCCACGACTTACTCTCTTTTTCGCCATTATAATCACCTTAGCGATCCCGCCAGGGTTTTGGTATGCTTGCGCCCCGAACAATGGGAAGAGTGATTATGCAGGCCTGGTATTTACTGTATTGCAAACGCGGGCAACTTCAGCGCGCGCAGGAACATCTTGAACGTCAGTCTGTGAACTGCCTGACACCCGTGATCACGCTTGAAAAAATGCAGCGTGGAAGACGCACGACCGTCAGTGAGCCTCTGTTCCCGAATTACCTGTTCGTCGAATTCGACCCCGAAGTGATCCACACCACGACGATCAGTGCCACACGCGGCGTCAGCCATTTTGTGCGTTTTGGCGCCCATCCGGCAAGAGTACCGTCATCGGTTATTCATCAGCTTTCTGTCTACCAGCAGCCTGAAGATATTACCGATCCGGAAACCCCTTATGCCGGCGACAGCGTGGTGATCACCGAAGGCGCCTTTGAAGGCTTACAGGCCATCTTCGCTGAGCCGGACGGTGAAGCGCGCTCCATGCTGCTGCTCAACCTGCTGAACAAAGAGGTGTTGCAGAGCGTGAAAAACACCGATTTCCGCAAAGTTTAGAACTGCACGCCGAACAGACGACGCACGTTATCATCGGTTTGTGCTGCCAGCCACTGCACATCTTCTCCCCGCCAGTGCGCCACTCGCTCAGCAATATGCCCCAGGTAGGCCGGTTCATTACGTCGTGATGGCGGTTTGGGCTGCATATCCCGGGGCAACAGATACGGCGCATCCGTTTCCAGCAGCAAACGATCGGCCGGGATAACGGGTAACAGCTCACGCAGTTCCAGCCCACGACGCTCATCGCAGACCCAGCCCGTGATACCCAAATAAAGCCCGCGGTTCAGGCAATCCAGCGCTTCCTGACGGGAGCCCGTAAAGCAGTGCAACACCGCGCCCGGCAGTTTCTCCAGCCAGGGTTCCAGTAGCGCCATAAAACGTTCATGCGCATCGCGACAGTGCATAAACACCGGCATCTCCAGCTCTGCTGCCAGCGCGAGCTGGGCGGTAAATGCCTTCTCCTGCTCTTCAGGCGTCGAGAAGTTACGGTTGAAATCAAGCCCGCATTCGCCAATGGCAACCACTTCTGGCGTTTGTGCCAGACGATGAAGCGCCTCAGCGCTTTCATGCGTCCACTGGCTGCTGTCATGAGGATGCACGCCTGCGGTGGACCAGCAGTGTTGATAGCGTTGCGCCATCTGCCGTGCCTGCTCACTCTCATGCAGATTCGTTCCCGTCAGTAACAGCCCGTTCACGCCGGCGGCAAAGGCGCGCGCCACCACCTCATCGTGGTCTTTCGCAAACTGGGCGCTGGTGAGGTTAAGCCCGATATCAAACATACGTATCCCCATATGACAACCGCCCTGACGGGCGGTTGGTTTTATTCTTTAGTAGTCTCTTCAGACGGCTCGTCTTCTTCGTCCCGGGTACGCCCCTTTCCGACGTAGAAACGAGCGAAGAACACGCCGACTTCAAACAGGCAGTACATCGGTATCGCCAGTAAGGTTTGCGAGAAGACGTCCGGTGGCGTTAACAGCATACCTACGACAAATGCCCCCACCAGGATGTACGGGCGCTTCTTACGCAGATCGTCAGGCGTGGTCACCCCCACCCAGCAGAGCAGGACAATCGCTACGGGCACCTCGAAGGCGACACCAAAGGCCATAAACAGCGCCATCACGAAGCTGAGGTAGCTGGCGATGTCCGTCGACACCTGTACCCCTTCCGGTGCGGTATGCGTCAGGAAGCCGAAGGCCAGCGGGAAGACAACGAAGTAGGCGAACGCCATGCCGATGTAAAACAGCAGCGAACTGGACACCAGCAGCGGAATAACCAGCTTGCGTTCATGCCTGTACAGCGCGGGCGCCACAAATGCCCAGACCTGATACAAAATGACCGGTGCAGATGCAATCAACGATACCCAGAAGGTCAGCTTGATGGGGGTAAAGAACGGTGAAGCAACGTCCGTTGCAATCATCGTCGCGCCCAGCGGCATCTGTTTAATCAGCGGCGCGGAAACCACCTGATAGATATCGTTGGCGAAATAGACCAGACATAAAAAAATGAGGAAAACCGCAATAATGCAGTTTAACAGGCGCTTACGCAGCTCAATGAGGTGCGCAATCAGCGGTTGAGTATCATCTACTGCCATGTTTACGCTTTATCACTCGACGAGGGGGATGATTCGGAAACAGGCGCGGCGGGTTTTACCTCAGCCGTTTTGACCACGGGCTCTTCCGGCGGCACCTGCTTTTTCACTTCGGGCTCCTGCGGCGATTGCTCTGGCGAAGCGGCCTGATGCTCCGCGCTGGAAGGCGTCACACCCTCGCGCTGCTCTTCGCTGCCCTTCACCACCGGATTATGGATGGTGTTTGCTTCATCGCTCGCCTTCTCAGGATCGTTAATGCTGTATGAGCGCTTCATGGATTCAGCCGCTTCGCGTAACTCATCCATTGATGCTTTCAGCTCCGGCGTCAGGTTATCCATGCTCGCCTTTTCAACCTTTTTCAGGCTGTCCTGAAATTCCTGAAGCTTCAGCTCCTGTGCCAGCTCGTTCTGCACGGTAGTTGCCAGCGAGCGAAGTGCCCGCACCCAGCCCACGACGGTTTTCACCGCAACGGGTAAACGCTGCGGCCCCAACACAATCAGACCAATCACAAAGACCAGCAGTAACTCACCAAAACCAATGTCGAACACGAATTACACCTGCTCTTTATCGTGACGTTTAGCCTCTTCCTTTTTGGCTTCGTCCTGCTTATCGGCGATGGATTTAGCGGTAAAATCAGCATCCTGACTGGTTTTTTCCTGCTTATTCTCATCATCGCTCATGGCTTTCTTGAAGCCTTTGATTGACGCGCCCAGGTCGGAACCAATCGATCCGAGTTTTTTCGTGCCAAACAGCAGCACAACGATGACGGCAATGATCACTAACTGCCAGATACTGATACCACCCATGCGTGTTCCCCAGTGATAGATGATTAATTAGTCAGATCGCATTATACGTATGCAATCTCTCGATAGCGACGCTAATTCAGCGCGTTTTTCGCCAGCCAGCAAGCCAGACAACCACACCGGCAGCCATAATCCAGGCTGGCATCATTTCCCAGTCCGGACGATTGATCAACAGCAACGTGCCGCTTATCAGCAGCGTCGCGCCAATTCCGAAGAGATAGCGGGACTGCCCCTGACGCACGCGACTGGATTGAAGCTCGTGCGCGATTTTATCCATGCTGTGCTGAAGGTTCTTGCTCTGACGCAAACTGTCGTAAACCAGTTCAGGAATTTCAGGCATTTTTTCAATCCAGAACGGGCCTTTCTCTTTAAGCGAGCGAACCAGGGCTGGAATACCGACCTGATCCTTAATCCAGGATTCGAGGAACGGTTTCGCGGTTTTCCACAAGTCTAACTGAGGATAGAGCTGGCGGCCTACGCCCTCAACGTAAAGTAATGTTTTCTGAAGTAAAACTAATTGTGGCTGCACTTCCATATTGAAACGGCGTGCGGTGTTGAACAGGTTGAGCAGGACGTGTCCGAAAGAGATCTCCGAGAGCGGCTTTTCAAAAATCGGCTCACAGACGGTGCGGATCGCAAATTCAAACTCTTCCACGTTGGTATCTGGCGGAACCCAGCCTGAATCCACGTGCAGCTCGGCCACCTTACGGTAGTCGCGATTGAAGAAAGCGATAAAGTTCTCGGCGAGATAACGCTTATCCTCTTTATTCAGCGAGCCGACAATACCGCAGTCGATGCCGATGTATTTAGGATCTTCCGGGTGCTCATAGCTGACAAAAATGTTGCCCGGATGCATGTCAGCATGGAAGAAGCTGTCGCGGAAAACCTGAGTAAAGAAGACCTGCACGCCACGTTCGGCCAGCAACTTCATGTTGGTGCCCTGTTTTTCCAGCGCCGTCACGTCCGAGACCGGAATACCGTAGATACGTTCCATCACCATCATGTTCTGACTGCAATAGTCAGAATAGACTTCAGGAACATACAGCATCGGGCTGTCTTCAAAGTTTCGACGCAGCTGAATGGCGTTCGCCGATTCACGCAGCAGGTTAAGCTCATCAATCAGCGTTTTTTCGTATTCCCGTACCACTTCCAGCGGACGCAGACGGCGGCCATCCGGCAACAGACGCGGCACCCAGCGAGCCAGGCGATAAATCAGCTTCATGTCTGCTTTGATAACCGGCAGGATATCCGGACGAATCACTTTAATGACCACCTCTTTGCCATTTTCCTTCAGGCGCGCAGTATGAACCTGCGCAATAGAGGCAGAGGCCAGAGGCTGAATATCGAAATCATCAAACCAGGTCTCGATGGGGATATTGCCCATCGCTTCTTCGATTTGTTTCTTCGCTCTCTCTCCGTCAAACGGAGCGACGCGATCCTGCAATAGTGCGAGCTGATCGGCAATCTGCGGTGGAAAAAGGTCGCGACGTGTTGAGAGCATCTGCCCAAACTTGATCCAGACCGGTCCCAGCTCCTGCAACGCAAGACGCAGGCGTGCGCCCAGCTCCTGATCCTTATGGCGATTCGGCATCCAGAACAGCGTGCGACGCCAAAGCCGAAGCGGCAGGGTGATACGCATTCTGGGGATAAGCTCGTCGAGCCCGTAGCTCAAAAAGGTGCGAACGATAAAATAGAGGCGCCGAATTTCACCAGGCGTCATTTGCCCTCCAGTTTTTCCAGCCGTTTGGTTAACGCATCAACTGCGCGCTCAACTGCCGCGGTCTCTTCTGCAAACCAGGCGACTTCTAAAGGCCCCGGCGCCATACGCCACTCTTCGGTCAGCACCTCGGCAGCATAGCGCTGTTGACGGAGCAGACCTTTACGCAGGAAAGCGGAACCCGTGCGCAGCGTTTTGCTTATCCCTTCAGCCGCGATGTCGCCGATATAGGGCGCCAGCAGTTCCGCCGGGTCGAATTCAGCCTGATCGCTGAGTGCAACGAAGTTCTGTACCACCTGAATATCGCCTTCGACCTCCAGCTCACCGCTGCGAATAAGCGCCGTCATCTGCTGACGGTCACGCAGTTTTGGTAAGACGCTCATGTGCGTAATTACCGAGCAATCAGCTTCGCCTTCCCACTCCCCCAGAACGTCAAGCTGACGTTCGCTGAAGACCAGCACAAGCGGCGTCGAGAACTCCTTTAACACGATGCGCAGCACCTTTCCGTTAAGCCGCTGACGTGCGGTTTTCAGCGCCGGAGCGCGATACAGAAAGGCATTCAGTACATTCTCGATGCCTGCGGTGACTAAGGGTTTAATGGGCACGGGAAACCTCCACTCAGAACTTGTAACCACGATGCAGCGCGACGACACCCGCCGTCATATTGAAGTATTCCACGTTTTCAAACTCGGCATCCTGCATCATCGCTTTCAGCGTGTCCTGATCCGGGTGCATTCGGATGGATTCGGCCAGATAACGGTAACTTTCTGCATCGTTTGCCACCAGCTCGCCGATGCGCGGCAAAACGTGGAAGGAATAGGCATCGTAAGCTTTGCTCAGCGGGTCGATAATCGGTTTAGAAAACTCGAGAACCAGTAGTCGGCCGCCCGGCTTCAGCACGCGGTACATGGAGCGCAGCGCTTTATCTTTATCGGTCACGTTACGCAGACCGAAAGAGATGGTGATGCAGTCGAACGTATTATCCGGGAACGGCAGCGCTTCGGCGTTGGCCTGAACATATTCAACGTTGCCTACCACGCCGATGTTACGCAGCTTTTCGCGTCCCATTTTCAGCATGGAGTCGTTGATATCCGCCAGCACCACGCGGCCGGTTTCGCCAACCAGACGGGAGAATTTAGCGGTCAGATCCCCTGTGCCTCCGGCTAAATCCAGCACCGTTTGTCCACGGCGCACGCCGCTGCAATCAATAGTGAAGCGCTTCCACAAGCGATGAATGCCGAATGACATCAAATCATTCATCACATCGTACTTCGCCGCCACGGAATGAAATACGTGGGCCACCATGTCAGCTTTCTGCGCTTTGGCGACAGTCTGAAAGCCAAAGTGCGTTGTGTCTTGTGAATCGTCAACCATCTCAGAGCCTGCTAATCAGTCAAATGTTCGTGAAGTGTAACAGATTGGGCGCATTTGCCCTACGTTTCAACCACCGTGAAAGAAACGTGCCGGCTGCGCTTCGGTGGATAAACTCGCCGCTAAGCCGTTGTCTTCATTGCGGCTATTTTGCTCACCGTCGCCTTCACGCAGACGAAACTCTTCGTCCTGAGCGGTAGCCTGCTCCACCAGTTCCGGATTAATCTCGCGTTTAACTTCCACCCCCAGGCTGCGAAACGCCTCCGCCTGCGCCAGCAAATTGCCACGCCCGGAGGAGAGTTTTTTCATCGCCTGGCGGTAGTTATCCTGCGCGCGATCCAGGCTTTGCCCCACCGAGGACATATCGTCCACAAACAGCCGCATTTTGTCGTACAGCTTGCTGGCGCGATCGGCAATCTGCTGCGCGTTACGGCTTTGGTGCTCATAGCGCCACAGGTTGGCAATGGTACGTAACGCCACCAGTAGCGTGGTGGGGCTGACCAGCATAATGTTATTTTTCAGCGCTTCGGTGATCAGTTCGGGCTGTCTGTCGAGCGCCAGCAGGAAGGCTGGCTCAACCGGAATGAACATCAGCACATAATCCAGCGATCGCAGCCCCGGCAACTGCTGATAATCTTTTCTGCCCAGCAGACGGATATGGTTACGCACGGAGGCGATGTGCTCCTGCAACGCTGTTTCGCGGGTGTAGTCATCTTCCGCGTTGAAGTAGCGCTCATAGGCCACCAGCGTCATTTTGGCGTCGATAACCACATCTTTGCCCTGTGGCAGACGAACAATGACATCCGGCTGCATCCGCGAGCGCGCATCGTTTTCAATGCTGACCTGCGTTTCGTATTCGTATCCTTCGCGCAGGCCAGAGGCCTCCAGCACGCGCGTCATGACCACTTCGCCCCAGTTTCCCTGCGCTTTGTTATCACCTTTCAGTGCGCGCGTCAGGTTAACCGCCTCCTGCGCCATCTGCGCATTCAGCTGCTGGAGATTACGAATTTCATGCGCCAGCGTGTGGCGCTCGCGGGCCTCCTGACCAAAGCTGTCCTGTACCTGACGTCGAAAGCCGTCCAACTGCTCACGCAGGGGCGTCAGCAGGCTGTTCAGGCTCTGACGGTTCTGCTCATCCACGCGGCGATTGCTGTGCTCAAAAATGCGGTTCGCGAGGTTCTCAAACTGCTCGCTAAGACGCTGCTCGCTGTTGATCATCTGACGGATTTTGTCTTCGGCGTGCAGTTGGGTGGACTCAAGACGGGTGGTCACTTCACGGAGATCGGCCTCCAGCGAGGTATTGATATCACGCAGATTGCGCAGTTCGTTATTGAGCAGTTCGCACTCGTCGCGCCAGTGGTCACTCAGCGCAAGCTGTTGTTTCGTCGCGCTGAGTTCGGCGACGATCTCTTCGCGCTCTGCCAGCTGATCGGCTTTCTGCTGAGCATGTTGGTAGCCGCAAATGAGCCAGCCAATCCCCACGCTCACCAGCGCAACTACCGCATAAACCAGGATTGAAATATCCACAATGCCCCCTGCATCCACGTCTAACCCGCACAAAATAGAATTGTGCTGTATGAACGTCCAGTTTGAAAGGGTTTTCCTGCGAGGCGTTACGCAAAAAGAAAAGGCCGAGCATGTCGGCCTTTTAGCACTGAAGAGAGAATTAGATCAGGCGGCGCGCCGCTTCAACCACGATTTTCACCGCATGGCTTTCAGTCTGCTTCATGGTTTCAGCGTTCGGGATCTCCTGTTGGGTACGGTTGACGATAACGCCCGCCACCATACCGGCACGCAGACCCTGGCTCGCGCACATGGTCAGCAGCGTCGCAGATTCCATTTCGTAGTTCATGACGCCCATCGACTGCCACTCTTCCATGGAGCCTTTGAAACGGCTCACCACGCGACCAGAGAAGGTGTCGTAACGCTCCTGGCCCGGGTAGAAGGTATCGGAAGAGGCAGTTACGCCCACGTGGGTGGTGGCGCCCACGGATTTCGCGGCTTCAACCAGCGCGGTGGTGCATTCGAAATCGGCCACTGCCGGGAATTCCATCGGAGCAAAGTGCAGGCTTGCCCCGTCCAGCCGCACGGATGCGGTGGTAACCAGCACGTCGCCCACGTTGATGTGCGGCTGAATGGCGCCTGTGGTGCCGATGCGCAGGAAAGTACGAATGCCCAGCTGCGCCAGCTCTTCAACGGCGATAGAGGTAGACGGGCCACCAATACCGGTAGAGCACACGATCACCGCTTTACCGTCCAGCTCTGCGCGCCAGGTGGTGAATTCGCGATGCGCTGCCAGCTTAACCGGCTTATCCATCAGCGCGGCGATCTTTTCCACACGCTCTGGATCGCCAGGGACGATAGCAAGCGTAGCCCCTTGTAAATCGTTTTTAGTGAGGCCGAGATGAAAAACATCAGACTTAGACATAGGTGACTCCTCTGTGGGTCGGTTTGTCAGAAGAAGTAAAACGGTACTTTACAGAAGCAATGTGCATTATTTCGTGACACACCTCACCATGAATGAAAATGATTGCAGTTAATTTCCATAAAATAGTGATTCACATCACATTAACAAGTTATATCGCCGGGTGCTGCACAAAAGATAGACGCTATAAGGCACTGTGGGTTGTTAACCTGGTGTCTATATTTATCTTTGCGCTAATCCATTCATTGGTACGGAGAATGCCATGACTGAAAAAACCGGTTTTGCACCTGCTGCGGCCCCGCACGCTTCAACCATCGTCTCAACCCCTGAAGAAGCCATTACCGCAGGCGAGACCTCCATTCCCTCCCAGGGAGAGAACATGCCAGCGTACCACGCGCGGCCAAAATCTGCCGATGGCCCGCTGCCCATCGTGATCGTGGTGCAGGAAATATTTGGCGTTCATGAACATATTCGCGACCTCTGCCGCCGTCTGGCGCTGGAAGGTTACCTGGCCGTTGCGCCGGAACTCTATTTCCGTCAGGGCGATCCGAATGATTACAGCGACATCCCGACGCTGTTCAGCAACCTGGTCAGCAAAGTGCCGGACGCGCAGGTACTGGCCGATCTCGACCACGTTGCCAGTTGGGCGGCGCGCAACGGTGGCGACCCGCACCGTCTGATGGTGACCGGCTTCTGTTGGGGTGGACGCATTAGCTGGCTGTATGCCGCGCACAATCCGCAGTTGAAAGCGGCCGTGGCCTGGTACGGCAAACTGGTGGGCGAAAAGACGCTGAACTCGCCGAAACATCCGGTTGATATCGCCACCGATTTAAATGCCCCGGTGCTAGGGCTGTATGGCGGTCAGGATACCGGCATTCCGCTTGATACCGTCGAGACCATGCGCCACGCGCTGCGGGCGGCAAACGCGAAGGCCGAAATCGTGGTGTACCCGGATGCGGGACACGCGTTTAATGCCGATTATCGTCCGAGCTATCACGCGGAATCCGCGAAAGATGGCTGGCAGAGAATGCTGGCGTGGTTCAGCCAGTACGGCGGGAAGAAAGCGTAATACCAAAAGCCCGGTGGCGGCTACGCCAACCGGGCAATCCAGCCCCACTACGCCTGACGCAAATTCTGCGCCGCCTGCACCATGTTCGCCAGCGCCGCGCGGGTTTCAGGCCAGCCACGGGTTTTCAGGCCGCAATCCGGGTTTACCCACAGACGTTCCGCCGGGATGCGCTGGGCCGCTTTTTGCAGCAGCGATTCAATCCACTCCACGCTCGGCACGTTAGGGGAGTGAATGTCATACACGCCCGGCCCGATTTCGTTCGGGTAGTCGAACTCTTCGAACGACTCCAGCAGCTCCATGTCTGAACGCGAGGTCTCGATGGTGATCACATCGGCGTCGAGCGCGGCAATGGAGTCCATTATGTCGTTAAATTCGCAGTAACACATGTGGGTGTGGATCTGCGTGTCGTCCTTCGCGACGGCCGCGTTGAGGCGGAACGCCTCCACGCCCCACTGTAAGTAAGCATCCCAGTCGCTGCGACGCAGCGGCAAGCCTTCACGCAGCGCCGGTTCGTCGATCTGAATGATGCCAATCCCCGCCGCTTCCAGATCCGCCACTTCATCACGCAGCGCCAGGGCGATCTGTTTGGCGATGGTTTCCCGGGAAACATCTTCACGCGGGAACGACCAGCAGAGAATGGTCACCGGCCCCGTCAGCATGCCTTTTACCGGTTTGTCGGTCAGAGACTGGGCATACTTCGCCCACTCCACGGTGATCGCTTCCGGGCGGCTGACGTCACCGATCACCACCGGCGGCTTCACGCAGCGGGAGCCGTAGCTTTGCACCCAGCCGTTCTGGGTAAAGACAAAGCCGTCCAGGTGTTCACCGAAGTATTCCACCATATCGTTACGCTCGGCCTCGCCGTGCACCAGCACGTCCAGACCCAGACGTTCCTGCTCGACGATCGCCTGTTTGATGTGTTCCGCAATGCCGGTGCGGTAGTGATTCGCATCCAGATTGCCCTTTTTGAAGTCCAGGCGCAGGCCGCGGATCTCGGTAGTCTGCGGGAAGGAGCCGATGGTTGTGGTCGGCCACGCGGGCAGGTTAAAGCGCGCACGCTGGGCTTCGGCGCGCACTTCATACGGGCTCTGGCGCTGGCTGTCCCGGGCGGTGATGGCCGCCAGACGTTTTTCCACCACAGGGTTATGCACGCGCGTCGAGTGACGGCGCGCCTGGATCGGAGCGCTCCAGTCGGTAATCGCTGCCGTGTCGCCGCTGTTCAACGCGTCGCGCAGCAGAGCCAGCTCCTCACACTTTTGCAGGGCAAAGGCAAACCAGCTTTTCACCTCAGGGTCGAGTCGGGTCTCTACGCTCAGGTCGATCGGGCTGTGCAGCAGGGAACAGGAAGAGGCTACCCACAATTCACGTTTACCGACAATGTCCTTAATTTGTGCATATTTCTCGGTGAGATCGGCACGCCAGACGTTACGACCATTCACCAGACCGGCAGAGAGCAGCCACTCCGCAGGCAGACGCTTGTGCAACTCTGCCACATCGTCTTTGCCGTGAACGAGATCAACGTGCAGACCCTGAACCGGCAGCGCAGTAATGGTGTCGAGGTTAGGCGTTACGCCCTCGAAATAGGTGGTCAGCAGCAGCTTCACCTGGCCCGTGAGCGCGTCATACGCCGGTTTGAAGGCATCCAGCCACGCCTGCGGCAGCTCAAGCACCAGCGCCGGTTCATCGATTTGCACCCACTGAATACCGCGCTTACCCAGCTCAATCAGCACCTGCTTATAAACCGGCAGAATATCGTTCAGCAGGCTGAGGCGGTCGAACTGCTCACCTTTCACTTTGCCCAGCCACAGGTAGGTGACCGGCCCCAGCAGCACGGGTTTCACCTGGTGACCCAGCGCCAGCGCTTCGTCCACTTCATCCAGAAGCTGGGTCCAGGTCAGTTTGAACTGCTGGCCCTTAACGAACTCCGGCACCATATAGTGATAGTTAGTGTTAAACCACTTGGTCATTTCCGCCGCTGCCGCTGGCTCACCCGTTGGCGCGCGGCCACGGCCGATGCGGAACAGGGTATCGATATCCACCGATCCATCGTTGTTCTGATGACGAGCCGGCACGTTGCCAAGCAGCAGGCTGGTGGTCAGAACATGGTCGTACCAGGCGAAATCGCCCACCGGCAGCAGGTCTACGCCCGCCTGTTTTTGCTGATCCCAGTGACGCGCGCGCAGCTCGCGTCCCACCGCCAGCAGTTCTTCGCGGGTGGCGTTACCCGCCCAGTAGCTTTCTTGCGCTTTTTTCAGCTCGCGACGCAGACCAACGCGAGGGAAACCGAGAGTGTGAGTGCGGATTGTCATGGGCATACCCCTTGTAGAAATTCGTTATTTAGACGTCCAGATGTTTACACTTCTATAATTGGCAGGTACTGTATATTCCTCAAGCGCAAAATGTTCATGCCGAAGTGAAGGACTTTCATGATCGAGATTAAACACCTGAAAACGCTACAAGCGTTGCGGAACTGCGGTTCTCTTGCGGCGGCAGCGGCCACGCTGCACCAGACTCAGTCTGCCCTTTCTCACCAGTTCAGCGATCTGGAACAACGCCTCGGCTTTCGTCTTTTTGTGCGTAAGAGCCAGCCTTTGCGCTTTACGCCGCAGGGCGAAATTTTGCTTCAGCTGGCGAACCAGGTGCTGCCGCAGATTGCCAGCGCGTTGCAGTCCTGCAACGAGCCGCAGCAGACCACCCTGCGCATCGCCATTGAGTGTCACAGCTGTATTCAGTGGCTGACCCCCGCGCTTGAGAACTTCCGCCAGAAGTGGCCGCAGGTGGAGATGGACTTCAAATCCGGCGTCACGTTTGATCCGCAGCCGTCGCTTCAGCAGGGTGAGCTGGATCTGGTGATGACCTCAGATATTCTGCCACGCAGCGGTCTGCACTATTCGCCAATGTTTGATTTTGAGGTGCGTCTGGTGCTGGCCCCGGACCATCCGCTGGCCGCCAAAACGCGTATCACGCCGGAAGATCTGGCAACGGAGACGCTGCTGATTTACCCGGTACAGCGCAGTCGTCTGGATATCTGGCGCCATTTCCTGCAACCCGCGGGCATCAGCCCACAGCTGAAAAGCGTGGATAACACGCTGCTGTTAATTCAGATGGTGGCGGCCAGAATGGGGATTGCGGCGCTGCCGCACTGGGTGGTCGAGACGGTTGAACGCCAGGGTCTGGTGGTTACCAAAACCCTGGGTGAAGGACTGTGGAGCCGGCTGTACGCCGCCGTGCGCGATGGCGAGCAACGTCAGCCAATTACGGAAGCGTTTATTCGCTCAGCGCGGAACCACGCGTGCGACCATCTTCCGTTTGTGCGGAGCGCGGAGCGACCCAGCGGCGATGTACCCACAGCGAAGCCAGGATCACCGTTCCCCCAATAAGGAAACTCGGCCAGTGCGGCTGCTCCTGCCAGATGGCGAGGTTCACCAGTAGCCCCGCCGGCACGTGCACGTTGTTCATGATCCCCAGCGTTCCGGCGTCTACCTGCGTAGCGCCGTAGTTCCACATAAAATAGCCCAGCCCCGAGGCCACCACGCCCAGCCAGACCAGAACGCTCCACTGCACGGGGGTGGTCGGCAGCTTTTGCGGGTTGCCGAGCATAAACCATGCCGCAATCGCGACAATCGCCGCGCCCATATAGAACCACGCAAACGCGTTATGCTGCGGCATCGGGCGGGTCTCCATCAGGCGTTTGTAACCCACCATCCCGATGGCAAAGCTGATATTAGCGAGCTGGACGAACATCAGCCCGGTCCAGAAGTGATCGCTTACCTTGTCATAGCGAATAATCGCCGCGCCAATGACTGCCAGCGCAGCGCTCAGCAGATATCCCCAGCGCAGGCGGCGCCTGCTGAGCAAGTCATAAATCAGCGTGATGTAGAGCGGCGTCAGCACGGTGAAGAGCAGAAATTCCGAGACGGACAGGTAAACGTAGGCCCGGAAGCTGAACAGGTACATGATGCCGAGCTGCATCGCGCCTACCAGCATGTACAGCAGAATAGTTTTTAGCGATTGCCCGCGGGTACGCAGGAACGGCAGGAACACCAGCGCCGCCAGCCCCACGCGCATCAGCACCGAAAAGTAGCTGTCGACCGATCCGGCAAGGTATTCGCCAATCAGACTAAAGGAGAAGGCCCACAGGATAGTCGTGATAATGAGTAGCGCCACAATGCTTGTCTCTCAGAAAGAAGGAGAGGCATTGTAGCGAACTCTTTAGTTGACATCTGAACAATAAACAATCAAATGAAGATTATTCAAGGAACAGTTTGCGCAAATACTTAGGTACCGCGTTGTCTGCGTTCGTGCCAATCACTTCCAGCTCCGGGTGCAGATCTTTCAGGCGCTGATGCGCGTTCTGCATGATGCAGCCTTTACCCGCCATGGAGAGCATCTCGGCATCGTTCATGCCATCGCCAAAGGCGATACAGTCTTTCAGATCAAAGCCCAGACGCTTCGCGACCGCTTCCAGCGCGTGACCTTTGGACACCCCGCCCGCCATCACTTCCAGACAGGTCAGCGTGGAGAAGCTCACGTTCACGCGGTCGCCCCAGCGGGCGTTGATCGCCTGCTCCAGCGGAAGCAGCGCTTCGTGACTTTCGCAGGTAAAGAATACCTTGCTGATCCCTTCAGGATCCAGCAAACCCGGCTCATACAGGGAGTAGTTGAAGACGGCTTCCTTGAAGAAACGCATTTCGTCCGGGCGATGACGGTTCATAAACCACTCGTCGTCGCGGTAAACGTTAGTCACGATATCCGGGTTGTTATGCACAATGCCGAACAAATCAGTGGCGATGTCACGATCGAGATTATGGGTAAAAATCAGGTTGCCGTCCGTGTCATGTACGCGCGCACCGTTAGATGTGATCATGTACGACTTGATTTCCAGGTTATCGCGGATCTGCCCCACGTCCACGTGGTGGCGACCGGTGGCGAACACGAAGTTCACGCCACGGGCAGTCAGGAGTTTTAGGGTCTCTTTCGCATAAGGCGACAGGGTGTGGTCGGGGGAAAGCAGCGTGCCATCTAAATCAGATGCAACAACCTGGTACATAGGGATTTCAACCTCTGGTGGAAAACAATAATCAGTTATGCCTGTTGAAAAATTCAACAATGGCGTTGAGCGCGACTGAGCGCATAGCGTCCTTTTCAAAAAGGATCTCATGGTACGCACCGTTGATGACCAGCGGTTTACCCCCTTCACAGGGATGGCCCGCAGCGGCGCGAAGTTCACAATAGCGGTCATGCATGCGGTTATCCACCACACGCTCTTCTTCCGCCTGGATCAGGAGCGTCGGCGTGTCATCATCGCCTACGCCTGCCAGCACCTGTTCACCGGCATGAATACCTTCCCGCACCCAGTGCCAGGTGGGGCCGCCGACCCGCAGACGCGGTTCATCGGCATAAAAACGCAGGTTGCGCCGATAACGCTGCCGACTGTGGGTTAACACGTTGATGGCAAACGGTAACGCCCGCCAGCGTCCTGTTCCGATGGCATAGCCTTCTCGAATGCGCTGATGGCCCTCAGCCCAGTCGAGAAGATGGCGCACCATCCAGTCAGGAAAACGTATCACAATGCCGTACATCGGCGCGGTCAGCGCAATGGCGTCGCACTGGTGCTTATGGCGCTGCAAAAACAACGTCGAGATCGCGCCCCCCATGGAGTGGGCAAGAATATAACGCTTGCGCCACGGTCCGGGCTGCACTTCCTGCTGCCAGAACGCGGCCAGATCGTCGACGTAATCGCTGAAGTTATCCACGTGGCCGCGATGGGTATCCGGTAACATCCGGCCGGAAAGCCCCTGCCCGCGATGGTCGATAATTAACACATCAAAGCCCAGATGGAACAGGTCATACGCCAGCTCGGCATATTTGATATAGCTTTCGATGCGCCCGGGGCAGACCACAATCACCCGGTCATTTTTTTCATCACGGAAACGAACGAAGCGTACCGGGATTTCCCCGACGCCCATAAACTCATCTTCCTCACGCTGGCGCCAGAAATCGGTCAGCGGCCCCATGGAGAAAGCAGCAAATGCGTTTTCTCGTGTTTCCCAGTCCTTTTTCTGCTGAAACATTGGGTTTCCACCCCCCGTAATTCAGGGAATATCGTTTTTTTCGTCACCGGTCACAAAATGACTCAACAATAGCGTATTGTGGCATAAAAACAGACGATCCGGGAGTTTCAAATGACCTTCGAGTGGTGGTTCGCCTACCTGCTGACATCCATCATCCTCAGCCTTTCACCTGGCTCGGGCGCAATCAACACCATGACCACCTCAATTAATCACGGCTATCGCGGCGCGGTGGCGTCAATCGCCGGTTTACAGACCGGGCTTGGCATTCATATTGTGCTGGTGGGGATTGGTCTGGGCACGCTGTTCTCCCGTTCGGTGCTGGCCTTCGAGGTGCTGAAATGGGCTGGCGCAGCGTATCTTATCTGGCTGGGCATTCAGCAGTGGCGCGCCGCTGGCTCGATTGATCTGCATACGCTCTCCCGGACGCAAACACGCGGCCACCTGTTTAAGCGCGCGGTGTTCGTTAACCTGACCAACCCGAAAAGCATCGTGTTCCTCGCCGCCCTGTTCCCGCAGTTTATCGTGCCGCATCAGCCACAGGTGATGCAGTACGTGGTGCTGGGCGCAACCACCATTATTGTCGATATCATTGTGATGATTGGTTACGCGACGCTGGCGCAGCGAATTGCGGCGTGGATCAAAGGGCCTAAGCAGATGAAGGCCCTGAACAAAGTCTTTGGTTCGCTGTTTATGCTGGTTGGCGCGCTGCTTGCGTCAGCGCGTCATGCTTAGCGAGAAATGATGAGATGAATGCCGAAGCCGGCGAACAACGCGCCGGCGAAGCCGTCGATCCACTTCGCGATGCGCTGGTAGCCGCGACGCATCGCCGGTAAGGCAAACAGGCTTGCCACAACGGTAAACCAGGCGAACGTTTCCACAACGATCAGCAGGAAGATCCCCCAGCGCGCGCCCGCGCCGACGTTATCCCCCACAAACAGCGAGAATACCGAGCCGAAGTAAATAATTGCTTTCGGGTTCGCCAGGTTGGTCAGCAGCCCTTTCACAAAGCTACGGCCGCCCGTTGCCAGCTCAACCTTTGGCTCTTCCGGCTTGTTCTCTTCTTTCTTCAGCGCCCCGCGCAGCATCTGGTAGCCCATCCAGCACAGGTACAGACCGCCGCCAACCATAATGATGTTATGCAGCCACGCCATTTTCGCCAGGATCAGGTTCAGACCGAGCAGCGCAACCGCCGCCCAGACCATGACGCCCATGGTAATACCGAGCACACCCATCATCGCCTCTTTGCGGGAGCGGCTGACGGCCGTTTGCGACACGAAGAAAAAATCAGGGCCTGGGCTCATCAGCGCAACGATGTGCACTAACGCCACGGTGAGAAATAGCATTAACATAATTAGCTCGCGGGGAAATAATACAGTGAGTCACCATCCTGGCACTTTTTCGCCCGGCTGACTACTCCTCATCATCACCATCAGCGTGGGAACGGATGAGCGCCATAAACTCTTTACCGAAGCGCTCCAGCTTGCGCGTGCCGACGCCGTTGACGCTGAGCATCTCGCTGGCGCTGAGCGGCATTTGCTCGGCCATCTCGATCAGCGTCGCGTCGTTGAACACCACGTATGGCGGGATGTTCTCTTCATCGGCAATAGCTTTACGCAGCTTACGCAGCTTGGCGAACAGCTTGCGGTCGTAGTTACCGCCGTAGGATTTTTGCATCACGCGCGGCTTCAGGGCGACGACGCGCGGAACGGCGAGCTTCAGTTCAACCTCGCCACGCAGGACCGGTCGCGCCGCTTCGGTCAGTTGAAGCGCAGAGTGCTGGGCAATATTTTGCGTGGCAAAGCCGAGGTGGATCAACTGGCGGATAATACTCACCCAGTGCTCATGGCTCTGGTCTTTCCCGATGCCGTAAACCGGCAGCTTGTCGTGACCCATATCGCGGATACGCTGGTTGTTAGCCCCGCGCAGCACTTCAACGACGTAGCCCATCCCAAAGCGCTGGTTCACGCGTCCGATAGTCGAGAGCGCTTTGCGCGCGTCCATCAGGCCATCGTACTGCTTCGGCGGGTCGAGGCAGATATCGCAGTTGCCGCACGGCGCCTGACGCCCTTCACCAAAGTAGTTGAGCAACACCAGACGGCGGCAGGTTTGCGCTTCGGCGAAGGCCCCCATCGCGTTAAGCTTGTGGCGTTCGATATCCTGCAACTGCCCCTGCGGTTTCTCTTCCAGACAGCGGCGCAGCCACGCCATATCCGCCGGGTCGTAAAACAGCATCGCTTCCGCAGGCAGGCCGTCACGCCCGGCGCGGCCGGTCTCCTGATAGTAGGATTCGATATTGCGCGGAATGTCGAAATGCACCACAAAGCGCACGTTGGGCTTATTGATCCCCATCCCGAACGCCACCGTTGCGACCACAATTTGCAGGTCGTCGCGCTGGAATTTTTCCTGCACATCGGCGCGGATGTGGTTCTCTAACCCGGCATGGTATGCCGCCGCGCTAAAGCCGCGATTTTGCAGACGCGCAGCGGTGTCTTCCACCTTTGCGCGGCTGTTGCAGTAGATGATGCCGGACTTGCCGCGCTGCTCCTGCACGTAGCGCAGGAGCTGATCCAGCGGCTTGAACTTTTCCATCAGCATATAGCGGATGTTCGGGCGGTCGAAGCTGCTGACCTGAATATACGGGTCGTTCAGTCCCAGCAGGCGAACGATGTCCTGACGCGTGGTGTCGTCCGCCGTGGCGGTAAGCGCCATAAACGGCAGCTCGGGGAAGCGCTGACGAAGCTGGCCGAGGGCGGCGTATTCCGGGCGGAAATCGTGCCCCCACTGGGAGATACAGTGCGCTTCATCCACCGCCAGCAGCACCGGGTTCCAGTGCGCCAGGTGGTCGAGGAAGTTGTCCAGCATCAGGCGCTCTGGCGCGATATACAGCAGGCGAACCTGTCCGGTGCGGCACCCGGCCATCACCTCTTGCTGCTGCTCGCGAGTTTGCGTTGAGTTAAGACAGGCCGCCGCCACGCCGTTGGCGAGCAGCTGGTCGACCTGGTCTTTCATCAGGGAAATAAGGGGTGATACCACAACCGTCAGGCCATTAAGCACCAGCGCGGGCACCTGATAGCAGAGCGATTTACCGCCGCCGGTCGGCATGACCACCAGGCAATCGCGGCCTTCCAGAACGGTTTCAATGATGGTTTCCTGGCCAGGACGGAACTGCTGGTAGCCAAAGGTTTCATGCAAAACCTGTTTAGCCAGCGATTCCTGATTCAATACTTCCGCCTGCGCCACGTTAACCCCATATGCCAGAAATGAAACAGGCGCTATTTTCAGCGCCTGAGAGAGAAACTTCAACGTTTAACGCAAAAACATTCGAGCAGCTTAGAAAATATCGTTCAGCATGACGCCCACACCGACGCGGGTCTGGTTGAAGTTGTAGTCGATCAGCGATTCGCCGTAGCCGCTATACACCTGGGTATAGAGACGAACGTGTTTCGTTACCGGGTAGCTCAGGCCCAGCTCTGCACCGCCGTAGCCGGTATTCCAGTTGTACTGGCCTTTGGCACTCAGCACCGCGTCACCCAGCTGATAGCCCACTTTAAGCTGATAGTAGCCCATATATTTGGTGATATCCGGGTTGTCATCGGTGCTGCCTACTACGTACCACGGCTTCACTTCCACCATGAAATTGCCGTTCTGCGCCATCAGACGCGTATAGATGCGGTTCCAGCTGCGTGAGGTTGGGTCGGAACGACCGTTGGAATCGTGGTTATAGCCCACCTCCACGTCTCGCAGCGTCCAGCCTGCAAACTCATAATCGGTGGCGAAACCGAGGAACAGCTGCGGTTCATAGTTGGTTTCGCGGAACGGTGATGATTCCCCGCTGTTGGAGAGCTGCCACCATGACTTCTGCGTGTAGGACGCGCCAAGTACCGAGTTCGGCCCCAGGATGCCGCGCCAGAACGGGAAGGCGAGGCTGAGCTGGAACTTCACCTCATCTTTACGCGCATTATCAGACCAGTTATAGGAGCTTATCGCCTCTTTGTTGAGATCGCTGGTCTGGGTGTAGATCACGTAGTTTGTGTCATACGGGTACAGCGTGAACGGATTGTCATGCTCCTGAAGCATATTGGCGATGATGCTACCCTTAACGGCAGGTTTATCATGCACCTCTTTGATCGTCGCTTCCTGCGCATATGCTGTGAGGGGCAGCGCAACCGCCGCCAGTAACCAACCCAGATACGTCCGCATCGGTGGTGTTCTCCTGAAATGGTGACATTTAATGAATAGTTTTGTCCGGGCATTCTACAGACTTCTGCGATAACTTCCGCTTCCTCGTTTCTTAAAGTGGCATTCCTTTATCCTGAAGCATAAAATCAACATTTTGTTAACAACAAGGATGCCACGTCAGATGTCAGCCACACTCACCGCCGAAGAAACCTTAAAGCTCGTGGGCGAGATTTTTGTGTACCACATGCCGTTCAACCGTGCACTGGGTCTTGAGCTGGAGCGATACGAAAAAGACTTCGCTCAGCTGAGTTTCAATAATCAGCCAATGATGGTCGGTAACTGGGCGCAAAGCATTTTGCACGGCGGGGTAATTGCCTCCGCGCTGGACGTGGCGGCCGGTCTGGTGTGCGTGGGCAGCACGCTGACGCGCCACGACACCATCAACGAAGATGAATTACGCCAGCGCCTGTCGCGCATGGGCACCATCGATTTACGCGTCGACTACCTGCGCCCAGGACGCGGAAACCGCTTCACCTGTACCAGCAGCCTGCTGCGCGCCGGGAATAAAGTTGCCGTCGCCCGCGTTGAGCTGCATAACGAGGAGCAGGTTTATATCGCCAGCGCAACCGCCACTTATATGGTGGGTTGAGACGGCAAATTCGGGTAAAATTACTTCACTTTTTTGTAACGGATTTTCCCGATGGATGCTAAACAGACGCGGCAGGGCGTTTTACTCGCCCTTGCCGCTTATTTTATTTGGGGTATAGCACCGGCGTACTTCAAACTTATTGCCTATGTTCCGGCGGACGAGATCCTCACTCACCGCGTCATCTGGTCGTTTTTCTTCATGATTGCGCTGATGAGTATCAGCCGTCAGTGGTCAGGCGTCAAAACGCTGCTGAAAACCCCGAAGAAGGTCTTCCTGCTCGCCCTCTCTGCGGTGCTGATTGGCGGAAACTGGCTGCTGTTTATCTGGGCGGTGAATAACCATCACATGCTCGAAGCCAGCCTGGGCTACTTTATTAACCCGCTGGTCAATATTTTGCTGGGGATGATTTTCCTCGGCGAGCGCTTTCGCCGGATGCAGTGGGTGGCAGTGATTCTGGCCTTCTGCGGCGTGCTGGTACAGCTGTGGACCTTCGGCTCACTGCCGGTTATCGCCCTGGGGCTGGCGTTCAGCTTTGCCTTCTACGGCCTGGTGCGTAAAAAAATCGCCGTGGAAGCGCAGACGGGAATGCTGTTTGAAACCCTGTGGCTGCTGCCTGTCGCCGCGATCTACCTGTTCAGTATTGCCGACAGCGCCACCAGCCACATGGGCAGCAACCCATGGTCGCTGAACCTGATGCTGATAGCCGCGGGCGTGGTCACGACGATTCCCCTGCTGTGCTTCACCGGCGCGGCAACGCGTCTGCGCCTCTCCACGTTGGGCTTCTTCCAGTACATTGGCCCGACGCTGATGTTCCTGCTGGCGGTGGTGTTTTACGGCGAGGTGCCGGGTGCGGATAAGATGGTGACGTTCGCCTTTATCTGGGTGGCGCTGGCCATCTTTGTTGCGGATGCGATTTATACCCAGCGCAGGGTGCGCAAAGGGCTGTGATGTTGCCCTCACCCTAACCCTCTCCCACAGGGAGAGGGAATTCGATCGTAGGGCGGGTAAGCGCAGCGCCACCCGCCAGATTTTTACAGCCAGTTCTTCCGCTTAAAGTACAGATACGGCGCCAGCCCGGCGAGGATCATAAAGATAATCGCCCCCGGGTAGCCAAAGCTCCACTTCAGTTCCGGCATAAACTCGAAGTTCATCCCGTAGCTGGAGGCTACCAGCGTCGGCGGCAGGAACACCACGGACACCACCGAGAAGATCTTGATGATGCGGTTCTGCTCGATGTTGATGAAGCCCATCGCCGCCTGCATCAGGAAGTTGACCTTCTGGAACAGGGATTCGTTGTGCGGCAGCAGGGATTCGATATCGCGTAAGATCTCACGCGCCTGCTCCAGCTGACCGCCCGGCAGACGCGCCTTGCGCACCAGGAAGTTCAGCGCGCGCTGGGTATCCATCAGACACAAACGCACCTTCCAGCCGATATCTTCCAGCTCTGCCAGCGTGGACAACGCTTCGTCGTACTCATCACCCTGATGGCCTTCCATGATCACGCGGCTCAGCTTTTCCAGGTCGCTGTAGATGTTTTCGATTTCATCCGCCAGCTGTTCGATTTTGGTTTCGAACAGATCCAGCAGCAGCTCATAGGCGTTACCGTCCATCATCGCCTGGCTGCGGGCGCGCATACGGTAGAGACGAAACGCAGGCAGTTCGCGCTCGCGCAGGGTGAACAGGCGGCCATCGCGAATGGTGAACGCCACAGTGGAGTTCCCCGCGTGGTCTTCGGCATCTTCGAAGAAGAAGAAGGAGTGAATGTGCAGGCCGTCTTCGTCTTCAAAAAAACGAGCGGAGGCTTCGATGTCTTCCAGTTCCGGGCGTGTCGCCAGGCTTTGCCCCAGTTCAGATTGTACGCGAAGGCGCTCATCGTCGTCCGGCTCGACCAGATCCACCCATACGGCATCAATGAGGGGCTGTGACTCTTCGGCTTCAAGCCGAGTCAGTCGGTTATTTTCGAGTTGAAATGCGCTCAACATGACCGGGACTCCCAATGCAAAAAATATCGGACAGTTCGGTGGGCACACAGAAACAAATTGGGTTTCAGACCATTAAACAGCCTGACTCAGCGCGACGGGAATGATGCAGTCGCTGACAACCACTAAGGCCATCAGCAAGAGGAGATAGCCTTAGGAGTTGTTCCTGGATGACAGGGAATTGAGCCAGTATCTACTGGGTGTGTCCAAGGCGAATGTCCTCTTAGCGTAATCGTGCGCGCATGTTACGCCAGCAATAACTGTGGCGTCAACACGCAACGGAACGCTGAAGGGCATTAATTGACCTTCAACGTATAAGGCTAGCAGATTATTACAAAATAGTGATATTTTTCTGAAAGTTACACACTTTCCAGCTTGGCATAGGCTGCCACCAGCCATTTGATCCCCTGCCCCTGGAACGCTACCTGCAAACGGCTGTGCTCGCCGCTGCCTTCCAGGTTGACGATGGTGCCTTCGCCAAACTTCGAGTGGCGCACGCGCTGGCCCAGCTTGTAACCGGTGTCGGTTTCAGAGATCGGCGAGCCCATACGCTGATGGCTGACCGGACGGCTGATGCTGGCGCGCAGGCGCACCTCTTCCACACACTCTTCCGGCAGTTCGCCGATAAAGCGCGACGGACGGTGATACACCTCTTTCCCGTACAGGCGGCGGGTTTCCGCGTAGGTCAGAGTCAGTTTCTGCATCGCACGGGTCACGCCCACGTAGGCCAGACGACGCTCCTCTTCCAGACGCCCGCCTTCATCCAGCGACATCTGGCTCGGGAACATCCCCTCTTCCATCCCGACGATGAACACCTGCGGGAACTCCAGACCTTTCGCGGAGTGTAGGGTCATCAGCTGAACCGCATCCTGCCAGGTATCGGCCTGCCCTTCACCCGCCTCCAGCGCGGCGTGAGAGAGGAATGCCTGCAACGGCATCAGGTCTTCGTCTTCTTCGTTGTAGCTGAACTGGCGCGTTGCCGTCACCAGTTCCTCTAAGTTCTCAATACGGGTCTGGCCCTTCTCGCCTTTTTCCTGCTCGTACATGGTGCGCAGGCCGGAATCTTTGATTACCCGGTCGGTCTGGACGTGCAGCGGCATGTCGGCCGTTTCCTGCGCCAGTGCGTCGATTAACTCCAGAAAGCGTTGCAATGCGCTGGCGGCGCGCCCGGCGAGGGCTTTTTCCTGTAACAGCTCGCGGCATGCCTGCCACAACGTGAGCTGACGATCGCGCGAGGCCTGACGCACCACGTCCAGCGTACGATCGCCGATGCCGCGCGTCGGCGTGTTCACCACGCGCTCAAACGCCGCATCGTCGTTACGGTTGGCAATCAGACGCAAATACGAGAGCGCATCTTTGATCTCCTGACGTTCGAAGAAGCGCATACCGCCATAAATGCGGTACGGCATGCTCACCTGCAACAGCGCCTCTTCCAGCACGCGCGACTGGGCGTTGCTGCGATAGAGAATGGCACACTGCTCCAGCGCGCCGCCGTTCTCCTGCCAGGTTTTAATGCGGTTCACCACGAAGCGGGCTTCGTCGAGCTCGTTGAAGGCGCAGTAAATCGAAATCGGTTCGCCGTCTACGCCATCGGTCCACAGCTTTTTACCCAGGCGCCCGTTGTTGTTCTCAATCAGGGCGTTGGCCGCGCTCAGAATGTTGCTGGTAGAACGGTAGTTCTGCTCCAGACGGATGGTTTGCGCGCCGGGGAAATCGTTGAGGAAGCGCTGGATGTTCTCCACCTGCGCGCCGCGCCAGCCGTAGATAGACTGGTCGTCATCGCCTACGATCATCACCTTGCCGGTATCCCCGGCCAGCAGGCGGATCCAGGCGTACTGGATGTTGTTGGTATCCTGGAATTCGTCCACCAGGATGTTGGTAAAGCGTTCACGGTAGTGTTGCAGGATATGCGGTTTGTTCAGCCACAGCTCGTGGGCGCGCAGCAGCAGCTCGGCGAAATCCACCAGACCGGCGCGATCGCACGCTTCCTGATAGGCCTTGTAGACGTTCTGCCAGGTCTGCTCGACCGGGTTACCGAAGCTCTGAATATGATGCGGACGCAGCCCTTCGTCTTTTTGACCGTTGATGTACCACATCGCCTGACGCGGCGGCCACTGCTTCTCGTCGAGATTCATCGCCTTGATCAGGCGTTTCAGCAGGCGCAGCTGATCTTCGCTGTCGAGGATCTGGAAATCCTGCGGCAGGTTAGCGTCCATATGGTGCGCGCGCAGCAGACGGTGCGCCAGGCCGTGGAAGGTGCCAACCCACATGCCGCCCTGGCTGGTGCCCATCAGCTGTGCGATACGGTGGCGCATCTCCGCCGCTGCCTTGTTGGTGAACGTCACGGCCATAATCGAGTACGGCGAACAGTTCTCCACGCTCTGTAGCCAGGCGATACGGTGAACCAGCACGCGCGTCTTACCACTGCCCGCTCCAGCCAGTACCAGCAGGTTTGTACGCGAGGCGGCAACCGCGTCACGCTGTTTATCATTAAGGCTGTCGAGCAGGTAAGAAACGTCCATTGGCACCGTCACGTCATGGCGGGCAGGCAAATGTTTCCATTCGCCAAAACCCTGTTAATTTATACAGAACAATTGATGATTATATCAGCGTCGTGAGGGATGCCAACCGTGAAATTTCCACGTGCGGCAGAAGACGGCTATCCGGCGTAGTCATCAGATCGGCATTTTCCGGCTTGATCCAGCAGGCCTGCATGCCGCAGCGGATCGCCCCGGCGACGTCCGTGGTCAGGTCGTCGCCCACGTGCAGGATCTCACCGAGCGGCAAATCCAGTTTTTCCGCTGCCAGATGATACATATCGTTGAACGGCTTCGAGCGTCCGTGCGGGCCCGCGCGCAGAACGAACTGAAAATAGTTCCCCAGACCAAACAGTTCAGGCTGAGCGTTGCCGTTGGTGATGGCCACCAGCGGCCACTTTTCGGCGAGCTTCGCCAGCGTGTCGTGGGTCTCCTGCGGCACGTCGATCCGACTGCGCCATTTGGCAAAGTTTTCCATGGCCGCTTCGGCACCCGTGGCCGCGTCCTGCGCGCTCAGGCCGGCATTGAGCATCGCCTGCTCAACCGCACGGCGGCGCCATTCGGTCACGTCATGGTAAATTTCCGGCTCGGTTTCCCGCAGGGACTGACGCAGCTTCTGGAAGTCTTTGTTCTGCATCGTTTTCAGCGCAGGATGGTAGTTCTGCACAAACGCCAGCGACTCCTGCTCGGTACGCAGGATCACCGGACGATTGTCGTAAAGGGTGTCATCAAGATCAAACGTCAGGGCTGAGATCTGACCGAGTGGGCGGTAAAAACGCATTATTTCCCCCGTTTGGCGCGTGGATGCGCCGCGTCATACACCGAGGCAAGGTGTTGGAAGTCTAAGTGGGTATAGATTTGGGTGGTCGACAGATTCGCGTGACCAAGCAGCTCCTGTACGCCGCGCAGGTCGCCGCTTGATTCCAGCATGTGCGTCGCAAAAGAGTGGCGCAGCTTGTGGGGGTGAACGTGGCTGTTCAGCCCCTGCTTAATGCCCCACTCCGCAAAGCGCTTCTGCACGTTACGCGCCGAGATCCGCTTGCCGAGTTTCGACAGGAACAGCGCATCTTCGTCGGCGCCAAACAGCCCGCGCAGATCCAGCCAGTGCTCAATCCAGGAGACCGCATTGCGGCCGATCGGCAGGCGGCGCTCTTTGCTGCCCTTGCCCATTACCCACACCTCGCCGGATTCCAGATCGAGGTGCTTTAAGTCGAGGTTCACCAGCTCAGAGAGACGCAGGCCCGCGCCGTACATCACCTCCAGCATCGCGCGGTCGCGCACGGCCAGCGGATCGTTAAGATCGATATCCAGCAGGCGGTTTACGTCGTCGACGTCGATATTTTTCGGCAGATGACGCGGGGCTTTCGGCGTGGCGATCCCTTTTGCCGGGTTGGCTTTCAGACCGCCCTGACTGACCAGCCAGTCGAAGAAACTGCGCAGGGCAGAGAGCCGGAGCGCCAGGCTCGCCGGGCTGAGATTTTTTTTACGGCTACGCACGACGAACCCGCGTACCGTGGCGGCGTCACATTGTTGCCAGCTTTTCAGGCCGATTTCATCGGCAATCTGCATGATGGCATCAAGCTGACGCTGATAGTTGAGCAGCGTAATAGGGCTGAGCTGGCGTTCTACGCCCAGATAGCGCAGAAAGCGGTTGACGTCAGTGGCGAGCAATCCGTCCGTCATACGCGCTCAATCCAGCGCTCCAGCAGCTCAGGCAGCATCAGGGCGATCTCCTGCAACAGTTGCGTACCCTGCCCCTGTTCATAGTGATGCGCGTCGCGGCTGGTAAATAACATCACGCCCAGGTCACCATCGCGCCCCATCAGCGACATCGCCACCGAGCCGATAGCTTTGGCTTCCGGCAGCACCACCAGCAGTTCTGGCCCGTTAAGCGGCCCCAGATAGTGGTGCTCATGGCCCAGACGCTGAATGCGCAGCGGCTCAAACGCCTGACGGCTCAGCGCCAGATGGGTAAACCCGGACGGCGCGCCAATGCGCCAGCGGTCAGGGAAGAGGCGGATCGTCGCGCCTGCCAGCCCCAGCTCGCGCGCCCAGCGGTGGAAGCGGTTGAGGAACTCTTCGAGACTGTGTGCGGAAGCCAGACGCGCCTGAAGGTGCAGAAGACGGTAGAACAGGCTTTCGTTATTGCTGGCCTGCTCCATCAGCAGCGTCATGTTCTCTTCGAGCTGATTGATGTGGTTGCGCGAGCGCGCCATGTGCCATTCAACCAGCGACACGGTCTCGCGAACCGGATGCGGCACGCGCATCCGTTCGACGACGCGTGCATTGCGGATAAAAAACTCAGGATTGTGCAGCAAATAATCCACAACAGTGCTGTCGTCCAGCTCTGTTACAGGTTCCCGCAGTTCTTCCCCTGGTTGCTTCATAGATGGATAAACCCGTCATAAACATGTGTCGCCGGGCCAGTCATGTACAGTGGATGACCCGCTCCTTTCCAGGCGATATCAAGCCGACCGCCTGGTAATTCCACGCGAACCTCTTCTGCCAGTAACCCCTGTGAGATACCGACGGCCACCGCCGCACAGGCACCGCTTCCGCAGGCCTGGGTTTCGCCCGCGCCGCGCTCGTAAACCCGCAGGCGAATATGTTCACGCTTCACCACTTGCATGAAACCGATGTTCGCCCGCTCCGGGAAGCGCTCGTGGCTTTCCAGCACCGGGCCGAGCGTTTCAACCGCCGCGGTTTGCACATCATCCACCTGAATCACGCAGTGCGGGTTACCCATTGAGACGACGCCGCACAATACTGTCTGCTCGGCGGCACGCATGATATAGGTCTTTTCCGCTTTGTTGGCGCGAAACGGCACGGCAGAGGGTTCGAAGTTCGGCTCTCCCATGTTCACGCGCACCAGTTCGTCGTCGGTGACGCTGAGCACCATCCGGCCATTGGCGGTGCTGACGCGGATATCGCGCTTGTTGGTCAGCCCTTTCAGCCGAACAAAGCGGGCAAAACAGCGCGCGCCGTTGCCGCACTGGGAAACTTCGCTGCCGTCGGCGTTAAAAATGCGATAGTGAAAGTCCAGGTCAGGATCGTAAGGCGGCTCCACCACCAGCAGCTGGTCAAACCCCACGCCCACGTGTCGATCCGCCAGACGACGGATCAGTTCCGGGGAGAAAAAGACATTCTGCGTTACCGCGTCGACGACCATAAAGTCGTTGCCAAGGCCATGCATTTTAGAGAACTGCATCATTTGCTCCATTGCGCGGGTACAGAACGTAATTGTCAGAGATTGACCTGAGTCGGGCCGCCGTTATTGCCGCGATCGTTGGTATCCGGCGTAGATGACTCGATACCACTTTGCACCGGTTTTGTCGGCGGTGGTGCGTTTTTATCCTCTGGCGGGAAGTACAGTGGTCCCTTCAGTCCACAGCCGGTCAGGCTAAACAGAGTGACAAGAACGACAAGCGTTCGGAAGACGTTTTTCATGTAGAGGTTGCCCGTAAGTTCAAATCTGTTTCTATCATCGCAGGAGAAGACACAAAAGCAAGAGTTTGCCGCTTTCCTGCAACGGGAATTATTTAGCGTTATACTGCCGCCATCACGAAAAACAGGAATAAAACCATGAACGACAGTGAATTTCATCGCCTTGCCGATACCCTGTGGATGACCATCGAAGAGCGTATCGACGACTGGGACGGCGACAGCGATATCGATTGTGAAATCAACGGCGGGATCCTGACCTTAAGCTTCGAAAACGGCAGCAAGATTATTATTAACCGTCAGGAGCCGCTTCACCAGGTGTGGCTGGCGGCGAAACAGGGCGGCTATCACTTTGATCTGAAAGGTGACGAGTGGGTCTGCGACCGCAGCGGCGAAACGTTCTGGGATCTGCTGGAGCAGGCGGCGACCGCGCAGGCGGGTGAGGACGTGAGTTTCAGGTAGTTTTGTTGCCCGGTGGCGGCTACGCCTTACCGGGCCTACAGCGACTCGGACCGTAGGCCGGGTAAGCGATAGCGCCACCCGGCGAAAAGCCTCAGGAAAAATACTGCTGCAACAGCGGCGCAGTTTCCTGGTTAGCGGGCGCCGCAGGGGTAATCGCCTGCGTACGGAACGGGATCACCTGCGCTCGCCCATCCACATTCACAATCTGGTAGAACTGCGGCAGGTTGAAGTTGATAAAACTTGAGCCGTAGGTAAAGCGATCGTGCGAAGACGAATAGAAGCGGCTGACGTCGCGCACCAGCTCCTCTTTGCTGCCTTCACAGTGGTGATACACCTCGGCACGGTTGGTTTCATCCAGAATGTAGATGTTAAACCCGGCATTATCGCCCGACTCTTCGAAGAAGAACTGAATAATCCCTTCACTCGCAAAGCCATCCACCACCTGCGGCAGCTTAACGTGGTTGGTTTCCACCTGAACCGACAGGCCATGCAGTTTGTTGTGTGAAATCGCGCCGTAGAATTCAATGGCGTTCTCCAGCTTCTGCACCGACACGTTCAGGCGCTCAAAGAACAGGCCCCAGGTCTGGCCGGAGACGCGCAGCGCTTTAAAGCGCCCGGTTTCCTGACGGGTGCTGGAGAGACGCAGTTCGATGCACTCAGACACCAGCTGCTGCACGCGGGTACGAATCAGGCCGCGCAGGTGCTGGCTGTAGCAGAACACCTCCACGCTGTCCGGGGGTGCGGCGTCCTGGTGCATCTTGCCGAGGATCGTTTTCAGCGCCTCGATCATCGCCTGCTCGCCGTTAAAGTGTAAGGTACGCACTTCGTTCCACGAGTTGCGGTACAGCAGATCCACGCTACCCACCAGGCAGTTTTGCTGCTCGCCGAAGCTAAAGACGTCCAGCTTGCGGAAGTCAAAGTGAACCACCTGATTGCGGAAGGCCGCCGTCGGGTCGTATTCCAGGTTGACGATGATCGCCAGATGGCGGATCTCACACGGGCTGTAGAGCGCCTTTGGCGTCGGCGCAGGCAGACGCAGTGGGAAGTGGTGCGAGACATCCGCCACCATCTCCTGCAACTTGGCTAAATCGACCACCTCGTTACCCTTGATAAACAACCGGGTGCGTGAGGTGAGAAGGCCGTTAAACCAGGCCCAGGCCACCAGCTTGTTCAGATAGCGGTTATATTCCAGCGGCTGATGGCTGATGATCGAATCCATGCTTGGCGCACGGTTGTACAGATACCACCCGGTGCGGTTTGCGCGGCCCGGCGGCACGTAGATAAAGGTCAGATTCGGCTCAGACAGGTCAGGCGAAATCTGTGGGTTAACCAGCGTAACCTTGCCCGGCAACGCTTCAAACGCGGCGTACAGTTTACGGGTCAGCACCCCGATATCCTGTGGGCTGGCAGAAACGCTAAGGTTGTTACGGCGGGCAAAGCGGATCAGGTTGCGGTAGCTCTGCATCATCGCATCAAGCAGTTCGTTGTGCGCCTCGCGCACCTGATCGATCTTCCAGTTGGCGCGGTTGTCCAGCATGGCGAGACGCGCTTCGTCCCATCCCCACTCTTTGACTAACTGGCTGACGACTTCACGACGCCAGCCCACGCAGGCGCGTTCGCGGCTCAGTTTTTCACAAACTTTGAGATAGAAACATCGACGCACCAGGTCAAGACGCGTGGCGTCCTCAATGGCTGTCAGGTATTCGGTGACGCGTTCCAGCATCATGCAGTAGGCATCAAGCCCGTAGGAGACGATCTCCCCGTCGTGCAGACGCTGTTTAATATCTTTCGCCAGCAGGCGCGGCGTGGGGTATTCCCAGGAGTAAGCTTCCAGCAGCAGGGTTTTCAGCACCGCTTTGTATGGTGAATCAATGCTCTTATAAAGCTGCCAGAGGCTTGCGCCAAAGTACTCTTCGGCGGACAGGGAGCTCAGGCCGCCCAGATCCAGCCACTCGTTTGGCGTCAGAACGCCCTGCGAGTAAAGCGACATGACGTAGTCGTCATAATTCTCTTCTTCATCGCACGGCACCATATTCCACAGAATACGTTTCCCGGCCAGGCGAACGGCAGTACGGTAAAACTCATCCAGCAACAGGATGTGCTGAGTCGAGCCGCAGTCTTCACCACCCAGACTGCCGCTTTCGTTATGGCGGAAACGGTTTTCATCAATCAGGAAGAAGCTCACTTCCACGCCGAGCGACGCCGCCCAGCTCTCCAGCAGGCTGCATTTACGCTGCAACAGCTGGCGCTCTTCATTGTCGAGCCAGGACTGATGGCAGACCCAGATATCCAGGTCAGAAGAGCAGCTTTGCCCAACCGATGATGTGCTGCCCATGGAGTAAACCCCGGTAATCGGCAGCTCGCCTTTTGGCGAATCCTGCGGCGGCATACCACGGTAGAGTTCAAGTTCAGTCAGGTAATGCTGTTGGGTTTCATCAGGCGTGAAGAGGCAAATGCCCTGGGGAACGTTACCATCGAGGTAACCCGGCATTAGCGGATGGTGATAGTGCAACAATGTCGGCAGAAGACTGTATACCTGCTGGAAAGCAGGGCCCATGGCAGCAAGCGCGCGATCCACGCGCAATTGATTGATGGCATCCAGTCTCTGTTTCAGAGTCTCAATATAGAGGTACAAGACGTATCGCCTGATGTTTCCGGGTGTCGCATGTCAGTCAGAACAGAAAAAGCAGCGGACCCGCAGTATTTCAAAAAATAACCGTTACCCTTTTTTCGCCTTTTGCTTTTCTGGTGGTACAGACGAAAAAATGGTCTAAAACGTGATCAATTTAACACCTTGCCGGTTGACCGTAAAGAAAGATGCGCTACATACAAGTGTAGCACCGTTCTGTACGTGTAAATTCCTGAATACGGCGATGGCTGACGAATACGCCGCCCTGTCCCTCTCACTCTTCATCAACCGTAAAACTGCCATCCGAGTGTCAACAATGTTAGGATGGTTAGCGATTGATAATGACGGTAACAAGCATGTTAGACAATGTTTTGAGAATTGCCACACGCCAAAGTCCTCTTGCACTCTGGCAGGCACATTATGTTAAGCAGCGCCTGGAAGCCTGCCACACCGGATTACGCGTTGAGCTGGTGCCAATGGTTACGCGTGGCGATGTCATTCTGGATACGCCGCTGGCCAAAGTGGGCGGAAAAGGTCTGTTTGTCAAAGAGCTGGAGCTGGCATTGCTTGAGAACCGCGCCGATATCGCCGTGCATTCGATGAAGGATGTGCCCGTTGAGTTCCCGGAAGGGCTGGGGCTGGTGACCATCTGCGAGCGCGAGGATCCGCGCGATGCGTTTGTCTCTAATCGCTATGACTCGCTTGATGCGTTGCCGGCAGGCAGCGTGGTCGGCACGTCAAGTTTACGCCGCCAGTGTCAGCTGGCTGAACGTCGCCCGGATCTGGTGATCCGTTCGCTGCGCGGGAACGTCGGCACACGCCTTGGCAAGCTGGATAACGGCGACTACGATGCCATTATTCTTGCGGTTGCGGGCCTGAAACGCCTGGGGCTGGAAGAACGTATTCGCGTGGCGTTGCCGCCGGAGCTGTCGCTCCCCGCCGTCGGCCAGGGCGCCGTCGGCATTGAGTGTCGTCTGGATGATGTGCGCACTCAGGCACTGCTGGCGCCGCTGAATCATGACGATACCGCCGTTCGCGTAAAAGCCGAGCGCGCGATGAATACACGCCTCGAAGGAGGCTGTCAGGTGCCAATTGGCAGCTATGCTGAATTAACTGACGGTGAACTGTGGCTGCGTGCGCTGGTTGGCGCGCCGGACGGCTCGCATATGGTTCGCGGTGAACGTCGCGGCAAACCGCAAGATGCCGAGGCGCTTGGCGTATCGCTGGCGGAAGAGCTGCTGAATAACGGCGCACGTGAAATTCTGGCCGAGGTCTATAACGGAGAGCCCCCTGCATGAGCATACTTGTCACCCGCCCTTCTCCCGCAGGAGAGCAGTTAGTGAGCCGTCTGCGCGCACTGGGGCAGGTGGCCTGGAGTTTTCCGCTGATTGAATTCTCCCCCGGTCGCGAGCTGCCTGAGCTCGCTGACCAGATGCGTCTCTTGCAGGAAGGCGATCTGCTCTTTGCGCTGTCGCAGCATGCCGTGGAGTTTGCCCATGCGCAACTGCAACAACAGGGCGTTCGCTGGCCTCACGCCCCCCGCTATTTCGCCATCGGGCGCACTACGGCGCTGGCCTTACATACCGCGAGCGGAATCGATGTTCGTTACCCGTTAGATCGGGAAATCAGCGAAGTCTTGCTACAATTATCTGAATTACAAAACATTGCCGGAAAGCGCGCGCTTATTTTGCGCGGCAACGGTGGCCGCGAACTGCTGGGCGAGACGCTGCGCGAACGCGGCGCAGACGTGACGTTTGTGGAGTGCTATCAGCGCTGTGCAAAACACTATGATGGCGCGGAAGAAGCAATGCGCTGGCACGCCCGCGGTATTAATACGCTGGTGGTCACCAGCGGTGAAATGTTACAACAGCTTTGGTCGCTGATTCCGCTTTGGTATCGCGAAAACTGGTTACTCCGCTGTCGGCTTCTGGTCGTCAGTGAGCGTCTGGCGAACCACGCCCGGGAACTGGGCTGGCAGGATATTCGGATCGCTGAAAACGCCGACAACGATGCGCTGCTGCGCGCATTACAATAACTCTCAAATGGGAAGCCATAATGACGGAACACGAAAAATCCTCCGCCGTGGTTGAAGAGACCAGGGAGACTGTGGACACCACGTCACAGCCAGAGACGACAGACACAACCGTTGAGAAGAAAAACGGCAGCAATAAAACCAGCCTCACGCTGAGCGTGATTGCCATCGCGATTGCGCTGGCCGCAGGCGTGGGTCTCTACGGACTGGTGAAGAAACAAGGCACCAACCAGACGGCCACCAGCGACGCGCTGGTTAACCAAATCACTGCCCTACAGAAAGCGCAGGAGACGCAAAAAGCTGAGCTGGAAGGTGTGATCAAACAGCAGGCTGCCGCCCTCGCCGACGCGAACAGCAAACGTGAAGAGTTGACCAAACAGCTGAGCGAAGTGCAGGAAAAAGTCGCCACAATTTCGGGAACCGATGCCAAAACCTGGCTACTTTCACAGGCCGATTTTCTGGTGAAACTGGCCGGGCGCAAGCTCTGGAGCGATCAGGATGTCACCACCGCCGCCGCGCTGCTGAAAAGCGCCGACGCAAGCCTGGCTGATATGAACGATCCGAGCCTCATCAACGCACGCCGCGCTATTACGGAAGATATCGCCAGCCTGTCCGCGGTTTCTCAGGTCGACTACGACGGTATCATCCTTAAGGTGAATCAGCTCTCGAACCAGATTGATAACCTTCAGCTGGCCGATAACAACGACGATGACTCTCCGATGGATTCCGACGGTACCGAGCTGTCCAGTTCCCTGAGCGAATGGCGTATCAACCTGCAAAAGAGCTGGCAGAACTTTATGGACAGCTTTATTACCATTCGCCGCCGCGATGAAACTGCCGTGCCGCTGCTGGCACCGAACCAGGACGTCTATCTACGCGAAAACATTCGTTCCCGCCTGCTGGTCGCGGCGCAGGCCGTGCCGCGTCACCAGGAAGAGACCTACAAACAGGCGCTGGATAACGTTTCAACCTGGGTACGTGCTTACTACGATACCAATGATGCAACCACGACCGCGTTCCTTGAGGATATCGACAAGCTGAGCCAGCAAAACATCACCATGAACGTACCGGACAAGCTGGAAAGCCAGCCGATTCTGGAGAAGATCATGCAGACGCGCGTGCGTAACTTGCTGGCCCAGCCGGGCGTTCCGGCAGAGCGTCCGGCTGAAGCACCTGCCGCCGCGCCAGCGCCTGAAAGCGCGCCGCAAGGAGAGTAATGATGCTAAAAGTCTTCTTACTCTTCATCCTGCTGATCGCCGGGATTGTACTGGGGCCGATGCTTGCGGGTCACCAGGGTTACGTATTGATCCAGACCGATAACTACAACATCGAAACCAGCGTAACAGGGCTGGTGATTATCCTGATCCTGGGTGTGGTCGTTCTGCTGGCAGTGGAGTGGCTCCTGCGTCGTATTTTCCGTACCGGCGTACATACGCGCGGCTGGTTCGTTGGCCGTAAGCGCCGTCGCGCCCGTAAGCAGACCGAGCAGGCATTGCTGAAGCTGGCCGAAGGCGACTATCAGCAGGTTGAAAAGCTGATGTCGAAAAATGCCGACCATGCAGAACAGCCGGTTGTTAACTATCTGCTGGCCGCTGAGGCGGCGCAACAGCGAGGCGATGAGGCCCGCGCCAATCAGCATCTTGAACGCGCGTCTGAGCTCTCTACTAAGGATCCGATTCCGGTTGAGATCACCCGCGTTCGTCTGCAACTGGCGCGCAATGAAAACCATGCCGCACGTCACGGCGTTGACCGTCTGCTGGAAATTACCCCTCGTCATCCGGAAGTGCTGCGTCTTGCTGAGCAGGCATATATTCGGACCGGTGCATGGGGCTCGCTGCTGGACATTATCCCTTCCATGGCGAAAGCCGACGTGGGTGATGATGAACATCGTGATGAACTTCAGCGTCTGGCCTGGATTGGCCTGATGGATCAGGCGCGCGCCGATCTCGGCAGCGACGGCCTGAAAACCTGGTGGAAAAACCAGAGCCGCAAAACGCGCCAGCAGGTTCCTCTTCAGGTTGCGATGGCAGAACATCTGATTGAGTGTGACGACCATGACACCGCGCAGGAGATCCTCCTCGACGGTCTCAAGCGACAGTATGATGACCGCCTGGTGATGGTCATCCCGCGTCTGAAAACCAACAATCCGGAACAAATTGAAAAAGCACTGCGCCAGCAGATCAAAACCGTGGGCGATCGTCCGCTGCTGTGGAGTACGCTGGGCCAGTCTCTGATGAAACACGGCGAGTGGCAGGAGGCGAGTCTCGCCTTCCGCGCCGCGCTGAAGCAACGCCCGGACGCATTTGATTACGCCTGGCTTGCTGATTCGCTGGACAAGCAGCACAAGCCGGAAGAGGCCGCAGCTATGCGCCGTGATGGGCTGTTATTGACGTTGCAAAATAACGGAACGCAGCAGTAATTAAGAGGAGGCCAGATGGCCTCCTTTTTTTATCTCATTTCTCCTGCTACATTCTTTTAACACTCACCTGCAAACGAACCCGCCAATGTAACGATGTCTTTTCCTTAACTTTTTTTTGCACACGCGCTTACCCGCGTGGAATAAACCGTTTCTGAAAGGATATCGTCATGAACTCGCTTTTATATGCGCTTTTCGAAGCGCTGCGGTGCCATCGCTGGCTCCGCCTGCTGGCCTGCGCCTTTATCTTTAGCTCCCTGGGTAATGGCTTAACTCAGGTTGTTGTTTTCGGATTATTGTTACAGTGGTCAGCCCCGTCAGCGCTGTTAACCCTCGCCTTCCTTTTTGCTACGGTGCCCGGTTTTATCGGCAGCCTGATTGGTGAAAAGCTGTGCCAGCGGTTTTCACCTCTCTACCTGTTGATGCTGACCGAATGGCTGGGCTTGCTCGCCCTGCTCTTTCCCCTTTCAGGCGCACATTACCACAGCATACCGGCGCTGCTTGCGGTGCAATCCACAGAAGCGTTGCTGAGCGGGATGAGCTGGCCTGCGTTAACGCTTCTGTTTAAACGCGGACTGCATGAGGCAGAACTGCCTGCGGCAACGTGTCTGGAAAATGTGATTTTTGCCTCCCAGGTTTTGTTAGGAATCGGGCTGGGTGTGGTGTTGTTCCAGCGCATCCCGGTCTTCGCCTTACTGGTCATCGACGCCGCCAGTTTTATGGGATCGCTGGTCATGCTGTTTCTCGCAGAACGCCAGTATGTAGCGCGTCCAGCACCGTTGCCTGTCGGGGACCCTCAACCTGTGGCATTGCGCTGGCAAACTCTGACCCTTCGACAAAAACGCAGTTTGCTGATTTTGCCTGCCCTTGCTGCCGTAGGCTCGCCTGCAATGGCGTTGCTGCCAGCACTGGCGCAGCAGATCAACCCCGAGAATGCCGCTGGGCTTGCGCTGCCCTTGCTTTTTGCCAGAAGCCTGGGACAGCTTTGTGGCCCCTTGCTGCTCAGAAAAGAGAGTCTGACACGCTTTGCAGCAAGAACGCCTTTGCTACTTAGCTGTCTTGCTCTTTTTCTGGCAGCCTATGGGTTGCTTCCGTTTTTATCCGCATGGGTCGTGCTTGCGCTGGGGATGATCTTTATCGCGCATCTGGCGTCGAATATCGTTTTTGCGGCGGGTACGTTTGGGGTACTGAGTAATTTTCAGGCTATACAGATATCCGCTGCCAGCGGTAAGGCCTGGCGCTGGCAAACGTTGAGCGCTTCCCTTTTTACGGGCCTCGCCGCAATGACAGCGACGATATTGGGAGCGGCTCAGACGCTATATGCTGTCTCTGCTATCGCTCTGCTGTTAGTGGCGCTGGTCCTGGCCCATTATCGTGAATAAGGCATAAAAAAACGCCTGCTATAAAAGCAGGCGTTAAAACAGGTCTGTAAGACAACATATTTGGTGCTTCACTCAACGTTGTGTCCATGGTGTCTGATGAGGCCGAAGCGACATCTGTCAGTGGACGATAAGCACCGTAAACGGCTCTGCGTCATTCCTGAGTTTATGAGGCCTTAAGGCGAACATAAGAGATGGAATGAGCATCTACACGCATATTATTGCATGTAATGTGCCAGGTTTACACGCAGAACTTTTACATCGCGCAACATTTTAAGATAAAAGGAAATTATGCTGTTAAGAACCGCCTGAAGCCATACAACATCGCGCTAAAGTCGGTGAACTGTCGCCACAAGGAGACAGGTTAAGAGGTAAAATAACAAATACTTAAATATTAATGGTTTATATGTCGCTGAATCGCGACAAGGATGTGGGGTGTTGTCGGGAAATGACTACAGGATAAAAAAACGCAGAAAACAAAAAACCCCGCCGAAGCGGGGTTCAAAATTGGTCGGCGAGAGAGGATTCGAACCTCCGACCCACTGGTCCCAAACCAGTTGCGCTACCAAGCTGCGCTACTCGCCGATGTACTGCTTTTTTGAATTTTTAGTTCAACTCATTAAAAGTCGTGGTGCGAGGGGGGGGACTTGAACCCCCACGTCCGTAAGAACACTAACACCTGAAGCTAGCGCGTCTACCAATTCCGCCACCTTCGCAATTCACAACTCTTTCAATAATGGGGTGGCTAATGGGATTCGAACCCACGACAACTGGAATCACAATCCAGGGCTCTACCAACTGAGCTATAGCCACCACTGTATTCTTTCACGCGGTTCTGACTACTTCTCAGACCACCGCAGCTCTAGCGCCGGGACTAAAATGGCGCGCCCGACAGGATTCGAACCTGAGACCTCTGCCTCCGGAGGGCAGCGCTCTATCCAGCTGAGCTACGGGCGCTTAGCGCCGTTGCGGGGCTGGATATTACGTACCTCCGTCCCCGCTGTCTAGTGCTTTTTTGAAAAAAATGCGCGTTTGGTTATGGTTTGCACATTTTGCCGCTTATTCCTCCACTTTATGGGCGGAGCCACGGCGACCCAGGCCAAAAAGTTTATATGCAGCTGTGACGGCAGCCAGGAAGATCATCCCGACAAACAGCGACATGCGGGTATCTTCATTAAAGTACATTCCAATTAATACGCAAATCAGGAACGCCATCGTCAAATAGTTCGCATACGGGAACAGAATGGAGCGGAACGGATGGCTGGCGATCGCTTTTTTGTGCGCCTGCCGGAAACGCAACTGGCTAATCAAAATGACAAACCACGGTACCATCCCCGGCAGCACGCTGGCGCTATAGACGTAAACAAACACGCGCTGCGGATTTGGGATGATGTAGTTCAGGCAAGAGCCAATCAGCAAAATCACAATCGACACGGCTACGCCCGCCACCGGTACACCTACGCGGGAGACTTTGCCCATCACAGCCGGCAGCTGTTTGTTTTGCGAGAGCGCGTAAAGCATACGCCCACAGCTGTACATTCCGCTGTTACAGCCGGAAAGCGCCGCCGTCAGTACCACAAAGTTGATAATGGCGGCTGCCGCCGTGATGCCAATCTTAGCGAAAGTTAAGACAAACGGGCTGCCGGTGGTGCCGATCTCGTTCCATGGGAAAATGGTCACGATAACGAAGATAGCGCCCACATAGAAAATCAGGATACGCCACAGCACCTTGCCTACCGCGCTACGCAGTGTGACCTGCGGGTTTTTCGCCTCACCGGCGGTAATGCCGATCAGCTCAACGCCCTGATAGGAGGCGACAACGATACAGAGCGCCGTCAGAAAGCCCTTCCAGCCACCCGCAAAAAAGCCGCCGTGCCCGGTCAGGTTACCGAAACCGATAGCGTGCCCGCCGTTACCGAAGCCAAAGAAGATGACACCCAGACCCACAACAATCATCACGATGATGGTGGTAACTTTGATCATCGCAAACCAGAACTCGATTTCACCGTAAAGACGAACGGCGGCAAGGTTCGCCAGCGCCACTAGCCCTACGGCAATAAGCGCGGGTATCCACTGGGCCATCTCCGGGAACCAGAACTGCACGTAGACCCCGATGGCGGTGATCTCCGAAATCCCGACGGCCATCCACATAAACCAGTACGACCAGGCCGTGAGATAACCAAAGAACGGGCTCATATACCGGTGGGCGTAAACGGCGAAAGAGCCCGTTACCGGCTCCAGGAACAGCATTTCGCCCATTGAGCGCATGATGAAGAAGACGAACAGTCCGGCAATAATATACGCCAGCAGGACGGAAGGCCCCGCCCATTTCAGCGTGCTTGCCGAGCCCATAAACAGGCCAACGCCGATAGTCCCGCCCAGCGCGATCAATTCAATATGTCGAGCTTCCAGCCCACGCTGAAGCTCCGGTTTTTTCTCTGCCATAATTCCTCGGTTGTGTTTGCTGTTTCCCGACTTATTGCCGGGTATTGTTTTTGAGGGGTACTGAAATACGGAGCGAATGGTTTCTTAAATTCTGGCAAATGGCAAACAATGCATTAAAAAAATGAATGCATTGCACAGAAATTCAGCAGCTTTGCAGGGGGCGTTGCAGCGCGAACAGCAGATCGCGCTGCATATTGATTACATTTTACCGGTGTAGTGCCAGGCGAGGTAGCGCAGAAGACGAATCTGTCGTTTGATTCGTGTCGGTTGAGAAAGCAGGCGGTAGAGCCACTCCAGCCCCAGGTTTTGCCAGACTTTGGGCGCACGCTTAACGTGGCCGGTAAAGACGTCGTAGGTGCCGCCGACGCCCATATAGAGCGCATCCGGGCTGACCAGACGGCAATCGCGCATCAGAATTTCCTGCCGCGGCGACCCCATGGCGACAGTGACAATTTTCGCCCCGCTGTCGCGTACGCGCTCATATAACGCCTGGCGATCTTCCGGCCTGAAATAGCCATCCTGACTGCCCACGATGTTAACATTCCACTGGTTACGCAGCTTTTGTTCGGTCTGCGCCAGCACCTCTGGCTTGCCGCCGATCAAAAATACCGGTGTGCCTTCAGCGCCTGCGCGTTCCATAAGCCGCTCCCAAAGGTCAGCTCCCGCCACGCGAGACACATTAGCGTCTGGAAACTTTTTACGAATTGAACGCACCACGCTAATACCGTCTGCGTATTTAAACTCCGCGGCTTCAATCAGGCTTTTCACTTCCGCATTATCTTCAACCGCCAGCATTTTTTCTGCGTTGATGGCCACCAGCGTGCCCGATTTCATCTGCCCGTCCGCGAACAGAAAATCCAGCGCGTGCTGCATGTCTCGCCAGCCAATCAGCTGTAGCCCGCGCAGCGCATAACGCGGGGCTGAAGTTGTATCCGTCATGATAATCCCTACTCAGACTTGCGACAGCGTTGTGCTGCCCTGTGGCTCACGTCTGTGCACAAGCCCTGCACTGTCAAACAACCAGTACAGCAGTTTTGCCAGCAGCAGACAGAGTCCGAAAACGACCATAAAGAACACCACGCGTGAGACGAATGAATCCAGCCCCTCGCGCGCCAGAACGATCATATTGAAAATGGCACCGAAACAGAAACTGTGCAAAACAGCGGCTTTGTAGCGGTTGGTCTCTTCGTTACCCAGCGTATATAGCCAGTCGAACCATTTTATTATCAACCCGACCGCGATCGCGCCCGGCAGGATAAACCACGTTCCGCCCATCACTACCAGCGAGCCAATCAGGGTTGGGGAAATCGCCAGGCCCGAATGGTTGTTCAGCACTTCCCAGGTAAAGTAGTTCGCCGTGTTCAGGACAATACCGGGACGGTCAGGCCACAGCCACGTCGGTATAAAGACATAGAAATCGCGAACAATCGGCGCCAGCCCCTGGAATTCGATTTTGTCGTAGTTTTGCAGCAGCAATGCCAGGTTTTCCCACGGCGAGAAGGTGTCGCGCGTCAGATACAGGAAGGTATAAAACGCTTCGTCGCCCGCCACGTTCAGTCCGTAGCGCTTCAGCGCCAGCCAGAACATCCCCACAATGCCAAAGACGCCTGCCGCCGCCAGCATCCACAGCGAGATCCAGCCGCGAATAATGCCGATAAACAGGAAAATCGCGAAGGCGATAATGATGTTGGCGCGGGTGCCGCCGACGATCATGTAGGTCAGAATGCCAAATGCGACGGTGCTGACCAGGAAGAACAGCCAGGCTTTGCTGTCCTGACGCAGGAAAAAGACCACCAGCATCGCCGGAATGAAGAAATAGAAGAAACGCTTGAGCGCGACACCAGAGACTTCGGCGGAGAAAATCTGGCTATAGGACTGTAACTTAAACAGTAAAAAGCCGTTATGCATGAAGAAGATCGCCACGCTGACGAGGGCGATGGTCATCAGCATAACCCACGTCAGATGGGTTTCTACCCGGTTCATGGTAAACAGCGGACGACGGGGTGCGGTGTCTTTCGCCGCGCGCAGGCGCGTTTTATAGGTGACGTAATACACCGCGTAGAAGCAGGTCGCAGAGAGCAGTGCCTGCAACAAGATTTCCGGCGGAGCGACGCCAACATCAAAGCGGAACACGAGGATGCTGGTCAGCGGGAAGCCAAAGAAAAAGGTCAGCAAAAACAGCAGCGAGAAGAAAACGTTGAAGTTAAAACGTACGCGCCGGAACTCAAACCAGGTGAGCGTGGCGATAAACAGCGTGCTCAGCAGCCAGACCACCAGCAAGCCGCTAAATTGCAACTGGCTCATGCGTTGTCTCCTGAAGCAATACGCAGCGCGTGGTGCCACGGCGTGAGGTAGTTCGGGCTGAAAAAGTCGATGCTATTTTTATCCACCAGCGTGAGCTGACGCTGCGCTTCCCGTACGACCTCGACATTAAGCGTGTCAGAGGTAAACAGCACCGGAATATGCTGTTCGGCCATGTCCTGCCAGAACGGGTTTTCGCGGTTGAGCACGCACGGTACGCCCGCCTGAATCAGCAGACACAGCGTACCAATCCCCTGCTGACGGGCAAAGATGAAATAGCCCAGATCGCATTTTCGCAGGAGCGCGAGATAGTCATCAAATTCCAGCTTATCGTTGAGAATGTGCAGATTTTCCGCGCTAAACAGCGCAAGCCCCTGCTGGCGAACGTCATTGATGTAGGCGTCGTTATTGGCGGGATAGCCCATCGGCACCACTACGTTCACCGTATCGCCAAACTGCTGATGTACCGCCCGCAGCGCCGCGACATGCTCGTTACTGCGATCGCCGGAATTTCCCACCAGGATGGTCAGTTTGCCCTCACGAATCGCGTCATTCGCCAGGGTGTTCAGCGCCGGATCCATACGGGTCGGAAAATAGAGCAGCTCCCCGCGAACCTTCGGGTGCTGTTTAGCAAAATAGTTGAGATCGCCACGGGTAGCAAAAACGCAGCCCACGCGCGCCTGGGCCAGACGACGCAGCGGATAGAAAAGACGGAATTTCCAGCCACGTGAGACTTCGTAGAGATCCGCTCCCCAGATATGCCAGCTGAACTGGGAAGGTTTTATCCCGCCGCTTAACAGCGCCAGCCACAGGCCAGTATTGAACTGTCCGTGGAAGAAGAAACGCTGGCTTCGGTCCGCTTTAGCTTTCGCGACAACGGCTTTGGTCAGCGCCGCTTTGTCTGGCCAGAAGGTGATGTGCAATGCCGGACACGCCGCGCTCAGACCGTTATCGCGTCCAACGACCATAAACTCGCGCGCATCGGGCGTGCCGGATGCCAGTTCATCATTGAAGAAACGTAGAACGGTCTGGTTGTGATGCGGGATATCCGATCCCAGTATGTGTATCAGTGCAGTCATGCGCGTTTACGCCAAAGTAAAAATACGCCGCAACAGGCAGCGAAATAAACGATATAAGTTGCCATATAGGCCTGAGCCGCCCCCAGCGCACCGTGGGTGGGGATCAGCCAGTGAGAAAATGCCGTCAGCAGCGCAAACTGGCCGATCTCTGCCAGGATATACAACCGCAGCGAAGCCTTCGCAATCACCAGATAGCCGAAAACGTATGCCCCCACTTTCAGCACATCGCCGACCAGTTGCCAGGCAAACAGATCGCGCATGGCGGTAAACTTCGCCGAAAACAGCAGCCAGATGGCGAAATCACGCAGTAACCAGACGGTAAAGCTGGCGATCGCAACCGCCGGTAACACAAAACGCAGGGAGCGAAAAATCTCGCGGGTAATATCCTGCCTGGAAGTCAGGCGCGATAAGGTTGGCAGCAAATAGACGCTAAAGGAAGCCGTAATAAATTGGAGGTAAGCATCTGAAATACTGCTCACGCCCTGCCAGATCCCCACTTCATCCCAGCTGTAATGCGCTGCCAGCAGGTTTCGCATCATCACGTAGGCAACGGGAAGCGTTACCGAAGTGATGAGCGCCATCAGGGTAAACTTACCGAGCTGCCCCGCCAGTATCTTGTCCCACTGCGGTTTCAGGTAACTCAGCGGGACATTGCCTCTGCGCATCAGCATAAACGCAGCCGGAATGACAACGAGCGCAGGCACCAGCGCCAGCCCCAGCAGCGCGCCTTCATAGCCGCCCAGCCGATAGCAAAAGTAGTAGGCGATAACGCCGATGATGCTGCCGAGGATCAGCGCCAGCGCATTCCCGGCGGCATCACGGAAGCCTTTCATCAGCGCCAGCAGCAGGTTTGCCCAGGCGATCCCCATCTGAACGAGCGCCACCAGGCGCACCAGCCCCTGATAATGCGTGTGTCCGAACAGCCCCTGGCTGATGGGTGCCGCCGCCAGCAAAAAGACGACGGCCAGCAACGTAGAGAAGCCCAGCACCATAGCCGAGGAGGTGCCCACCACCGTGCGGAGCTTTTCGGCATCGTCATGATGCTGCGCGACGTATTTGGTGACGCCATTGAATATCCCGGCTCCCGCCAGCACGCCAAGCACCGTGACCAGCTGGCGGAAGTTCCCTGCCAGCCCAACGCCTGACGGACCAAATGAGACGGCCAGCAGCTTGACGACCAGTAACCCGGCGCCAATTTTTACTAGCGTGGACGCTGCCGTCCACACCGACGCTTTTGCCAGAGACATATCAGGCGAAATAACTCAGAAGCGAATTGATCACCGTACGCTGGTTCACCGGCGCGAGGTTGTAGAACAGGGGCAGGCGGAGCAGACGTTCGCTCTCTTTGGTGGTGTAGCGGTCTTCACCGGCAAACATCCCGAAGGCTTCGCCAGCCGGGCTGGAGTGCAGCGGAATATAGTGGAATACCGCCATAATTTCCGCCTCTTTCAGCCAGGCAATCAGCTTGCTGCGATCGTCGTTATCGCGCAGCTTGATGTAGAACATGTGAGCGTTGTGGATACAGTCTGCCGGAATAGTCGGCAGTTCAATACGTCCGGCTTTTGCCAGCGGCTCCAGCGCGTCGTAGTAGGTTTGCCACAGGGAGAGGCGTTGCAGATTGATTCGCTCTGCCGCTTCCAGCTGCGCCCAGAGATACGCGGCCTGCAAATCCGCCATCAGGTAGCTTGAGCCGATATCGCGCCAGGTGTACTTATCCACCTGACCGCGGAAGAACTGGCTGCGGTTGGTCCCTTTTTCACGGATCACTTCCGCACGCTCCACCAGGGCACGATCGTTAATCAGCGTCGCGCCGCCTTCGCCGCCTGCGGTGTAGTTTTTGGTTTCGTGGAAGCTAAAGCAGCCGATATGACCGATGGTGCCCAGCGCGCGACCTTTGTAGGTGGACATCACGCCCTGCGCGGCGTCTTCCACCACAAGCAGGTTGTGCTTTTTGGCGATGGCCATGATGGTGTCCATCTCACAGGCCACGCCCGCGTAATGCACCGGCACAATCGCCCGCGTTTTGTCAGTGATCGCCGCTTCAATCAGCGTTTCGTCGATGTTCATGGTATCCGGACGGATATCCACAAACACGATTTTCGCCCCGCGCAGGACAAACGCGTTCGCCGTGGAGACGAAGGTGTAGCTCGGCATGATCACTTCATCGCCAGGCTGGATATCCAGCAGCAGCGCCGCCATCTCGAGCGATGCGGTACAGGACGGCGTCAGCAGCACCTTGGCACTGTGAAAACGTTGCTCCATCCACTGCTGGCAGCGGCGGGTAAAACCGCCGTCGCCACAGAGCTTGCCGCTGCCCATAGCCGACTGCATGTAATCAAGTTCAGTGCCCACAACGGGAGGCGCGTTAAATGGAATCATCTTGTCACCTGTATAACCAGTAGGCGGTGGCGTCGATGCTGGCACCACTCGCAATATAACGTTTAAGCGCAGCGGTGTTGCCCATCTGGGTTGCGACCCGCAGCGTCGATACCTGTTGTTGCTCCGCCCAGTGCAGCGCCGCCTGCATGAGTTTCTCGCCCATGCCGCGCCCGGCTAACAATCCGATGCGCGCCTCGTGCTCGGTGAGCCTGCGAAGCGAAACAAAACCCTGAATCTGTCCCCCGTCAGTACGGAACACCAGACAGACGTGGTCAAACGTGCCTTTGACCGCATTCTCTATCCACTGAGCATAAAAGCGACCGCTGTCATCGGGCGCATACCAGGGCGCCCGGAAACGGCTCTGAGCGAAGGCCAGCGCCGCCATCTTGCGCAGCGTGGGGATATCCTGCTCCGTTGCAATTTCCGCGCCCGGTGAGGCGTAGCGAGCCACGGTAACAGAGAGATCAACCTCGCCCTCGACCAGCCGGAATCCGTGCTGCTGGAGGGCGTCCAGCAGATCGGCGCGGTCCGCCGGGATCTTAGCCTGTACGCGCTGCCAGGCGCTGAAGTCTGCGTCCTGCAACGCAGGGGCATTGTCGCGCAGACGCACTATCGCTGAGGGACGCGCAAAAAATGCGCTTTCCCACTCAAGGGACTCCAGCACGCCGTTGAGGATACTCAACGCCACACGCCTTTGGTATCAACAACATACTGCTGACGTACGGCATCACCGGAGACCGTTTTAAACGCATTGTGATCCACCAGCAGCACCAGCACATCCGCCGTCGCCAGCGCGTCATCCAGGGCGGTAAGGGTGCAGTGACCGGCAAGTTTTGCCGGCAACGCATGAATATTCGGCTCAACCACCAGCGTTTCACCGCTGTGCCAGGCAGCGATCATTTCGGCAATTTCCATCGCCGGGCTTTCGCGCAGATCGTCAATATTCGGTTTGAATGCCAGACCAAAGCAGGCAATTTTCAGCTCACTGGCGCGTTTGCCGCTGTCGGCCAGGCAATCCGCGACCGTGGCTTTGACCTGGTTGATAACCCAGTGCGGTTTATGGTCGTTTACTTCGCGCGCGGTGCGAATCAGGCGTGCCTGTTCCGGATTTTGCGCCACGATAAACCACGGATCGACCGCGATGCAGTGCCCACCCACGCCCGGCCCCGGCTGAAGGATGTTCACGCGGGGGTGACGGTTGGCAAGACGAATAAGTTCCCAGACGTTAATCCCCTGATCGGCGCAAATCAACGACAGTTCATTCGCAAACGCGATGTTAACGTCGCGGAAACTGTTTTCGGTCAGTTTGCACATCTCGGCGGTGCGGGAGTTGGTCACCACACATTCGCCTTCAAGGAAAATTTTATACAGCTCGCTGGCGCGCGCGGAGCAGACTGGCGTCATGCCGCCAATCACGCGGTCATTTTTAATCAGTTCCACCATCACCTGGCCTGGCAGTACGCGCTCAGGGCAGTAGGCGATATTGATATCGGCCTGGTCGCCCACCTGCTGGGGGAAGCTAAGATCGGGACGCGCCTCGGCCAGCCACTGTGCCATCTGCTCGGTTGCCCCAACAGGTGAAGTGGACTCAAGGATAACCAGCGCCCCTTTCTTCAGCACAGGCGCAATGGATTTTGCCGCCGCCTCGACGTAAACCATGTCAGGCTCATGATCGCCTTTAAAGGGCGTTGGAACCGCAATCAGGTACGCATCGGCTTCTACCGGCGTGGTGCTGGCGCGCAGGAAGCCACCGTCCACCGCCTTTTTCACCACGCGATCGAGATCGGGCTCCACGATATGAATTTCGCCACGGTTGATGGTTTCCACCGCGTGCGCGTTGATATCTACGCCAACGACCTGCTTTTGACGAGAGGCAAAGGCCGCCGCAGTAGGCAGCCCGATATAGCCAAGACCAACAACAGAGATGGTAGTAAAACTCATAGCGTTACCCGATTGTGTTTAAGTGCGTGCAAAATACGACCACAAGCCTGCCCGTCACCGTACGGATTGTGGGCCCGGCTCATCGCCTGATACTCTTCATCGTCATGCAGTAAGCGCGTGACCTCTTCGACAATACGACGCGGATCCGTTCCCACCAGACGCACGGTACCGGCAGTAACCGCTTCCGGGCGTTCGGTGGTTTCACGCATCACCAGTACCGGCTTACCGAGGGAGGGCGCCTCTTCCTGAATGCCGCCAGAATCGGTCAGGATCAGCCAGGCGTGGTTCATCAGCCAGACAAATGGCAGATAGTCCTGCGGCTCGATCAGGAGCACGTTTTCCACGTGACCCAGGATACGGTTGACCGGTTCGCTGACGTTCGGGTTGAGGTGCACCGGATAGACAATCTGCACATCCTCGTTCTGCGCGGCGATTTCAGCCAGCGCGTGGCAGATTTGCTCAAAGCCACGGCCAAAGCTTTCGCGGCGGTGGCCCGTCACCAGAATCGTTTTCTTGCCGTTGTTCAGGAACGGATAGCGCGCAGCAAGTTCTGCCTGAAGCTCGCTGTTAGCCAGCACGCGGTCACGCACCCAAATCAGCGCATCAATGACCGTATTGCCGGTGACGAAGATCTTGCTGTCGCTGATATTTTCGCGCAGCAGGTTTTGGCGTGAGTTCTCGGTTGGCGCAAAATGGTACATCGCCAGGTGACCGGTGAGCGTACGGTTGGCCTCTTCCGGCCACGGGGAATAGAGATTGCCGGTACGCAGACCCGCTTCAATATGACCAACGGGGATACGCTGATAGAACGCGGCCAGGCTGGTTGCCACGGTAGTAGTGGTGTCGCCGTGCACCAGCACTACATCCGGCTTGAACGACTCCAGAATAGGCTTTAATTCTTGCAGAATACGGCAGGTTATTTCCGTCAGTCCCTGTCCCGGTTTCATTATATTGAGATCGTAATCCGGGACGATAGAAAAGAGGGTTAAGACCTGATCGAGCATCTCACGGTGCTGGGCAGTCACGCACACTTTCGCTTCAATATCAGGATCTCTGGCCAGCGCATGAACCAGAGGCGCCATCTTGATGGCCTCCGGCCTGGTGCCAAATACGGTTAGTACTTTCACATCGATTCTCTTCGATTAGACGATGAAGGTCACAGCCTTCATCGTAGACGGCGTTCTTAGTTTGTGCGGCGACGCAATAACGCTACGCCAGCGCCAGTCAGTGCGCCCACAATCCCCCACATGATCATCAGGAATGCGCGACGCGGACTATCGCGTTTTACAGGCTCTTCAGGCGTTCTTAAATAACGATAGGTCTGAAAACGCGGGTCCAGCGTTGGACCGACGTTGAGCGTATTGAGCATGGCGCGGTTTTGGTCGTAATCAAGGTCAAAGTCAGGGCCAACGGCCTGGATATTTTCCAGACGAGCCTGAAGCATTGGGCGACCAAGAAGGAACATTTCTGAATCCGGGAGTTCGTCCGCCGGAACATCCGTTTCGCTACGGGAAATATTGTGCTGTTCCGCAATCTTCAGCGCCTGCTCAAGATTATGCACGCGACGGGCGAAGATGGCCTTAGCGACCTCTTCCTGGCGTTTGACCTGCGCTTTCATCTGGATAGTGCGCGCAGCCCAGGCGCCTTTCAGCTCGTCATTCAAATGGCTGGCCGCGCGCTGGCTGGCAAAAGCAACGTACTGACGCAACAGGTTATTGGCGTCCGGCGCCGTTTCCGCAATCAGCTTCACGCTGTCGCTAACGTTACGAAGCACATCGCCAGGCATAAACTGAATGTTATTAATCAGATCATCCAGCAGCGCGGCATCCGCTTTGCTGTTACCGACCATGCGCTGCTTGTAGTAGTCCGTCTGGGACCAGAAATCGCGACGTGTATCCCACGACGCCAGCTGCATCACAAACTCTTTGTAGGATTCATCCATCACCGAGGCCTGATCCGGGGTCGCCAGATTGGCCTTGATATCAAGATTACGCAGGAATTGCTGCTGGGAGTAGTAGCCTCCAAGCATATTCACCGTTGGTCGGTCTGTGATCGCCGTGGCGCTCCACTCTTGTTTTGCAAAGAAGGTGTAAGCAAGCGCTAACAGCGCGAACCCCAGGGCAATCCCTACAATCCACAGTTTGCCCTGCCATAACACGCGAAACAAACCACGAATATCCAGCTCGTTCTCAGTGCCCACTGATTTCGCTCCCGCCAACGGTTGAGTCATCATAGTCCCGGTTTTACTTAGTTAATGTTGTGTTTTTGCCACTGTTCCGACGCATCCTGCGTTTTAAACGTTTAATAAAACGCGCGACTTTCCATGCACGCTTGATGCAGTAACCGTACATGAAAAATGCTAGCAAGAATAATACCAACATTACCCATTCAGGAATGAAATGTGCGTATTCTGCGGCAACGCCAATCGCAGCCAGAATAGCAGCCGCAAGCGTAATCAACACAAATGCCTGACGAGACGTGAAGCCGGCGCGCATAATCAGGTGGTGAATATGCTGCCGATCGGGAGAAAACGGGCTCATTCCTTTACGCAGACGGCGGTACATAATAGCGACCATGTCCATCAGCGGGATGGCGATAATCCAGAGAGCCGTTACCGGGCTGATAGGGTGCGTTTTACCCTGCGTGGTTTCCAGCAGGACCCAGATAACCGTAAAGCCAATCAGGGTACTGCCCGCATCGCCCATAAAGACTTTATAGCGACGCCCTAACACACCCAGGTTCAGGCAGATGTATGGCAGGATGGCGGCAATCATAGCAAAGCACCACATTGACAGGCTGTACTGGCCGTCAAACCATAAGATGATGCCGATCGCGCCAAACGAAACAGAGGACAGCCCACCAAGCAGACCGTCTATACCGTCAACCATGTTAAAGGCGTTGATAGCCGCCCACACGGCAAACAGCGTCAGGAAGAAGCCGAATGGCCCAAGCACCAGCTCCCAGGGACCAAACACGTAGCCCAGGCTTCTGAGATAGAGGCCGCCTACCACCATCATAATGATGCCAATGGCCGCCTGTACCGTCGCGCGGAACTTCACGCTGATATCAAAACGATCATCAAGGGCGCCGACCAGTACCAGCACACCGGCACATGCCAGATAGAGTGCGGCATGGGGGATATAATAATCCGCGATCCCGAATGTGAAACAGATGCCTGCGTATACCGAAATGCCGCCCACCAGCGGAATAAGCCCCTGATGACGTTTACGGAAGTTCGGTTTGTCCACTAACCCAATTCTTTTTGCTACCTTGCGCGCAATGAACAAAAAACAGGTTGTGAATAAAAAAATACTGATCAGCTCAGTTACTGCAGTGAGTAGATTCACAATGGATTGCTCTCAACAAATGTTAGTCCCGGAAGTATAACCATGAAGCCACTGCCTCAGAAGGATTAAAGATGGCTTCTCACAACTCCCTTTGTATGTTTTTCAATCAATTATTTCTTTGACTGTGCAAACATTCTTATTGTCGCACCGACAGGTCAAAATTGGGAGTGTGTGGTAATAGCGTATAGTCCATAAATAAAAAACGCCACGTAAAAACGTGGCGTTTACTGGGATTATTTGCGTTACGAGCGTTTCATCATGTCGAAGAAATCGTCGTTCGTTTTGGTCATCGCCAGTTTGTTGATGAGGAATTCCATTGCGTCGATTTCGCCCATTGGATGGATGATTTTGCGCAGGATCCACATTTTCTGAAGCTCTTCCTGAGTGGTAAGCAGCTCTTCTTTACGGGTACCGGAACGGTTGTAGTCGATCGCCGGGAAGACGCGTTTTTCTGCGATTTTACGAGAAAGGTGCAGTTCCATGTTGCCTGTACCTTTGAACTCTTCGTAGATAACTTCGTCCATTTTGGAGCCGGTATCGATCAGCGCCGTCGCGATAATGGTCAGGCTACCGCCCTCTTCCACGTTACGCGCCGCACCGAAGAAACGCTTCGGACGATGCAGGGCGTTGGCATCCACACCACCGGTCAGTACTTTACCGGAAGCCGGCACCACGGTGTTGTAGGCACGCGCCAGACGGGTGATGGAGTCGAGCAGGATGATCACATCTTTCTTGTGCTCAACCAGGCGTTTCGCCTTCTCGATAACCATTTCCGCAACCTGAACGTGGCGGGAAGCAGGCTCGTCGAAGGTAGACGCAACCACTTCCCCTTTCACCAGACGCTGCATCTCGGTCACTTCTTCCGGACGTTCGTCAATCAGCAGCACCATCAGCACACAGTCTGGGTGATTGTAAGCAATGCTCTGCGCGATGTTTTGCAGCAGCATGGTTTTACCGGCTTTTGGCGGCGCTACAATCAGACCACGCTGGCCACGACCAATTGGCGATGCCAGATCCAGCACACGCGCGGTTAAGTCTTCAGTAGACCCGTTACCACGCTCCATGCGCAGGCGAGAGTTCGCGTGCAGCGGCGTTAAGTTCTCGAACAGGATCTTATTGCGGGAGTTTTCCGGTTTGTCGTAGTTGACTTCGTTAACCTTCAACAGCGCAAAGTAGCGTTCACCCTCTTTTGGAGGACGAATCTTACCTGAAATGGTGTCACCAGTGCGGAGGTTGAAACGGCGGATTTGGCTAGGGGATACGTAGATGTCGTCAGGGCCGGCGAGGTAGGAGCTGTCTGCGGAGCGGAGGAAACCAAATCCGTCTTGCAGTATCTCCAGCACACCGTCGCCAAAGATATCTTCGCCACTCTTAGCGTGCTGCTTCAGGATGGCGAAAATGATGTCCTGCTTGCGCATACGAGCCTGGTTTTCCAGTCCCATATTTTCGCCGAGAGTGATCAGCTCAGAAACCGGCGTATTCTTTAATTCGGTAAGATTCATAATGGTGTGGGTTCTTAAACTCGGGGTGATTCTCGAACTTAATGTTGTGAATGGTATGGCAGGGTCATCCATGCCTGTTTAGCGGCCATCACCTCATGTCTGTTCGCTGTCTGGTCACAGGGAAAGAACGCAGAACTGAAACGACAAGACGGATTGAGTGACAAGCCCGGAATCTAGCAACTTCACGCACTGTTTATGTTAACAACGGGAAGTATCGGGTAAAACAAGATTCAAACAACAAGATATGTTTAAAACGTAGTCATAGCTAACTTAGCACGACTAAAGCCGGGCGTCCAGATCTCGCCGTTAATTAGGCGCTCTGGACGCTCAGCTGAGAAACCTTACGCCAGGTTAGCGTCCAGGAACTCTTTCAGTTGACCTTTGGACAGTGCGCCCACTTTGGTCGCTGCCACGTCACCGTTCTTGAACAGCAGCAGGGTCGGGATGCCACGGATACCGTATTTTGGCGCGGTGCCCGGGTTCTGGTCGATGTTCAGCTTGGCAACGGTCAGTTTGCCCTGATATTCGTCAGCGATTTCATCCAGAATCGGAGCGATCATTTTGCAAGGACCACACCATTCAGCCCAGAAATCAACGAGGATCAGCCCGTCAGCTTTAAGTACGTCCGTGTCAAAACTGTCGTCAGTCAGGTGAATAATTTTATCGCTCATATATAACTCCACAGGAATAAGCCTGGTACGTTGGTTTTGTCTCCACCAACGACGTGTTGATGTCGCATTAACCAACTAAAGGTTGACTTTATTTCACCGGATACGCTTTCGTAAAGCAATAGTAAGCTGATATTCTACCACACTATGAGCAAAACACATTTAACAGAACAGAAGTTTTCCGACTTCGCCCTGCACCCAAAGGTGATCGAAGCCCTTGAAACTAAAGGGTTTCATAACTGCACGCCCATTCAGGCTCTCGCCCTGCCGCTGACGCTGGCCGGTCGCGATGTTGCAGGGCAGGCGCAAACCGGTACTGGCAAAACGATGGCGTTTTTAACGTCAACGTTTCATTATTTACTTTCTCACCCAGCGATTGCAGACCGCAAAGTTAACCAGCCGCGCGCGCTAATTATGGCCCCGACGCGAGAACTGGCGGTACAGATCCACGCAGACGCTGAGCCCCTGGCGCAAGCCACCGGCCTGAAACTTGGCCTGGCCTACGGCGGCGACGGCTACGATAAACAGCTGAAAGTGCTGGAAAGCGGCGTCGATATCCTGATTGGGACCACCGGCCGTCTTATCGACTACGCCAAACAGAACCATATCAACCTCGGCGCAATCCAGGTCGTGGTGCTGGATGAAGCAGACCGCATGTACGATCTGGGCTTCATTAAAGACATCCGCTGGCTGTTCCGCCGTATGCCTGCGGCAAACCAGCGTCTGAACATGCTGTTTTCCGCAACCCTGTCATACCGCGTACGTGAACTCGCATTCGAGCAGATGAACAATGCGGAATATGTGGAAGTAGAACCGGAGCAGAAAACCGGGCACCGCATTAAAGAAGAGCTTTTTTATCCTTCTAATGAAGAGAAAATGCGCCTGTTGCAAACCCTGATCGAAGAAGAGTGGCCGGATCGCGCGATTATCTTCGCGAACACCAAACACCGCTGTGAAGATATCTGGGGACACCTGGCGGCAGATGGTCACCGTGTGGGTCTGCTGACCGGCGACGTGGCGCAGAAAAAACGCCTGCGCATTCTCGACGAATTTACTCGTGGCGACCTTGATATTCTGGTCGCGACCGACGTGGCGGCCCGTGGCCTGCACATTCCAGCCGTGACGCACGTCTTTAACTATGACCTGCCAGATGACTGTGAAGACTATGTACACCGTATCGGTCGTACTGGTCGTGCAGGCGCAAGCGGTCACTCCATCAGCCTTGCGTGTGAAGAGTATGCGCTGAACCTTCCGGCCATTGAGACCTACATCGGTCACTCTATTCCACAGAGCAAATACAATCCGGAAGCGCTGTTAAGCGAGTTGCCGCCACCTAAGCGCCTTACACGTCCACGCTCCGGCAATGGCCCGCGTCGTTCCGGCGGTGCACCGCGTAATCGTCGTCGTTCAGGTTAAGAAAATATGCTCAGCTCCACCTCGCTTTATGCGGCAATTGATCTCGGTTCGAATAGTTTTCATATGCTGGTTGTGCGCGAGGTGGCGGGAAGCATACAAACGCTGACGCGCATTAAGCGCAAGGTCCGCCTCGCGGCGGGCCTGAGCAGCGATAATCATCTCTCCCCGGAAGCCATGGAACGTGGCTGGCAGTGTCTGCGTCTGTTTGCAGAACGTTTACAGGATATCCCGCTCAGTCAAATTCGCGTTGTTGCCACGGCGACCCTTCGTCTGGCGGTTAACGCTGGCGATTTCATTGCCAGAGCACAGGAAATTCTGGGCTGTCCGGTGCAGGTCATCAGCGGTGAAGAAGAAGCGCGTCTGATTTATCAGGGTGTGGCGCATACGACCGGCGGCGACGATCGTCGTCTGGTGGTCGATATCGGTGGCGCCAGTACCGAACTGGTCACGGGCACAGGCGCGCAGGCGACGTCGCTCTTCAGCCTGTCAATGGGCTGTGTGACCTGGCTGGAACGCTACTTTACCGATCGAAACCTTGCCAAAGAGAATTTTGACGAGGCGGAAAACGCGGCGCGTGCGGTCCTGCGCCCGGTCATGGACGAACTGCGCTATCACGGCTGGAAAGTGTGTGTCGGCGCGTCCGGAACCGTGCAGGCGTTGCAGGAAATCATGATGGCACAGGGGATGGACGAGCGGATCACGCTTGCCAAACTCCAGCAGCTTAAACAGCGCGCCATCCAGTGTGGTCGTCTGGAAGAGCTTGAAATAGAAGGGCTGACGCTTGAACGCGCGCTGGTTTTCCCCAGTGGGCTCGCCATACTGATTGCCATTTTCACCGAGCTTAATATCCAGTGTATGACCCTGGCAGGCGGTGCGCTGCGTGAAGGTCTGGTCTACGGAATGCTGCACCAGTCGGTCGATCAGGACATCCGTAGCCGTACGCTGCGTAACGTTCAACGCCGCTTTATTGTGGATACCGACCAGGCGCAGAGAGTGAGTCAACTGGCGTCACAGTTTGCCGATCAGGTGAAAAAAAGCTGGGATATTGAACCGTTAAGCCGCGATCTGTTGCTAAGCGCCTGTGCGCTACATGAAATTGGTCTCAGCGTGGAGTACAAGCAGGCACCGCTGCACGCGGCCTGGCTGGTGCGTAATCTCGATTTGCCGGGTTATACGCCCGCCCAGAAGAAGCTGCTGGCCACCCTGCTGCTGAATCAGACTAACGCCGTCGATCTCTCTTCCCTTCACCAGCAGAACGCTGTGCCGCCGCGCGTGGCGGAGCATCTGTGTCGTCTGCTTCGGCTGGCGATCCTGTTTGCCAGTCGGCGTCGAGATGATTTGCTGCCAGCGATTACGCTGGCGGCAGACGATGAGAAACTGACGCTGACGCTACCGGAAAACTGGCTTGAGGATCATCCCCTTGGGGCGGAACTGATTGAGCAGGAGTACCAGTGGCAGAGCTATGTGCACTGGGCGCTTGATGTGAAGTGACCCTTGAAGCGTGCCGGGTGGCGGCTTCGCCTTACCCGGCCTACAAATAGTTATCCCTTCTCTTTGGCTTTTGCCAGCATCGCGCGAATGTTTGCCACGTTTGCCTGCCCTTTATGCATACGCTCTTCAGCGGTAATGACTTTACGCTCCTGCTCCCAGATAAGATCGTCCTGAGGCAACTCCAGCAGAAAACGGCTCGGCTCCGGGCGCACCAGCTCACCATACTGACGGCGCTCTTTGCACAGCGTAAACGTCAGCTCTTTCTGCGCACGGGTGATCCCAACGTAGGCCAGACGGCGCTCTTCGTCGACGTTATCTTCATCAATGCTGCTCTGGTGCGGCAATAGGCCCTCTTCCATCCCCACCAGATAGACATAAGGGAACTCCAGCCCTTTCGAGGCATGTAACGTCATCAGCTGAACCTGATCGGCTTCTTCTTCGCTTTCCCCGCGCTCCATCATATCGCGCAGCGTGAAGCGGGTGACCACCTGCGTCAGGGTCATGGGCTCGTCAATCTCAGATCCTTCAAGCATTTCGGTCATCCAGCTGAAGAGCTGGTTAACGTTTTTCATGCGCATCTCTGCCGCTTTCGGGCTGGCGGAGGTTTCATACAACCAGGATTCGTAATCAATGCCGTGGATCAGATCGCGTACTGCCGCCACAGGCTCGCGCTCAGCCAGACGCTGCACCTCACCCAGCCAGTGGGTAAAGCGGGTTAAGGCCTCATAGCCGCGCCCGGTCAGGGTCTGGCTCAGCCCCATATCGAAGCTGGCGGTGAACAGGCTTTTGTTGCGGGTCATCGCCCATTCACCCAGCTTTTGCAGCGTCGCAGAGCCAATCTCGCGTTTCGGCGTGTTCACTATGCGCAGGAAAGCGCTGTCGTCATCCGGGTTGGTCAGCACGCGCAGATAGGCCAGCAGATCCTTGATTTCCGGACGCGAAAAGAACGACGTACCGCCGGAGATTTTGTAGGGGATGCGGTTCTGCATCAGCATCTTTTCAAAGACGCGCGACTGGTGGTTACCGCGATAGAGGATCGCGTAATCCTTGTATTCAGTTTTGTTGACGAAATGATGGGCAATCAGCTCGCCCGTTACGCGCTCCGCTTCGTGCTCTTCGTTATTGGCGCTGAGCACTTTCAGCTCGGTGCCGTAACCCAGTTCGGAGAACAGGCGCTTCTCAAAGACGTGCGGGTTATTGGCAATCAGGATATTCGCCGCCTTCAGGATACGCCCGGAGGAACGGTAGTTCTGCTCCAGTTTAATCACCTGCAACGCCGGGAAGTCTTTGCTCAGCAGCACCAGGTTCTGCGGACGTGCGCCACGCCAGGAGTAAATCGACTGATCGTCATCGCCTACAACGGTAAAGCGCGCACGCTGCCCTACCAGCAGCTTTACCAGCTCGTACTGGCTGGTGTTGGTATCCTGGTATTCATCCACCAGCAGGTAACGAATTTTGTTCTGCCAGCGCTCGCGCACCTCTTCATTCCGCTGAAGCAGCAGCGTCGGCAGCAGGATCAGATCGTCGAAATCCAGGACGTTACAGGCTTTCATATGCGCGTCGTAAAGACCGTAGCAGTGGGCAAAGATGCGGTCGCGCTCGCCTTTGGCACTTGCCGCTGCCTGGGCCGGCGTCATCAGATCGTTTTTCCAGTTCGAGATCGTCGAGATCAGCTGTTGCAACAGCACTTTGTCATCTTCGATCAGCCCTTCCGTTAGCTCTTTAAGCAGCGCCACCTGGTCGGTGTCATCAAAGAGAGAAAAGTTGGACTTCATGCCCAGCGCCGCGTATTCGCGCTTGATAATATCCAGACCCAGCGTGTGGAAGGTGGAGATCATCAGCCCGCGCGCCTCTTTACGGCCCAGCGTCTGGCCGACGCGCTCTTTCATCTCACGCGCCGCTTTGTTGGTAAAGGTGACCGCCGCGATATGGCGCGCCTGGTATCCACAACCCCGAATTAAATGGGCGATTTTGTTGGTGATCACGCGTGTTTTACCGGATCCCGCTCCCGCCAGCACCAGGCAGGGTCCGGTGACGAATTCGACAGCTTGTTGTTGTCCGGGGTTTAAACGCATAAATGATCACTCAATGAAAGTCGGGAGAGGAGGAAAAACGCGTGGTAGTATACCGACCGTAAACTAGTCGACTCAAGGCACGATCATGGCAAAAACAGCAGCAGCACTGCATATCCTTGTTAAAGAAGAGAAACTGGCACAGGATCTGCTCGAACAGATTAAAAACGGCGCCGACTTCGGCAAACTGGCGAAGAAACACTCGATTTGCCCGTCAGGCAAACGCGGTGGTGACTTAGGCGAGTTCCGCCAGGGCCAGATGGTCCCGGCGTTTGATAAAGTGGTTTTCTCCTGCCCGGTGCTGGAGCCAACCGGCCCACTGCATACGCAGTTCGGCTATCACATTATCAAAGTGTTATACCGCAACTAATCAAAAGCCCGGTGCATTGACTCACCGGGCTTTTTTATTTGGCTGTTCCGGCGTTCAGATGCCGTCGCCGTATTCGAAGGTGTGGTGAATACCGTTGAAGTGCTGATCCATATCCATCGACGGCTTATCGCTGTCTGGCTTACCGACGATGCGCGCCGGGACGCCAGCGGCGGTGGTGTGCGGCGGTACAGGCTGGAGCACAACCGACCCCGCGCCAATCTTCGCGCCGCGTCCGACTTCAATATTGCCGAGGATTTTAGCACCCGCGCCAATCATCACCCCTTCACGAATTTTCGGATGGCGATCGCCGCTGGTTTTACCGGTACCGCCCAGCGTAACGGATTGCAGGATCGACACGTCATCTTCGATCACCGCCGTTTCACCGACAACAATGCCGGTGGCGTGGTCGAGCATGATCCCACGGCCAATTTTCGCCGCCGGGTGAATATCGACCTGGAAGGTTACGGACACCTGGTTTTGCAGGAAGATGGCCAGCGCGCGGCGTCCCTCATTCCATAACCAGTGGCCGATGCGGTACGCCTGTAAGGCGTGGAATCCTTTGAGATACAGTAGCGGCGTGGAGTATTTATCCACCGCCGGGTCACGCGTACGCACGGCCTGAATGTCGCAGGCGGCAGAAGCAATCATCTCCGGATCTGCGGCGTAGGCCTCTTCCACCACCTCGCGAATGGCAATAGCAGGCATGATAGGGGAAGCCAGTTTATTGGCGAGCATATAGCTCAGGGCGCTGCCGAGATTTTCGTGCTTAAGTAGCGTCGCGTGATAGAAACTGGCCAGCATGGGCTCACAGTCGGCCAAAGCTCGGGCTTCGGCTTTAATATTATTCCAGACGATATCCAGTTCTTCACACGGCATTGCTTGCTCCAGACGATAGTTAATGACCAGCCAGTTCTGCGCTGGCTGGGTCATTCAGGTGACGATACTTCCCGGCTAATTGCTGCTGCGCTCGTCCTTGCGCGCACGACCTAATAAGGTCAATGCTGCCTCGCGCGCATTTTTTCCGCAATACAATACCTGATAAATTTCCTCGGTTATTGGCATTTCGACACCGAAACGGTGCGCCAATTCGCGAACTTCTTTGGTATTGCGATAGCCTTCAACCACCTGACCAATCTTCTCCTGCGCGCTTTTTACATCGCTGCCCTGTCCGAGCATCATGCCAAAGCGGCGGTTACGCGACTGGTTATCGGTGCAGGTCAGCACCAGGTCGCCCAGCCCTGCCATTCCCATAAAGGTGGCCGGATCGGCACCCAGCGCTTCGCCCAGGCGGGACATTTCGGTCAGACCACGGGTGATCAGCGCCGTACGCGCATTCGCGCCGAAACCGATGCCGTCAGACATCCCGGCCCCGATGGCAATGACGTTCTTCACCGCACCGCCCAGCTGTACGCCGATAAAATCAGGGTTGCTGTACACGCGGAAGCTTTTGCCGCAGTGCAGCAGTTGCTGAAGATCGTCTGAAAATGCCTGGTCGGTGGACGCCAGCGAGATCGCCGTCGGCAAGCCCGCAGCCAGCTCTTTGGCAAAGGTCGGCCCCGAGATCACCGCCAGCGGGATCGCTGTTCCCAGCGCTTCGCGGGCAACGTCCTGCAACAGACGTCCGGTTTCCGCTTCCAGCCCCTTCGTCGCCCACACAATACGCGCATCCGCACGCATCAGCGGCTTAATCTGACGCAGGACTTCGCCAAACACGTGGCTTGGCACCACAATCAGAATATTGCGGCTGGCCGCCAGCGCGGTCGCGAGGTCGCTTTCCAGATAGAGAGAGTCAGGGAACGGAACGTCCGGGAGAAACGCCACGTTGCAGCGGTCGTGTTGCAACGTCGCGATATGTTTTGGATCGTGGCCCCACAGGACCACGTCGTGACCATTTCTTGCCAGCGTGATGGCAAGAGCGGTGCCGTAAGAGCCGGCACCGATCACAGTCATTGACGCATTAACAGTGCTCATCAGGCATCCTGATGTTGTTCGGCACCTTCGCCAGCCTGCTGCTGTAGATAGTTCATGAACAGCGCATCAAAGTTTACTGGCGCGAGGTTCAGTTGCGGGAATGTACCGCGAGAAACCAGGCTGGTGATGCATTCACGCGCATACGGGAACAGGATGTTCGGGCAGTATGCACCCAGGCAATGCGCCATCTGGTTGCCTTCGATGCCGCCGATGGAGAAGATACCGCCCTGCTGAACTTCGCACAGGAACGCAGTTTCTTCGCCCAGAGAGGCGGTCACGGTGACACGCAGTACGACTTCATACACATCATCCGCCAGCTGGGTGGATGCGGTATCCAGATCAAGTTTAACCTCTGGCTGCCAGTCTTTCTGGAAAACGTGCGGCGCATTTGGCGCTTCGAAAGAGACATCCTTGGTGTAGATGCGCTGGATCTGGAAAGTCATCTCGGTGTTATTTTGTTCTGACATGGAAAAACCCTTTTTAATTGTCCTAAAGTCTCTAGCTCAGCAGCGGATCGAGTCCACCACGGGCGTCGAGCGCATACAAGTCATCACAGCCGCCAATGTGCTGCGCATCAATAAAAATCTGTGGAACCGTTGTGCGACCACTGCGTCGGATCATCTCTTCGCGTTTAATCGCGTCACCATCGATCGGCAGTTCCTTGAACGTTACGCCTTTGCTGGACAGCAGCGCTTTCGCTCGGTGGCAGAACGGGCACGTTGCTTTGGTGTAGATCTCAATATTGGCCATCACTTAACTCCTTATTTACCGCGCACTAAAGGAAGATTCTCCCCGCTCCAGCCGGAGATGCCTTCTTTCAGCACCGTTACGTTTTCAAAGCCTGCTTTATGCAGTGCGTTGGCAGATTCCTGCGCCTGCATGCCAGTGCCGTCAACAACAATAATCGGCTGGGCTTTATGCTTCTCCAGCTCACCAATGTTGTTCGCTTTAATTTCCGCTGGCAGCAGGTTGATAGCACCTGCAATATGGCCCTTGCGGAAATCGTCGCGCTGACGCAGATCGACAACCACGGCGTCCTCTTTGTTGATCAGACGTGTCGCTTCACCGCGGGTGATCACCTTAATTTTAGACGTCAGTCCCTTAAATGTGGTGAACAGTACAGCGACCAGCAGGCCAATCCACGCGATGCTCAGAACCGGGTGGCGGCTAACGAATTGCATAATTTCTTGCATGGGGGGTAACAACTCCCGACTAAGTGATTAAAAAAACCAGGACAGGAGTATACCTGTGCGCTGTGGCAAATACAGCCAGCGACATAAAGCTAATCTATTTTCTGCGGCATGCCACGTAAAAAAAGCCTCAAAATGGCCTGAGAACAGCCTTGCCCCCGCGCTTTCTTTGATCTTCTGTGGCTATTTTATCGATTCAGCTGTAGTAAAATTACGCAATATTTTTGTCTCTTGAGCATGAGGTTGTCGCAATGTCGGTTTCTAAAAAACCTATGGTACTGGTGATTCTGGATGGCTATGGCTACCGTGAAGATCAACAGGATAACGCCATTTTCAACGCCAAAACCCCGGTTATGGATGCGCTATGGGCAAAACGTCCCCACACCCTGATTGATGCGTCTGGCCTGGAAGTGGGTCTGCCGGATCGTCAGATGGGCAACTCAGAAGTGGGTCACGTTAACCTGGGTGCGGGCCGTATCGTTTATCAGGACCTGACGCGCCTGGACGTTGAAATCAAAGAACGTACATTCTTTGCCAACCCAACGCTCACCGGAGCGGTTGATAAAGCCGTTGCCGCAGGCAAGGCTGTTCACATTATGGGTCTGCTCTCTGCGGGCGGCGTTCACAGCCACGAAGATCACATCATGGCGATGGTAGAACTGGCCGCTGAGCGCGGTGCGGAAAAAATCTATCTGCACGCCTTCCTGGATGGTCGCGATACGCCACCACGCAGCGCAAAAGGTTCTCTTGAAGCGTTTGAAGACAAATTTGCCGCACTGGGCAAAGGCCGCGTGGCGTCCATCATTGGTCGTTACTATGCCATGGACCGCGACAACCGCTGGGACCGCGTTGAGCAAGCCTATGATCTGCTGACCCTGGCAAAAGGCGAGTTCCAGTTCCCGACCGCCGTTGAAGGCCTGGAAGCGGCTTACGCGCGTGATGAAAACGACGAATTTGTGAAGGCAACCGTGATCCGCGCTGAAGGCCAGGCCGATGCCGCCATGGAAGATGGCGATGCGCTGATCTTCATGAACTTCCGTGCCGATCGCGCGCGCGAAATCACCCGCGCCTTCGTCAACAGCGATTTTGACGGTTTCGCCCGTAAGAAAGTGGCGAAGATTGATTTCATCCAGTTGACCGAATATGCAGCGGATATCAAAGCCCCATGCGCGTATCCGCCCGCCTCGCTGGCAAACACCTTCGGCGAGTGGATGGCGAAAAATGACAAAACGCAGCTGCGCATCTCCGAAACTGAGAAGTATGCGCACGTGACATTCTTCTTTAACGGCGGCGTAGAAGAGCCGTTTAAAGGCGAAGACCGCATCCTGATTAACTCACCGAAAGTCGCCACTTACGATCTCCAGCCAGAAATGAGCTCTGCGGAGCTGACCGAAAAACTGGTGGCCGCGATCGAAAGCGGTAAATACGACACCATCATCTGTAACTATCCGAATGGCGATATGGTGGGCCACACCGGCGTGATGGAAGCAGCCGTTAAAGCGGTTGAAGCGCTGGACCACTGCGTTGAGCAGGTTGCGAAAGCGGTTGAATCCGTAGGCGGCCAACTGCTGATTACCGCTGACCACGGTAACGCAGAACAGATGCGTGACCCGGCAACCGGTCAGGCACATACCGCCCATACCAACCTGCCTGTTCCACTGATTTATGTGGGTAATAAATCAGTGAAAGCAGTGGAAGGCGGCAAGCTTTCCGACATCGCGCCAACCATGTTGTCGCTGATGGGTATGGAAATCCCTGAAGAGATGACTGGCAAGCCGCTGTTCATCGTGGAATAATCGCTCCCCATGAGGGGAAAGGCGATTTTTTCAATCACATGGGTCGTGAAGCCGCTTCGGTTATCAGTCAGACCTCTGCTTTGCGCCAGCGCACTCAGCGCTGGCGTATTGCTGTGCGCCGCATCCGCCCATGCGGATGACCGCGATCAGCTTAAATCCATTCAGGCCGATATCGCCGCCAAAGAGCGTGCGGTACGTCAGCAGCAACAGCAGCGCGCCACCCTGCTCGCCCAGCTTAAAAAGCAGGAAGAGGCCATTTCCGCCGCCGCGCGTAAGCTGCGTGAAACACAAAACACCCTTGCCCAGCTCAATAAGCAAATCGATGAAATGAACGCGTCGATTGCGAAACTGGAGCGTCAGCGCGATGCCCAGGAGCGGAACCTTGCTGCACAGCTTGATGCTGCTTTCCGTCAGGGTGAACACACAGGTCTTCAGCTGATCCTCAGCGGTGAAGAGAGCCAGCGAGGTCAGCGTTTACAGGCCTATTTCGGCTATCTTAACCAGGCGCGTCAGGAGACCATTGCGCAGCTGAAACAGACGCGCGAAGAAGTCACCACGCAAAAAGCCGAGCTGGAAGAGAAGCAGAGCCAGCAGCAAACGCTGCTCTACGATCAGCAGGCGCAGCAGGAGAAGCTTGAGCAGGCGCGCAATGAGCGTAAGAAGACGCTCGCCGGGCTGGAGTCCTCTATCCAGGCAGGACAAAGCCAGCTGAGCGAAATGCGCGCCAACGAATCGAGACTGCGTAACAGCATTGCCCGGGCAGAAGCCGCGGCCAAAGCGCGCGCCGAAAAAGAAGCGCGCGAAGCGCAGGCGGTGCGTAACAAGCAGCAGGAAGCCTCCCGGAAAGGCACCACCTACAAACCGACTGAAAATGAACGTTCCCTGATGTCCCGTACCGGCGGCCTCGGCTCCCCGCGTGGTCAGGCTTACTGGCCCGTTCGCGGTACGATCCTGCATCGCTATGGCGAACAGTTGCAGGGTGAGCTACGTTGGAAGGGGATCGTTATCGGTGCGTCTGAAGGTAGCGAAGTGAAAGCCATCGCCGATGGCCGCGTGATCCTGGCCGACTGGCTACAGGGTTATGGGCTCGTGGTGGTGGTTGAACACGGTAAAGGCGACATGAGTCTTTACGGCTACAACCAGAGTGCGCTAGTCAGCGTTGGCACTCAGGTGCGCGCGGGTCAACCCATTGCCCTTGTGGGCAGCAGTGGCGGTCAGGGCCGCCCGTCACTCTATTTCGAAATTCGTCGTCAGGGTCAGGCGGTCAATCCACAGCCGTGGTTGGGAAGATAAGTTTTGCTTCAATTTCGTCGAATTGTTGTTTCCGTAGTCAGCGCACTGGCGCTGGCTGCACCGGTTTATGCAGGCAAACTCGCGATTGTGATTGATGACTTCGGTTATCGACCACACTATGAAAATCAGGTGCTGGCGATGCCGTCAGCCATCTCTGTCGCCGTCCTGCCTAATGCGCCTCACGCGCATGAAATGGCGACCAAAGCTCACAATGGCGGCCATCAGGTCCTTATCCATCTGCCGATGGCCCCCCTCAGCAAGCAGCCGCTGGAAAAAGATACCCTGCGCCCGGACATGAGCAGCGACGAGATCGATCGCATCATCCGCGATGCGTACAATAAAGTGCCGTATGCCGTGGGTCTGAATAACCATATGGGCAGCGCGATGACCTCCAGCCTGTACGGTATGCTGAAAGTGATGCAGGCGCTGGAGCGTTACAACCTCTATTTCCTCGACAGCATGACCATCGGCAACAGCCAGGCGATGCGTGCCGCTCAGGGAACGGGCGTGAAAGTCATCAAGCGCAAAGTATTCCTGGATGACTCCCAGAACGAAGCGGATATCCGCGTCCAGTTCAACCGCGCGGTACAGCTGGCGCGCCGTAACGGTTCGGCGATTGCCATTGGGCATCCGCATCCGTCTACCGTTCGCGTTTTGCAGCAAATGTTGCCGGGCTTACCCGCCGATATCACGCTGGTGCGTCCGAGCGATCTGCTCAATGAACCTCAGGTGGATACTTCTCGTCCGGGTAGCGCGCAACCACCCGCAACGCGGCCACGTAATCCATTCCGCGGCGTGAAGAACTGCACGCTGAAACAGCCGCCTGAACCGGTCTATGCAACCCGCTTCTTCACGGTGATTGGCGAAAGCATCAGCAGCAGTACGCTGGTTAAATACGTCCAGCAACAGTGGCAGGGTTGGGGAAAAAAAGCCTGATCGGCTAACGCCTATTCTGCCAGATAAGAGTCCGACTGCTCTTTTGCAACGGACTCTTTCTTTTCCCGATTCTGATACCAGGCCTTGAAATACTTCAAAAAACTGTACGCCGTGGCATAAAACCCTGTCACCACACCCACTTTGCCCTGACGCCAGGCACCACTAAACAGATACCATTTGAAAAATGCGCCGATAGCGCTGATCGCTCCGCGACCAAGAGAGGGACGTATCGTCTGATATTGAACCAGGCGAGTGGTATATCCGTTTAATTTATTGAAAAGTTCATGCAGTGAATAAAATGTATCATGTCTGACATAGCCAGGAATACGTTCAGAATGGAGAAAACCTTCGACCTGATCGTCTACTGGCCGGTTATTAAATCGCGACTGCGTACGGTTAAAAAGACGCACCGGATAATCCGGTGATGAGACGGGATAAATCGTTCGGACATTTTCTCCCAGAACAAACCAGTGACGACATATCCGCCACGCCATATCCGGTTCGGGTTCATCGCCCATTTTTAATTTTAAAATAGCATCAACGGTTTCTTGATCGAGTATTTCGTCGCTGTCCATGCACAGCACCCAGTCGTTGTGTGCATGGGATACGGCATGGTTCATCTGCTCGCCGTGCCAGCTATATTTTTTGAATATGGCCGACAATCCATAACTCTGGCAAATATATATCGTTGCGTCTGTACTTCCGGAATCAACTACAACGAATTCATCCGCTATTTTTAAAAGAGGAGGAATAACATCGTGCAACGTTCTTTCGGAGTTAAACGTTAATAAGCAGACCGTTATTTTAAACATTTTCTCACTCTCTCAATAACAACATAAATACTTTCGCTAATAGTATCTAATTGAGAAGAGGCGATTAAAGTCTTAAATCACACTTTTAAAATAAGCGCGTTTAAAACGTTTTCTTATAAAAAGACAAAGAAATACAAAAAATCTATTTTATTTCAACAAATTCTTTATAATGCGGTCAGATGAAGGGTAGCATACGGATTCAGACATGCCGCAAAAACGTAAAATCCTCCTCCTGGACACGGGCAAAGAATGGGGGGGAGGTACCAACAGTATGCTTGAGCTTCTGAAGCGAATCAACCGCGAAAAATTCGACATTACTTGTTGTTTTTACAGTGATTATAGTCGTGCTGAAGGTGAAACGATAGGCCAGGTGCTCAATAGCATTGGGATACCTCTACTCGTTATCCCTCAACGTAAGCAACCGGCATGGGCAAAACTCCTGAAAGAAGCGGGACGTGGTCTGCTGTTTTTCTCGCGTTCGGCGCGCAAAGCATTTACGCGACATATCGATACCCTGTGGCGCATTCGCCCCAACGTCAGCAAGATCGAGACCATTTTCAGGGAAGGTGGTTTCGATACGCTGTATATGAACAACCAGCCAGGCTCTAACGAAGAAGGGTATCTGGCGGGTGCAAACCTGCATGCGCGGATAATCCAGCACTGCCGGATTGAACCGGTGCTGACCCCGCCGCTGGTGAAGCTGGTGAATGCCCATGCCACAAAAATCATCGCCGTCTCGCACGGCGTTGAACGTGTGCTACTTCAGCATGGCGTCCGGCCAGCGCTGTGTACCACGGTCAACAATGCCATCGACATCCACCAGCCTTTGCCCGACCGACGCGCGATGCGCCAGCGCCTGAACATTGATGATGACACGTTTGTGTTCGGCAGCGTTGGCTCGTTAATCCCTCGCAAGGCCAACCATCACACGCTGGAGGCGCTGGCCCAGTTCAACCAGAGGCACCCGCAGGCAAAATGGAAGATGGTGCTGGTCGGTGAAGGGGCTGAGCGCGGCGCGCTGACGGCACAGGCTGACGCGCTGGGGATTGCTGAACACGTGATTTTTACCGGTTTCCAGAACACGCCTTTTGACTACCTTGCTACCTTTGACGCGTTTATTCTGGCCTCGAAGAGCGAAGGTCTGCCGCGCGTCGTGCTGGAGGCAATGCTGCTGAACATCCCAGTGATTGGTTCAAAAGTGACCGGCACGGCAGAATTGATCGATCATGAGTCGACCGGCCTGCTGTTTCCGTGGAGCGACGTGTCGCAACTTGCTCAACATCTGGATAATATCTGGCAGGATCCTGCTCTGCGCGCCCGGCTCGCCGCTGCCGCACACCAGAATGTCTGCAACATGTATGCCATTGAAAGCTATGTTAACGGTGTCGAGGCCGTTCTTGGCGCGCAATAACCAAACGAGAAGAACATGTTTAAATTCCTGAATGCTCGCTACCGCCACATTACCGGGCGTCATAACATTCCCTACGCTTCCCTTCCGGTCACGCGCGATCTCGTTGCGGTTGATTCCATCGTGATCCCTTGTACGGGCGCGGATTTCGTCGAAGAGGCGTTATTATCAGCGACCTTTGCAGAGCGTTACGCCACCGACGTCAGCGAGATTGTTATCGTCAGCGATCAGCCTGAATCCGCTTTTGGCGAACTGCCGCCAAAAACCCGCGTTGTGACCCTCACGCCGCCAAAACGTGAAGAGGGGTACCGCTATAAGCAGATCTACCTCAGTCGTCTGGTGAAGCTTAATGCTCCGCTTCAGGCGCGCGGTGAAGGGGTGCTGATGATCGACTCCGATCTCAACCTGCTGAAGATGCCCCAGATCAACATGACCGATATGCACATCTACTCCAGCTTCCGTCAGGGCAAAATGATTGCCAAGCTGGACGGCGCCCCCGCAGAAAAAGTGCCGGCCTATTACAAAGAAACGGTGCGCCCGTATCTGGTCGATCACGTTAACGGCGCGTTTCTTGCGGCCACCAAAAAGACCTGGCGCCGTATCTGCCCGCTGTGGCTGACGCTGTTCCAGGATACCTGGGAGCTGATGGACGATACGCAGCCGCCGACCGATCAGCTGCCGCTCGCTGCGCTGCTGGACATGCTGGATGTAAAAACGGTTAACCTGGGCGACTGGATGAACTGGCCGGTCTCCAAGAAGATCGGCGGTCAGGAAGCCGTTGTGCCGAAAGAGGTGATTGGCGCGCACGGTGGTTTCCCGCTTTCCGAGTGGCAGAAGTATCTGGAATCGCCGGATAACAAACTGCTGTTCAAAGGTCAGGACTACACCCGCAAGGTGCGTTACCTGACGGACGAAGAGAAAAAGAATCAGTAAAATAAGGGGCCGCTGGCCCCTTTTTCATTATTTATCCCAGCTCAGGATCACTTTCCCTGACTGGCCGGAACGCATCGCGTCAAAGCCCTGCTGGAACTCATCGATGGAGAAACGGTGAGTGATAATCGGGGACAGATCCAGACCAGACTGGATCAGCGCGGCCATCTTGTACCAGGTCTCAAACATCTCGCGGCCATAGATGCCCTTAATGAATAGCCCCTTGAAGATGACTTTGTTCCAGTCGATGGACATATCTGACGGCGGAATACCCAGCATCGCGATACGACCACCGTGGTTCATGGTGTCGAGCATGGTGCGGAACGCGGGTGGCGCGCCGGACATCTCCAGACCCACGTCAAAGCCTTCGGTCATGCCCAGCTCTTCCATCACGTCGGTCAGGCTCTCTTTCGAGACATCCACCGCGCGGGTGACGCCCATTTTGCGCGCCAGCGACAGGCGGTATTCGTTCACGTCGGTGATCACCACGTTGCGCGCACCCACATGCTTCGCCACGGCTGCCGCCATAATACCGATGGGGCCTGCGCCGGAGACCAGCACGTCTTCCCCCACCAGGTCGAAGGAGAGCGCCGTATGTACCGCGTTGCCGAACGGGTCGAAGATGGAGGCCAGATCGTCAGAGATATTGTCCGGGATTTTGAACGCGTTAAACGCCGGGATCACCAGGTATTCCGCGAAGCAGCCCGGACGGTTCACGCCCACGCCGACGGTGTTGCGGCACAGGTGGGTACGCCCACCGCGACAGTTGCGGCAGTGACCACAGGTAATGTGGCCTTCACCGGAGACGCGGTCGCCAATGTTGAAGCCTTTCACTTCCTGGCCGATGCCGACTACTTCGCCGACATATTCGTGGCCGACTACCATTGGCACGGGAATAGTTTTTTGCGACCACTGGTCCCAGTTGTAGATGTGAACGTCAGTACCGCAGATGGCGGTTTTACGAATTTTGATCAGCAGATCGTTATGACCGACTTCCGGCTCCGGTACGTCGGTCATCCAAATCCCTTCTTCCGCTTTCAGTTTGGATAACGCTTTCATCACACGTCCTCAGGCAATTACGCCCAGCTGTTTGCCGATGCGGGTAAAGGCTTCCACCGCACGTTCAATTTGTTCAGGCGAGTGCGCCGCAGACATCTGGGTGCGGATACGCGCCTGACCTTTTGGTACCACCGGGAAGAAGAACCCGGTCACGTAAATCCCTTCTTTCTGAAGCTCACGAGCAAATTGCTGTGCGACAACCGCGTCACCCAGCATCACCGGAATGATCGCGTGGTCAGCACCGGCCAGGGTGAACCCTGCTGCGCTCATTTTTTCACGGAACAGGCGGGCGTTAGCCCACAGACGCTCGCGCAGTTCAGCTCCTGATTCCACCATCTCCAGCACTTTAATAGAGGCAGCCACAATCGCCGGCGCCAGGGAGTTGGAGAACAGGTACGGGCGGGAGCGCTGACGCAGCCACTCAACCACCTCTTTACGCGCAGCGGTATAACCGCCAGACGCGCCGCCGAGCGCTTTGCCCAGCGTACCGGTGATGATGTCCACGCGGCCCATTACGTCACAGTATTCGTGGGAGCCGCGACCGTTTTCGCCGACAAAGCCAACCGCGTGAGAGTCATCCACCATCACCAGCGCGTCGTATTTATCCGCCAGATCGCACACGCCCTTCAGGTTGGCGATCACGCCATCCATGGAGAACACGCCGTCGGTGGCGATCAGCACGTGGCGGGCACCGGCTTCACGGGCCTCTTTCAGGCGGGCTTCCAGCTCAACCATGTCGTTGTTGGCGTAGCGGAAACGCTTCGCTTTACACAGGCGAACACCGTCGATGATGGAGGCGTGGTTCAGGGCGTCGGAGATAATCGCATCTTCTGCGCCGAGCAGGGTTTCAAACAGACCGCCGTTGGCGTCGAAGCAGGATGAGTACAGAATCGCGTCTTCCATTCCGAGGAAGTTCGCCAGCTTTTGCTCAAGCTGCTTGTGGCTGTCCTGGGTACCGCAGATAAAGCGAACGGAGGCCATACCGAAACCGTGGGTGTCCATGCCGTTTTTCGCCGCGGCAATCAGCTCAGGGTGATTCGCAAGACCTAAGTAGTTGTTCGCGCAAAAGTTGATCACATGGCTGCCGTCGGCAACGGTGATGTCCGCCTGCTGGGCAGACGTGATAATACGCTCTTCTTTGAACAACCCTTCCGCACGTGCGGTCTCGAGGTCGCTGTTTAACTGTTTGTAAAAATCACCACGCATTGCAATTCTCCAGACTCGGCAAATTTTGGCACATATTACCCAAACCAATAGTTCATGACGAGATGACGCAGTATCTCTTCTCGTTTTTGCAGCATAAATCACGCGTACCCCTGCTGCATATCGGTGAATGGCTGAAGCCTGAGCATTGTGATGATATGATAAAGAGATTAGCGTTCGGGATATTCCCCGACTCATACTTCAAAGGTTACAGTTATGATCATCGTTACTGGCGGCGCGGGCTTTATCGGCAGCAATATTGTTAAGGCCCTCAATGACAAAGGCATCACCGACATTCTGGTGGTGGACAACCTGAAAGACGGCACCAAGTTCGTGAACCTGGTGGATCTGAACATCGCTGACTACATGGATAAAGAAGACTTCCTTATCCAGATTATGGCGGGTGAAGAGTTCGGCGAGATCGAAGCCATCTTCCACGAAGGTGCATGCTCCTCCACCACCGAGTGGGACGGCAAGTACATGATGGATAACAACTATCAGTACTCCAAAGAGCTCCTCCACTACTGCCTGGAGCGTGAAATTCCGTTCCTGTACGCCTCTTCCGCGGCAACCTACGGTGGGCGCACTTCAGATTTCATCGAATCCCGCGAATATGAGCAGCCGCTGAACGTCTACGGTTACTCCAAATTCCTGTTTGATGAGTACGTGCGTCAGATCCTGCCTGAAGCGAACTCGCAAATTGTCGGCTTCCGCTACTTCAACGTCTACGGGCCGCGCGAAGGCCACAAAGGCAGCATGGCGAGCGTGGCGTTCCACCTGAACACCCAGTTAAATAACGGCGAAAGCCCGAAACTGTTCGAAGGCAGCGACGGCTTCAAGCGTGACTTCGTCTACGTGGGCGACGTGGCGGCAGTGAACCTGTGGTTCCTGGAAAATGGCGTGTCCGGCATTTTCAACCTGGGCACCGGCCGCGCGGAATCCTTCCAGGCGGTGGCAGACGCGACGCTGGCGTACCATAAGAAAGGCAGCATCGAGTACATTCCATTCCCGGATAAGCTGAAAGGCCGCTACCAGGCATTCACTCAGGCGGACCTGACTAACCTGCGCGCCGCAGGCTATGACAAGCCGTTCAAGACCGTTGCCGAAGGCGTAACGGAATATATGGCCTGGCTGAACCGCGACGCATAAGTATGAAAATTCTGGTGATCGGCCCGTCATGGGTGGGCGACATGATGATGTCGCAAAGTCTCTATCGCACGCTCAAGGCGCGTTATCCCCAGGCGATAATCGACGTGATGGCACCCGCATGGTGCCGTCCGCTGTTATCGCGTATGCCGGAAGTGAACGAGGCGATCCCGATGCCGCTCGGCCACGGGGCGCTGGAAATCGGTGAACGCCGCAAACTCGGCCACAGCCTGCGCGAGAAACGCTATGACCGCGCCTACGTGCTGCCTAACTCCTTCAAATCTGCCCTTGTGCCCTTCTTTGCGGGCATCCCGCATCGTACCGGCTGGCGCGGTGAAATGCGCTACGGCCTGCTGAACGATGCCCGTGTGCTGGATAAAGAGGCCTGGCCGCTGATGGTCGAGCGCTACGTGGCGCTGGCCTACGACAAAGGCGTGATGCGCAGCGCGAAAGATCTGCCGCAGCCGCTGCTGTGGCCGCAGCTCCAGGTAAGCGATGGGGAGAAATCCCACACCTGTAACGCATTTGGCATTTCGTCCGAACGCCCGATGATTGGGTTCTGCCCTGGCGCGGAGTTTGGTCCGGCAAAACGCTGGCCGCACTATCACTATGCAGAGCTGGCGAAACAGCTTATCGATGAAGGCTATCAGATTGTGCTGTTTGGCTCGGCGAAAGATCATGAGGCGGGCAATGAAATTCTCGCCACGCTCAGTACCGAGCAACAGGCCTGGTGCCGAAACCTGGCCGGGGAAACGCAGCTCGAGCAGGCGGTTATTTTGATTGCCGCCTGTAAAGCCGTGGTGACGAACGACTCCGGTTTAATGCACGTCGCCGCCGCGCTGGATCGTCCCCTGGTTGCGCTGTATGGCCCAAGCAGCCCGGACTTCACGCCGCCGCTGTCGCACAAGGCGCGCGTGATCCGTTTAATCACCGGCTACCACAAGGTGCGTAAAGGCGATGCCGCAGAAGGCTATCATCAGAGCCTGATCGACATCACGCCGCAGCGCGTCCTTGAAGAACTCAACGCATTGCTGTTGAGCGAAGAAGGATAACGGATGCGGGTATTGATCGTTAAAACCTCCTCAATGGGTGATGTTCTGCATACGCTGCCGTCGCTGACGGACGCCATGCGGGCCATTCCCGGCATCCGTTTTGACTGGGTGGTGGAAGAAGGCTTCGCGCAGATCCCCACCTGGCATGAAGCGGTTGATCGCGTGATCCCGGTGGCCATTCGCCGCTGGCGCAAAGCGTGGTTCTCCGCACCGATTAAAGCCGAACGCAAAGCCTTCCGCGAAGCGGTGCAGGCCCGGCGTTACGACGCGATCGTCGACGCCCAGGGGCTGGTGAAAAGCGCCGCGCTGGTCACGCGTCTGGCGCACGGCGTAAAGCACGGCATGGACTGGCAAACCGCCCGCGAACCGCTGGCGAGCCTGTTCTATAACCGTCGACACCATATTGCGAAACAACAGCACGCCGTGGAGCGCACCCGCGAGCTGTTCGCGAAAAGCCTGGGCTATGCAAAACCTGAAGCCCAGGGTGACTACGCTATTGCACAGCATTTTTTGCGCGAGACGGAGGAGCATGCCGAGCCGTATCTGGTGTTCCTGCATGCCACAACGCGCGACGATAAGCACTGGCCGGAAACGCACTGGCGAAGGCTGATTGAACTAATGCAACCTTGCGGTATCCATATTAAACTCCCGTGGGGCGCTGAACATGAGCGTCAGCGTGCGGAGCGTCTGGCAGCCGGTTTTTCCCATGTCGAGGTGTTACCCAAACTCACGCTGGCGCAAGTTGCCGCACAGCTGGCGGGCGCAAACGCCGTCGTTTCTGTGGATACAGGGTTAAGCCATTTAACCGCCGCACTGGATCGACCTAATATCACGATTTTCGGCCCGACCGATCCGGGGTTGATCGGGGGTTACGGTAAAAACCAGCATCAGATGGTCAGCCCTACGCAACAAACGAAGGATATTAGCGCAGATGCTATTTTTTCATTTTTACAGGGCAGCCATCGGCTTTCCAACAGGGATATTTAACCCATGAGTTATGTATTTCTGCTGATTTTACTCTTTCCGGTGAAACTCATCCGGAAGCTGTTTCGAAAGGACACGGGCAAGAACCTTGTCATTCAAACAGCCAAAATCGGTGACTTTATTAATGCGACGCCTCTTCTGGCCTGGCTGCAAAAAAGCGATGTGTTGATCAGTCGCAGCGTTGGCGCGCTGGCGAAGCATGATGAGACTATCGAGCAGATCTATTTTATTGAGCAGCATAAGCGCAACCTGTGGCGTAAACTGTGCTTCGCGTGCAGGATCATGAACCGCTACGACAACGTCTACCTGCTACAGCCCAACAGCGTGAACCTCTTTTTTGCCGCCGTCTGCAATGCCAAAAACAAACAATTTTTAAGCATTTACACGCGCAGGTGGTATCACGGGATTTTCTATCTCGCGGCCGAAGGTACCGTTGAGCATGGCAAAAAAACGCTTTCGGTGACGAACTACCTGAAACTGGCCGACCGCTCGCTCACATGGCAAGACTCTCCCAAGCACGCCACAAAGCCGCTCTTCAAGCCGACGACCTGGCCGGCTATTCTTGATAAACCTGACGTTATCCGCATCGGCATCAGTATTGCGGCAGGCAATAAAGCCAAAACCGTCCCTCCGGTTATCTGGAAGCGGATTGTTGATCAACTCGCTGATTTACCCTGCGAGTTTTATGTCTTCGGCGCGCCAAACGAACAGTCGTGGATGGATGATATCACCCGCCTTTACGGTGAAATCCCTAATTTTATTAATCTTATTGGCAAAATTTCGCTAGAAGAGCTTCCCTGGGCCATTTCAAAGATGGACTGCTATATCGCGTCTGACTCGGGGAATGTCTATATCGCAGACGCCGTCGGCGTGCCGGTGGTCCTGCTGTTTGGACCGTGTTGTCATTACGAACAGCGTCCGCTTGGCAATGTGATGCTGATCGGGAATGACGACAACATTTGTTCTTATGTGTTTGAAACGCGCTATTACTTCCCGCAAGAACGGGAAGCGCTATTCTCTGTCACTGACTCCGCGTTACACGATCTTCAGCAGTTTGTCCGTACATTACCCAAAGCCCGCTCACTGGCTAGCGCTACCGACGCTCAAGGAAACTAATTTTTATGGCTTTTTTAAGCGTCATTATTGCTGCGCATAACGCTGAAGCTACGCTGCACGCCACGCTTTCAAGCCTGCTGGCAGCAATCGGTCAGGACACTGAAGTCATTATTTTCAATGACAGTTCTGAGGATGCCACGCAGGCAATAATTGAAGAGTGGTCGCCGAAATTTCCTCAGATCATCACGCGCACCGTGAACTTTCGTAACGTAGGCCGGGTACGAAACAGCGCTGTCGCGCTGGCATCGGGAGAGTATATTACGATGCTCGACAGTGACGATTGCTTAAAGCCGGGCAGCCTCGGGGACGCAATAGCCTTCCTGAAAGCGCAACGTCCGGATATGTTACTGACACGTTTGCTTGAGATTCGCGATCCCCGGAAAATGACTTCAGACTGGCAGGGATTTAATCCTGTGCCATTGCCACGAAATGAAGCAGTCGCTCGTTTCTTACGCCATAAAGACTTTCAGGCACATCTCATTGGCCAGTTTATTCATCGTAGCCTGTACGAGAGTAACCCTATTCCTCCGATGTTATGTTATGAGGATTTCGCTGTCTTCCCTGGAATGCTGATGCAATCGAACAAAATAGTCTATCAACGCCAGGGGCATTATTATTACATCAAGCGTCGCGACAGTTTGTCGAGCACTCTGGACGCCAGCAAAATTTCAACGCTTGTCGAATGCACGTTACAGATGGAAAGAACATTTCCGTCAAGCTACAAGCATCTCGTCAATTGCCACTGGTTTGATATTTACAGCAACCATCGGTCCTGTCTTACAGACCAACAATTGCAGCTCGTGAAACAACGCGTAAAGGCCATGTATACATTGTCTTTTTTCCTCTCCACCGATGTTCGTTTTAGCTATAAAAAAAGGGTTATTGAGGCATTATGGAAAAAATAAAACCACGGCTCTATCAACTGACGATCGCTTTGAGCCTCATCTCTTTGATACTGGCTTTAGTCAGTTCAGGGAAGCAAAGAGAGTTTTTCTATATTGCTATTTACGTCAGTATTATTGGCCTGGCTTTCGAATATAAAAAAATCACTCTGAGACCTTTTACTATAGCGCTGCCCATTCTGCTGATTGGATTACTTAACCTCGGCTGGTATTTACTCTATGAGTATCATAACGAGGGACTCAACCTTTACAGCGACTATCTCGGTGCCAGCAAAAAATTAATTTTAGCGAGTATCCTGATTTTCTATATTGACCGCTTTAAGTTTTATATCGATAAGGACACCTTCAGGAAATTTTTCTTCTTCGCAACGGCCTTAGGATTTGTGCTCGCCACAGGGTATGGCTTGTGGCAGGCCTCACAAGGTATGACTCGCGTTGAGATGGCAATTAACCGTGCCACCGTTTCAGCCTATGTTTATTCTGTCCTGTCACTGGCTTTCGTATACAGTCTTTACCTTCAACAGAACGTGAAGCTGTATGTTGTTGCGGGCTTCACTATATTAATCTCTTACTTCGTCATACTGTTGACGGGGACCCGTGCTGCGATGGGTTTATATCTGCTTCTGGCAATTGTGCTCACGCTTTATCATTTCAGAAAGATTCATCTTAAATCAGCCCTCATCTTTCTATGCATTGTTGCAGGCGTTGTAATCGTGAGCTACAAGCCATTGATTTCGCCGAAAATAAAACAAACCCAACATGAGGTTGAACGTTATCAACAAGGTTTTGACCGCACGTCATTGGGCGCACGTTTTTCGATGTGGACTGTCGGGATCGAGAATGGTCTTGCGCATCCGTTAGGGCAATCGCTGGAACAGCGTGAAGCGTGGACGCGGCAGTATATTAAAGACGGACATCCGCACCTTGGCAGTGCACTCGAATACATCAAAGTTCATCTGCATAATGAATTTATTGAGAAATACTCTTTGCAGGGGATCCCCGGCGTAGCGGTAATGCTCTTTTTCTTCGTTTCGATGATTGCGTATGCCCTACGAAACAGAAACGCGCTGCTGCTAACGTCAATGCTTCTTTTGCTTTTGTATGGACTGACGGATGTCATACTGCTCAGTTCAGAAGCCTTAATCTTCTTTATGATTTTGTTTGCGTTAAGTACACCTTTCTCACAAACAAAGCAGCAATAATAAATATGCCCGCCTGGCGGGCATAACTATTTTTTGTACTGGTAAAACTCCGCAAGCGTCATCCCCACGGTCTTATCTGATAACCAGGTAAAGAGCTGCTCCAGATCCTGATACAGTCCCTCAATCGCGGCCTGGTCTTTAAAAGTAGGGCTGCCGCCAGGCATAAATTCCGACGAATGCAGCATGAACTCTACGTAGTCATTCCCCTGAGCCAGGCACTGCTGCGCAACCTTAATCATCTCCTGCGCGTTACCGCCGGACGGGCGTAACCAGTTAACTGACGGAGAACGGTATTTACCGCGCAGACGATCGTAACCCTGCTTCAGGGAATTCAGCCATGCCGGGTGTTTATACTGGATACTCATCGGCACTTCGAGGAGAGGGCTGTTTCCCGGCCGGGAAATGTCGTCTACGTCCAAAAAATAGGCGCGATCGGGAAAATGCTGGTAATTCGTTCCGCCATTACCCTGCGGGGCACCTTTCGCGTTGCGCCAGTTCACGCGCGGCGTAACGGAACAATCTACCTGATACCCCAGCTCAATCAGCAACCGGGCGTAACGGCTGTCGAATGCCCAGCGCCCGGCGCGATGGCTGAGCATTTTTGTCTGGAAAGTCTCTTCCAGTAAGCGGGTCATGAACAGCACTTTCTCACGCATGACCTCGTCTGAAAACTCAATCAGATAAGGCTGCCAGCGCCAGTCATCACCGGTCAGATCGTGCTCCGGAGGGCTATTCCAGGCATGGAGATGCATTCCCACCTCACCCTGGCCGCGGGCTATGACCTCTTTCGCGAACTCAATGAATACCGGTTCGACGGCCATCTCGTAGTTGGTCAGCCAGACGGGCTTAAAGCCGAAGCGTTCACAAAGCGCCTGAAACCGCGCCAGGTAGCGCGCGTTTTCCGTTTTGATCACCCGGTGGTTCTGCCAGAGATTATCCCCTTCGGTATCGATCGTGATGATAAACGCTGGTTTTTTCATAATAAGTCCGCAAGACAAAATAGTTAGCGCTATGTTACGCACGCCCGAAAGCAGGAGTAAACCCTTCCAGGGAAATTCCTGACATTATGGAGAATGAGTGCAAGTCGTTACCAGGTCTATTAGAATTGCCAATAGTACAACGCCGATAAGATGATGATGAATAACTTACCTGACACGCCTGATTTGCGCATTTTACTGATCAAACTTCGCCATCATGGCGACATGTTACTCACCACCCCCGTCATCAATTCATTACGCCAGAAATGGCCTGAAGCCCAAATCGACGTGCTTCTCTATGAAGAGACGCGAGACATGCTCGCCGCGCATCCGGCAATCGGGACGATCTATGGTATCGATCGTAAATGGAAGCAGCTGGGGACGCTGAAGCACCTGCAAAAAGAGTGGCAGTTGCTTCGTGCTTTACGCGCTCAGCATTATCATCTGGTGATCAATCTTGCCGATCAGTGGCGCAGCGCGATTGTTACCCGCTTCACCGGCGCACCGGTTCGGCTCGGGTTCGCTTTTAACAAGCGCAAGAATGCCTTCTGGCGTTTTTGTCACAGTGAACTGGTCTCGGTCGCCAGCCATCAGTCGCTGCACACCGTTGAACAAAATCTCTCCATACTGTCAGCGCTGCCGGTAATGGCCAACCCTACCGTCACCATGGCTTACAGCGCGGATGACTGGCGCCATGCTCACCAAAAGCTGACACAAAAGGGCGTGGGAGACCGCTACATCGTTATTCAACCCACGTCACGCTGGTTCTTTAAGTGCTGGGACGAAGGCAAAATGGCGCAAACTATCGCCGCGTTGCAGCAGGACGGCCACACTATCGTCCTTACGGCGGGACCGGATAAGAAAGAGCTGGCGATGATTGACCGCATTCTTGCCGCCTCCCCGCAGACGGGTGTTGTATCGCTGGCAGGGCAGTTAACCCTGCGCCAGCTGGCCTCGCTAATCGATCACGCGATCCTGTTCATTGGCGTTGACTCCGTACCCATGCACATGGCCGCCGCCCTTCAGACGCCCTGCGTGGCGCTGTTTGGCCCGTCAAAATTGACGTTCTGGTCGCCATGGCAGGTTAACGGCGAGGTCATCTGGGCAGGTAACTACGGCCCGCTTCCCAACCCTGACGCCATTGATACAAAAACGACGGAACGTTATCTCGACGCCATCCCCGTTGATGCTGTCGTCTCCGCCGCAAGGAGATACCTGCAATGAAGCTTCATCGTCTGGCCATTGTGCGCCAAAAATATCGTCCGGATGGAGGAGCAGAACGTTTTGTCTCCAGGGCACTTACCGCGCTGAGCAATCAAAATCTTGAGCTCAACGTCATCACCCGCGAGTGGCAGGGCGAAAAGCAGGACGACTGGCATATTCATATTTGCGATCCACGAAAGTGGGGCCGCATCAGCCGTGAGCGCGGCTTTGCACACGCCGCACGCGCGCTGTGGCAGCAACAGCAGTTTGATATTGTCCAGAGCCACGAACGTATTCCGGGCTGCGATATTTACCGCGCCGGGGATGGTGTACATCGACGCTGGCTGCTACAGCGTACGCGTATTCTTCCCGCCTGGCGTGCGAAGCTGCTTATGCACGATCGTTATCACCGCTACGTGATGAACGCAGAACGTGAAATGTACCAGGCTCCCGAGTTGAAAGCCGTTATCTGTAATGCGGAGATGATCAAACGCGAAATCGTCGAAGACTTTGATATTGACGCAAAAAAGATACATGTGATTTATAATTCAATAGATTCCAGCCGCTTCGTTCCGGCAGAAGAGAGACAACGCGCTGTACTGCGTCAGCAATTTGGCTTACCCGCTGATGCCGTCATTTTCTGCTTCGTGGGTTCAGGGTTTGAACGCAAGGGGCTGGCAAGCGCTATTCGGGCTATAGCAGGAACATCGGCGTGGCTGGTTGTGGTCGGTCAGGATAAAGCGGAAAGCCGTTATCGCGACCTCGCCCGTTCATTAGGCTGTGAGGGGCAAATCCGTTTTCTGGGGATGCAAAAAGAGACGCTGCCATTTTATCAGCTTTCTGATGGTTTACTGCTGCCGACGCTGTATGATCCTTTCCCTAACGTCATACTTGAAGCAATGGCCTGTGGATTGCCCGTCATTACGTCAGAGAGTTGCGGTGGTTCAGAATTTATTGAGCAAGGCCAGAACGGGTTTTACTGTGATGCACTTGATATCCACACATTGAAGGAGGCCGTCATGTCCATCCCTTCACTGGAAAAAAATAATAATATGGGGCTTGCGGCGCGTGAACGCGTCAGAGAAGCAACCCCTGAAAAACTATCAAGTCAGCTTATTTCGCTTTATCAAAAATTACTGGATTAATAATGCGCATCCTAATGATTATTGATGGTTTACCCGGTGGAGGAGCCGAAAAAACGGTTCTCACCCTCTCCAGCGGACTGACAGAACTGGGGCATCAGGTCACCCTTTTCTCCTTACGGAAGGTGTGCGACTACGCCATTCCGGAAGGCATCGATTTTCAGATTGTGCAGGATACCTGTAAAAAACCCTGGCGGAAGCTGACCGAGATCCCGCGTCGCGCCCGTTTGCTGGATCGCGCCATCGAGAATGCAGAACGCAGCGGTAAATTTGACGTCGTGTTCTCGCATCTGCATAAAACCGACCGTATCGTGGCGCACAGCCGCGTGCTGGATCGGGATAAGGTCTGGTTCTGCGTTCACGGGATGTTCTCCTTCTCCTATTTGCGCCATCGCAGCGGGCTTTCTCGCTGGTTTAAGCATTATAAAATTCGGCATACCTATGAAAACCGCAACGTGGTGGCGGTTTCCGGCGCCGTGCTGCACGACCTCTCTCAAGTACTCGCGATCCCCCTGCGGCGCAAAGCGGTTATCCATAACCCCTTTGATATCCCTGAAATTCAGCGTCTGGCGGAAGCGCCCTTTGAGATGCAGGGGCAGGATTACATTATCCACGTTGGCCGTTTTCATGAACACAAACGTCACGACCGGCTGCTGCGGGCGTTTGCGCTGAGCAAGATCGACGCATCGCTGGTGTTGATGGGCAAAGGTTCTGACGCGAAAATAAACCAGCTTAAACAGCTTGCCGCTAAGCTGGGAATTGAAAACAAGATCGTCTTCCGCCCGTTCGAAACCAACCCCTACCCGTGGATCAAAGGGGCACGCCTTTTAGTGTTAAGTTCCGACTGCGAAGGTTTTGGTAATGTACTGGTAGAGTCCATTATCTGTCAGACCCCACCGGTGAGTACAAACTGCCCTGGCGGTCCTGCTGAGATCCTTACTGGCCCCCTGGCGCGAGGTCTGACAGCGTTAACCGACGAATCACTGGCGAAAACACTGGCAGAATTGTATGCCTCTCCGCCAGTTGTTGATCGCGAAACGATCGCATCGTTCGGTATTAACGCCATTTGCCAGCAATACATTGCTTTGGTCGACAACCAAAAATAATCAGGTTTCATATGCAAAATTCAGCGCCTTTATTAAGCGTGGTGGTTGCCGTTTATAACGGTGAAGCTTTTCTCGATCAGTTCTTTACCTGCCTTGTAAATCAACACATCGACAGTATGGAAGTCATCATCGTGAATGACGGCTCCACTGACCGCTCGATGCAAATTGTCGAAAAATGGCGCGAAAAGCTGCCACAGATGCAGGTTATTGAACAACCTAATCAGGGCGTGTCCATCGCGCGTAATACCGGCCTGGCGGTTGCGACCGGGCAGTATCTCTCTTTCCCGGATATTGATGATGTCTTCAAACCCGGCATGTACCAGCGTCTGCTGGATATGGCCGTCACGCAGAACCTGGATGTCGCCACCTGCAATGGCAACTACGTCTGGGAAAATAACAAAAAACCGTCTCGCCCTATCTTCCCTGAAGATAAGCTCGCCTCGACGGGCGTCATGAATGGTGCGGTATGGTTAAAAAAGGCGCTAGATTCACGTAAGTTCCTGCATGTGACCTGGCTGAATATCTATCGTCACGATTTTATTCGTCAGCACGGCTTCCGTTTCGAGCCTGGCCTGCGCCATCAGGATATTCCGTGGACGACTGAGGTGCTGCTTGCCGCGGAACGCGTTCAGTACACCAGCGAACGCTTTTACGACTACTACATTCACTCCGCCTCGGTATCGCACACCCCGGATAATGACGACACGCTGATTCGCTCTGCGCGCCATTACATGAAGATACTGAAGATGCTTGATGCCATTAACCAGCGCTACCCGGATAAAGTGAAAAATATCCCGGCCTGCCACTGGCAAATCGCCAAAGAGGGTCTGGGAATTATTCATACCTTCGACAACATGAAGGATGAGGCGAAGAAAGCAATGATAATCAAAGAGTTCTTCGACACCGGGATCTGGAAGCTCATCTGGAAAAGTGCCAAAAGCCCGCGTTTGCGCTGGCGCCTGGGCCGACGCTACTTCCGTTTAAAACGGTATCTGGCATAAGAGATAGCTTTAGCACGCTTAAATGCTTAGAATTTCCCGGCCGAAACTAAAAAAACGGATAATCGCTTGGAATTGTTGTATACCGCCCTGCTCTACATCATTCAGCCACTGGTTTGGCTGCGACTGTTGCTTCGTAGCCGTAAAGCGCCTGCGTACCGTAAACGCTGGGCCGAACGCTATGGCTACTGCCGCAATAAAGTGGCGCCGGACGGTATTCTGCTGCATTCCGTGTCAGTCGGGGAAACGCTGGCCGCCATTCCACTGGTGCGTGCCCTGCGCCACCGTTATCCGTCACTGCCCATCACCGTCACCACGATGACGCCAACCGGCTCAGAGCGCGTGATGTCTGCCTTCGGTAAAGACGTGCATCACGTCTACCTGCCGTACGATCTCCCCTGCGCCATGAACCGTTTCCTGAATACCGTGCGCCCTAAACTGGTGATCGTCATGGAAACCGAACTGTGGCCGAATATGATTTCCGCCCTGCATGCCCGTAAAATTCCTTTGGTTATCGCCAACGCGCGTCTGTCGGAACGCTCGGCTAAAGGGTACGGCAAGCTGGGTAAATTTATGCGTCGCCTGCTCAGCAAAATCACGCTGATCGCCGCGCAGAACGAAGAAGATGCCGCGCGCTTTATCGCCCTAGGTCTGAAGCGCAACCAGCTTGCGGTCACGGGTAGCCTGAAGTTCGATATTTCCGTCACCCCTGAACTCGCCGCCCGTGCGGTAACGCTGCGTCGTCAGTGGGCGCCGCGTCGCCAGGTCTGGATTGCCACCAGCACCCATGACGGCGAAGAAGCCATTATCCTTCAGGCTCACCGCCAGCTGCTGGAAAAATTCCCTGATTTACTGCTGATTCTGGTTCCTCGCCATCCGGAGCGTTTTAAAGATGCCCGCGAGATGGTGCAAAAAGGCGGTTTCAGCTTTACCCTGCGCAGCAGCGGCGAAATCCCCTCTGGCAGCACGCAGGTGGTGATTGGCGATACGATGGGCGAACTGATGCTGCTGTACGGCATTGCAGACCTCGCCTTTGTTGGAGGTAGCCTGGTGGAGCGAGGTGGTCATAACCCGCTGGAGCCGGCAGCCCACGCCATTCCCGTGCTGATGGGTCCACACACGTTTAACTTCAAAGATATCTGCGCGAAATTGCAGCAAGCCGATGGCTTAATCACCGTGACCGATGCGGACTCGGTGGTCAAAGAGGTCTCAACCCTTCTGACTGACGAAGATTACCGCCTGTGGTACGGTCGTCACGCCGTTGAAGTCCTGCATCAGAACCAGGGCGCACTGACCCGTCTGCTGCAACTTCTGCAACCTTATCTGCCGCAGCGGAGCCACTAATGTCAACGCGTCTGTCGGTCGTGATGATCGCCAAAAACGCCGCCGACCTGCTTCCGGATTGCCTGGCCTCTGTTGCCTGGGCTGACGAAATCGTCATTCTCGACTCCGGAAGTACGGACAATACGGCGGACGTTGCCCGTGCAGCCGGGGCAAAAGTCTTTACCGACACCGACTGGCAGGGCTACGGTATTCAGCGTCAGCGTGCGCAGGGTTACGCCACGGGCGATTACGTGTTGATGATCGATACCGATGAGCGCGTCACCCCAGAACTCCGACAGGCCATTCAAACGGTGCTTGCCGCGCCACAGCCTGGCGCGGTCTACAGTATCGCGCGTCGTAACTATTTCCTGGGCCGCTTTATGCGCCACAGCGGCTGGTACCCCGACCGCGTGATGCGCCTCTATGCCCGCGAGCGTTATCAGTACAACGATAACCTGGTCCATGAGTCTCTGGCCTGCGATAACGCTCAGGTCATCCCCCTGACGGGCGATCTGCTTCATCTGACCTGCCGCGATTTCGCCAGCTTCCAGCGTAAACAGCTGAACTATGCCACCGCCTGGGCACAGGAGCGGCATGCGCGCGGCAAGAAGGCCACGCTGACCGGCATCTTCACCCACACGCTGGGCGCGTTTCTGAAAACGCTGCTGCTGCGTGGCGGCGTGCTGGACGGCAAACAGGGCTGGTTACTGGCCGTAGTGAATGCCCAGTATACTTTTAACAAATACACCGAGCTGTGGGCGCTGAACCGCGGCTACTCAGAGAAAACGTGAGCCATGAGCACAAAAGCGATTTATCCGGGTACCTTCGATCCGATCACTAACGGTCATCTTGATATCATCACCCGTGCGGCGTGTATGTTCGACAAGGTGATTCTGGCCATTGCCGCCAGCCCGAGCAAAAAGCCGATGTTCGACCTGAACGAACGCGTGCAGCTTGCCACCGATGCGATTTCGCATCTGTCGAATGTTGAGGTCGTCGGATTCAGCGACTTGATGGCAAACTTTGCCCGTGACCGGCATGCCAATATCCTGATCCGCGGTCTTCGCGCGGTAGCAGACTTCGAATATGAGATGCAGCTGGCACACATGAACCGCCATCTGATGCCGGAGCTGGAGAGCGTATTCCTGATGCCCTCCAAAGAGTGGTCCTTCATCTCTTCTTCGCTGGTGAAAGAGGTGGCGCGCCATCATGGGGACGTTACCCACTTCCTGCCGGTTAACGTCCACCAGGCGTTGATGGAAAAGCTAAAGTAACCCTACTTCTGACACTGACGGCAGTAAAACGTGGCGCGCTGAGCGTGCTTCGTGGCAATAATCGGCGTCCCGCAGGCTCTGCACGGCTCACCCTTACGGCCATAAACCTGCAACTCCTGCGCAAAATAACCCGGCTTCCCGTCGCTTTGCAGGAAATCCTTCAGCGTCGTCCCGCCCTGCTCAATTGAGCGCAGCAGTACCGCTTTAATAACTCTGACCAGCAGCTCGCACTCCTGCGCCGACAGCGAGGAGGCCAGCCGATCGGGATGGATCCCGGCGGCAAACAACGATTCGCTGGCGTAGATATTCCCCACGCCCACCACCAGCTTGTTATCCATCAGCCAGGGTTTAATCGGGGTTTTCTTTTTCGCGCACTTCTCTTTGAGATAATCTGCGTTAAACGCCTCTGAGAGCGGCTCAGGTCCGAGATGCGCCAGCACGTTGTGTCCTTCCAGCTCTTTGGTCCACAGCCATGCGCCAAAGCGACGCGGGTCGGTGTAACGCAGCACTTTGCCGTTACTCATCACCAGATCAACGTGGTCGTGCTTTTCCGCAGGCAACTCTTCGGTAAGAATACGCAGGCTTCCCGACATGCCCAGATGGATAATGATCCAGCCGTCAGGCAGCTCCAGCAGCAGGTATTTCGCGCGGCGCTGCACGCTCAGGACGGGTTTGTCACTTAACGCGTGGATCTCATCGGACACCGGCCAGCGCAGACGCCCGTTGCGAACGACAGCATGAAGAATAGTCGCGCCAACCAGATGGGGCTCAATGCCGCGGCGGCTGGTCTCTACCTCAGGTAATTCAGGCATGGTTCCTCCGTTGAGATGCAGAATGCAAAAAACCCCGCAGTTGCGGGGTTTTTCAATACAAGGAGACTAAAATTATTTGATTTTAGCTTCTTTGTACAGTACGTGCTGGCGTACAACTGGATCGAATTTTTTCAGTTCCAGTTTTTCCGGCTTAGTACGTTTGTTCTTCGTGGTGGTGTAGAAGTGACCTGTACCAGCAGAAGAAACCAGCTTGATTTTCTCGCGAATACCTTTAGCCATGATTTATTTCCTCTTTAAGTACTTAGTACTTTTCGCCACGGGCACGCAGTTCGGACAGAACTGTATCGATGCCTTTCTTATCGATTACACGCATACCTTTAGCAGATACGCGCAGGGTGACAAAACGCTTCTCGCTCTCAACCCAGAAACGGTGAGAGTGCAGGTTCGGCAGGAAACGGCGTTTAGTCGCGTTCAGTGCGTGGGAACGGTTGTTACCGGTCACCGGACGCTTGCCAGTAACTTGGCAGACTCGGGACATGTCTATTCTCCAAAAATCAAATTAGCTCGAGCTTCGTATGGGGTATCGGCGCCTCGTCAGGCTTTACAGCCCGGTCATCGCATAGTTCTATTGAACTCTCGATTGCCAGGCCCAAATGCCAAACCCGAGATTCTCAAAGGTGGCGTAGTATACGCTGACTCGGCGGTGTGCTCAAGTCCCGAACAGACAAAGATCCCGATGGATCGCGAGAAAAGGCCTAAATCCAGCCACGTTCGGCAAAAGAAATGTACTCTCCGCGGCCAATTATCAGATGGTCCAGCACACGAATGTCCATGAATTGACAGCATTTGATAATACGTTCGGTAATTGCTTTGTCAGCTCTGCTTGGTTCTGCACAGCCAGAGGGGTGATTATGCGCGAGGATCACGCCGGCTGCATTCACTTTTATCGCTTCCCGCACAATTTCACGCGGATGCACCTCAACATGGCTCAATGTTCCCGAAAAAAGGCGGGTATGTTTCAGTACCCGGTTTTTGTTGTCGAGAAAGATCACCATAAAGATCTCCCGCTCCAGATCGGAGAGCTGGCTTTGCAGAAATTCGCGGGTCATGTCGGGGGTGAGGATCGGGTCTTCTTCCTCCATACGCACGTTGTAAAATCGCCGGGCCAGCTCGGCAATGCCCCGCAACTGGGCATATTTCGCCACGCCAATGCCCTCAACGTGCGTAAACGCCTCCAGCTCAGCGGTCAGCAATCCATACAGTGAACCGAAATGGTCTATCAGTTCTTTCGCCAGCGTAAATACCGTTTTCCCCGGCGTGCCTGTGCGTAAAAAGAGCGCCAGCAGCTCGTCGTCCTTTAACAACGTGACGCCATGACGCAGCATTTTTTCACGCGGTAGCAGCAGTTCAGTCTCTTCCATGCCTGGCCTCCTTCTGTTTGCCATTATGCTGCCACAGGCAAATTCGGGGTTCGATGCTGGCATTTCGTTCTTGCGTAACGCCTCGCAAAGTGAATTAAGGACATCATCACCCCGTTTTAGGGATTGTGATAAAATGCCCGCTCTCTGGTGAAACCCAACAGGAAAGAATCATGATGAGCCTGGCCGGTAAAAAAATCGTTCTTGGCGTCAGCGGCGGTATTGCTGCCTATAAAACGCCAGACCTGGTGCGCCGTTTGCGCGAGCGCGGGGCCGACGTACGGGTCGCGATCACCGAAGGCGGCAAAGCCTTTATCACCCCGCTGAGCCTGCAAGCCGTCTCGGGATACCCGGTATCCGACAGCCTTCTCGACCCGGCGGCCGAAGCCGCAATGGGCCACATTGAGCTGGGGAAATGGGCCGATCTGGTTATCCTTGCCCCCGCCACGGCAGATTTAATTGCCCGCCTGGCAGCCGGTATGGCGAACGATCTGGTAACGACCATTTGCCTCGCCACGCCTGCGCCCGTCGCGGTTGTGCCCGCAATGAACCAGCAGATGTACCGCAACGCCGCTACCCAGCACAATCTGGACACGCTGGCCTCGCGCGGCCTGCTGATTTGGGGACCGGACAGCGGCAGCCAGGCCTGCGGCGACGTGGGGCCAGGGCGTATGCTCGACCCATTAACGATTGTTGATATGGCCGCCGCCCATTTCTCGCCTGTCAACGATCTGCAACATCTCAACATCATGATTACCGCGGGCCCCACGCGCGAGCCGCTGGATCCGGTGCGTTACATCACCAACCACAGCTCCGGCAAAATGGGCTTTGCGATTGCTGCCGCGGCAGCCAAACGCGGCGCGAACGTCACGCTGGTGAGCGGCCCGGTGTCGCTTACCACCCCTGCGTTTGTGCAGCGTATTGATGTGACGACCGCGCTGGAAATGAACGCCGCCGTACAGGCACATGCTCAACAGCAGCATATTTTTATCGGCTGTGCGGCCGTCGCTGATTACCGCGCCGAAACTATTGCTGACGCCAAAATTAAAAAGCAAGGCGATGAATTAACAATAAAAATGGTGAAGAACCCGGATATCGTTGCCGGTGTCGCCGCACTGAAAACTCATCGTCCTTACGTTGTTGGGTTTGCCGCAGAAACGAATAATGTGGAAGAATATGCCCGGCAAAAACGTACCCGCAAAAACCTCGATTTAATTTGCGCGAACGACGTATCGCTGTCCACGCAAGGATTTAACAGCGACAGCAACGCATTGCACCTTTTCTGGCAGGATGGAGATAAAGTCTTACCGCTTGAGCGCAAAGAACTCCTGGGCCAACACTTACTGGACGAGATCGTTACCCGTTATGATGAAAAAAATCGACGTTAAGATTCTGGACCCGCGCGTTGGCGAGCAATTTCCGCTGCCAACGTATGCCACCTCCGGCTCTGCCGGTCTTGACCTGCGCGCCTGTCTCGATGACGCCGTAGAACTGGCGCCGGGTGCAACGACCCTGATCCCGACCGGGCTGGCGATTCACATTGCTGACCCGTCACTGGCAGCGGTGATCCTGCCGCGCTCTGGCCTGGGCCATAAGCATGGCGTCGTGCTGGGTAACCTGGTCGGCCTGATCGACTCTGACTATCAGGGTCAGCTGATGGTATCCGTATGGAACCGTGGCCAGGACAGCTTCACCATTGAGCCGGGCGAGCGTATCGCGCAGATGGTGTTTGTACCGGTGGTGCAGGCAGAATTTAACCTGGTGGCAGACTTCGACGCTACCGACCGTGGCGAAGGCGGCTTCGGCCATTCCGGGCGCAAATAACCGCCCGACAAACACGCATCTCACAGCGCCATAATGCAATAACAAACCGCAAACGTCAGTTTGCGGGTCGCTGTGTGGTTGCCAGCCTGACAAGTGCTTATTTTCAGGGGTATTTTGTAACATGGCAGAAAAACAAACCGCGAAAAGGAATCGTCGCGAAGAAATACTTCAATCTCTGGCTCTGATGCTTGAATCCAGCGACGGCAGTCAACGCATCACCACCGCAAAACTGGCGGCCTCTGTGGGCGTGTCAGAGGCGGCGCTGTATCGTCATTTCCCGAGCAAAACCCGGATGTTTGACAGCCTGATCGAGTTTATCGAAGACAGCCTGATCACGCGCATCAACCTGATTCTGAAGGATGAAAAAGACACCAGCACGCGTCTGCGTCTGATTGTGCTGCTGATTCTGGGCTTTGGTGAACGTAACCCGGGTCTGACCCGTATTCTGACCGGCCACGCGCTGATGTTTGAACAGGATCGTCTGCAAGGCCGTATAAACCAGCTTTTTGAGCGTATCGAAGCCCAGCTGCGTCAGGTTCTGCGCGAGAAGAAAATGCGGGAAGGCGAGGGATATAATACGGATGAGACCCTGCTGGCAAGCCAGATCCTGGCATTTTGCGAAGGGATGCTCTCCCGGTTTGTGCGCAGCGAGTTTAAATATCGACCAACGGACGATTTTGACGCCCGCTGGCCGTTAGTGGCTGCTCAGTTACAGTAACGCCATCGCCGGATGGCGGCTTCGCCTTATCCGGCCTACGAACGGGTAGGCCCGGTAAGCGCAGCGCCACCGGGCAATTGAATTAAACGCCAAACTCTTCGCGGTATTGACGCACCGCCGCCAGATGATCAGCCATCTCAGGCTTCTCTTCCAGATACGCAATCAGATCTTTCAGGGTGATAATCGACGTCACTTTGCAGTTGTAGTCGCGCTCCACTTCCTGAATAGCAGAGATGTCGCCGCGCCCACGCTCCTGACGATCGAGCGAAATCAGCACGCCCGCAAGCGTTGCACCGTTAGCCTGGATTATCTCCATCGATTCACGGATCGCGGTACCTGCGGTGATCACGTCATCCACCAGCATCACGCGGCCCTGCAACGCGCTGCCTACCAGATTGCCGCCTTCACCGTGGGTTTTGGCCTCTTTACGGTTAAAGCAGTACGGTACGTCGCGGTCATGGTGCTCCGCCAGCACCACCGCCGTGGTGGTTGCGATTGGAATGCCTTTGTACGCGGGGCCAAACAGCAGGTCGAAATCAATCCCGGAATCCACCAGCGCTTCGGCATAGAAGCGGCCTAACAGTGCCAGGTCGCGCCCGGTATTAAACAGCCCGGCGTTGAAGAAATACGGGCTTTTACGCCCGGATTTCAGCGTGAACTCGCCAAACTTAAGTACCTGCTTGTTAAGCGCAAACTCAATAAACTGGCGCTGATACGATTTCATGGATTTGCTCCTTTGTCTTTTCAGTCTTACAGGCAAAAAAAAGGCGACTCATTGGTCGCCTTAAAATCAATTTTCTAACGCCGCTTTCTGCATCGCTACAATAGATTCGATTCCCCCTCGGGCCAACGCCAGCAAGGTGAGCAGTTCTTCGTGGGTGAATGGCTCGCCTTCTGCCGTACCCTGCACTTCAATGATGCGACCATCTTCGGTCATCACCACGTTCATGTCGGTTTCTGCGGCAGAATCTTCAACGTATTCCAGATCGCAAAGCGCTTCGCCGTTAACGATACCAACGGAGACAGCAGCAACCATCCCTTTCATTGGGTTGGTTTTCAGCTTACCGGCGGCAACCAGCTTGTTCAGGGCGTCTGCCAGCGCCACACAGGCACCGGTAATAGAGGCCGTACGCGTGCCACCATCGGCCTGGATCACGTCGCAGTCCAGCGTGATGGTGAACTCACCCAACGTTTTCAGGTCAACCGCGGCGCGGAGCGCACGCGCGATCAGGCGCTGAATCTCCATAGTACGGCCGCCCTGCTTACCTTTTGCCGCTTCACGGGCATTACGGGTATGGGTTGCGCGCGGCAACATACCGTATTCGGCGGTGATCCACCCCTGGCCCTGACCTTTCAGGAAGCGAGGCACGCCCTCTTCAATGGACGCGGTGCAAAGCACCTTGGTGTCACCAAACTCAACCAGCACGGAGCCTTCAGCGTGTTTTGTATAGTTACGGGTCAGGGTGACGGGACGCACCTGGTTGGCGCTACGACCTGCTGGACGCATGATGGATTCTCCGGCTTGAAACGAATGTGGCTGCGCATTATACGGATAAAGGACGCTTATTCCTATCCTGAGAAGCCCCTGAAAGCTATAATCCCCCCATCTCTCCTTTAAAAACGGGAATGTCTATGATCCGCAGTATGACCGCCTACGCCCGGCGTGAAATCAAGGGTAGCTGGGGTAGCGCTACCTGGGAAATGCGCTCGGTAAACCAGCGCTATCTGGAAACGTATTTCCGTATGCCGGAACAGTTCCGCAGCCTGGAGCCTGTGGTGCGTGAGCGTATCCGTACGCGTCTGACCCGCGGGAAAGTGGAATGTAACCTACGTTTTGAGCCCGATGCCAGTGCACAGGGCGAACTGATCCTGAACGAAAAGTTGGCAAAACAGCTGGTTAATGCGGCGAACTGGGTCAAAATGCAAAGCGATGAAGGCGAGATCAACCCGGTTGATATTCTGCGCTGGCCTGGCGTGATGGCCGCCGGAGAGCAGGATCTGGACGCGATTACCGCTGAGATCCTGGCTGCACTCGACGGCACGCTGGACGACTTTATCGTTGCCCGCGAAACCGAAGGCCAGGCGCTGAAAGCGATGATTGAGCAACGCCTTGAGGGCGTGAGCGCCGAAGTCGCTAAAGTGCGCGCTCATATGCCAGAAGTGCTGCAATGGCAGCGTGAGCGTCTTGTCGCCAAACTGGAAGAGGCGGAAGTCCAGCTGGAAAACAACCGTCTGGAACAAGAGCTGGTGCTGATGGCGCAGCGTGTGGACGTGGCTGAAGAGCTGGATCGTCTGGAAGCGCACGTTAAAGAGACCTACAACATTCTGAAGAAGAAAGAAGCGGTAGGCCGCCGTCTCGACTTTATGATGCAGGAGTTCAATCGCGAGTCGAACACGCTGGCGTCTAAGTCTATCAATGCAGAGGTAACCAATTCAGCGATTGAACTGAAGGTCCTGATTGAGCAGATGCGCGAGCAGATCCAGAATATCGAGTAATTCCTTTCAGGGTGGTATTGCCTCGCATACCACCCATTACTTTTTCTAATCCTTTCTTAGCCCTACTTCCTTTCTATCCCGCCTTATATCAAGCCTGCCTGGCATGCGTTGATAATTTTCTGTAGGGCAAACCCCCTCACCTTAGAAAATCTCAATCGTGATCTTCCGCACAAATCGCTAATCTCCTTCTCTTCATTCCGGAGGGTTTATGCTGCTTCACATTCTTTATCTTATTGGCATTACCGCAGAAGCCATGACCGGCGCGCTCGCTGCCGGACGTCGCCGTATGGACACCTTCGGCGTGATTATCATTGCCACAGCCACCGCGCTCGGCGGCGGGTCCGTACGCGATATCCTGCTTGGCCATTATCCGCTCGGCTGGGTAAAAAACCCTGAGTACGTCATTATCGTGGCAACGGCAGCCGTGCTAACCACGATTGTGGCCCCGGTGATGCCTCATCTGCGCCGCGTGTTCCTGGTGCTGGATGCGCTTGGGCTGATTGTTTTTTCCATCATTGGCGCACAAATCGCTCTCGATATGGGTGAAGGCCCGGTTATCGCCACCATTGCTGCCGTGATCACGGGCGTGTTTGGCGGGGTGCTGCGGGATATGTTCTGCAAACGTATCCCGCTGGTTTTCCAGAAGGAACTGTATGCCGGCATCTCCTTTGCTGCGGCAGTGCTTTACGTCGCCTTGCAGCACTATGTCACCAGCCACGATGTGGTGGTTATCTCCACCCTGCTGTTTGGCTTCACCGCGCGTATGCTGGCATTGCGCCTGAAGCTGGGCCTGCCCGTTTTTCATTACAAACACAATGCGCATTAATGTCAGAACGGGCAGGCGCCGGATAATCAGTTACTCGAGTAGTTGTAACCGTAGTGATGATAGCCGTAGCCGTAAGCGTTGCTTGCCCGCTTAACGACGCCGTTGAGAATCACCCCTTTGGTATTGACGCCACTCTGCTCCAGACGCTGTACACAGACCAGCATCTCCTTCACGCTGTTCATCCCGAAGCGGGCGACCAGCAGCGTGGTGCCTGCGCGACGGCCGACAACCGCCGCGTCGGTGACCGCCAGGATCGGTGGCGTATCGATAATCACCAGATCGTAGCGTTCATTCGCCCAGTCCAGCAGCTGCTGGAAACGCGTATGCATCAGAAGCTCCGCCGGATTAGGAGGGATCTGCCCGCGCACGATGGTATCGAACCCGCCTTTATCGAATGTCTGAACGCCCTGGGTATACTCCGCCTTACCGGACAACATCTCCGACAAGCCGCAGGTATTGTCGAGCTTAAACAGATCATGGGCATACCCGCGACGCATATCCGCATCAATATAGAGCACTTTCTGGCCCGCCTGCGCCACGACGGCCGCCAGGGTACTGCTGACAAAGGTTTTACCGCTGTCAGGCGTGGCGCCAGAGATCATCAGTATATTGTTCGCTGACTCCATCATCGCGAAATGCAGGCTGGTGCGCAGGCCGCGAATCGCCTCCACGGAGAGATCGACCGGATTATCCGCCGCCAGGAAGGGGATATGTTTGGTCTTATGGCGCAGCCCTGGGGACATAAAGTCTTTTTTACGCAAACGCATCTTTTTAGCCAGCCATTCTGACAGCGGTACGGTGGCATAGACGTTAATCCCGTGCTCCTCCAGCTGCTCCGGCGTTTCAATGCCCATACGCAGCATACTGCGCGCCAGGATCCAGCCCGCAGAGACGAACAGACCCAGGAGAACCCCCAGAACGACGACCAGCGTTTTTTTCGGCTTGACTGGCTGCGGCCGGGTCACGGCCGGATCGATAATGCGGACGTTACCAATTGCGCTCGACCGGGCGATGCTCAGCTCCTGTTCGCGGTTAAGCAGCTGCTGGTAGATAACGCGTCCCGACTCCACATCACGGCTCAGGCGCAACACCTCCTGCTGAGTTGACGGCATGGACGATACCCGTTTATTCAGGCGGTTTTTTTCCTGCTCCAGCGTCTGGCGTTTCTCAATCAGCGCCCGGTAGGTGGGGTGATCTTTTTTGTAGAGCTGCGAAATTTCCGCTTCCCGGAAGGTCAGTTCATTGAGCTGATTGTCCGCATTCACAATCTGCTCCAGCACCGCTTTTGCCTCCAGGTTCAGGTCAACGGAGTCGTTTTGCTGGCGATAGCGGTTGAGCTTCTCCTCGGCCTGGTCCAGCTCGCTGCGTACCTGCGGAAGCTGCTGCTTCAAAAATTGCAGGCTTTTCGCATCCTGCGCCGCCTGGCGAGCCACGTTCTGTTGTAAATAGTTGTCGGCGATGCAGTTAAGCACGCGGGCCATCTCATCGGGATCTTCTCCCGTGATGGTCAGGCCAAGCATCCCGCTGTCCTTGCTGCGCTCGCTCACGGAAAAACGCAGCTGTAGCGCGTCAATGGCCTCCAGCTCACTCTGCTGTGTAATCGTAAATTGCGTACCCGGCTTCGCCTGGATATCGGCAATGGTAATGGCGATATTCGCCGCGCTCAGGGGTTGTCCCACAACGCCCTGTAACGTCACATTATCGCCTTCCAGCTGATAGTGGCCCTTCTCGCCGACGGTCAGCGTCAGCTTTTGCGCCCGGCCCGCAACAGGGGGAAGATTGAGCATACGGATATCGACGATGCCAGGCTGTTGGCCGGTGAGCCGCGCCCAGCCGCGTCCGACAAGGGGAAAATAGTTTTCACTTACCTGCGTGCGCAGGTTCAGGTCATCAATCGTTTTACCGAGGATCATGCGCGACTGGAGAAGCTGAAGCTCCGGTGCCGACTCCGGCGAGGAGTCAGGGATGAACTCGCTAAGGTTACTGAGTAGCGCGTTGCCCTGCTTCTGTTCCACCTGTATCAGCGCATCGGCCTGATAAACCGGTGTGGCAAAGAGCGCATAAAGCAGGGCCACCAGCGTGAACAGCGCGGTAAGGATGAGAATAAATTTTCGGTGGTCGAGCAGCTCACCCAACAGGCGCACAAGATCGATCTCGTTATTCGCGGCAGACGCATCATGGGCGTGAAGGTTATTTGTTGACATAAAACGTAACTATCCCGTGTGATTAACTGAGCCGTTTCGCCCATTCCAGACTGGCCTGCTCCAGCAGCCCATAAACATATTCAAATGCGTCCCGGTTTTTACGGTAGGGGTCCGGGATCTCTTTTCTGCCCGTCCAGTGACCAAAGAGCATCATTTTGCCGCGCGCCTCCGGTGCGATAGCCGTGACCTGCTCGATATGTTCCAGCTCCATCGCCAGAATCAGATCGTAGTCGCGCACCATGGCGGGGGTGAGCCTGCGCGCCACGTGGCCCTCAAGCAGGGTGCCGCGTTCGGCGGCGATCTCTGTCGCCTGTAAATCGGCGGTGCGCCCTTCCAGGCCACACGTTCCCGCTGAATCGACCCGGGCAGCGGGAAGCAGCCGGCGCAGCAGCCGTTCCCCAATGGGGGAGCGGCAGATATTGCCGGTACAGATCACCAGGATGGCGTTAAACGTTAGTTTGGCCATGTTCTGATATATCTCCCTGTTTCAGTCAGGTCATGTACGCCGGTAATGGTCGGCACAAGCTGAGAGATCACGCGGTTCCAGCGCACCAGCGGCGCGGTGGTGACATAGACGATGTCGTAAGGCTCAAGCTGAAATTCAATGCTCAACACCATCGCGGTGGCATCCCGGGCGTTAAGCTGGTAGACGTTGGCGATTTTGCCGTTCTGCTTGCCCTGCAACGGACGAATCACAAAGATTCCGGTGGCGTCGGCCATATCCTGATTCACGCCCTGTGCATTACCCAGCGCTTCCGCCAGCGTCATGCCGCTACGGTCCATCTTCAGGGTGCTCTGTTTACCCACCTCGCCCATGACAAACACTTTCAGGTCGTCATTACGGGGAATGAAGAGAATATCGCCCGGATAGAGGAGTTTGTTCTGGGTGAGATCGCCGCGCTGCATCAGCGCGTAGAGCGAAATGTGCGTGTCCTGGCCGTTGTGGGTCAGCACCACATGGCGCCAGTCCGCCTCAGATGTCAGGCCGCCAGCCGCATTGATCGCATCCATTATCGTCAGCGGAATGTTGGTGATGGGCTGCTGGCCCGACTTAGCCACTTCGCCCGTCACGTAGGCTTTTTGCGAGCGGAATGCCGCGACGCTGACATCCACCTGCGGGCTCTCAATCACCGAATCCAGCCGGGCGGCGATCTCATCGCGCACCTGGGCCAGCGTTTTGCCGACGACGCGGATTTTGCCGATATAGGGGTAGAAGATCGTGCCATCGGCATTCACCCAGTTGCCCGTATCGCTGGCGCTGCGGTACTGACCTGCGGGGGTGGTCAGCTCCGGGTGGTCCCAGACGGTAACCATCAGCACGTCGCCGACGCCGATGCAATATTGGTAGTTCTGAAGCTGGCGATCCAGTTCAGGATTCGCGCGGGAGTCGACTTTGCCAGGCAGCAACTGCTCCACCAGCCCCGGTGTGAGGGGATAGACGTTGACCATATTATTCAGATCGTAATTGCTGTCAGGCAGATCGATCATATCTTTGCCCTGGGTGCTAAGTCCCTGGCCCGGTACGACAGTACAACCGCTTAACGCCATCATAGCCAACGCCAGCACGGAAAATTTAACGTTTTTCATTCAGGAAAATCATCTGGTTAAGTAATGCCTGTTTCATCCGGTACTACTGCCCTACCGGGGTTTCGCGTTCTGACGTCATGTCATAGAGCTGATATTTACGGCCTAACATCTGGCCGCCATCACGCGTGAGAGGCGTCCAAGAGACCACCGCCCGGTTGCGATTTGGGCCGATCGTCATCAGATCAAGCGGGATCGAGATGTAGAAGCCTTTGCTAAAGCCACCTTCGCCATAATCCTCTTTCGAGACGTTGGTCAGCGCCGCCCAGACGCCTACCGTCACGCCGCTGTCGAATCGCTTCGCGACGTCGAGGGTGGCGCCTTTATCCTTCGCCAGGTACTGCCCGACGCTCAGCTTCATTAGCACACTGTTGAGCTTCGCCGGGTTCCAGTAGGCGGTGATAAATCCGGTTGGCACGCTGTAGTCGGTGAAGCGCATCATGTCGTCCCAGTCGCGCTGCTTGACGTAATTCGCATCCACGCCCAGCGCCCAGTCGCTATCCAGCGGGCGCCAGAGCGCCTCTGCTCCCACGCCGCCGTACATGGTTTCGAGGTAGCCGCCATAAATCTGGGCATAGAAGCCGTTCCCCAGCGCATCGACATAGTTGGCCTGTAAGTTGTTGATGTAGACGTCATTGCTGACATAATCGCGAATATGGGTTCTGACGCGCGGCAGGCTGGAGTCAGCGGGAAGTAGCGAGGATTTGAACTTGTCGTAGTTGTTATAGAGGTTGGCGAACACGCCGCCGTCGAGCAGCAGACGATCGGTCAGCCAGTAGCTGGCGCTGGCCATCACCCCCACCTGGAACATATAGAAATCTTCCGGACCGCCCAGCGACTGCGCCAGCGTCGGTTTAACGCTGTAGCTGAAGCGATCGGCGCGAATACGGTAGCCACGCCCGAATGCTGTGGTATCCACAGGCTCGACGCGCTGCTGCCTGAGCGCCTCCTCCTGGCCGAGCGGCTGCCCCGCCAACTGTTTGCGCAGGCTGGCGACATCGGTTTGCGTCGTGACGAGCGGCAGATGATCACGCTGCTGGGTGATAGCGATCGTGTCGACCCCGTCGGGCAGGTTATTGATCAGAATACGGTTGGCACGATCCACCGCTTCGCGCGGATCGCGATAGCGATACTGTTCGCCGGTCATGTATAAGGTATTGCCGTGCTGAAGGATCTCCGGCGCATCGAAGCCTGCGTTGTACTTAAGCGCGGTGAGCTGGTTCGCCGCAGAGGTATAGTCCAGCGTCTCGCCTTCCGGTGCCGGTTGCCAGGCCGGTTTCGGGTTATCACGCAACGCGGGGCGCAGGTCGTTAAAGTTGGTCCGCAGGGTGAAGCCAAACATCAGCGTATTGCCGCGCTCGTAGCTGAGGTTGAGATCGGCCCAGTCGGCAACGCGATAGACCGCCCCCACGTTAATATGGCTCGACTGCTTAATGGAGCCGGCAAAATCATCGGCATAATTGTTGCCGTCATACTCAAGCTTCAGGCGCAGGGGCTGCCAGGGCGTCTGATACTGGAGGCCGCCAAACAGAGACGCCGGACCACGAAACATATCGCTAAAGCTGATATCTCCGGCATCATGCGACTCGCCGCGGGTGCAATACTTATTGTTGTCATGGCAAAGCGGGTTACCCACGTTGTCGCTATTACCGGGATATCCCCAGGCTATTCCAAAGGTAAAATCGACCGGTCCGGCCATTTTACTGGCAACCAGATATTCACCATCGAACAGGCCGGTGCCTGCAATATCACGCTTGCCGAGCGCCACCTGCGGCAGGCTATAGTCCTCTTCCCACAGACGAACTTTAAAGTCGAACGACTTATCCTTGTAGCTTTGATCGCCGCTGAAATCCTCGTCGCTGCTGTATTTACGGGTGCGGACGTCGGTATAGCGAATTGTCCCTTCCAGCCACGGGAAGAGCACGACCGAAGAGGAGTAAAAACGGTACTGGTTGTTATCGCGGTAGTTGACGCTGAATTCCCCTTCCCGGCCAAAGCGCGCGTCGGGCATTTGCATCAGGCCGGTGCCGCCAAAATCGGACTGTGACGGTCCGGTCGGATCGGGCCAGGTACGCAGCTCCGCGTGGCAGGCAGAAGAGATCGCCAGAGCAAGGCCGCTCAGTAAAAAAAGTTTGTTCATCAGTCAGGTATCCGCCGCGTCAGGAGCGCAACGATTTGCTCATTCAGACCGGTAAAATCGTCCGGTACCGCCCGGGGATCAAACCCCACCCACAGAACAGCGCCCGGCTCTGCTTCAATATGGCGTGCGTTCCAGTACGCCACCGGCGCAACAACCGTACTGCCGTCAGGATCGATAACGGTTACGTTATTCCTGTCGGCGCCGGCCAGCCGCAACTGCCCCTGTAAGTAGTCCCGGATGCTTGCGCCCGGTCGCCAGGCCCGTTTCCCCGGCGTGACGACCGCCCCCATCAGCGTGACGGTACGGGGCGCAGGAGAGAGCCACAGATCGTAACGGCCCTCAAGGGAGCGATCGCCGCGGGCGTCGGTACGCACGGCATCTGGGTCGAGGCTGACAAACTGCCGCCCGACGATCCGCAGGGAGCGGATCTGTGCAGCGACAGCGCGAATGGTCGCGATCCGCTCGTCATCGGCGCGATTCTGCCAGGCTGAAAGCGACGCCAGCACCTGCTGTTGCGTCTGTTGCGCGCGCAGCGTGGCGGAAGGGGTTGCGATGACAGCCCCCTGCCACCAGACGTTGTTCAGCTGCGGCTGGGTGACCAGCCGGGAGAGCGTATCAGCCGGTTCAGCAGACCACGTTTTGCCCGGCTGATGCACGGTAACGACACTTGCGCATAAGGCGGACAGGCTGAAGAGAGATAGCCCTACGCCAGGTAACCATTTTCTGAGTCTGTTCATGGGGCGGGCTTCAACATCGTCATGGCGACAGGGAATACGCCCGCGCCGAGCATCTGTTCGCTCTGGCGTACCTGGCCGGTAGCGGAATCAATCCAGAAGGTGTTATGCCAGCGACGATCGAGGCCGTCGGCCTGCACCGCCTCCTGCCAGACCTGACAACGTAGCGTGTTTCCGGCAAGGGTCAGGTTTTCCGTCCCGCTCAGGGAGAAGCGCGAGGTCAGGTGTGCGGAGCGATACCGCCCCTCTTCCTGCCAGCGCACATCACGCGACCACTGGCTGCCGTCGCGGAGCTGCGGCGTGTGGCGCAGCGGATCGTGCTCAAGATTGGTTACCTCAAGCAGGTTATAAGGAAGCTTGAGCGTGTGGATAAGGCGACCGTTATGCGTGACGATCATCGCATTATCCTGCGATAACCATTTACTGTTTCCCTGTTCGATGTATCCGAGAACCACCAGGATCCTCGGGCCATTATCCAGTCGCAGGTACATGGTTGAGTATGGGAGCGCCTGAATCTGCCCGTCCGTTACCGTCACATCCTGGCGCCCGTCCAGACTGGCGTTAAAGGTCTCAATAATGCTCTGCTGGCTCGGCGTACACCCCTGGATCAGCAGAGTCACGATGAGCAGAATAAACAGTCTCACCAGAAATCCTTGATTAAATAACATTGAAATCAATCAAATACCCGGCTTTGATATCGACGCCGGGTCAAGTCGTTGCGCTGTTCAGCGCAAGGCTATATCGCCTTGCGCACCAGCCTTAGCGGGTAACTGTCGTCGTGGAAGTACCATTGCTTGAGTCATCGCCACTGTCGCTTGCCGCGACAACGGCTAACGTCGCTACGCCGGCAATCGCAGCGGTGGTGACAACAGCGGTTGTCCCAATCGCCCCTGCCGCCAGTCCCCCCGTAGTGCCAGCGGTAGTTCCCACCGTTGCTCCGGTTGTTGTTCCGGTTGTTGCTGCGCTGGTGCTACCTGCTTCGGTGGTAGCGCCTATAGCAGGCAAGGCAGTCGCCAGCGTGAGTGCCGTCAGCACTGTACAAAGCGTCCTTTTCATTTTTGGTCCTCATTCAAATGAAGGAAAATATGAGCACCTGGAAACCAGGTCCCGGTTAACGGGCATAAAGCCCGGGGCTGAATTCCGGCCCGACTGGGACGGAAAATCATCCATGTAAAAGCCCTGGGCTCTGAACACCAGCGCATATAAACCGCCAGGATATATTTCGGTACCCTTAATTGCTTCAATTGGAGTTCAGATAGTTAACTCCCTCACGGGGTGCAAAAAGAAAGGAAAACGCAGAAGTGATGCAAAATGCACCCCAGCGGTAACTACCTTAAAAATTTTGGATAAGATAATTCTTATAATAATTTGACGCAATGATTTCCGGCAGAATAAATATGACCAATTGTTAACCAGAAAAAACTCAAAATATTATTAATTAAAAATTTAACCAACTGATATTAAAAGAAAAACCACGTCAAGCACACAGACTACATCACCTATAACGCCTTCATTACCGACTAGTGTTCTCGATTAATAATGATTGAGATCAATTAAACCAACCTCTCGAGAAAAATAAAAACACAAGCAGAGCAAACCCTGAAATCAGGATCGGGAATAATATTTCCTCAAAATATATTTATCATGAATAATTCATTTATATTCATAATTATTGCGTATATAAACCGCGTCTCATAAATACGCTATTTCACGGCAGCGAAAATGTTTTCCTCCCTCGCCAGTCTGTTCAGGAGCGCACGCAGATTAAAATCCACCGATGTGCTCTGCGGCCAGCCACTTTGCCAGGGCATCAATCTGAGGCTGATGCAGCCAGTTTACGATCTGGCGGGCTTTCTCCTGCCCGACACCCGGTAGCATCCGCCACTCCGCTTCGCTTCGCTGAATCAGCGCCTGCCAGGTGCGATCCCCTGCCGCCTTGAGCGTCGACCGGGCCAGCGGTATTCCCATCGCGGTGATCCAGCGGATAAAAGGACGCTCCCGCGCCAGGTTAAACTGATGCCACAGCGCAGCGCCATGCGATGCCGATATCCCCGGCGTCGCGGTGAGCTGCGCCTGCGTGAGCTGTAGCCAGGAGAAGGGGTGCTCAAACCGATGCGCCTGATAGAGGGTCCGCCATCCTGATTCGCCCATACCTTCAATATCTAACGCCTGCCTGGAACTTAGCCACGTCAGCCGGGCAAAAAATTGCTCCATGCACTCCGGGGAGGCATAGAAACAGGTTAAGCCGTTATAGCGCGATGAGGGCGACTGTGGTTTACGGCGATCCACATTGCGCCACACCACGTTATCCAGCCGGGGAATACCTTGTCCCGCCAGGCTTACCAGCACCTGATCGCCGGGGGCAGTATCCAGCCTCTGCCAGCGGTTAACTGACCCTAAGCTGACGCGCTGTACGTGTTTATCGTCGAGCATCAGCGGCTCAAGCTGCGCAATCGCGGTGATCCGCCCGGTACGGCCAACGGTAAAGTGAATCGCTTTGACTTCCGTCACCTGGGCCACAGGAAGGTATTTCCATGCGACGACCCAACCTCCTTCCCCCGGCAGCCACTCCTCGCCCGGCGGCTCTGCCGAGGCGCGGACCACGATGCCATCCGTGGCGAAGGGCAACGAAGCCTTAAACCAGGCCGTCCGCTGCGCTTCCACGTCAGCCGCGTTTTTAACCGGCAGGGTATAGCGCGCCGTCAGGGTAAAACCAGCCTCCGCCAGCGCGGAAAGGCGTGCTTTCATCACTTTTGGGCCGTTCGGCCAGGCCCAGATAAAAATGCCTGTCTGCTTCAGCGCTGCGCGATCGGTCGCGCGCATCATCGCCCCCGCTACCTTCGCACGCGCGTTCATCCCCCCCATCCGCTGCTGGATATGCCCCTCGCGCAGCAGAAAAAGTTCCCCCTGCAACACGCTGTTGGCAAGCGGCCCGGCCAGTGTTTGCGGAATAGCGGGGATCATTCGCGCCTGTGCCGTCCACTCTTCCCCCTGTAAGCCGTCGCCCCGGCTGATCGCCTGCGCCAGCTTGCCGTTTTTGTAGACCAGGGTGACCGCAACACCATCCACCTTTGGCTGTACCCAGAGATCCTGCTGCGTCGCCATCCAGCGGCTAAGCGCCTGCTTGCTTTCTACCTTATGCACGCCGGTATGGGCGAAGGGATGCTTCACCGTCCCGCTGGCGGCAGGAGGATCGTCGTGCAGCGGCTCATCGTGAAAACAGCGCTGCCACTGCTTTAAGCGGGCGTTAAGCCTGTCGTAAACGTCGTCGCTCACCTCGCTGCTGCCCTGCTTCCAGTAATCTTCATTCCAGCGGGTCAGCTGCGCCTTCAGGGCCGCGATCTCCTGCCCGGCTTTAGCCGGTGACCAGACCGGGCAGATAGCCATCGCCCCGCTGCTTAAGAAGATCATCAGTATGCTTATCCATTTCACCATTATTACCCCTCCCTGTTTTGCGAAGGGTATACCCTGCCCGGGAGCCGCAGACCAGCTGCAAAAATGCATTTTACGAGCGCGCTTCAGCGCATTGTTTTTGTTGCAGCAAAAGGAAGGTAAAAGCTGAAAACGGCACGCAAAATTTAATCATCCGGGGGAAAAAGTGTGACAAAGACTACGTCACACAGCGGCGACGTGTATAATAAGCCCGTATGTAGGACTTCTTCGTTAACACATACAAAAGACTCTCATGGCTCAAGGCACGCTTTATATTGTTTCTGCCCCTAGTGGCGCGGGTAAATCCAGCCTTATTCAGGCACTGTTAAAAACCCAACCGTTGTACGATACGCAGGTTTCTGTTTCTCACACCACGCGAGCACCGCGTCCGGGTGAAGTGCACGGTGAACACTATTTCTTTGTAAATCACGACGAATTCAGAGCGATGATTGGCAGAGACGCGTTTCTTGAACACGCAGAAGTATTCGGTAACTACTACGGTACTTCGCGTGAAACCATTGAGCAGGTTCTGGCGACCGGCGTGAACGTGTTCCTGGATATCGACTGGCAGGGCGCGCAGCAAATTCGTAAGAAAATGCCTGATTCGCGCAGTATCTTTATTTTACCGCCATCGAAAGATGAACTGGATCGCCGCCTGCGTGGTCGCGGCCAGGACAGCGAAGAAGTTATCGCGAAGCGTATGGCGCAGGCTGTTGCAGAAATGAGCCATTACGCGGAATATGATTACCTTATTGTGAATGATGATTTTGATGCCGCGCTGAGCGATCTCAAAACTATCCTTCGCGCAGAACGCCTGCGTATGAGCCGCCAGAAGCAGCGACATGACGCATTAATCACCAAACTGTTGGCAGACTGAACCCACTTTCAGTATCATGCCCAGTCATTTCTTCACCTGTGGAGCATTTTAAGTATGGCACGCGTAACTGTTCAGGACGCTGTAGAGAAAATTGGTAACCGTTTTGACCTGGTGCTGGTCGCCGCGCGTCGCGCTCGTCAGATGCAGGTAGGCGGTAAAGATCCGCTGGTACCGGAAGAAAACGATAAAACCACCGTTATTGCACTTCGCGAAATCGAAGAAGGTCTGATCAACAACCAGATCCTCGACGTGCGTGAGCGCCAGGAGCAGCAAGAGCAGGAAGCCGCTGAATTACAAGCTGTTACCGCTATTGCTGAAGGTCGTCGTTAATTAAACCTGCGGGTCGCCCTTGTATCTGTTTGAAAGCCTGAATCAACTGATTCAAACCTACCTGCCTGAAGACCAGATTAAGCGTCTTCAGCAGGCGTATCTCGTTGCACGTGACGCTCACGAGGGCCAGACACGTTCAAGCGGTGAACCCTATATCACGCACCCGGTAGCGGTGGCCTGTATTCTGGCCGAGATGAAACTCGACTACGAAACGCTGATGGCCGCCCTGCTGCATGACGTGATTGAAGATACCCCTGCCACCTACCAGGACATGGAACAGCTGTTTGGCAAAAGCGTTGCCGAGCTGGTGGAAGGGGTCTCTAAGCTTGATAAGCTGAAATTCCGCGATAAGAAAGAGGCGCAGGCCGAAAACTTCCGCAAGATGATCATGGCGATGGTGCAGGATATCCGCGTCATTCTAATCAAACTCGCTGACCGCACCCACAATATGCGCACGCTGGGCTCACTTCGCCCGGATAAACGTCGCCGCATCGCCCGTGAAACCCTCGAAATCTACAGTCCGCTGGCGCACCGTTTAGGTATTCATCACATTAAAACCGAGCTGGAAGAGCTGGGTTTTGAGGCGTTGTACCCGAACCGCTATCGCGTGATTAAAGAGGTGGTGAAAGCCGCTCGCGGTAACCGTAAAGAGATGATTCAAAAGATCCTCTCTGAAATCGAAGGGCGTTTGCAGGAAGCGGGCATTCCGTGCCGCGTGAGCGGTCGCGAAAAGCATTTGTACTCTATCTACTGCAAAATGGTGCTCAAAGAGCAGCGTTTTCACTCGATCATGGATATCTACGCATTCCGCGTGATCGTCCACGACTCGGACACCTGCTACCGCGTGCTGGGGCAGATGCATAGCCTGTACAAGCCACGCCCGGGGCGCGTCAAAGATTACATCGCCATTCCAAAAGCGAACGGATACCAGTCTTTGCACACCTCCATGATTGGCCCGCACGGCGTTCCGGTTGAGGTGCAAATTCGTACCGAAGACATGGATCAGATGGCGGAAATGGGTGTCGCGGCACACTGGGCCTATAAAGAGCACGGTGGTGAAAGCAGCACCACCGCGCAAATCCGCGCCCAGCGCTGGATGCAGAGCCTGCTGGAGCTGCAACAGAGCGCAGGTAGCTCGTTTGAATTTATCGAGAGCGTTAAATCCGATCTCTTCCCGGATGAGATTTACGTTTTCACGCCGGAAGGGCGCATTGTCGAACTGCCTGCGGGCGCGACACCGGTCGACTTCGCTTACGCTGTGCATACCGATATCGGCCATGCCTGCGTAGGTGCCCGCGTCGACAGGCAGCCTTATCCGCTGTCGCAGCCGCTCTTCAGCGGACAGACGGTGGAGATCATTACCGCGCCGGGGGCACGTCCTAACGCCGCCTGGCTGAACTTTGTCGTGAGCTCAAAAGCGCGCGCAAAAATCCGCCAGCTGCTGAAAAACCTTAAGCGCGACGACTCCGTTAGCCTGGGGCGTCGTCTGCTCAATCACGCGCTGGGTGGCAGCCGCAAACTGGCAGAGATCCCGCCAGAAAACATTCAGCATGAGCTGGAGCGTATGAAGCTCGCCTCGCTGGATGACCTGCTGGCAGAGATTGGTCTCGGCAACGCCATGAGCGTGGTCGTGGCGAAGAACCTGCAACAAGGTGAAACGACAGCCGTTCCTGCCACCACGCAAAATCATGGTCACCTGCCGATCAAAGGCGCTGACGGTGTGCTCATCACCTTCGCCAAATGCTGCCGTCCTATCCCAGGCGACCCGATTATTGCGCACGTCAGCCCGGGTAAAGGGCTGGTGATCCACCACGAATCCTGCCGTAACATCCGTGGCTATCAGAAAGAGCCTGAGAAGTTCATGGCGGTCGAGTGGGATAAAGAGACGGCGCAGGAATTTATCACTGAAATCAAGGTGGATATGTTCAACCACCAGGGTGCACTGGCGAACCTGACGGCAGCGATTAACACGGCCTCGTCCAACATTCAAAGCCTGAATACGGAAGAAAAAGATGGCCGCGTTTACAGCGCCTTTATTCGCCTGACCGCCCGTGACCGCGTGCATCTGGCAAATATTATGCGCAAGATCCGCGTGATGCCGGATGTCATTAAAGTCACCCGTAACCGAAACTAGCATTATGAATTCAAAACGTTACGAGCGAATCTGCGAAATGCTCGCCAGGCGTCAGCCTGATCTGACGGTCTGCATGGAGCAGGTCCATAAACCTCATAACGTCTCTGCTATCGTCCGCACCGCAGATGCCGTCGGCGTGCATGAAGTCCACGCCGTCTGGCCAGGCGCACGTATGCGTACCATGGCCTCCACCGCCGCAGGCAGCAACAGCTGGGTATCCGTGAAAACTCACCAGACTATTGGTGAAGCGGTCTCGCACCTGAAAGGGCGTGGCATGCAGGTTCTGGCAACCAACCTCTCTGCTAAAGCCGTGGATTTCCGTGAGATCGACTACACCCGTCCGACCTGTATTTTAATGGGCCAGGAGAAAACGGGGATCACGCAGGAAGCACTGGATTTGGCCGATCGGGACATCATCATTCCGATGATTGGCATGGTCCAGTCACTCAACGTGTCGGTCGCCTCAGCGCTGATCCTGTATGAAGCGCAGCGCCAGCGTCAGAATGCCGGAATGTACGAGCGCAGCAACAGCATGCTGCCGGAAGAGGAGCAGCAGCGCCTGCTGTTTGAAGGTGGCTATCCGGTGCTGGCTCGCGTTGCGAAGCAGAAGAAATTGCCTTACCCCCACGTCAACGCGCAGGGCGAAATTGAAGCCGATGCCGAGTGGTGGTCCACCATGCAGTACGCGGGATAAATCATGAAAGGCCGCCTGCTGGACGCTATACCGCTCAACAGCCTGACGGGCGTGGGCGCGGCACAAAGCAGTAAACTGGCGAAGATTGGCCTGCACACCGTGCAGGATCTCCTGCTCCACCTCCCCCTGCGTTACGAAGACCGTACTCAGCTTTATAAAATTGGCGATCTGCTGCCCGCTATTTACGCCACCGTTGAAGGGGAAGTGCTGAACTGCAACATCACCTTTGGCGGACGCAGGATGATGACCTGCCAGATCAGCGACGGCACCGGTATTCTTACCATGCGCTTTTTCAACTTCAATGCGGCAATGAAAAACAGCCTTGCCACTGGACGACGCGTACTTGCGTACGGTGAAGCCAAACGGGGCAAATACGGCGCGGAGATGATCCACCCGGAATACCGCGTACAGGGCGATCTCAGCTCACCTGAGCTACAGGAGACGCTCACGCCGGTCTATCCAACCACTGAAGGCATTAAGCAGGCCACGCTGCGCAAGCTCACCGACCAGGCGCTGGAGCTGCTCGATACCTGCGCCATTAACGAGCTGCTGCCGCCGGAGCTGGCGCAGGGCATGATGAGCCTGCCAGAGGCGTTGCGCACCCTGCACCGCCCACCGCCAACGCTTCAGCTTGTTGATTTAGAGAGCGGTAAACACCCCGCCCAACGGCGTCTTATCCTTGAGGAATTACTGGCTCACAACCTGAGCATGCTGGCCCTGCGCGCAGGTGCGCAGCGTTTCCACGCGCAGCCATTAAGCCAGCGTGATGAGCTCAAAGATAAGCTGCTGGCCTCACTGCCATTTAAACCCACCGGCGCCCAGGAGCGCGTTACTGCCGAGATCGAACGCGATATGGCGCTGGATGTGCCGATGATGCGCCTGGTGCAGGGCGATGTGGGTTCCGGTAAAACGCTGGTCGCCGCGCTGGCCGCTTTGCGCGCTATCGCCCACGGCAAGCAGGTGGCGCTGATGGCACCGACGGAACTGCTGGCCGAGCAGCACGCCAACAATTTCCGTAACTGGTTTGCCCCGCTGGGAATTGAAGTGGGCTGGCTGGCCGGGAAGCAGAAGGGCAAAGCGCGCCTTGCGCAGCAGGAGGCGATAGCCAGCGGGCAGGTGCAGATGATTGTCGGCACGCACGCCATTTTCCAGGAACAGGTGCAGTTTAACGGCCTGGCGCTGGTGATTATCGACGAACAGCACCGCTTTGGTGTTCATCAGCGTCTGGCGCTGTGGGAGAAAGGTCTGCAACAGGGCTTCCACCCGCATCAGCTGATCATGACCGCCACGCCGATTCCGCGCACCCTGGCGATGACGGCCTATGCCGATCTGGATACCTCCACCATCGACGAACTCCCCCCGGGTCGTACGCCGGTGACAACGGTCGCCATTCCGGACACGCGCCGCAGCGACATCATTGACCGCGTGCGCAACGCCTGCACCCACGAAGGACGTCAGGCTTACTGGGTCTGTACCCTGATTGAAGAGTCTGAGCTGCTGGAAGCGCAGGCTGCCGAAGCCACATGGGAAGAGTTAAAGCTCGCCCTGCCGGAGCTGAACGTCGGTCTGGTTCACGGGCGCATGAAGCCTGCCGAAAAGCAGGCGGTGATGCAGTCGTTCAAACAGGGTGAACTGCATTTACTCGTTGCGACCACGGTTATCGAAGTGGGCGTGGACGTGCCGAACTCCAGCCTGATGATTATTGAGAACCCGGAGCGCCTGGGCCTGGCGCAGCTCCACCAGCTACGAGGCCGCGTGGGCCGTGGCGCGATCGCCTCTCACTGCGTGCTGCTCTACAAAGCCCCGCTGTCGAAAACCGCGCAGATGCGTTTGCAGGTATTACGCGACAGCAATGACGGCTTCGTCATTGCGCAAAAAGATCTGGAGATCCGCGGCCCGGGTGAACTGCTGGGCACGCGTCAGACGGGTAACGCCGAATTTAAAGTGGCGGATTTGTTGCGCGATCAGGCCATGATCCCCGAAGTACAACGCCTTGCGCGTCATATTCATGAACGCTACCCCGAACAGGCGGCAGCGTTAATTGAACGCTGGATGCCGGAAACCGAGCGGTATTCCAACGCCTGACGATCAGCCAAACATCGGCAGCATCAGGTAGAGCTTAATGACCAGCGCGTTGACGATATCAATGAAGAATGCCCCCACCATCGGCACCACCAGAAACGCCATGTGCGACGGACCGAACCGTTCAGTGATCGCCTGCATGTTTGCGATGGCCGTTGGCGTTGCCCCCAGTCCAAACCCACAGTGACCCGCTGCCAGTACCGCCGCATCATAGTTTTTGCCCATCATGCGCCAGGTAACAAAGATGGCATACAGCGCCATAAACACGGCCTGTACCGCCAGGATCGCCACCATCGGCAGCGCCAGCGAGGCCAGTTCCCACAGCTTGAGGCTCATCAGCGCCATCGCCAGGAACAGCGACAGGCTGACGTTCCCCAGCACGGACACTGCGCGCTCAAAGACGCGGTAGAAGCCCATCTGCGCCAGACCGTTGCTCAGGATCACCCCGATAAACAGCACGCAGACAAAGGTTGGCAGTTCGAAAGCCGTTCCCGCCAGCCATTGCGCAACGATTTTGCCCACGGTGAGGCAGATAGCAATCATGGCGATGGTTTCAATCATCACCAGCGAGGTGATACTACGGCCAACGTCCGGTTTTTCAAATGCGGTCGGCACCATTTCATCGTCTGGCCTGCCTTCCGGCGTGGTGGAGTGTTTCACCAGATAGCGCGCCACCGGGCCGCCAATCAGCCCGCCAAGCACCAGGCCAAAGGTCGCGCAGGCCATCGCTACTTCCGTTGCGTTTTCAAAGCCATAGCGTTCGATGAACAGCTTGCTCCACGCCGCGCCCGTTCCGTGGCCACCTGACAGGGTAATCGACCCCGCCAGCAGACCCATCAGCGGATCCAGCCCCAGCAATGATGCCATACCGATGCCGATGGCGTTTTGCATCAGAAGCAGGCCCACCACAACAATCAGAAACACGCCCAGCACCTTGCCACCCGAACGCAGGCTTGCGAGGTTAGCGTTCAGGCCGATAGTGGCAAAGAAGGCCAGCATCAACGGATCTTTCAGGGACATATCAAAATCGATTTCCCAGCCCATGCTTTTTTTCAGTACCAGCAGGGCCAGCGCCACCAGCAAACCACCGGCGACGGGTTCAGGAATGGTGTACTTTTTCAGAAAGGAAACACTGTGTACCAGCTTGCGACCAAGCAGAAGAACCAGCGTTGCGGCAACAAGGGTCGACAACGTATCGAGATGAATCATAAAAGGCTCCTGTTATGCGCGTATTCCATACACACGCGGCGTTATCCTGGGCCGGGTGATGCTCGTCATGAGCCGCCGGCGCGAAAAGTGTAATTTTTTTTTGCTGTTCGTTATAGAAAAGCTGCTCACACCGGCAGATTTTCTCTCTTTTTTTTGCTGGCAATCGTTTGCTTTTACCAGGTGGTCAGCTAAAATGCCCGCTTTTCCACCGTGGGATTGCCGCCGATGTCTGTTAACACTCTGGAGTCTGCTGATGCGCAACCGATTGCGCAGAAGCAAAACAGCGAACTGATTTACCGCCTTGAAGATCGTCCCCCGCTGCCTCAAACCCTGTTCGCCGCCTGCCAGCACCTGCTGGCGATGTTCGTTGCGGTCATCACGCCGGCTCTGCTGATTTGCCAGGCGCTAGGGTTACCGGCGCAGGATACGCAACACATCATCAGTATGTCTCTGTTCGCTTCCGGCGTGGCCTCCATCATTCAAATTAAAGCCTGGGGTCCGGTGGGTTCAGGTTTGCTGTCGATTCAGGGCACCAGCTTTAACTTTGTGGCGCCGCTGATCATGGGCGGTACGGCACTGAAAACCGGCGGCGCAGATGTCCCGACGATGATGGCGGCGCTTTTCGGCACCCTGATGCTGGCAAGCTGCACAGAGATGTTCATCTCCCGCGTTCTGCACCTGGCGCGCCGGGTGATCACCCCGCTGGTCTCCGGCGTGGTGGTGATGATTATCGGCCTGTCGCTGATTCAGGTGGGTCTGACCTCCATCGGGGGCGGCTACGCGGCAATGAGCGACCATACCTTCGGCGCGCCGAAAAACCTGCTGCTGGCAGGCGTGGTGCTGGCGATCATTATTCTGCTTAACCGCCAGCGTAACCCGTACCTGCGCGTGGCATCGCTGGTGATCGCCATGGCGGCCGGTTACCTGCTGGCGTGGGCGCTGGGTATGCTCCCGGAAAACACCACCCCACCCAACAGCGCGTTGATTACCGTGCCAACGCCGCTCTACTATGGCCTGGGCATTGACTGGAGTCTGCTCCTGCCGCTGATGCTGGTCTTTATGATTACCTCGCTGGAAACCATTGGCGATATCACCGCCACCTCCGACGTGTCCGAGCAGCCGGTCTCCGGCCCGCTGTACATGAAACGTCTTAAAGGCGGCGTGCTGGCGAACGGACTGAACTCGTTTGTCTCGGCGGTGTTCAACACCTTCCCGAACTCCTGCTTCGGCCAGAACAACGGCGTGATCCAGCTGACCGGCGTGGCCAGCCGCTACGTGGGCTTCGTGGTGGCGCTGATGCTCGTGGTCCTCGGCCTGTTCCCGGCGGTAAGCGGATTTGTACAGCACATTCCCGAGCCGGTGCTGGGCGGCGCGACGCTGGTCATGTTCGGTACTATCGCGGCCTCCGGCGTGCGTATCGTCTCCCGCGAGCCGCTGAACCGCCGCGCAATCATGATTATTGCGCTGTCTCTCGCCGTAGGGCTTGGCGTCTCCCAGCAGCCGATGATTTTGCAGTTTGCCCCGGACTGGGTGAAAAACCTGCTCTCTTCCGGCATCGCCGCGGGCGGTATTACCGCTATCGTGCTGAATCTCATTTTCCCGCCTGAAAAGAACTGATCCCCACACGGCAGGCTGTTAATGCCTGCCGTGACATCTCTTTACACCATTCCCGCCTTGAGCATTGCGCATAATTCGTGCATAACACCCTTATGTGCGTTTCGCGGGAAGGAAGACCATGAAATTTATTGGAAAGCTGCTTATCTATCTTCTGGTAGCCCTGCTCATTGTAGTGCTAGCCTTTTATTTTCTGCTCCAGACCCGCTGGGGCGCATCGCAGGTCAGCAGCTGGATCACGGTGAATACCGATTACGAGCTCAACTTTGACCTGATGGATCACCGCTTTTCATCCCCTTCTCACATCCTTCTGGAAAACGTTACCTTCGGACGAGATGGCAAACCGGCCACGCTGGTCGCTAAAAAAGTGGATATTGGCTTAAGCAGCCGCCAGATCACCGACCCGCTACATATGGATGCCATCACCCTGTTCGATGGCACGCTGAATTTATCGCCGCAGACGGCGCCGCTGCCGTTCCAGGCCGACCGTCTGCAACTGAATAACATGGCCTTTAACAGCCCGAATACGGAGTGGGATCTCAGTGCGCAAAAGGTGACCGGCGGCGTCAGCCCGTGGCAGCCCGAGGCGGGGAACGTACTGGGGAAAAATGCGCAAATCCAGATGAGCGCCGGGTCGCTCACCCTCAACGGCATACCGGCCAACAACGTGCTGATTCAGGGACAACTCAACGGCAAAGAGGTGGCGCTGAATACCATCGGTGCCGATATGGCGCGCGGCTCGCTTACGGGCTCGGCTCTGCGTAATGCCGACGGTGGCTGGGTTATCAACACCCTGCGTCTGAATGAGATCCGCCTGCAAAGCGACAAATCGCTGCTGGATTTCTTCGCCCCTCTCTCCACCCTGCCTTCGTTACAGATTGGGCGGCTGGAAGTGACCGATGCCCGTCTACAGGGGCCAGACTGGGCGGTAACCGACCTCGATCTCAGCCTGCGTAACCTCACCCTGAGTAAAGGTGACTGGCAAAGCCAGGAGGGACGGTTATCCATGAACGCCAGCGAATTTATCTACGGCTCGCTGCATCTGTTTGACCCTATCCTGAACGCGGAATTCTCCCCGCAGGGCATTGCGCTGCGTCAGTTCACCTCCCGCTGGGAAGGGGGCATGGTGCGCACCTCCGGCAACTGGCTGCGCGAGGGTCAGGCGCTGGTGCTGGACGACGTTGCGATTGCCGGGCTGGAATATACGCTTCCGGAAAACTGGAAAACGCTGTGGATGGACCCGCTCCCGGCATGGCTGAACAGCGTGACGCTGAAAAAATTCGGCCTGAGCCGCAACCTGGTGATCGACATCGATCCGGCGTTCCCGTGGCAGATCACCTCCCTCGACGGTTATGGCGCTAATTTGCGGCTGGCGCAGGATCACAAGTGGGGCGTGTGGGGCGGTAACGCAACCCTCAACGGGGCGGCAGCGACCTTTAACCGCGTCGACGTGCGTCGCCCGTCGCTGGCGCTGAATGCCAACGCCGCAACGGTAAATATTACCGATCTGAGCGCCTTTACCGAGAAAGGGATCCTGGAGGCGACCGCCACGGTTTCACAGCTGCCGCAGCGGCAGACCACCGTGAGCCTGAACGGGCGCGGTGTACCACTCAACGTCTTGCAGCAGTGGGGCTGGCCAGCGCTGCCGATTACGGGCGACGGCAATATTCAGCTCACCGCCAGCGGCAGCGTGCAGGCGAATGCGCCGCTGAAGCCGACGGTGAACGGGAAGCTGAGCGCGGTGAATATGGATAAACAGCAGGTGCAACAGACGATGACGGGTGGTGTGGTGTCGACGGTGGCTCCGGCACAGTAAATAGCCGGGTGGCGGCTTCGCCTTACCCGGCCTACGATCTCATGTAGGCCCGGTAAGCTAAGCGCCACCGGGCATTTTTACGGCTCAGAGGTGCACCACCACCTCATCCCCCTCGGCTTTCACCACCACACCCCACTCGCTGCCCGCATGTGAACCGCCTTTAACGCCGCCGACCTTCTGCACGTTGCGCAAGCACACCGACCAGTTTTGCGCATCTCCCGTGCCGGTAAAGGTCACGACGTCGCCCTGACGTGACGCCTTCAGCGTAAACAACACGGAACCGTCCGCCGCAGGCACTTCACTCACCGCCGTTGCGCCATCGCTCAGGTTGAAGAGCTGGAAGGCTGTCCCCTCATGCCACGCATAGTCCGGCTTCTGGTTATTATTGCCGAGCGCCAGCAGCGTGTTGTCGCGCACATAGACCGGCAGGCTCTGGAAATCGTGCTGCTGCTTATGCCAGCGGCTACCCTCGATTTCGTCGTTGTGCCACAGGTGCGTCCAGCGCCCTTCCGGCAGCCAGAACTGCACGTCGCCCGCCTCGGAGAACACCGGCGCCACCATCATTGAATCCCCCAGCATGTACTGACGGTCAAGATAGTCACACGCCGGATCGTCCGGGAACTCCAGCATCATCGCCCGCAGCATCGGCGTGCCGAACTCACGCGCCAGAGCCGCCTGACGATACAGGTACGGCATCAGCTGGCATTTCAGCTGCGTGAAGTGGCGCACCACGTCGCAGGACTCGTCATCGTACGCCCACGGCACGCGGTAGGATTTGCTGCCGTGCAGGCGGCTGTGGCTGGAGAACAGCCCGAACGCGCACCAGCGTTTGTAGACGTGCGCCGGAGCGGTGTTTTCGAACCCGCCGATATCGTGGCTCCAGAACCCGAAGCCGGACAGGCCAATCGACAGCCCGCCGCGCAGGCTTTCGGCCATCGATTCATAGTTGGCGTAGCAGTCGCCGCCCCAGTGTACCGGGAACTGTTGCGCCCCCACGGACGCGGAGCGGGCAAACAGCACCGCCTCTTCTTCTCCCACCGTCTCTTTCAGCACGTTCCACACCAGTTCGTTGTAGATGTAGGCGTAATGGTTGTGCATCTTCTGCGGATCGGAACCGTCAAACCACTGGACGTCCGTCGGGATACGCTCGCCGAAATCGGTCTTGAAGCAGTCGACTCCGATCTCCACCAGGCCTTTCAACTTGTCGGCGTACCACCGGCACGCGTCCGGGTTGGTGAAGTCGTAGATCGCCAGCCCCGGCTGCCATTTGTCCCACTGCCACAGGGAGCCGTCCGGGCGCTTCAGCAGGTAGCCCTTCTCTTTCAACTCGCGGAAGATCGGCGATTTCTGGCCGATGTACGGGTTGATCCACACGCAGACCTTCAGCCCTTTCTCTTTCAGGCGGCGGATCATCCCTTCCGGATCCGGGAAGGTCACCGGGTCCCACTCGAAGTCGCACCACTGGAAGGCCTTCATCCAGAAGCAGTCGAAGTGGAAGACGTGCAGCGGCAGGTCGCGCTCGGCCATGCCGTCGATAAAGCTGTTCACCGTGGCTTCGTCGTAGTTGGTGGTGAACGAGGTGGTGAGCCACAGGCCGAACGACCACGCAGGCGGCAGCGCCGGACGGCCAGTGAAGCGGGTATAGCGGTTCAGCACTTCTTTCGGCGTCGGGCCGTCGATCACAAAGTACTCGAGATATTCCCCTTCCACGCTGAACTGCACTTTGGACACTTTCTCGGAGCCGACTTCAAACGAGACGTTTTCCGGGTGATTCACCAGCACGCCGTAGCCGCGGTTGGTCAGGTAGAACGGGATGTTTTTGTAGGACTGCTCGGTGCTGGTGCCCCCGTCGCGGTTCCAGGTCTCGACCGTCTGACCGTTGCGCACCAGGGCGGTGAAGCGCTCGCCCAGGCCGTAGACCGTTTCCCCCACGCCCAGATCCAGACGTTCAAACACATAGTTGCGATCGGTATTGCTGTCCTGTACGTAGCCGTTGTTTTTCAGCTGGCTGCCGGTAATGCGCTGGCCGTTGCGCAGGAAATCCAGCGCCCAGAACTCGCCTTTGGTGACGCGCACGCTGACGCTGCCGCTTTTCAGCTCGGCAAACTCGGCGTTGTTTTCAATCTCAACTTTTACATCCTTCAGAACGTTCAGCGGATAGTGCGGGCCTTTATTCAGCGCGCCCTGGAAGTGCTCAATGCGCACCCCGACAATCCCTTCCTGCGGGGCAAACAGGCGCACCGTGAACATCAACGTGTCGAGCTGCCAGGTGCGTTCGCGCACGTCACGCGGCGCGACGTACACCACCAGGTCATTGCCCTGCTGCTCCACGTCGAACACCTGAACCGGATACGTCACGTTCAGGCCCGGTTGAATAAGCCAGTTTCCATCACTGATTTTCATGCTTTCGTCCTCTTAGTTCTGCAATTCTTTACTGACCGGCAGGTTTTCAAACTCCTGCTGATTGCGGCGCGCACCCTGCGCCAGCTCGCGCAGGATTTTGGTCAGGAAGGGGGTTTTCAGCGTGTAGTAGCGTTTGGCGATGATGGCGCTCAGCACGTAGCAGATCGCTGGTGCCAGCGTAAACAGGCCGATAATGATACTGATGGTCGCGCTGTTCTGGGTTTTGGCCGCCGCGTCGTAGCCGCCGCCTGCCAGCATCCAGCCGATCATCGCCCCGCCCAGCGCCAGGCCGAGCTTCAGCACGAACAGCGTGCCCGCAAAGCTGATGCCGGTCAGACGTTTGCCGTTGGTCCATTCGCCGTAGTCGACGGTATCGGACATCATTACCCACTGAATCGGCGTCACCAGCTGGTGCAGCACGCCGATAACGAAGATAAAGCCGAACATCAGTACGGTGGCATGCATCGGCACGAAGAACATCGCCACGCTGACCACCGCCAGCGCGGCGTTGGTCCACCAGAAGATGCTCACCTTGCACTTCCAGTCGGTGAGCGGTTTCGCCAGCGCGGAGCCGATCAGGTTACCGACGCAGTAGGTGGTGAGGAAGGCGACGAACACCTCCGGCGAGCCCATGATCCAGGTGCAGTAGTACATCATCGCGCCGCCGCGCACGCAGACGGCGAGGATGTTGAGGATGGTGAGCACGCCGACAATACGCCACTGGTCGTTTTGCCAGATGTCGCGCAGATCTTCACGCATGGAGGTGGTGCTCGGTGGCACCTGGATGCGCTCTTTGGTGGTGAAGAAGCAGAACGCCAGCATCAGGAACGCGACCACCGACAGCACGGCGATCCCGCCCTGGAAGCCGAACGCTTTATCGTCGCCGCCAATCAGGTTCACCAGCGGCATCATCAGCACCGTGGAGAGCATGCCGCCCGCCGTCGCCAGCACAAAGCGCCACGACTGAAGGGAGATACGCTGCGTCGGGTCGTTGGTGATCACGCCGCCCAGCGCGCAGTACGGGATGTTGACCACGGTATAGAGCAGGGTCAGCAGCGTGTAGGTGATGGCGGCGTAAACCATTTTGCCGTTGAGGCTCAGGTCCGGCGTGGTATACGCCAGCACGCAGACGATGCCGAACGGGATAGCGCCAAACAAAATCCATGGACGGAACTTGCCCCAGCGGCTGCGGGTGCGGTCGGCAATCAGCCCCATGCACGGGTCGGAGATCGCATCCAGCGCGCGGGCCAGCAGGAACATGGTGCCGACAAACCCGGCGGGAATACCAAAAATATCGGTGTAGAAAAACATCATATAAAGCATAACGTTATCAAAAATGATGTGGCTGGCGGCGTCTCCCATGCCGTAGCCAATCTTCTCTTTTACTGACAGTACTTCGCTCATATTTTTATCCTTCACGCTGTAGGGGGCGCTGAGACCGGTTACCGTTTTTTAAACCATTGTTTCAGGAGCGGGTATTGCGTTTTCTGGTTAAGAGATTACGTTTCTTGTTTTTTGTGATCGGGATAAAAGTTGATGAGCACGAAATGCTAACCTGAGGATTTTCTTAAGAATTAGCTGAAACAGGGGGATTCAGGTCAAAAGAGAGGTGAAAAAAGTGGTGTGGGGTATGTGGTAAATGCCTGAAAGTAGCTATAATGCGCCCCGCCTCCATGTAGCAATGCAGGCGCGGAAGATCGTCATCTCCGGTGAGGTGGCTGGACTTCAAATCCAGTTGGGGACGCCAGCGTTCCCGGGCAGGTTCGACTCCTGTGATCTTCCGCCAAAGTTTTTCCACCACCATCCGAAAACGTCTAAAAAGCCTTTATTTTCAACACACATATTAAATCACTCATCCGGAACCGTCCGACAAGTTCTCCCTGAATCCATGAAAAAAATGTATAGTGATGTGTATAGATTTTTTATACATATTTTTGACTTATACACATGGCACTAACAGACATACAAATTAAACGAGCAAAGCCCCAAGACAAGCCATACACATTGAACGATGGGCAAGGCCTGTCATTGCTTATCAATCCCGACGGCTCGAAGGGCTGGCGCTTCCGCTTTCGTTTTGCCGGTAAAGCGCGGCTAATGTCATTTGGCAGCTACGACCTTGTGAGCCTCGCAGAAGCACGTGAGAAACGCGATACGGCCCGTAAGCAGGTCGCAAATGGCGTTGATCCAATCGAAGAACGTAAAGCCAAAAAGCTGGCACAGCAACTCTCAACAGAGAACTCATTCGAAGCCATATGTCGAGAATGGCACGCCAACAAAGCTGACCGCTGGACAGTGGCCTATCGCGAAGAAATCATTAAGACATTCGAGCAAGATGTGTTCCCGTTCATTGGTAAACGTCCTATCAGTGAAATCAAACCGTTAGAACTACTTGAAGTATTGCGACGAATAGAGAAGCGTGGAGCACTGGAGAAGACCAGAAAAGTGCGCCAAAGATGCGGCGAGGTTTATCGCTATGCGATCATAACTGGCCGCGCTGAATACAATCCAGCACCTGATTTAGCTATCGCTCTGACCGTACCTAAGCAAAAGCACCATCCTTTTTTATCCGCTGAAGAGATACCTCATTTTATTCGGGATCTTGAGAGGTATACCGGCAGCATCATCACTAAAAATGCGACTAAGATTGTTATGTTAACTGGTGTAAGAACGCAGGAAATGCGTTTTGCTACGTGGGATGAAGTTGACCTTGAGAAAGGGATATGGGAAATTCCTTCAGAAAGGATGAAAATGCGCAGACCTCACATTGTGCCTCTATCTGCTCAGGTGATTGACCTTTTCAAGCAGCTCAAGCCTATTACTGGCCATTATCCCTACATTTTTATTGGTAGAAATAATCGTAATAAACCTATATCCAAAGAAAGTGTGTCACAGGTTATTGAATTACTAGGCTACAAAGGTCGTGCGACAGGGCACGGATTTAGACATACCATGTCTACCATTTTGCACGAAAAGGGATTTGACAGTGCATGGATTGAAATGCAATTAGCTCATGTAGATAAAAACACTATTCGAGGTACATATAACCATGCTCAGTATTTAGAGAAAAGGAAAGATATGATGCAATGGTATGCGGATTTTTTATATAAGACATTGGAGCGGTAAACGCTCCAACTCATGATCAATACAGGGATGCTATTACCTTTAAAACTTTGAAGAAGAATATGGCAACAATTGACCAGATAATTAAGTATCCCCAAATACTACTAATGTAATAGTTAATTCTACCTTTTAACACTCGCCAAAAACTAAAGCTTTCAGAAGTATGGGCAATATAATATCTACTTTTTACTATTTTATGATACTCGTAGTCAACAGGGCTATGGTTGAAAGTACATGTTGATTTTATTTTTTCATACTCATCGCGAAGGTTATCTATGCATTTGTAATCGTCATTCGTTATTTCTTCTTTTAAGCAGTTTTTGAATAAAGAAATCTTCCTTTCATGCTCATTAAGCAACTCAGCATTTCTAAAGAGAGCCTCAGATTTAGCTCCTGATGCGACTCCCCATTCAATAAGGCTAATTATTATTAATAGCATGCTTAAGATAATGGAAAATGCAGTTATTAATATATTGAGCTTAGGATTTATATCTGTAATCCAAAAATATTGGATTAATGAGAGTATGATACCGGAAAGGCCAATTAAAGCGAGACTGATAGTCGAAAAAATCTCTCTAACCTTTAACCTACGGGATGCATTGTATCTTGCGCATGATGTTTCCCAGGCGGATTTGCTTAGGCTATCCAAAAAATCTTTCATCATAAGCTCCATGAATAGTATGAAGTGACGCAACGCCGGAGATATCAGTCCAATCCTCTTCACCAGCGGTTTCCCCCGATGAAGGTTTACTACCATTTTAGGTCAGGAGCACTTCTGCCCATCACGGCCTTACCGCGTGGGGTACGGCACCTGCAAGGCAAGTACCGTCGGCGTTGGTCAAGCTCAATATAGCATTACTTGGGATACACTTCACCTTCATCTGCATGCATGCTAGCTAAATTTTTAGCTTTATATCTTTCATAACGCTCTTCAACCTGTTCTTTAGTTAACCTCTCGCCTTCAGCAATCCTTCCACGTCGGTGCAAGAATTCAGTTTTTTGTTTAATAGTTTTAATCTGGTCATAATCTCTTATATAACCTCTATGTGGGCTAAACTTCATTTCATAATAAGCACGCGCTACCTTTTTCAATCCTTCTGGTGCACAATTATCAAAATCATCCAAGCGCTTAAACATTTCACTTATTATAAAATCTATTTTATGAAGAAGAGAAAGATCGTTAATATTTGAATAATAAGCTACCCACCCGTATCTTTTTTTCTCACTAATAGCTCCTGTTAACTTATCATTTAGCTCTTCCAGAAAAATGTCTTTTAGATCATTAGAGGTTAAATGTGTATACTTTTTTAACCTTTTGTTTTTATTGTGAAGATAATCACTGAACCTAGATGCAATTGATTTCATAAATGATTCAACAGTCGAATCTCGCACTGTTATAACATTTCCTTTAAAAACATATCCTAAAAAACTAAAGGACTCATTAAGAAAACCTAAATGTGTTTTTGGTGATGATGGCGGATGAGTGTTTAACCCCCTATACTTAAGCCTGCGCCTTAATGAATGATAAGCTGAGTTTACGTCATCATAATTACCATACATTAGTACATCATCAACATATCTATAGTAAGTCACATCAAATTTTAGCATTTCGTTATCTACACCTTGCAGATAAATCGCAGCTAAAATGTTAGATATTGACAAGCCTTGAGGTACTCCCTTTTCATTATCAAAAAACACCTTCCTCATTTTTTTATTAACATTATCACTTGTTGTTGGTGTTAAAAGAGAATGAACTATGAGATCTAGCGCCCTTTTACTTCTTATGTTTTTTGATAAGATTTTTTCAAGTCGATGTTTGTTTATGTTGTCATAAAAACCTTCGATATCACAACTACAAACATAAATATCCTCAGGAATCACGCCTTTTAAATCATCTGATATACTTCTAATATAAGTTGAAGCTATGCTTTTCGGTACACAACTAGGAAAAATCTCACAAAGAAAAACATTAAGCTGTTTTAATACAACGCGATCTCTAATGGTTGGTATAGAAATAACCCTGGGTTTTTTCCCTCTCCCTTTGCTTTTCAACTTCTCTAAGTAAGGAGTAAATCTAAAAGAACCGTTAAGACATTTTTCAGAGACTTTCTTTAATTCCTTTCTGGCTCTATTTGAATATTGCATGCCATTGATTCTATCGAGGCCTTTTGCTGCGGACTTACTAAATCTCTCGGTATATACATCAAATAAAGATTTTGGAGAGAAGAGTTTTTTAAATAACTTTTCTTGTGCTCGTTCATCCATTGCATCACCTTATATTGCGTCACGACTACTTCGCTTGGCTGCTTAACACCATTAATTCATCCAACTCTTATAGCAAAATTAAATAAAAACTGCATTAACCTTCCCAATTAATTTATCGCATTAAATTATTATGCGCGCAATGCTCTCCCCGCCCCGCCTGCCCGCTTAAGGGGGCGCTTTTAATGCGGGTGCATGACCGGCCTCAGGGCGTGCCAGTGCTGGCGCTGGCGGGGGATTCAGTGACGTTAAAACGCATGCAAAACCATGCACCTTATGCATGCATGGCTTTTATACGTAAAAATGGCGGGATTTTCGGGGATTTTTAAGCGAACTACTGCACAGTCAGTTCTGCACGGCGGCGGGTGTAATTCAGGTTCTGTGCAGGCGTGAATTTTTCACGACTATCATCGCACGAAGCCGCGTCAGGTCTGAATCCGATGGCCGTTAAAATGTCATTATCCTGCGCCGAATAATTAATTTTTTCACCGGCGACCAGCCAGAGCTGTAGCGCCTCACGCAGACAGTCGAGTGAGTGCTGCATGGCGCAGCGCTGAACGGCAGAGTGTTGCCCGGAATAATTCATCAGTTCAGGGGCAAGGGCGGCGGCCAGCTCCGCGCCGTGCACCTGCATAAAATCATTCAATCGGTCGCGGATGCTGATGCGCTGCACCTCCTCATGCGAACGGATATAGCGACCGGCAGCCTGATTGATTTCCCATTTTTTCACGTCGATAATCTCGCGCAGCGTTTGCAGGCTCCGGCCGCTGTGGCCGTTACCGGCAAGCTGTTCGCGGTATGCCTGTTCGGCCTGCTTCAGTTCATCCCGGCGTTGCAGCCATGCGGATTTGTTTGCCTGACAGGCCTCAAAGGCTTTCTGTAGCGTCAGTGTGGACACGTATGTTTCTCCTGATGTCTGGCCGTGCTCACGCACCGGCACGGTTAACGGTGGGCTCCGGTGCGGGTACAGGGATAACCGGCTCTGTCACCGGTGAACGAATAATCCCGTCGATGGATTCAAGCGTGCGGAACGTGGCCGAGCACTCGATGTTCATGCACTGGTGATAGCGCTGTTTGACGTTATCGGACAGATAGCGACTGGTGCGGGAATGCGCGCTGGTTTTGCAGAACGGGCAGTGAAACATGCTTACCCCTCCGCTTCTGTCTCGCCATTTTCAGCCAGCTTTCTGGCGAGCATCATTCTCTTCGCAGGGCTGCGTAACAGCTCCGTATCCACGCCTGTAATCTGCGGCCGGTGCATGCCCGTCACGGACAACACCGGCTCCTGCGTCATATCGAAGTGATACAGGCTGCCCTGACGGCTCAGCGCATCGCGCAGCTCGCCGGTGGCCACGGACTGAGGAGCGCTTTCTCCCTTCATTTCGAGGGCACGAATGCGCAGCAGGAAAGCGCGGATGAGGGCGACAGGAACCGCATTGACAGCCTGAGCCCATTCCGCACCGGCGTAAGCGGTAAAGGCATCTTCGTGCGCTGACAGGTATTTATTGCCGGTGGAGCAGGCATTCAGCATGGCGCGTGTCCGGTCAGTCTCCAGCTCCGCAATCAGGCCGGTGAACTCGTCGGCCAGCTCGCGACTGGCGATACGCCTGCTGTGCTCAGTTTTCATTTCAGGGGTGAGACTGCCGCGCAGGGTGCGAAAGCGGCTGCGCCAGTCCTGCTCCGCCTCAGTGCTCTCATCGAGGGCGGTCTGCCGCTCCTGCTTACAGCGTTCAATGGACGTATCAATCTCTTTCAGAACCTGCATGCTGGCCGCGTGGGTGTCTCTTGCCGCAGTGAATGCGCTCAGCTTGTCGGTGATGCGCTGGCTGTTCTCTGCGTACTGCCTGGCGGCAACGTCTTGCAGGGCGGTAATGACTGTTTCGGGTTTCATGTTCAGGCTCTCCGTTTATTCAACCTGAAATGATTCTGCCCTTCATCACACAACATCTCGATTCATTGCAGTTGTGGCAGTTCTGGCACAAACAGCACTCAAAACCCGGCTTGCCAGAAAAAGGTCTCAGCAAAACCTTACTCATCGTTTGTTTTTTTACTTATAACTGTTCACCACTGTTCACCTTAAATAAAAATATAAATAATACAGTAAGATAAAGGGTGAACAGTTGAGGACATGACTGTTCACCGTCTGTTCACCACTGTTCACCCTCCTGTTTTGCTCTGTCTATACCAATTAGACTTTATTTCGATTAAAAATGAAAAATATATAACTAAAAGAAATAGAAATTGCTGCATTGTAATGCAGTGGTTTGCATATCTTTGCCAGCGTTTGCCTTTGTTTGCCAGAGCGAAAAGTCAATGTTTGTTTCCCCGAAAATCTCACATGACCAGAGGAAAAATATAGACATAATAAGGAGCTACCCGAAGCCTGACGGACATGACCGGCACTGTATGGACTTTATGAGGTAGCCCGATGCACACCGCTTTTTCTTCCCCGTCTTCTGCCCCTGCCACCCCACTGATGCCGGTTTCTGATGCCGTTCAGGAGCGCTTTCTCCGCCTGCCCGAAGTGATGCATCTGTGCGGCCTGTCCCGGTCAACCATTTACGACCTCATCAGCCGCGAGGCTTTCCCGAAACAAATCAGCCTGGGCGGTAAAAACGTGGCGTGGGCGCAGTCTGAAATCACCGCATGGATGGCAGATCGCATTGCCGAACGCAACCGGGGCTATGACGCATGATGATGATCGTTCAGCAAACTGCCCCTTTTTCTGGCTTGCTTCCTGTCGCCGTTTCCAGGTATAGTTTTCCCGCTGTCGCAAAATCGGCAGCCGGAATTGGCGTTCCGTGTAACTTATTGGCGACTCCAGACGCGCCTTGCGTCTTTTTTTATGTCGTAGCTCAGGCACACCCATTTTCCGGGCTGTGGTGTCTATGTGTACACCATTGTTCCAGCAAGATAATGGCAGTCCGGGCGGGGCAGCCTTCGGGCTGGCCGGTTTCCAATAAGGCCGGTTACGCCAACCCCGTTCGGGCTGCCACCAGTGAAATTGGCGTTTCCGGTGGTAGCAGCAACCGCTACTTATTGGAGGCTGCCATCATGGCTACTACCCTCACTCCGTCACACCCGCAGTTTGTCTTTGTGTTTGCCGCCGTTCGTCGTGCAGACCGTAAACCCCGTATCTGTATGCTCCGCACCGTTGCCGGTGATGAACACGCCGCACGCCTGTCGCTCGTTCGCGACTACGTTCTGTCGTTCGCTGGCCGCCTGCCGGTTGCGGAGGTGCGTGCATGAGACATACCACCATTACCGCCCGTGACCTCGAATGTCTGGAGCATATGCGCAACGTCGGCCAGCTCGTCAATGAGCTGATGCAGGTGCAGGACTGCGCCACCGTTCGTCGTGACCCTGCGCAGCAGTCGCAACTCACCTCCGTGATTTACCTTATGACCGCCCAGCTCGACGGCGTGGTAGAGCGCTGCAATCAGCGCTGGCTGACCGGGGAGGGCAACGTATGAAAAAGCCATTACCGCCCGTATTACGCGCCGCGCTATATCGGCGCGCTGTCGCCTGTGCATGGCTGACGGTATGCGAACGCCAGCACCGCTACCCGCACCTCACCCTCGACGCGCTGGAAAGCGCCATTGCCGCCGAGCTGGAGGGCTTCTACCTGCGCCAGCACGGCGAGGAAAAAGGCCGCCAGATTGCCTGTGCACTGCTGGAAGATTTAATGGAAGCCGGACCACTCAAAGCCGCGCCGTCGCTGTCCTTCCTCGGGCTGGCCGTGATGGATGAACTCTGCGCCCGTCACATGCAATCGCCTGTTGTGCACTGAGGGAGAAAATAACGATGAAAATGAACGTAACAGAGACGGTAAAACAGGCGTGCGGCCACTGGCCGCGCATTCTCCCGGCGCTGGGTGTGAAGGTCATAAAAAACCGGCATCAGGCCTGTCCGGTGTGCGGCGGCTCTGACCGTTTCCGCTTTGACGATAAAGAGGGGCGCGGGACGTGGCTCTGTAATCAGTGCGGCGCGGGTGACGGGCTTAAGCTGGTTGAGAAAGTGTTCGGTATGACCGCATCAGAGGCTGCCGGGAAGGTGGACGCCGTGACCGGCAACCTGCCACCGGTTGCCCCCGAAGTGATTGCGGCCGCAGAGGCTGAAACCGAAGCAGACCGCAAAGCGGCGGCCGCGCTGGCCGTCAGACTGATGGAGAAAACCCGCACGGCCAGCGGCAACGCCTATCTGACCCGCAAGGGATTTCCCGGTCATGAATGTGTCATGCTGACGGCCACACATAAAACCGGCGGCGTGATGTTCCGCGCCGATGATGTGGTTGTCCCGCTGTATGACGATACCGGCGCACTGGTTAACCTTCAGCTTATCAGTTCTGAGGGGCTCAAACGCACCCTGAAAGGCGGGGCGGTAAAAGGAGCGAGCCATACCATCGAAGGGAAAAAACAGGCTGGAAAACGCCTGTGGATTGCAGAAGGCTATGCGACCGCACTCACCGTGCATCACCTAACCGGCGAAACCGTTATGGTGGCGCTGTCGTCCGTGAACCTCCTCTCTCTGGCGAGCCTTGCCCGTCAGAAACACCCGGCCTGTCAGATTGTCCTCGCTGCTGACCGTGACCTTAACGGCGATGGTCAGACAAAAGCCGCCGCGGCCGCAGAAACCTGTGAGGGCGTTGTTGCCCTGCCGCCGGTGTTTGGTGACTGGAATGATGCGTTTATGCAGAATGGCGGGGAGGCCACGCGAAAAGCGATTTATGACGCCATCCGGCCACCGGCACAAAGCCCGTTCGACACCATGAGCGAGGCGGAATTTACGGCCATGAGCGCCAGCGACAAGGCTCTGCGGGTGCATGAGCATTACGGCGAAGCGCTGGCCGTGGATGCGAACGGCCAGCTCCTGTCCCGCTATGAAAACGGCATCTGGAAAAATATCCCGGCAGCCACTTTTTCACGGAATGTGGCTGACTTATTCCAGCGCCTGCGCGCCCCGTTCTCATCCGGGAAAATTGCCTCGGTGGTGGAGACCCTGAAACTGATTATTCCGCAGCAGGCCGCACCGGCACGGCGTCTGATTGGTTTTCGCAACGGGGTACTCGATACCCAAAGCGGCATATTCAGTCCACATCATAAATCGCACTGGCTACGCACACTGTGCGACGTGGATTTTACCCCGCCGGTAGAAGGCGAAATGCTGGAGACTCACGCGCCGAATTTCTGGCGCTGGCTCGACCGGGCGGCCGGTAAAAATCCACAAAAGCGCGACGTGATACTCGCTGCGCTGTTTATGGTGCTGGCGAACCGTTACGACTGGCAGCTCTTTCTCGAAGTCACCGGTCCCGGCGGGAGTGGCAAAAGCATTCTCGCCGAAATCGCGACCCTGCTCGCCGGAGAGGATAACGCCACGTCAGCCGACATCGACACGCTGGAAGACCCGCGCAAGCGTGCATCCCTGATTGGCTTCTCGCTGATACGTCTGCCGGACCAGGAAAAATGGAGCGGTGACGGCGCAGGGCTGAAGGCCATCACCGGCGGCGATGCGGTCTCGGTTGACCCGAAATACCAGAACCCGTATTCAACACATATTCCGGCGGTAATTCTGGCCGTGAACAACAACCCGATGCGCTTTACCGACCGCAGCGGCGGCGTGTCCCGTCGCCGGGTGATTATTCATTTCCCGGAGCAGATTGCACCGGAAGAGCGCGACCCGCAGCTCAGGGATAAAATTGCGCGCGAGCTGGCCGTTATCGTGCGCCAGCTTATGCAGAAATTCAGCGACCCGATGACCGCGCGCGCACTGCTCCAGTTGCAGCAGAACTCCGACGAGGCACTCAATATCAAGCGCGATGCTGACCCGACGTTTGATTTTTGCGGTTATCTGGAAATGCTGCCGCAGACCAGCGGGATGTTTATGGGTAATGCCAGCATCGTCCCGCGTAATTACCGTAAGTATCTCTATCACGCGTATCTGGCCTATATGGAGGCCAACGGGTACAGAAACGTGCTCAGCCTGAAAATGTTCGGGCTGGGGCTGCCCATGATGCTGAAAGAGTACGGCCTGAATTATGAAAAGCGGCACACAAAGCAGGGGATACAGACCAACCTGTCGCTGAAAGAAGAAAGCTACGGCGACTGGCTGCCGAAATGCGATGAACCCGCAGCGACATAACCCACTCCAGACCGGCTAGAGCCGGTCTTTTTCTTTCCGGCAATTGCCATAAGGTGAACACTCCACTGTTCACCCTTCACCGTATATTCACCCCATATCATTATGAAATTATTGATAAAAAAAGAAAAGGTGAACAGTGTGAACAGTAAAACCGGAAAAAACTTTTTATCCCCCCGTGTATCGCCTGACCGGTCGCATTCAGAACGAGCAAAACAAACAAAGGTGAAGAGTCGACCGTTCACCCTTCACCAACTCATCACCACCTAACTACATGATATAAAATGATAAATAACCGAGGTGAACAGTGTGAACAGTTAAATGCAAAAAAAGTTTTTTTGCGTATGATGTCGGTATGAGGCTTCACAAGAGAATTTGAATAATGGATAAGACTAGAGACTTTATTCTTGGAGGGCTTTCTCGCTTTGGCTTAGCTGATTTGCCCGGCAGACCTTACGATTCTGCTTTTGAATTAATAGCCTCCCCACCTATACGCAAACGCCTCATTGTGATGGGCTTTAATGGTTCGTCAGCCGATTCCCATATGACCAACAGCCAGTCTATTATTCAGGATCATTCAAAGCCTCTTGTCTCGAATGTCCATTTAGGGACGCAAGGGGAATGGGGAATTACTCACCTAGCTAAGCGACTACAACAGATACCTATCAGCCTAGGTTACAGATGGGAAGACGTAGTATTTACGAATGCTCTAATGATGTGCTCAACCAATGCCTCAGAACTCAAACAAGAGGCGAGCCGGCACAAACTAACTGTCGAACAACTCGTAAAATACTCAACCAGATTTTTTGAGAATGTCACAATCCCTCTGTGTAAGCCTGAACTGATTATCGCTTATAGCAACAGTCTACAATCCCTTTCAGCAGCAAATATTTTGCTAAAATACTTCGGTGATCCAAGCACTCTCATCTATACGCAGCAGAAGGGTTATTACACAACTTTCGCTTTCTCAGCCGTACTAAATGATGTGAAAATCCCTGTAATATGTGTCCGTCATATGTCTAGATTTAAACCTTCAGAAGAGTTAATTGAAACAGCTCTAGAGACGATGAAGGAGCTTTAGCTTTATCCGTCAGATTGAACCTTACACTTGGAACAATGTGTATAGCGATGTGTATAACACAAACATCACCCTAAAATAAAATACAATAAAAACAGCAAGTTGAGACCAAACAAGAACTCCTGTGATCTTCCGCCAAATATTTTACCTACTTCAACGTATCATTCGTTTTGAGTTTTTAATTAATATTTTTACAAGCTCATCTAATTCTTTTCTTAAAGCAGCAGATTTTTCATCGAAAACAATTATGTCTATGGGCGGATTATTATATTGCTGCTGTATCATGAGACTGCCGAGTAGATTGGCTATTAAAGTATTATCTGCAAATCTCATTTTTAAAAGCTTACGCATACCAGAAGCCAAAAGATCTATAACTTGCAAACCGTCATTTTTCATTGAATCCTCATAGCTAATGTCATCCCGTAATATTTTTTGGATGTTAAAAGCGCGGCTATTAGCTAAGGATGTTTTTTTCTCGATCAGATAATTAGGTATCTCTCCTTCATTATAAATAAACTCTCTCATATATTTATAGTTAAAACCATTCACTATACCTAAAGGGTTTTCAAGGGTATACATTTGCAACAAAGCTGGTGAAAATTTTTCAAATATCAACTCATACTTAGTTTTGTGAGACGGCTGTTTTTGATCTAAACGCCATTTGAATTTTTTTAACGTCTGTGGTTGTCGTTGTGCATAGTAATTTACAGATTGGGAGATTATTGTATGCACTAATCTTATTTGGCACATCAACTGAATATAAAGTGGGAGAGATACAGACAATAATTCTTTTGCCATCAAATGTTGAGCAAGTTTTCCCTCGTGATAACGCATCTGCTCAATACTATTTACTATGGTTTTCACATGCGTATCTTTATGATTTTCGATAAAGCTTTTATTATTATAATATGAGTCTGTTACAACACAAAAAAGACTACCGTTCAGCTGCGAAATTTCTTGAAGAAACAAAATATAGTTACTTTCACTAATGTTAACTAATTTTATCTCTTGTCTGCCCAAACCATTCCTTTTTTTTAAATTATTGAGGGCATTCCTATATTTCCTTTTTTCAGTTTCCGGACAAATATAAGCAGCAACTACACTCCAAGAATTTTCTAGTTCACTTTCAGGAGTAAATGAACCTGATTCATCAATTAATATTTCCATATTTACTACTCTCTTTGGCTAGATAATAATCTTAACCTACAAGCCTCCTTCACCCATTTACTAAAATTCCCTTTCCCCGCCGCCTTCTCGATCTGCTCCAAAAGCTCATCCTCGAAACGTATGTTCTTCATCGTGCTCTTAGTGCGGTCAAAATTTGGTTTCTTTTTCTCTTGCATGGTAGGTACCACTTCGGTTAATTTATTCGCACGTGGTACCTACCACATGGATTCGGAATTTTGACAACGCCCAGCAGTGTTGGAGCACTAAAGGGCGTCTAACCTCACCAACTATCAAGGAGTTGATTATGGCTGATTCGCATTCTACCCCAGACACCGACCAATCCGGAACCGAGCGTTCGTTAATTGTGGGATACCGCCCGAATGTTTACGACAAATCTACGCCAAAAATCATCCTTTCCGGCAAGTGGCTGCGCGCGGCGGGTTTTGATACCGGACAGCAGGTCACGGTAAAGGTCATGAAAGGGTGCATCGTTCTGGTAGCGTATAACGAGCAGGAGCAAAGGATTCTGGACGATTACAAACGCACTAAAGCAAAGTTATGCCAGATCGAGAACACGCTGGCGAGCCTGCAATTATCATAACCGTTCCCGCTGTTATCAAGTTGGCTGCTGGGCATGCAGCCAACATAAAAAACAATATAGAATGCCAGATTTCTTCCATAACATCCAAAAAGCAATCGAACCCAACATGTAATGCTAACTTACAAGTTCAATATTTGATGACATTCATCATTTCAATACCTGATGCTATTTTTACTTAGCATTTATCTTACGATGGCAACGAAATCATAATTCAATGTTATAATTTTTGGAAATATATTTGAGAAACTTATACATCGCAAAGAGCAATTTTAAGTCCCACTTCCATATTTTATTTTATTTTCTATTTTGAAATGAATGTCACAATTTAAATCCATAATGAAGAGTAGTTTCCCTCAGTCTATAAAAGGAGATTGAGATGGCTATACCTGTTTACTTATGGCTTGAGGACGATGCAGGCCGGAGAATTAAAGGCTCTGTCGATGTAAAAGATCGCGAAGGCTCAATAGAAGTTATTGAATTTATGCACTCAATCGAACAACCTATTGATAAGCACTCCGGAAAAATCACTTCAAAACGTATTTGTAGCACCTATGCATTCATGAAAGAGATTGATTCCTCATCCTCATATCTATACAAGGCCTTGAGCACTGGACAAACACTAACAAGAGCAGAATTTATATTTTACAGGATCAACTATAACGGGCTCGAAGAGGCTTACTTTAAGACAACTTTAGAAAATGCAAGAGTAGTTCAAATTGAACCACTCATGTTTGACATTAAACTACCGCAAAACGAACGCTATACACATTGTGAATATGTAGATCTAACATATGAAAAAATAACATGGCATTACATAGATGGAAACATCATTCATTCTGATACCTGGAAGGAACGCGCTTAAGGAGAAAGTATGTCCTGGGAATATAATGTAAAAGAGCACAAATTTTATCTTGATGGTGTTTATCAGTTCGATGCAGATTATGCAGGAGCAAGTGGTTACAAAAACGATCCATCTCAAGAATGTGTAAAAAACAGTGGGCTTCTACCTCGAGGGAAATACACAATTGGTTCCCCTCATAATTCTGCCCACACAGGAAAATATACCCTCAGCCTCACGCCCTACTCGACAAATGATATGTGTGGCAGAGACTCATTTAAAATTCATGGCAAAAGCAGTTTGCACCCTGATGACTCTTCAGACGGCTGCATTATTGCTCCTTTGAGTGCGAGAAGAAGCATCTGGAAAAGCAACGATACGGTGTTGATTGTCAAATGAAGCGTTTAATTTGTTCATTGCCATTACTCGTTGCAGTCAGTTTGCACGTCTCAGCATCTGAAATGACCGGCTTCGCAACACAGTATTACGATGAAGACGGCTCGCTGACGGAAATTTCAACCATAGTGCCCCTTTCCCCGACCATCACGATCGGCAAGAAAACGGTTCAGATGGAAGTTACTCATCTGTCTCAGATTTTCAGTACATACGTGGAGAAAGACAGCTCCGCGCACTGGATCTGCCTTCATGACGACGATGGCACCAATTATTGGTTCATTTCAGATAACGAAATGGGTGCAGGGCTGTTAACTGCGCTAGCCATATCCAGGGATGGCATCCATAAAGAGTGTGTGAATACAACGGAACGAGTCAGTGTCTCAGTCTCTGGCGTTCCATTGTTAAATGCCACTCACGGGGATTTAGTTGAATTGTTCGGCAAAAAAACAATCGGCAACAGAAAAAAGATCCTGCTTTATCAGGAGACACCTGTACAGGATGGATTTGTTCAGAACAATACCGTCTCTTATTACTTTGATGGCGAAAAATTGCGCGGCGTAATTATCGGGCAAATAACCAGTAACTAGCTTGCAGGCTCCCTCTTTTACAGAAGAGGGCGTTAAGCCTGTCCACTCAACCGCATATGCAACAGCGGAAACGGATTCCCCTGCCCGTCCAGTTCCGAACGCCCGACCTGCTCAAACCCCATATGGCGATAAAACGCCACCCCCTGCGGATTCTGCTCGTTCACATCCACTTCATTTACGCCGAATTCTGCAATGGCATATTGCAGCAGCATTTTCCCGATACCCTTCCCCCGGCTCGCATCATCCACAAACAGCATTTCAATGCGATTTTTATCCACGCCCAAAAAGCCGTGAATAATACCCACGTCATCCCGGGCAATCACAACCCTGAGATTAGGCAAATATGCGTTGAGCAATAACGGACGCAGCGCCGCGATATCGCTTTCCTGCAAAAAGCGGTGCGTGGCGCGTACGGACGACTCCCAGACTGCGACGAGGCGTTCAAATTGCGAGGGGTGTGCGGCTTCTATTTTCATGGTGATATTCCGGTTGAGTAAAGTTTCAGGGCAGCAATGTAATGATATTCAGCTCTGCGACGTGCGCCACACCCCAGGCGTACAACCATACTCCGTCTGGAAATGACGAATAAAGTGCGCGCAGTCGCTGAATCCCATCCGCTGCGCAATATCCGTCACGCTTTGCTGCGAGTTCTTCAGCAGCCAGCAAGCATAGCGCAGCCTGGCGCTGCGGATAAATTCGCGGGCCGTTTTGCCGAATTCTGCGTGGAACAGGCGGTTGAGCTGGCGTTCACTCAATGCCACTTCTCGCGCAAGCCCGGCGGTGGTGAGCGGCCGGGTCAGGAACTGTTCAATCAGCATGACGGCGCGGCGCAACCGCGAGTCAGGGATAAGCGCAAGATTCGCCGGACGTGGGGTGGCAATTTCATGCGGAACGAGCGACAAACGCTGGCAGGTGGTGCTGGCGATATCATCCCCGGCATGGGCGCGGATAAGCTCAGTTGCCAGCGTCAGGGTGGAAATACCGCCCGGGCAGGTCAGCACATCGCCATCGTCGATGAAATCATACCCTTGCTCAGCATAAACCAGCGGGAAAGCCTGCCGAAATGCATCAAGGTGGAAAGGATGGATGGAGGCTCGTCGTTCATTCAGCAATCCTTCCTGTGCGAGGACAAAACTGCCGGTGCCAATGCCAATGAGCGGAACTCCGGCATGGTGGGCATGTGCCAGATACGCTTTATCCCCCTGATACCCTAAGTCCAGATACTGCAATTCACCGCCGATAACAGCAAGGTAGTTAAAACTGTCCGGCGGCGCATGGGTGGAATCCGGTCTCATGATAATCCCCGCATTGCTGATAATCGGGATATCAGGAAATTCACTTATCAGGCTGATTTTAAATGCTAATTTATCCTGAGCTTTCGCTGCATAACGCAGCGCCTCCAGCAATCCGGAGACGGCCAGGAGTGAATAACGGGGCCATAATATCAACCCAATATGCAGACACTTTTCCGGTACTGATTTCCCCCCATCGGAGGAGTCAAATACACTTTTCATTTACTTGCCAAATTTAAAATTAATTACATTATCGCAACATGATCTGTCGCACTTTATATTTCTAAGATAATCCTGATATTTTAAATCAAGCATAAATGAGAAGGGAGGAAAATATAATGTTTTTCTCGTTTATATCATTCTTTTTTTGAACCACGACACACATATGTCGGTAATGTTCCTAAGGTAAAGATATAGTTACCATTATGTTGTTCATTGATCCGCATATAAATACTCTTGCCCGGATAGACAAAAAATTGCGGTTCATATTTTTCCAGCCAGCTGTCGTCAACATTATCGTCCGGGAACGTCATATTTTTTTCTGACGTCAGCAAATAGAGATGATCTTGCCTCTCCACCCGAAAGGAAATTTTCCTGTCGATGGTTTTACCCGGATCGCTCTTTGCCCGGCCATTCATGCTCAGGGTGCCGAATTTCCCGTCGAAGGTGTAATTCAGCCAGACCGTCAGCGTCTCATCCGGATGGTGCTGGACCAGATTAGCCTGGCATGAAAAAGGCTGAACGTAAGTTCGGTGCCACAGGTAATAGCCCGTCAGCACGCCTGCGGTGACGAGGCCCGTCACGATGATATACAGCATCTGCCGAAAACGAGTCATGCTAGCTATCCTTCAGGAAATAATCAGATATACAGCGGTTCGGTTCTTTCATTGGCCGGTCGCAGCGAATAACCGACGCACGAGGAAGCAGAGCGTACCAGCTGATGTAAACCCAGGGATATTGCGCGCATTCAGCCTTGAATTGTTCCACATAGGTCAGCGCGGAAGCGCGTTCAGCGTGAGTCTGAATGTCGTTCGCAAGATAAACGCGACAGGCTCCGACGGATGCCGCAAAACGGTAATCCTCAACAAAACGGTTTTCTGTGGCGTTCATATATCCCGTCACGCCTGCCCCGGCCAGGACGATCAATAGCCCCATGACAACAGCCAGCCAGCGCGTGGGCTTCCTGGCAACGGGCGTTGCTGGCGCGGAGGATGCAGAAACCTCCTCGATCGCTGGCGCCTCCACACATTGTTCCTCTGCGGGTTGAGGCGCGACAGGTGAAGACTCTCTGACGGTTATTTGCGTGTCGCTTGCCAGCGTCAACCCAATCCGCGGAATGGTAACGATAGGGTCAGTTTCAAAACCAATCTTTTTGAGCCCTTTGCGCAGGATGGAGATGTTCTGGTAATAGGTATTGGAGGAGACAAGCATGCCGCGGCTTTGCCAGACAATATCAAGGAACTCTTGCTGAGTGACAATCGACCCCGCTCTGTCGATTAATAACAACAGGCATCGGCCTGCTGGCGAATTTAACACAACCACACGGTCAGGATTGTTGATATCACGTAACGTGCTGGCCGCAGGATGAAATTCGACGATATTATTTATAATGTAATGCTTATGCATAGGGGCAGTATGAATTCTCCGGTTAACAGATGTTGAACCTGGGTCACCGCATGTATGGGATGACATTCACGTCGGGATTAATGTGACTGATTAACGGCATGCTGTATATCTTCGCCATTGGCGAAAAATCTTAATTTATATTTCATCCCTTAAGCTTCACTGAACCTGCATAAGAACTCAACCCTTGTAGAATGCGGCTTGCAGAGCCACTTCATCCGCGATCATCCTCATTATGATGTTTTGTGAAGTGAATTTCCGCTCCACAGAAGTATCTCACTACCGGCAGCATCTCATTTATCAGAGCCTCACCTTTTGGCGCACTCCTCGCCTCTTGACATTGACAAATACCTACATAAAAAAACATTGTACGCCACGGACATGCGTGTCTGAAATATTCAGCACCCTTAAGCCTTAACTTTTCTAAACCAGAACAATATCAATAACTTATATGGTTTTTGTATGCTTTTCAGCCACCTTTCTATCAGTTTTTATCGATGATAACATTCGTAAATTGTTATTCCCCGTCAGCAACTTCACACCCGCACTGACACCAGACGACAAACTCCTTACAAAACATTTATCAAAGCTAAATTTTCATTAAAAATAGAAGCTATCATAATTTACAGAAAGCGAAGCGGAATAAGACCAATCAGAGGGAAGCGTCGTAACCGGTCTCGATCTTAGTAATTAATACAATTTTAGATTAATTCAGATTACCTCTTTATTGGCCGACGTATAGTAGGCCTACACTATGCAATACGTCATTGCTTCGAGAATACTGGCGATAACCTTATAAATAATTCGCCTGATTACTATTATAAATCGAGGATTAACATGACGAACAATAGCCAAATAACACAGCATATAACTGTTGCACTGATGGGCGGCGATCATTATGCAAGAAACGGCATTAAAACATTATTAAGCAGCATCCGCGACGACCTTCACATCATTATCATCGAAGGAGGTTATCAGGAACTGGATAAGGCGCTGTCGTCGATTCGTGTCGATATCTTATTTATATCCGGCGCAGAGAAATACCATACAGGGTATGACTCACTGAAATATTTAAAAAAAATCAAAGCCACGCACCCTGAAGTGATGATCTGCCTGTACTCAACCTCTGCCCATTCCCTGTTATGGGTCCGGGAAGATATTGATGCCTATATCTCGCTACAGAACACGGTTTATCAGTGGCGGATAAAGCTAGCAAAAATGGTCGATAGCCATTATCGGCCCCAAAAGCAGCCAGCGGCGTTATCGCTGACGCCTGGAGAAAGGAGGGTATTAAAGGAACTCAGGAACGGACTGGATATACGTTACATCGCAGAACTGGAGAAACTTTCTTATCGCCGCGTGAGCGCCTTAAAAAGCTCAGCGATAAGGAAACTCGGGCTCAGGAATAAGACAGATTTGCTGGTCTTTTTAACCAGTTAGACCTGCCGCTTTCAGAGCAAATCTCGTAATAAAAAAACCAAGGAACTATGAAATGAAAGCACGCCTTACTTGCCATTCTCTGCTGGCATTAAGCATTGCCGCCCTGCTGCCAGCGGGCTCAGCACTGGCCGCCGCCACCAGCGGCGGCACGGTTAACTTCAGCGGTAAAGTGGTGACCTCCGCCTGTGCCATCAGCGCCGGTAGCGCCAATATCGACGTCGACATGGGGGAAGTGCGTACCGCCACGCTGGCTGCCGCAGGCAGTGAAGCCAGTACCGCAAAAGCCTTCTCCATCACCCTGGAGGATTGCGAAATCGCCGATACCTCCGCGTCCACGGAAAATAACCCCATCGCCGCAACGACCGTGGCTATCACCTTCACCGGTACGCCGGACAGTACCGATGTGAATAGCCTGGCCGCGGGAGTAAACGGCGGCGCGGGCTCGGCGCAGCATGTCGCTATCCGTCTTTATGACGAACAGGGCAACGTCGTCAGGCTGGGTGAGCCGGCAGCAGCGATCCCCCTGCGTGCGGGGGCGAACACCCTGAACTTCAGCGCGAAATATTACTCCCCACTGGGCAACGCCACGGCGGGTGATGCCAGCGCGGTCGCCACCTACACCGTGACCTATTCGTAATCTTCAGGCCCGGTCTGCTGGCCGGGTCTGACTCAGCTTTCAGGAGACGCACAATGCGCGTAAACACATGGATTTGTCTGGCTGGCACGTTATGTTCATCCGCCGTGTATGCAGGCGGCGTGGGGTTAGGCGCAACGCGGCTGGTCTACGCAGGCGCGGCTACGCAGACGATGATGCAGGTAAGAAATACCCACCCTGATGCCACGTTCCTGATCCAGTCATGGATGGAAGACGAGAAAGGGAGCCGTACCAACGACTTCGTCATCACGCCGCCGCTGTACGTCATGAAGCCCGCCAGCGAAAGCGCGGTGAAAATCATGTTCAGCGGTGACGCCCTGCCAGCCGATCGCGAGACGCTGTACTGGATGACGGTCAAAGCTATCCCACAGCAGGTTAAAAACGGTTCCGGCAATTCGCTGCAATTCGCCTCTGCCAACCGCATCAAGGTCTTTTATCGCCCGGAGCGGCTCAGGGAAGGTGCAGGGGAGGCATGGAAAAACCTTGCCGGCGCCTACCGCGCGGGCAAGGTCACGCTGACCAACCCAACGCCGTATTACCTCACCACCATTAACGTGAAAATTGATGGCAGGCCGGTATCGCCCGTCATGGTACCGCCGAAAGCCAGCGTGACGCTGGCAGACACCTTCAGCCATGCGAGCAGCATGAGCTACCAGACGATTAACGATTATGGGGCCTGGACGCCCGTCACCCGCACGTCATTGTCCCAATAATAAAAACAGTAAGGCGTGACCACATGAAAATTAAAATCCTGTGCGCCACGGCGATCGCCCTGGTGATTCGGCAAGCCGTGGCTGCCGAAAGCGAGCTGCAATTTAATCCTGCGTTTCTCAACGGCGAGCGCGCCAACAGCGCCGATCTCGCCTGGGTCAACGCCGGGAGCGCGTTGCCGCCGGGCGAGTACAATCTTAACGTGTATATCAACACCCAGTTCGCGTTCACAGGTAACGTCACGTTTCGCGTCGCTGAAAGCACCGCCGGTGAAGCCCTGCCGTGCCTTACGCCTGCACAATTCGCCGCACTTGGCATCGACAGCCGTCAGGCTAAAGGGGGTGAGCTGCCGCCTGCGCAGCGCTGCATTTTTTTAACCCAGTCATTCGCCGATACCCGGTTTGATTTTGACCAGAGGACGCTTACCCTCAACTTCACCGTACCGCAAAGCGCGATGCGCGCTCTGCCGCGCGGATACGTCAGCCCGGAGAGCTGGGAGTCCGGCATCCCTGCCGCGTGGCTGAACTATGTGGTCAATGGCGCGAATAATGACTACCGGGGCGAGACGCGCACGCGGGAACAACAGCTGTTTGTGAGCCTGAACAGCGGCGCCAACCTGGGCGCATGGCGGCTGCGTGATTTCACCACGTGGACCAAAGAGAGTAACGAGCTCACCCACGTCCAGACCTGGCTACAGCGGGATATCCGCGCCCTGCGTGCCCAGGTTTATGCCGGTGAAACGTTCACCTCCTCGCAGGTGTTTGACGCCGTTGGCCTGCGTGGGGTTGCCCTGAAGACCGATGACAATATGTTGCCCGCCAGCCTGAGCGGTTACGCGCCCGAAGTGCGCGGCATCGCGCGCAGCAATGCCACGGTGACGGTTCGCCAGAACGGTAACGTCATCTATCAAACCTCCGTTCCGCCGGGGGCGTTTGTGCTGAAAGATCTCTATCCGACCTCTTCCGGCGGCGATCTCGCGGTCACCATTCAGGAGAGCGACGGTAGCCAGACGCAATACACCCTGCCCTTTGCCAGCGTGCCGAATCTGGTGCGTAACGGTCAGGTCAAATATGCTCTGGGTGCGGGGAAATACCGCCCTGCGGGCAATCAGATCTCGCCCTCCTTCGCGCAGGGCGAGCTGTTCCTGGGCTGGCGATACGGCCTCACGTTTTATGGCGGGGCGCAGTTTTCCGATCGCTACACCGGCCTGGCCTTCGGGATCGGGCAGAATCTCGGCCACTTTGGCGCCTACTCTCTCGACCTCACCCATGCCCGCAGCCAGCTGGCTGATAACCAGCACTACACCGGTGATTCGGTGCGCTTGCGGTACAGCAAGCTGCTGAACGATATCGGTACGCGAGTCAATTTCTTCTCGCTGCGTTACTCAACGGCAGGGTTTTATACTCTCAGCGATACCACTTACAAAGGCATGGCGGGCGGAGCGCCAGAACAGACCGTGGAAGACGATGGCACCGTCACCACTCACTACGACACGGTTTACAACCTGCATATGTCGCGTAAGGCAAAAAATCAGCTGCTGTTGTCGCAGCCGATGGGCGAATACGGCGCGCTGTCGCTGTCCTGGGATCAACAAACCTACTGGAATACGTCAAAAACCACGCAAAGTTTGCAGTTCGCGTGGAACGCGACGTTTCGTAACCTGTCGCTTGGCATCAGCGCCCAGCGTAGCTCTGGCCTGTACGACAACAAGAAAGACAATATCCTCGCGTTGTCCCTGTCGGTGCCGCTGGGTAACCCGGCGCTGTCGACCCGTCTCCGTTTTACCGCTACCCATGCGGATCCCGCTGGCACCACCGCCAGTACCGGTGTCAGTGGTTATCTGCCGGGGCAGGAGAATCTTTTCTATAGCGTCAACCAGCGCTACAGCGCGCAGCAGCACTACGGCGGCGATGCCGCGCTGCAATACGAGGGCGCGTGGGGAGACTATAACCTGGGCTACAGCTACGCCGGTGACTCCCGCAACCTCAGCTACGGGATGAGCGGCGGAGCGGTGCTGCATGAGGATGGTCTGACGCTGAGCCAGCCGCTCGGGAACACCAATATTCTGGTGAAAGCCCCGGGCGCCAGCCATGTCGCCGTGCTCAACCACAAGGGCATCAAAACCGACAGCCGGGGCTATGCGGTGATCCCGTACGCCACGCCGTATCGCGTTAATCAGGTTGCGCTGGATGTCACCACTGTGGGCAATGACGTGGAACTTGAGAACGCCATCGCCAATAAAATTCCCACCGACGGGGCACTGGTTCGCGCCACCCTCACCACGCGTCAGGGAGCAAAAGCGATGTTTATCGTACGTCACGCTAAAGACGTGCTCCCCTTCGGCACGCTGGTCTCGTCAGAGGATGACAAAGCCAGCGGTATCGTCGGCGACGGCGGCAGCGTGTATCTGACCGGCCTGTCAGCGCAGGGAACCTTGCATGCCGTATGGGGACGCGACAGCGCCCAGCGCTGCACGATCCGCTATGCGTTGAACCCGCAGAATTATCACGCCCGCACCGGGCTTTATTCCCAGGAGGCCATATGTCAGTAACCGTCCGTTTCCTCCCCCTGATCCTGCTGATGGTCATCACCGTCCCCGCGCGCGGCTATGACGTGCTGGTTTCCGTGACCGGCAACGTGATCGGCAATACCTGCATTGTCTCGGAAGATTCGAAGGAGCAAAACGTGCCGCTGGGCACCCTCGGCGTGAAGCAATTTAGCGAGGCGGGGGCGGTCAGCAATATCAAAACGCCCTTCACGCTCACCCTTGAAGCGTGCGGCCCCACCTTTGCTGGCGTGAAAATCCGCTTCAGCGGTACGCCGGATGACGAAAACCCGCAGCTTCTGAAAGTCGCTGACGGTGGCGCGACCGGCGTGGCAGTGCAGATTCTGGATAAAGACAGCGTACTTATCCCGCTGGACACCCAAACCGCTGCTTACGGCGCGGCGGGGGATGACAGCGTAAAAATGACCTTCTATGCGCGACTGACCGCCACGGGTGCGCCGGTCAATGCCGGAGACGTTTCGGCAGTGGCGACCTGGACGACGGAGTATCAATAATGCGTTTACTGTTTTTAGCCCTGTTTTTTATGTCCTCTCAGGCACTTGCCCTCTCCTGGACATCGGATATCACCCTTTCGCCAACACCCATGTCATGGTCCGGCCCGGCAGACTCCATCGTGCCTGGAAAGACGATCGGCTCTGAATGGAGCGCCTCTGCGAGCGTCTCGGAAGTGTTCTGGTGCGGCCTGGTATTTACCTGCTCCAAAGGGACGCTGGAGCCGAGCAGCAGTATAACCGCCACCGGCATCACGGTTATTCTTGATGGCGCAAATTACATGGTATTTGAAACGGGCGTGCCCGGCATCGGCTTCATTCTTGGGCTCAAAGATTATAACGGCACCACCTATGTGCCGATGCAGACGGGCATTACGCAGAGCTATCCGGCCGATGGGACTAACGGTTACGCCACCGCACTGGGCTGGTCAGCAAAAGTGACGTTTATCAAGACCGGCGTTCCGCTGAAATCCGGCGTATACCAGACCCCGACCATTAACGCGGCGATCCTGACGGCCTATAACAACGAAGTGAAAACCGCGCAGGTGATCATCAACCCCACCACCATCACGGTGACGGCAAGCGGCTGCACGGTAGGCACAAAAAGCGCCAACGTCGACCTGGGCACCATTGATGTTCACACGCTGCCCAGCGTAGGCAGCACCTCGCCGTCGGGGGAGTTTAACGTCAGCCTGACCTGCGATGAGAACGTGGCGGTTAACGCAGTGATGACCGATCAAACCACACCGTCAAATACCTCGTCGGTCGTGACGCTGACCGGGGACTCCACGGCCTCCGGCATTGGCGTACAGTTTTTCTATAACGGTACCGGGCCGCTGATGATGGGGCCAGACAGCTCGGCCGCAGGCACGACGGGACAGTTTTTCATCCAGACCACCAGCGCAGCACAAACGCTATCCCTGCCGTTCCAGGCGCAGTACATCCGAACCGGAGACCTGGTCCCCGGCTCGGCCAATGCCCTGGCAAGCATCACCTTTTCGTATCAGTAGGTTAGTGCTTCACCCACACCAGCTGATCGACCCGGAAGCCCAGACCGCGTGCGGTGTTCAGGTAGTCCTGTTTTACCGCATCCGGAATGGTCGGGGTGCGCGATAAAATCCACAGGTAGTCACGGTTCGGGCCGCTGACCAGCGCGTACTGGTACTTATCGTCCAGCTTGATCACGTTATATCCGCCGTAGAACGGGCCGAAGAACGATACCTTCAGCGCAGCCGTAGTCGGTTCGCCGGTAAAGTACGCCTTTCCTTCGCTCTCATTCCATTTGTTCTTCACCGGATCATAGCCGCGGTTCAGTACGCTGATACCGCCATCGCTGCGCTTGCCGTACGTCGCGGTGACCTGTTCCAGACCGCGCTCAAAGCGGTTTTCCAGTCGGGCGACTTCATACCATTTGCCGAGATAGCGGCTGGCATCAAAGCCGGTAATGGGCTGCACGCCTTTCGGCGGCGTGGGAGATTTACAGGCAACCAGAGTCAGCGCAATGGCGACACCGGTAACTACAGGCCATAGCCTCATGAGAACTCCTTTCATTTACGCGGTTGGAAGTTAAGTGTAGCGCACCCGTGCGGCGCTTCATCCCGTCGGAGAATATTCGTAGTATATTGAGACAACTCCTTCTCTTCGGATGCAGACATGGCTTACTCCATCGGCGAATTCGCCAGACTCAGCGGCATCACCGCCACCACGCTGCGGGCGTGGCAGCGACGCTATGGCTTGCTCAAACCCGAGCGTACGGACGGCGGTCACCGCCTGTACAGCGATGAGGACGTTCAGCAGGCGCTGAAAATCCTCGACTGGGTAAAAAAAGGCGTACCTATCGGTCAGGTTAAATCACTGCTGGAACGCCCTGTGCCGCGCCGCGCCAATAACTGGCAAACCCTGCAACAGGCCATGATGCAAAAGTTGCAGGAGGGGAAAATTGAATCCCTGCGTCAGATGATTTACGACGCCGGACGCGAATACCCAAGGCCAGAGCTGGTCACTAACGTGCTGCGTCCGTTGCGCAGCCAGATATCGGCCAACGTCGCCGCCGCCATGACGCTGCGTGAGATCCTCGACGGCATCCTCATCGCCTATACCTCGTTTTGCCTTGAGGGCGATAAAAAAGCGCCGGGCGATAACGTTCTCATCAGCGGCTGGTACCTCAACGACCCGTGTGAAATCTGGCTCGAAGCGTTAACGCGCACCGGCCAGGGCCACCGCATCGACATTCTGCCGGTTCCCCCTGCCGCGCTGGCCCCGGAAATTTTCCCGGATCGCAAATGGCTGCTGGTCACCAGCGGCAAACTCACCGCCGCGCGGAAAAAGCAGGTTGCGCAGTGGCAGCAGCAGGTTTCCCTTGAGGTAATTATCCTCTGATTATTTTCTGCTGTGGCAATCTTCACGAAAAGTTGAATATTTTTTCGCGCAGCGAGTGCTAACGTTTTCCTGTCACCGACAACTCAACAGGAAAACACGATGAAAAAGACACTCCCTCTGATGATGCTGGCTGCCATGGCTTTCGCGCCTGCCGCATTCAGCGCCCCGGCAGGCACCCTGAGCGTCCACGTTCTGGACCAGCAAACCGGTATGCCGCCAGCGGATGTGACCGTTACGCTGGAGAAGCAGGAGCAGGACAAGTGGACCCCGATTGCCAGCGGTAAAACCGACCACGACGGGCGCATTAAATCGCTTTATCCGCAGGATCAGGATATGGCACCTGGCGTGTATAAAGTGACCTTCAAAACCGCCGATTACTTCCACGGCAAAAAGCTGGACTCCTTCTTCCCGGAAGTGCCGGTGCTGTTCACCGTCACCCGCACCAATGAAAAACTGCACATCCCGCTTCTGCTCAGCCAGTACGGTTACTCAACCTACAAGGGCAGCTGATTGCTCTTGATTTTAAAGACGATTAAAAAATAATCCCGCCAATACTTGGACAAACTCGCATTGTTGTGTAACTTTTAGATATGAGATCGGGAGGTGCACACCATGACAACAAAACCTGTGCTGGGTATTAGCGGATGTTTGACCGGTTCCGCCGTTCGCTTTGACGGCGGGCATAAGCGTATGGGCTTTGTGATGGATGAGCTGGCGCAGTGGGTCGCTTTCCGCCCGGTATGCCCTGAAATGGCTATCGGCCTGCCCACGCCTCGTCCGGCGCTGCGCCTGGTGATGACCACCGGCGGCGAGACAGAAATGCGGTTCAGCAAAGCGCCCCACGATGACGTCACGCACAAGATGGCCGCATTTACGGCAGATTATCTGCCGAAAAACGGCGATCTGTCGGGGTTTATCGTCTGTGCAAAATCCCCCAGCTGCGGCATGGAGCGCGTGCGGCTGTACGACGAAAACGGCAACCGGGGCCGCAAGGAGGGTGTCGGGCTGTTCACCGCCGCCCTCCTTGAAACTTTCCCCTGGCTGCCCGTCGAAGAAGACGGTCGCCTGCACGATCCGGTACTGCGGGAAAACTTTGTTGAGCGCGTTTTTGCCCTCCACGAACTGAACGTAATGCGTAAAAATGGCCTGACGCGCCGTGCTCTGCTGGACTTTCACAGCCGCTATAAGCTTCAGCTTCTGGCGCACCATCAGGCAGGCTACCGTGAAATTGGCCCGTTCGTGGCATCACTGCACGAGTGGGACGATCTGGACGCGTTTTTCGTGGCCTATCGCGACAAACTGATGACCATCCTGAAAAAACCCGCTTCGCGGAAGAATCACACTAACGTGCTGATGCACATTCAGGGCTATTTCCGTAACCAGCTGAACAGCCGCCAGCGCGGAGAACTGCGTGATGTGATCCTGCATTACCGGGACGGACTGCTGCCGATCCTCGCGCCGCTGACGCTGCTTAAGCATTATCTGGCTGAATACCCTGACCGGTATCTGATGACGCAAAACTACTTTGATCCCTATCCTGATGATTTGGGTCTGCGTCTGGCCGTTACCTGATAAGAAAGAAGCGAAGGCCCCATTGACCCACAGAGGCCCAAAGCTGTACCCCGTTTAGACGACACCCTCACTGTCGTCTTTTTTTTGCGCTCAGCGTAAAATACTGTAATTCTGTACAGGTTAAGCGTGCACAGCGGAGTAACCCGATGATCAAAAATCTGCATATTCAAAACTACCGCTCAATTCGCGATATGTCGCTTGAGCTGGAACAGCTCAATATCGTGTTCGGCCCCAACGGCACCGGAAAATCCAATATTTATAAGGCGATTTACCTGATGCACAGCGCGGCGCAGGGGCAATTCTCCCAGGCGCTGGCAAACGAGGGGGGCATTTTGAAAGTGTTCTGGGCGGGCAAAACCCGCAGCGACCAGCTGCGGCGCATGAACCTGGCGGTGGAAACGGAAACCTATGAATATGAGCTTCAGGTCGGGTTCGTGGAAAAGCTGCCCTACCCCTCACAGTTTCAGCTCGATCCGGTGATCAAAGAGGAATCTATCTGGCTGAGCGGCCAGCACCGTCGTCCGTCGTCACAGCTGATGAAGCGTAAGAACCAGGCCGTATTCCTGAACAACGTACATCACGAAAAAGTGACCCACAGCGGTACGCTGTATGAGAACGAGTCGGTGTTCGGGCAGCTCGGCGAACCGCACCTCTACCCCGAAGTGTCGCAGATGCGCGAGTCCCTGCGTAACTGGCGATTTTATCATGAGTTTTCCGTCTCATCCGGCTCGGCGATCCGCGCGCCGCAGGTGGGTTTCCGCTCCCCGGTGCTGGCCAGCGACGGCGCGAACCTGGCCGCCGCGTTTCAGACCATTGTCGAAATTGGCGACGAGCTGCTGCTGATGCGCATTCTCGACCAGGCCTTCCCCGGCTGTGTGTTTTACAGCGACAACACCGGCGGGCGCTTCCGCATGATGATGCAGCGCGAGGGGCTGAGCAGACCGCTGGAACCGGCAGAGTTCTCCGACGGCACGCTGCGTTTTTTATGCCTGGCGGTGGCGCTGTTAAGCCCGCGCCCTCCCGCATTTATCGCCCTCAACGAACCGGAAAACAGCCTGCATCCGCAGATGCTGCCCGCCCTGGCAAGCCTCATTGCCGAGGCCAGCCGCTATTCGCAGATCTGGCTCACCAGCCATTCGCCGGAGCTGGCGCATTTGATTGAGAAGCACCGATCGTTTTCGCTGTATCAGCTGTCGATGGCGGAGGGGGAGACACGGATGGAGCGGCTGGGGTAATGCACTTCTTTTATGCTGTCACCACTTTCAAGGTCGCCATCAACGACGAAGATGATTTCCGTCGGTATATACCTTCGGCGAATTCTGCGCTCGCGACAGATTATCCAATTTATTGTTGCCAGTTTCTGATGCCAGGATAATCTGTAAACGTTGGTTATCAGATGAGAAAATTAAAATGGATATTGTACTTTTCCCTGGTCAGAACGCCCGCGCATGGGCTGAAACAATGATAAATCTTGAAGCCCGCAAGCTCATCAATACTGCGAATATTGTCGGAGGGCAACATCTCAGCGACGGACTCGCACGGATTAAATTTATGGATGATATTCGGCAGTTTGTGATGCAACAATTTAGTGCTACCCGGCAGCCAGAAGTGATGAGGAGTGCATGGAATGCCTGAAAAACATCCGGGCTGAGAACGAAAGTCTTCTTGAGCAAAGCAGAATGCTTCGCTCCCGTACAGCTCAGCTTTTTGCTCAGATTGAACTGGTTAAAGAAAATAACAAAGTCGTCGGTTACGTTATCTCATCGATTAAGGTTGTGCTTTCAGGGTTACAGATTGTTGCAGGTGTTGGTGCAATGATGACAATGAATCCAGTGGGTGCGCTTGCAGGAGCGATTCTGGTTATGGATGGTGCAAATGCCATTTCAAAAGAAATTAACAGAACGCTTCAACATCAACCAAACTCCGAAGGTATGCTGGCAGATGGCGTCATGGATATCGCTCAGTTTATGGGATTTAAACGTGAATCAGCACTTGGGGTATTCAATAGCGTAAGCCTGGCAGCAAGCGTCTATACGGTATTTGGCGCCATCCGGAAACCCGAATCATGGCGTCTGTTTCGTTATCTCCCGCTGGATTTCTACCGCAAAGTCGACGGAATGAATCGCGCAGCGCTCACTATGAAAATTGTCGGCTGGGGTGTCTCTGCAAAAGTCTCGTTTGATTTAATTTCTAATGCGTCTGGACAGAACTAATGTATTTCTTTCTGAAGCGCCAGGCTTTGTAGGTAATGATCGGGGGTTGAAAAAACCAGGCAATAATCAATACGATGAAAAGAGAAATGCCACCGGAAACAATATTATAATGTTCAGCGAAAAAAAGAAGCGCCAGGAAAATCAGGGCCACAGTCGCAGTAATACACAGAACCATGATAAATCGCTTACCTAACTCAAGCACTACCTCGAGCAGGGATGAACCATAACGGCTAATGTTTCGGTTCAGATACGCTAATTCTTTTACGGTGAAACCTGATTCAAGTAACTGCGTTTCAATATTGTTCATGCCACTACCTTTTCTTCTGGAAAGTAACGTGGATTATCTTAACCGGAAGAGAAGTGCTTGTAACCCGTCTGATGCATATCCATTGCCGCCAGCTTTAAAGGCAAAGAAGCCGCCCACGTCTTTTTATTCCATCGCGCCAGCATTATTTTTCGCTGCATACGGCTTAACGCGAAACGTCTTACGCCACTCCGCCGGACTGACACCAAAGCGCGCCTTAAACTGCTGCCGATACGTCACCGCTGATAAAAACCCCACCTGCTCAGCGACGCTTTCGATTGGCAGACTGCCGGACTCCAGCAGGATCTGGCTGCGCCGCAGGCGCTCGGCGGTAAGCCAGTCGGCAACGCTCATGCCCGTCGCCTTGATAAAATGGCGGGTCAGCGTGCGTCGGCTCATCGACACCACGTCCGCCAGCGAATCCAGGTTATGCGGTTCGGAAATGTGCTGCTGAAGGTAGTCAATGAGACAGTTAATCCGCCCGTCGCGGGTATCTTTCGGCACAGGTTGCGCAATAAACTGCGCCTGCCCGCCCTCGCGGTGCGGCGGGACGATCATCCGGCGGGCAATCTGATTGGCGACAACGCTGCCAAAGCGCTGGCGGATGATATACAAACAGCAGTCGAGCGCGGCGGCGGTACCTGCCGAGGTGATCACATTGCCGTCGTCCACGTAGAGCGCGTTGATGTCCAGTCGAACGTCCGGAAACAGCGTCTGAAACTGGTGTTCAAACTCCCAGTGGGTGGCGGCCCGTTTGCCGCTGAGTATGCCCGCATAGCCCAGTACAAACGATCCCAGACACAGCCCAACAATTTCCGCCCCGTTGTCTCTGGCCTGAACCAGGCTGTCGAGCAGCGTCTGAGGCGGGCGCTCCAGCACGTGCTGCCAGTAGGGTACAACCACAATTTCAGCCGATGCGATTGCAGAAAAATCCTGCGTCGCATGCAGGGCAAAACCGTCTTTCGAGGTCAGGAATCCCGGTTTTTCAGCGCAGATCGTAACGTTAAAGCGCTTTTCCCCGGATACCGTATCGCCAAACAGAATGCAGGGGACGGAGTAGTGGAACGGGCTAAACCCGTCCACCGCGACAATAGCAACGTTAACAAGCGGCATCTGTCTCTCCTTTCCCCTTTAACACTCAGAATATAACGGTTTCGCCGTCCTGAGGAATGCTCACCGCGTCACTTATCTCGTTGGCGTCAACATACTCGCGCAGCGCGCGGCGGGTCAGCAGGCAGTGGTTGATAGCTTCCATATGGGTCGCCACGATTTTCGCCTGCGGCAGCAGGAAATGCACGTTAAGCAGATCTTCTTCCCCCATGATAATCGGCCCAAACCCAATGACATGAGCGTAACCGGCGTTGAGCACGACGATATCCGGCTGGTGCTTTTGCAGATCGGCCGCCACCGCATCGCGCCAGATGGTATCCCCTGCGATATAAAGCGTCTTCTCATCGGGATGACGGAACACCACGCCGCAGGCTTCCCCCAGAAACTCTGCCAGCTCCGGCACGGCGTAAGCGCGGTCAGTACCGTGCTGGCCGCCGTGGGTTTTCACTATCCGGATATCGCCGTATGTTGTTTCCCCGGTCATGATCGTCAGGTTGGTAAATCCCTGGCTGCGCAGCAGCGCGGCATCGCTATCATTTTGCACGTAGATCGGCTTGCCTTTGGCGATCAGCTCAACGGCGTACTGATCCCAGTGATCGGCATGGGTATGGGTGACGATCACCGCGTCAGCATCCAGAAGCGTTTGAACGTCAACGGGAAGCTCGACCATCGGGTTGCGAATATCAGCCCGCGCCGTGCCGGGAAAACCCGGATAAGTGCCTTTTGGCGCCAGCATTGGGTCGATTAAAAAGCGTTTTCCCGCGTAAGTGATCAGTTGGGTGGCATTGCGAATTTGCGTAATGTTCATGGGCTATCCTCCGGTTGGTATGAGAAGGAGAATAGCCCCAGGGTGCCGTTAAGAATGTGGGCCAAAGGGCGATGATCGATGAAATCGGGTCAATCGATAAACCGCTTGCGCACCCTTTCCAGCGGGGCAATCAGCAGATTGATAAGCGGCTTACGATCGATAACGATATCGGCGTTCACCGTCATCCCGCCCATCAGCATGCGCTTTTTCTTGTCCGGGTCGGTAAACCAGGAGGGGACGCGCACTTTAGCCAGGTAGTAGTTCTGCCCTTCCTGGAGCGGGATCAGCGCCGAATGGGCATCAATGTTTACCTCATAGAAATCGGACAGCGTCGCCTCCACCGAACCGTATTTGTCCACGGGCCAGGAGTCGAAGCGCAGCTTAACCTTATCGCCTTTCGCCACGCGCCCCACCCCCGTTGCCGGAACATACAGGTACCCCTCCATCGTCGCCGCGGTATTTTTACGGATCACCACCACCACCTCGCTATTTTGCGTAATGGCCCGGCCAGGCGGGAAGTTAATCGCCACCACGTAACCATCGGAAGGGGCCAGCATCGCCATGGTGGAACTTCCCCGGCTGGACAGGTTGCGATCGATTTCGCTGATGCGGTTTTTCACATACAGCTGCTCTTCGCTCAGAGAGTCAATTTGCGACTGGGTGCTGTCGGTCAGGCTGGTTTTGCGTGCCTCAAGCTCAAGAATAGTGCTCTCCTCCAGCGTCAGGTTGAGCTGCGCATTGAGCACATCATTGTGGCTTTTATCGAGATCCACTCTGGAGACATAGCCCTTCCCGGAGACGGATTTCCACGCCTCGTAGGTGTCGGTGCTGTTTTTTAACAGCGCGCGCAGCTTCTTCACCTTATCGCGGGAAACGGCGATCTGCTTGTCGGTGAGAGCCAGCTGCTGCGCCAGATTTTTGCGATACGACGCAATCGAGTCCTCAATGGCCTGAATGCGCTGCTCGCTGCGCTTCTTCTCCGCTTCCATCTGCTGGCGGTCAAACTGCACCACCGAGCCCTGCTTGCCGCCATAGTCCTGCGACACGGTGAACAGCGGATCGTTTTCCTTCACGTACTGACCGGGCCGGACGGCAAAATCGACAAGGGTACCGGACTCTCTGGCGCGGACTTCCACATCGCCCTGCGCCGGGATCAACACCCCGCGTGCCAGCGTGGTTTCCGAAAAATTAAAGACAATCGCAAAGACCAGCAGGCAGAGAAAAAAGGCGATGAACAAGGTCAGCACGGCTTTCAGCCGTGGCGCGTTGATGTGATAGCTTTTTGAGAAGTGATGCGGGATCAGAGCCCGCCGCTGTCCGCTTCGGTTTTTTAATTTCACGATATGTCATCCATGATAAATCACTGAAAGATCATCCCATGCACTCCAGAGCGTGGGGGTTTTGCGCAGCGCGTTCAGCGTGTCGGCGGCGGCCTGACGGTAATCCTCCGGCGCATACGCCTGACTCTCCAGCCCAAACTCCGCCGCGTGCAGCGAACAGATCGGCAGCAGCGTTCGGACGCTGTAGCCATAGCGCGATAAAAACCGCGTTGAGACGTCCGTTAACCACGCCTTTTGATCCCCTGCCTGGGTGGAGAACAGCGGCGCATCCGGCAGGCGTTCGTCCATCAGCAGCACCGTCACCAGGCGGTGAGGGGCGAAAAACGAGCTGGCGCGTCGGCCTTCGTGCGCGGCCATCAGCTTATGCAGCGCAGGGTGACGGGTAATAAACTGAAAGCGCACATCGGCTGGCGCGGTGGCGAGCAGCGCATCCACGATCAGACCAAAGCCCGCCCAGCGCATGCCCAGTAGCAGGGTGCGAGATGAACTGTAAAATGCCTGCTCCCGCGTCCACTGCGCCACGTACCCGTGCAGATCAAAACTAACGTTGCGCGCCCAAAGCGCGGGCGGGAAGATCTGCTCCACGAAGTTAAACCCGCTCAGCTCATGCGCATTCTGATGCAGAAAATCAGCCGGAACATCGGCCTCCGGGCAACGCATAAACTGGCTGTAGTTTTGCGTGATCCGGTTTGCCAGCAGCGTGCGCCCGGCCTGGCGCGCGCAGAGTCGCGCATAGAGACGCGGCAAAAGCATCATTGCTCACTCTCCCGCAGGGTGCCGTTTTCCATGGTATAGAGACGCCCCTGACAGCCCACCACGTCCGGCGAGTGGGTGACAAACACCAGGCCAATCCCCAGGCTACGCAGGTTCGCCAGCACTTTCTGCGCGGTCGTTTTATCCAGATTCGCCGTCACTTCGTCACAGAGCAGAAGCTTAGGCTGGCTGTACAGGGCGCGCGCCAGAACCAGACGCTGCATCTCCCCGGCAGAGAAAAAGGTGTTCCCCGGCAGCATCTCCGTTTCGTAGCCGTGCGGCAGCCGGGCGACGACGTGATCCACCTCCGCCAGCCGACACGCGGCAATGACCTGCTCTTTATCCGGTGCGCTGTCAAAGCAGGCGATGTTGTCCAGAATCGAGCCGGTGAAGAGAATATCGTCCGCATGGACGATGCGGATGTGCTGACGCAGCGAGGAAAGATCGCACTCCTCAATGGGGATCTTATTGATCCGCAGCGTGCCAGACGATGCCAGCAGCATGCCGGAGATCAGACGCAGCAGCGTGGTTTTTCCCGACCCGCTCTGGCCCACAATCACCGCTTCTTCGCCCTGCTTCAGGGTCATGTTGATATGCTGTAGCGTGGCCTCCCGGCCAGGATAGGCAAATGAGACATCCTCAAATTGCAGACAGACCGGCGAGGTGACAATCCGCTTCCCAAACTGGCTGGTTTCAGAGGGGGCAAACAGCAGGTCGCCCACGCGATCCAGCGGCCCCTTGAGGGCATTTTTGTCCAGCAGCTTCTGCGCCACCTGCACCATGGCATCGGAAAAATAGCGCTTATAGCTGATATAGGCGTAAAGCATCCCGATGCTCATCTGCCCTTCCAGGATCAGCCACGCGCCAAAGCAGACCACCAGCAGCTGCTCGGCATTGATCACCAGCAGCGAAGCCACGTCAAAGCGGGCCAGTAGCCGCTCTTTACGCATCAGCCCGGCGATGTGTTCGCGCTGGGATTTGTCCATCACCGCATCCCGGGCCTGCTCCATGTTGTTCGCTTTGAGCGTTATGATCCCTTTCTGCGTCTCCACCAGCAGAGACTCATACTGGGCGGTGCGCTCGATGGAGTCATCCACCGCGCGTTGATAGGGGCCGATCAGCGAAAAGCGGATCAGAAAAAACACGCCCATCAGCAGCATTGTCAGCAGCGCAATTTTGACGTTATACAGCAGCATAAACAGCAGGCTGGTGACGGCGATCAGGCTGGAAAAGAGAATTTGCACGTAACCATTGCTGATGAACTCCGCGCAGGCGTGGAGCGATTTCTCAATAGCCAGCACGATGCCCGGCGGGCGCGAGCGGAACCAGCTGGTCTGGGTGCGCAGCATGTAGTGGCGCACGGACTGGCTTAAATCGTCATAGGCAATGTTACGCATCAGGATCTCAAGCAGCTGCTTGAGGAATTTACCGATGACTTCAAAGATAAAGACGATAGCGAAGATCGCGGTGAGCAGGATCACCAGATCGCTGTCGCTGCGGGAAATGGCCTCATCCATAATCAGCTGCACGTAGGTGGGGCTTGCCAGCATGGTGATGAGAGTAAAAATACAGAGCACAAACAGCAGCAGCTGGCGCTGGAACAGGCTCGGAGATTTATTGGCTAAACGGCCAAGCGTGAGCTTTTCATCCGGGGATTTCTTTTCGAAGCACGGCGTGGGCTTAAGCTCAAGCACATAGCCGGAAAAGAGTTTTTCCGCCTCTTTCAGACGGTAACGACGCACGCCGCTGGCCGGGTCGTGAACGGTCACGCTGCGGCTGTCGATCTTCACGATGACCACGAAATGGTTGCCGCGCCAGAAGGCGATGAGCGGCAGCTCAGACGTTTCTATTTCAGTGATTTCGCCTTTAAGCACCCGGCCAGACATATTTTTATCGCTGGCAAGGGTCATCAATTCCGCCATTGAGGTTCCCGCATCGGCGGAAACGGAAATCTCCCGGCGCAGCTGGCTGACGGAGACATGGTGGTCGTAGTGCCCCAACACCATCGCCAGGCAGGCCAGTCCACATTCGGTAAATTCATGCTGGCGAATAACAGGGGTCTTACCCTGTTTTTTATACTGAAAGAGCGAAAACATAATGATCCGTGGCTGAAATAAAAAAATGGCCCGGCAATGCGGGCCATGCGTACAACGTGCTTCTCGCTTAGGCGCTGAAGAAACCGCCGATGAAGCCGCCCACCAGGCCGAATACGCCGCCGATGGTGCCGCCCAGCGCGCCTAACATCTGGCTGCCCGCGTTATAGCCCGCGCTTGCGCCCTGAATAGCGGCAGCAAACGGATCCCAACCACCGATGATGGCCTGTGCTTTTTTGAAATCGATAACTTGCATGATACTTTTCCTGTTAACGTGAATTAGTTGTAGCTACCAACCAGCGCGCCCAGGAAGCCCATTGCGCCACCCAGAACTCCGCCAACCACACCGCCAACCATGCCCATGATGCTGGCGCCAGTGTCGTAACCCAGCTGTGCACCTTTAACCAGACCAGCGAACGGGTTTAACGCGCCGCCAATAATGTCTTTCGCTTCTACGAATGAAATCGCTTTCATTTTTATCTCCTGTAGTGATGGATCTTTAGCATGATGCTAAAGGCTAATTTCCTTTTATGAAGGAAAGCGGTTGCTACGGGCAGGTGGTCAGCGGAATGATTTTATTGCCATAAATAATCATCCGCCTTGCAGCCTGCCCGGCATTATCTATTTCCAGCCGTTGCCCCGGTGGAATATATTTTGAATTGTTGTATTGCGTACTGCACCCGACCGAGGAAACATATTTAAAATAGGTATTCCCGGTATTACTCACCACCCCGTTGCTAAACGCATAATCAAAATGTCGTGTCCATGGTCGGACAATCAAAATAGCCTCAAGCGAGACCACCACATCCGACTGGATGCGCTGGCCTTTGCGCGTGATCACCTTTGCCTGGAGCGGCGTCTCGGTGAATTTTACGCGATAGTATCGCTCTTTGTTGTCATGCGGGCCGGTATAATAAAATTTAAAACCCGCGCGTTCACCGCTCCCCAGCGTTAATTGCTTAGGCGAATACATGACTTCGCCGTCTTTTATTTCGGTTTCTTTTCCCTTCTCTTTAGGAACGTCTACCTGAATAAGCGACACGGTATAATTCTGACGCTCGCTGGTATCGTTTTTTATCGGCTGAAAAACAACTTCTCTTTCGGGAAGAAAATCAATATTCAGACTTTCGATAATTAAAGCATTTGCCCCTGTGGAAATGAAGCAATTTATTGCAAAAATAGCCAGGAATTTTCCAGTCATGGTTGATTAATTCCAGGATGCGCTAACATCTATTCTTCCCTGCGCGGTCACTTCACCAAACCAGCTATTTCCGTCATAGGTGGTTTTCGATACCGGATTATCCATAACGAACTGGAGGATCAGCGGTGTTTTCCAGAGCCACATATCGGTCACGCCGGAACTCATTTTGTCCCACTCTTCCGCATGGGTGGCCGGCGCCGGGATCGACAGTACTTCGCCTTTACAGTTGTGCGCCATCAGCGTCTGGCTTTTCCCCACCAGCACGTTGCCCGGAATGGGAACCGTAAAGCCGTTGCCGCTAAAAGCGCAGTAGTCCACCCCATTCAGGCTTTGGGTAGGCCCGGTGACTTTTACCGTGACCGCAATCGCCGCATCTTTTTGCGCCCCGCTGTAGGTGATGGTGTAGGGGATCTCAATGGGCGCTTCGCCGATAATGCCTTTCCCTGAGCCGCCCAGACCGTCAGGATCGAGGGTGTAATCCGGGTTGTCTGGCACAATTTCCAGCCCGGGTTCGATAGGGTTAATCACCAGGCCGCCCCCCGGCTGGAAGCAGAAATCCGCCGCCAGCGAGCTGTTGCCGGGCGTCAGACACAGGCTGACGATATTGCCAATATTGCTGCCGTCCCCCGCCTGCGCCACGCTCAGAATTAACGCTTTCGGCAAAAAGATTTTAAGGTACGCTTTGCCGCCGTTTTTCTGCGGCGCTGCAAGGAAGGTGTTCGCCAGGACACGCGTATCGCTCAGGATACCGCCGGAGATACTGTACCAGGTGTTTTCATCGAAGGTCAGCTCGGCGGCAAGCCCGGTGCCGCCGCTCATGTGCGATTGCAGCACGCTGTTGACGCGGGAAGAGGTGAGCGCCAGCCCTCCGTTGTAACCGGAGATATCTTCCCCAACAAACGTGTATTCGAGCAGGTCGCACAGGACGCCAGAGACCGTATTACGGGTGTACTTGGTGCAGGTGGCCCCCGTTGATCCATCGACAATCGTCACCTCGCCGCTGATCGGGTCAATACCCAGGTTAAGCGCTCTGGAGTTGGTCATGGTCAGCGTGCCCACCTTGTGAAGCGTATTGGTGGTGGTCACTTTGTTGATTGAGCTGATTTGCGGCGTGGAGGTGATGGTCACTTCATCCCCTGGCGCGGCGTTGAGCAAATAGTTAAAGAACGGATCGCCCAGTACCCAGCGCCCGTATGACGTGCCGGGCTCCATCACCGGCGGCTTAACCACCATCGACGTGTCGGTATAGCTGGTCGTCGGGGTGTACCCCGTGTTGCCGCAGGACGAGGAACACGCCGTCCCTTTAAAGAACGGAGAAGCGCTGGAACCGGTCACCGAAAAGTCGATAGTTAACGCGCTGCCTGCCGGGCCGTTGAAGCTGTTGTCCGGGATGTAAGTGGCGATACCGTTATTCGTTTTCGCACTCAGGGTCGGCCACTCGCGCGAACCGTGTAAAAACGCGGTCGACGTGCTGTTCAGACTAAACAGCCCTGCGCTGTTTCCCGTACCGTTATTGTCCGGGTTATTAATGGCGAAATAGGGCAGCTCCTGCGCCTGGGCCGCCGCGCTCATCAGCAGTAAATTAAGAGCGAATATCTTTTTCATCGTCACGTTCCTGCGTTCCTTTTGCTTCCTGCCAGACGAAATCGCCTTTGTCGCAGGAGATGTCCCCAAGCCACAGCGCACCGCGGTTAGACTCGATGTCCAGGCGCACTTCGCAGACGCTGTCGTCCGGCGTGGCGATACTCAGGACAGGGTTGTTCTTATCAACGTCGATCACGAAGCGTCCGTCGTTTTCCGTCCGGGTCAGCCCGACGTGGTTTTTGATCTGCATGGCGCCAATCGGGGCCCCGTTTGCATCCACAAGACGACCAAACAGAGTGACGATTTTCTTCACCTGTGGCTTCATCACCACGGTATTGCCCGGATAAACCGTGATATGGCGACGCGCATTCGCGCCAATCTCATAGCTTTCCGTACCGGTTTCACTGTTCATCACTTCCAGGTCATAAGCCTGGTATGCCGGCAGCGACAGCCAGGTCTTATCCCCTTTGATGCGTTCTGCCCGGCCGTTAAGCTTCAGGGTCAGCGCTTCATCAGATTTGAGACCGGTACTGACAATCACCCCTGCGCTTTCGGTGCCTTTCCCGGCGGCGATGGCCTCTTTGGACCAGCCCACGCTGCCGTCACTGGTCAGCGTGGAGTTCCAGCCTTTACTCATGCCGCTCTGGACGCTGAGGATGTTGCTGTTCCACGGCGTGTCGAAGTTCACGCTGCCGCCGCCGCTTACGCTGCGATCCTGGCGGCTGTTAAAGGCTTTCGAGACGTTGGCGGTAGCCGATTTCAGGTAATCGCCTTCAAACTGGCGGCTGGCGCTGACGTTCAGCGCCGTGCCGGTATCGCGATTGTGGGAAACGCCAACCGACACGGTATTGCCGAGCGGTATAGCGAAATCGAGCATCACGTAACGATCTTTCTCTTCGTAATACCCGTCGTATTTGTTGCGCGACATTCCCACCCGCAGGCGCGCCGTACCGTAGCGACCGGCGTATAACCCCTGGGAGTAGTCCAGCTGATAGCGTTTATAGCGATAGAGGTCGTCCTCCTGGCGCATCAGGCTCAGGTTGCCCGCCGAGGGCAGACCGAACGACGGCAGGCTAAAGGAGGCGCCCCAGGTATTGCCCTTGCTCTCATAGATATCGAGGAACTTGCCACTGGAGAGCTGTTCATGGGAGTACCACACCGAGCCGATCTGCCACGGCAGGCTGAGATTCGCCCCATAGTTGGCGCGATAGGTTCCGTCGGAGGCGGCCATGGTCTGGGTATTCACCGAGAAATAGCCCGTCAGGTTCAGGGAGGCCCACAGCTCGCTGACGATGTGTTCCCGCATCATGTAGGTGGAGGCGTTCCAGTCGACCATCCCGCTGCGCTTGCTGAACGAGGCTCCCACCAGCGACATGGTGTCTTTATGTTTGGTGTCGTAATCGTAGTAGTAGGTGTTGTCCTGCTCGTTTTTGCGTTTCGCGTATTTTTTATAATTGACGACGGATTTATCGCGGCTATACATCCCGCCCCACATCTGCCAGCGCAGCGTTTCCGACACGTTGCTGGAGAACGGCTTATTTACGGTGTACATGTTACGCGACACGGTGCGGCTTCCGCTCACCACCTCAACTTCGATGCTGTAGATCCCGTAGGGCAGGCTGCTGGTGTCAATTTCATGGTTGCCGACGTCAAAGCGCTGAATGCCGATAAGCTGCCCGTCACGACGAATACGGGCCTCGCCCGCCGTGGGGAAATAGACCACCACCGGCGTCAGAGAGAGCGTGTTATCGCGTTTGCGGGAGTTGGCCTGGTTGCCCATGGAAACGCCGTAGACTTCACCGCCGGAAATCCCGCTGACGCTCGCCAGAGACTGCATCGCCCAGCCGTTCAGCATGCCTGCGGCGTAGCGCATCCCCTGATAGTCGCGCTCCCACATAACCGCATTCATCTGGGTATCGCTGCTGCTCTCGTTGACGTAGCCAGAGCCATCGATCAGCACATGATCGACGCCCATTGAGATCCAGTTTCTCGCGTTCAGATAGCCCGACGACCAGCTGTCACCGTAGCCGCTCTCGGTGTGATACGCCCCGAGGTTGTAGGAGAACGTGCCGCTCAGGTCGTCAGACTCCGGCGCATCAATATCCACCTCACGCGGGCGAATATTCACCCCGTAGTCGCTCTGCGACAGATTCAGCAACAGGCGCATTTTTTTCTGATCCAGCTCGAACGCGGACCCCGTACTTACCGGAATGCGCATCTGGTCATCAAACTGCTTATCGTTAATGCTCTGCAATAACGTTCTCATCTCTTTTGACAGACGAATGCCGTTATCAGACTCCTGGACCTGAACGTCCCTCAGCCCCAGCTTCAGATCTTTTGCAAAGAGCGTCACGTCACCGATACGAACATATTCGCTCGCCGTGCCTTCGTGGTTCCCTTGTTGTGCTGAGTGTGGACGCGTATTCACCAGATAGACGGGAATTTTGATCCCCTGCTCCAGCAGTGCATAAAGCGAGTCGGGAAAACGGTAATTAGCGATAACCACGGAGCTTGAGGCTGCATGCGCAAGCGCGGGCAGCGTGCCGGATGCGCAAGCCATCATCACCGGCAACACTAATTTATTTTTCACCATGCATCCTTACTTAACAGGAATGAACTGTTTCAGGTCCCATATTCCGAGATGAAAATGGTTATCCGTAACGTTGATATCCTCGATAGCGCGCGAGGTCTCTGGCATCAGGTAGAAGTTTTTGCTACACGGCGTGCCGGGGGATTCCGGATTCGGCTTCAGGCAGGTCCCGGTCGCATTGACGCGAAACGAGGTGTTCCCTTTATTGGTTATTTTTCCCGCCACATAGACGAAATCAATCTTCTTATCCCGGGGCTGAACCACCAGAATGGTGCTCACCACCGCGCGCGTCATCCCGGTGCCGTTTTTTGGCGAACCGCTGTCCACCTCTTCGCTTACCCCTTCATCCGTGAAGGTAATGCGGTAGTAACGCTCTTTGTTATCGGCGTTCCCGTGATAGTAAAATTTGACGATATTGCTGGTACCGGCGGGCATCACCATGCGCGTGGGCGTCAGCAACAGTTCGTCCACTTTCTCCGGATTGATGACGATCCCTTCATCCATTGGGCTGCTGATCCGCTGTGCGCGAACAGAAACAATGCGCACGCTGTCTGCTTCGTTTTTTATTTCCTTGGCGGTGGAGTCAGCATCCGCAGAAATAATGGTGGTGACTTTTCCCACATTAATGGCCAGCGCGGAGGAAGAGATAAATAATAAAAATAAGAAGGCGGATTTGAGGTTAAACATGCTATTTCCCTAAACAGGGGCTTGCGCCCCTGGATCGATCAGGCCTTAGCCCCAGGTTGCGCGGAACGCAACAGACACGGTCCCTTCCCACAGGCTGTTGGTCAGGTCTTTGAACTCTTTCGCCGTACCGGCGTTGTCCTGAGCGGAGTCAACGTAGAAGACAAATTTGTCCTGGCCGGTAATTTCGGTATCTGCCGCCGCGCCTGCGCTGGTGGTCAGGTTCCACAGGCCAGAAGAGACGCCGGTGTTAGAAGAGGAATCAACCAGCGTGGTCCATGCGGTTGATTTCGCCCCCACGGTGCCACCGATAGAGCCCAGGTCGTTACCGCCCCAACGCGCACCCACTTTCAGCTTGGTCGCTTCACCACCCACGCTGAACAGCGTGTTGTTTGAATCGTCGAGGATAGCTTCGAGTTTGAAGCTGGTCGCCGTAGAGTGATCGCCACGGATAGCCACATCAAACAGACCGGTGTCGGTGTTGAAAGATTTGGTGTTGGCGCTGTAAACAAAGTTCAGAGCACGCGTTGGCGTAACAACCAGATCGGATTCGCTGTCTTTGGTCGCGGTTGCCTGCCATGTGGCAGAAGCCGTCGTTTCTGCTGCATTAACTGCGCTCAGGGCAGAAACAGACAGCAGGGAGCCCAGAACGATAGCGTTCAGTTTGTTCATTTATTTAGTCCTTCAAAAAAGAATCCACGTGTATAAAAAGGGGAGCCCCTTTTTCGAGGCGGAGTATAGACAGCCGCAAAATAACGAGGCAATACAGAAAAATTCACTCGACGGAGAGCAACAATAAAAATATAAATAAATTTCTCGTATCTTATTGTTACGTATTGAGTAAATTACTCACTTTCCCGAGTAATAGATAAATATCGATTTTTTAATAAAGAGAAATATCAGGACGTCGGGACAGCCACACACATCATTACAGGCAACACCAGCCCCTTAATTAACCACGCATGTTTTTTTACGCTGGTAATATAGAAGAAGTTGATATTATCAAGTAACATTTCGTTTACAACGCCATCCGGCGCCGCATCATCTTCAGACTTATTCAGCTTTTTATCCTTAATATAAAAGATATTGCTTCCATCGACTTTTTCCACGCTGAGCGTGTAATTTCGGTCAATCAGGTAGCTTTTGCCCTCTTTCTTGAGCACGCCTTTATGAATAACCGTCACAACATCTTTGTTGTTAAACAGGAAAAGCGTGGTTAGCGACATATCGGTTGACTCACCCGTGGAATAGGTTTTCCAGGAAATGGTATCTGACTGGCAGCCAAACCCCTCATCCTGCGTTCTGGTAAAATAGATCCATAACAACGCGATGACAGACAGCGCCAGTACGATACTGAACAGTACACTCATTTTAGTCCTTGACATATTTTAACTCCCGGTCAGGCTTCTGTAAGAAATGCAGTTCTTATAATCGTCGATACTGTCCTGCTGATAACAGATGGCCAGGAAATAATTTTCTATCTGCGACTTTTTAAACCTGGAATAGTAAGCATCTGCAACCTGATGTTGACAGTCGATATGTTGACTGGCGATGACCTCTTTTACGTGATTAAAGTAGTGCTGTCGCGGCTGATACATATTCTTATCGATCAGGTATACCGTACACCGGTCCACTTTACCGAGCAGATGCATATCAGAATCTTTCAGGCTCTCGGCATAGGAATCCCTTTGGTGCAACAGTAAAACAGCGGTGCCGATAACGGTAATCAGTAATAAGGTGCAGAGAGAAATAAAGAGTCTGTGCAGCGATATTAATTGTTTAGGCGGATCGGCATCTTTCTTATGCGCTAGCGTATCGAATGATTCAGAGGCAGATTGTTCACTAAGCGTTGAAACAACCGGCGGCCTGACCGTGTGGTGTTCAATATGCGCGGCAAGGCTAAATCCCTTGCCACGTATCGTTTTTATCAGTAAAGGGTCGCATCCTAATGTACGAAATGCTTTTCTGATTTCACTTATGGCAACATTCAGACTCACCGAAGAACCAGAGAAACCATGATCCTCCCAGACCTTCTTTATCAGGTCGTCTCTGTCGAGAGTTTTACCATTATTGATGATAAGTTCATAAAGCAGACGACCCGCCTGGTTAGATAACTTAATGGATGACTCTTCCTCTCCATTAATCATGATCATACCGGTGTCGACTTCATAAAGCATTGTAAGATCAATGAGATACTTCATATTATTATTACGCCATTGTTAAAATTATGTGCATTTGCCAGGCAATAATAAGTCTAAAGTTTGTGTGGTCAAGTCGCGTGATATTAATTGAGAGATGAATTCATAAAGCTTCATTAATTAACAATTATTAAATCATTAATAAAAATATTTGAACCAACGCATTTAGGTTAAAACATTAAAAAAAACTAACACACAAGATTATAATCTTAAACTTTAGAAATTGTTGGAATAATGTTTTGTTATGTACTTTTTTAGTGCAACATAATATCGTCAAAGCATTCTCCCGAGTCGCCATGCGTCTAGCCGGTACATCAGGGACATGTGTAGCCGATTAACATTCATTTTAAATAACACAAATCTTCATGGAGTTTATCATGTTCAAATCGATCATGACCGTATCACTGCTGGCCGCTGCTATTGCCTCTACCAGCGCAGTGGCCGCAGACAATTCAGCGGGTGGTATCATTAACTTTACCGGCGCTATTACCGATACAACCTGTACCATTAACGGCGGTAAAAGCGCAGACTTTACCGTTGCGCTTTCCCCTATTTCGGTAAAAGATGCAGGCACCACGGTTGGCCTGATCACTAAGAATAAAAAATCTATTGCGCTGACTTTCTCAGGTTGTTCACCAGCAGCCGGAACGACCGGCACCCCGCTGAAAGTGTATTTCTCCAGCGCGGATAATATTTCCACTGACGGTAAATACCTGCTCAATAACAGCGTGAACGAAAGCGATGCCAGCGTGGCACGTAATGTCGGTTTTGCGCTAGTGGAGCCAGGTTCGTCTACGCCAATTACCCTGAACCAGCCTTACACCACGGATATTATGGGTACAGCGACCGCGCCAGATTCCGAGACGCTGACGCTGGATGTTTATTATTATAAAACGAACGCCGCTGCCGCCACCGTGGGCGAGTTAAGCTCCAACGTAACGTATACCATTTCCTACCTGTAATAATGATTATTCAGGCTCTGTTTTCGCAGAGCCTGTATTTAAGGTTGCAATCATGCGCAAGGCAATTTTGCTGGCAGGCTTACTGCTAAGCACCGGTCACTCATGGGCCAATATTGTCATTAATGGCACCCGTGTCCTTTATCCTGAAAATAACAAAGAGGTGATCGTCCAGTTAATGAATACGGGCGATGCGCCCGCTCTGGTGCAATCCTGGATAGATGACGGTGATATTAATTCCACGCCGGAAACAGCCAATGTGCCGTTTTTGCTGTCGCCGCCAGTAATAAAGGTTAACGAACATAATGGCCAACAGCTTCGTATTAAAAAGCTGCCGTCCAGCTTGCCTGCGGATCGCGAATCCGTCTTTTTCCTGAATGTTCTCGACATTCCGCCCAGACCTGAAAATCTGCAAAATCAGAATACCGTTCAGCTGGCGATTAAATCCCGTATCAAACTTTTTTACCGGCCCGCTGCGCTGAAAGGCACGCTGGATGACGCGGTGGCGAAACTGACGCTCGCCGCCGAAGGCGATCGCTTTCGCATTACAAATAACAGTCCGTTCCATATTACGGTCGCCAATATTTCGCTGGGTAAAACGAAATTGCTCCAGGAGTCCCCTATGGTTTCCCCGTTTGGGCAGCTGACGGTCGCCGCAAAAAATACGGTTAAGCGCGGACAGACCTTCCAGCTGATGTATGTGGACGATCTTGGCGCGTATAAAACCCGGACTTTCACCAGTCAGTGATCGGAAAGACTCACCATGAAAATGAAACAAAACAGACTCTGTCTGCTGGCAGTCTGCACGCTTCTGCTTTCGCATAAATCAGGGGCCGTCTCGTTTGATCCCTCCCTGCTTGCTGGCGCATCCGGTGAGTCCGATCTGTCTCGCTTTTCCGAAAACAACGCCATGCCTGCCGGCAGTCAGGAGATGGATATCTACGTAAACGGCAGCTGGAAGGGACGTTATACCGTCATCTACGGCGAGCAGCGTGACGACATCCGCATTGCCTGGAAAGATGCCCGGTCGCTTGGCATCAACACCACGTCCGTGCCTGCGCCCGCCATTGCGCACGGGCAGGTTCAGCTGCGCGATCTGGTTCAGGGCGGTGAAGTCAAAACCGATACCAGCACTCTGAGTCTGGCGCTTACCGTTCCGCAGGCGGCCGTGCTGCGTACTGAAGAAGGTTACATTGCCCCCCAGTTCTGGGACGAGGGGATACCGGCGCTGATGCTCTCGTGGAACACGACCTGGTACAACACCCGCGCGAAAGGCGCTGCGAAAGACACAAATGATGATTTTTATGCCGGGCTGGATTCCGGCGCCAACCTGTTCGGCTGGCAGTTTCGCGACAGCAGCGCCTGGCGGAAAACGGCCAGCGGAGAGAGTAGCTGGCAGAATAATACCCGCTACCTGCGCCGTCCCCTGGCCTCGCTGAAATCCAACCTGACGCTGGGTGACTTTTATATTCCTGGCGATCTGTTTGATTCCCTGCGCGTGCGCGGCGTGTCGCTGGCGTCGGACATGAAGATGCGCCCAAATTCACAGCAGGGTTTTTCACCGGTGGTTCACGGCGTGGCACGGACGAACGCCCTGGTGAAAGTTATCCAGAATGGCAACGTGATCTATCAGGAGAATGTGCCGCCGGGCCAGTTTACCCTCGACAGCATTCAGCCTACCGGCTCCGCGGGCGATTTGCTGGTGGTGGTGCGTGAAGCGGACGGTTCACAGCAGTCCTTCACGGTGCCGTTTTCCGCCGTACCCGGGATGCTAAAAGAAGGGGTGAGTCAGTACAGCGTGGTGGCGGGTAAAGTGCATCAGAACACGCTCGATGCCGAACCCGCATTCATGCAGGCCACGCTGCGCTACGGGTTTAATAACCTCATCACCGGGTATACCGGGACGATTATTAGCGATAACTACCAGGCCGGGCTTGTCGGTACCGGGTGGAACCTTCCCTTTGGCGCGGTCTCGTTTGATGTCACCCACGCCAAAACCACCCTACAGGATCGCACCAGCAGCGGTCAGAGTTATCGCGTGTCGTACAGCAAATTTATCGATACCACCGCCACCAACTTCACCCTGGCGGCCTATCGCTATTCCACTAAAGGCTATTACAGCTTCAGCGACGCGCTCTATTCGCGCGAAGGGTATCAGCGCCTGAGAGCGCAGTACGACGACTATGAAGATCGGTTTGGCGTTGCGCCCGACATGTCGCTAAGCACCTGGGACGCCCTGCGCGCGGCGCAGCCCAAGAATACCTTTACGCTTAACCTTAATCAGCGCCTGCTCAATAACTGGGGCACGGTATTTGTCTCCGGCACACAGCGCGATTACTGGAACTCACAGCAAACCACGCGCGAATACCAGATGGGCTATTCCAACGCCATCGGCCGCGCCAGCTATACCCTGTCGGCCAGCCGGGTACGGAACAGGGACAGTGAAGAAGAGACGCGCCTTTACCTCTCCCTCAGCCTGCCGTTCTCGCTGTTTGATAATAATGCGTGGATCACCTCCAGCCTGACGGCCAGCGATTCGCATTATGAGCAGAGCAATATCAGCATGAGCGGGAACGCGCTGGCGTCGAACCGCCTGAGCTATACCCTCTCCGGCAGTAATGCGCGGGGGGGTAAAAATGCGGCAAGCGTTAACGCCGCGTACCGTTCGAACTTCGCAACACTCGGTGGCTCTTACAGCGAATCCTCCGACTACCGCCAGACCGGGCTCAGCGGACGCGGCAGCCTGGTGGCCTACCCGTGGCACGTTCTCGCCTCAAACGAAACCGGCACAACCATGACTATCGTCGATGCGCCAAAGGCGGAGGGGCTGATGGTGAACGGCGATGAAAGCATTATGACGAACCGCGATGGCGTGGCGCTGGTGCCTTACGCCACCCCGTATCGCAAAAACGCCATTACGTTAACTGAAACGGAAAACAGCGCTGGCGCGGAGGTGATCGGCAATATGGCTAACGTGGCTCCTTACGACGGGGCGGTGAGCTATATCCGCTTTGAAACCGACAAGCGCCAGTCATGGGTACTTCATGCGACGCGCGCCGACGGCAAACCGCTGCCCTTTGGCACCGAAGTGCTGGATGAACATGGTGAATCTGTCGGGTATGTCGGACAGGCCAGCGTACTGTATATCCGTGCTGAACAGCCGCCACGCGCGCTCAACGTGCATCTCCGCGGCGGAAAGTGCGAAATCTCCTCCCCGGCCTGGGGGCTGAACAGCCCCTCATCGGTTTGCCATTAATTACGGATTATCAAAATGTTACGATCATTCATGTTCCTGCTCCTCACCAGCGTTAGCGGGATGAGCTATGCCACCTGCTCCGGCAGCAGCATCGTTTATGGCACACCGATTACCATTGATTTATCGGATAAGCTGAGCCCGGCCACGCCCACATGGACCGGCAGCTTCACCACCCAGTACAGCGGCTCGTTCAACTGTACGACGGGTAATAGCGAATTTTCTTACACGCCGATCCTCTCGACCGACAGCAAATACGCGACCATCCTCGGATTCAGCAACAACAAGTATATGGTGCGGGCGGAGATCACCAATCCCCCGGCCAATAAAACCCTGTCTGCCAGCGGTAGCCATACGGCGTCTGAGCTGAATACACCGTTTACGGTTCGCTTCACCCTCGTTAACCAGAGCGGCACCACCCTGACGGGGGATACGGCGAACATGAGCGACGTTCTGTTCGTCAGCGACATGAGCGGGTTATCCATCTGGGAAATCATCACCTGGCCAATCAATCAGGTCATCAAGATAGCGCAGTGGTTATTCAGCGGGTTCAAGTGGCCTTACGACAACCGCGATATGTTTGGTCAGCCGATGATCATCAAATACGCGCCGAAACTGACTACCTGTTCCTTTGATAATGCGGGGCTGACCGTGGCGCTGCCGACGCTCGGCATTCCCCAGCTCAGTGCATCCTCACAGCCGGGGCTTACGCCTTTTTCACTGAACATGAGCTGTCAGAACGTCGGGGTTAATGGCAATTCCGATCGGGCAATTGAGATGTTTCTGTCCAGCACGCAGCTGCTTTCGACCGACAGCTCGGTGCTGATCGACAGCAGCAGTAGCGCGGCGCAGGGCGTGGGGCTCCGCCTGATAAAACGTGACGCCCCGCAAACGCCGGTGACCTTCTCTACCTCGACCACCAGCCGTGGCAACGCCACAATGATCTTCAGCGTGGCGGCTGGCGCGGCGCTGGACGAACATTTCACCCTTCCGATGGCGGCGTACTATTACGTGTGGGCACCCGCCCAGGTGAGCCAGGGTAAGATCAATACATCGGCTACGCTGAATATTATCTACCCCTGATGTGGACTATTCCTCCATCTTTCCAACCGTCTGCACATACTTAACCAGTTCGCTGTGGTTGGAAAGATTCAGCTTTTTCATCGCATTATGCTTCTGCGTCGCAATGGTACTGACCGAACGGTTTCGATGACGGGCAATCTCCGTCGTTGAAAATCCTTCCACAATAAGATGAAGCACCTCCCACTCTCTGGCCGAGAGGATGGAGCGCGCCCGGGAGCCGGACCGCATTACCCGCCTGAGCCACGAAGAGATCGACGGTTTTTGCCCGTCCGCCATGAGCAACGCGGGTAATTCCTTTTTCAGTTCAGTCAATTCATCCTGCTGACTGATGGTTAATTCAAATTTCATCTCCAGAACTTTTTTTAACAGCCCGTAAGGCAGCTCGGGCACCAACAGAACACGCCTGACGTGATGGGTTTTACATAAAGATGTAAAACGGCTGCTGACCTCCGCACTCCACTCTTTATGATTAAGCAGATAATTAAATTCAGTGAAGAAAACATCCACGCTATTATCCGCCACCGCCGCCAGCGCCTGTTCTGTGGAATCGACCTGAGTAATGTTCAGTACGTAATCGGGTAAAAGATCCTGGAGCGCCCGGAATATTATCTCTTTAAATATATTTATTTTGTAAAACACCATTACCCTTACGATACGTTCAGTATTATTCATGTCTTTTCTAAATTCTCGTGACCGGAGGAAAATGATAATAGTTTATGTACTCACCACTCACAACCTCTTCGCGCCAGGATTTTATCCTTCTCAGGCTTAAAAATCTGAACAAGGACATTAAATTCATAGAAAAAATTCTATTTTATTCTGCGCGCCGTTTCCCCTTGCAGATAAAGCCTTGTCGATAACTCTGCCACGATCACAATTTTTCTTACAGGAATAGCATTAAGCCACTGAAAAATCGGTGGATTAACCCCATTAATTAACCGCCCGATGCTTATTATCCGCTCATTTACAGAATAAAAATCTGGCATGAATATTATTAGAAGATTAAAACAATTGCATATACCATTAAAACCCTTTTTCAATTTTATCTTCCTCTAATAATTGGCATCAGCTTTACTCGACGGTTTGTATTGGCTTACATTGATGCCATCGCATCGCGTTATTTAAAAAAGTGCTCGCTATTCTTTTAATAAGAGAGTGCGAACCGCCATTTTCTCTTATATGGACTGTTTACTCAGCGAAAGGAGAATGCCAATGCAAAATAAAAAAACAATTCACGTTGCCGTTGTTGACAGCTGCGAATTCACGATGATTGGCCTGCAATCGCTTGGAAAGCGTGAGCCTGATGAAAAACACGACGTTATTTTCCATGGGTTTACCCATATCGAAGAACTTGCTATGAGTGAACAACTCTTTGATATCATCATTTATGATCCGTTGAATACGCGTCATTTCCGGGTGACGACGAATGACGACATTCTCTGTATTAAACAGAAACAAGTGACAGCGAAGATCTATATCTATTCGTTATCCGCCGGCTATTTGAAATTCAAACATGTTGATGGAGTCATCAGCAAAAGAGTCTCCCTGGGGGATATCAAAGCGCTGTGGCAAATACTGATGAGCCAGACGCCGCAAGAGTCTGGCCGTTACAATGTAGGCATGACGACCCGCTTACGCACCCCGGCGAGGCTGTCCAGCGAGGAGGCCAGCGTATTGCGCGGCTATTCCTGTAATCTCAAAACCAAGCAAATCGCCCGTCAGCTGGGGTGTAACGTCAGGCTGGTTTACTTTTATAAGAACAACGCCATGAACAAGCTTAAAGCCGTGCGTGGCCCCTCGTTTTACCAGAGCATTCGCTGGATCCTGAATTAAGAATTTGACCGTGTGTCGTTTGCCTTTTGTTCCCGTGTCCGCGGGAACCTTTTTTTCATTTTCTGAAGGCTGTTCCATGTATACCGTTCTTCCCTCTCCCCTGTTGCAACGTATCTCAGGGCTGCGCTTCCAGCCGCTTGTCGATCTTCATTCGGGCCAGGTGTTCGCGCATGAAGTGCTTGTGGAGATCCGTAACGTCAATCTTGAGGTGCTGTTTGCCTCGCTGCCCTCGCGCAGCGCGCTGCAAATCTTCTTCTGGCAGGCCAACACTCTCTTACAGATACCCGCCCGGGACGGTTACTGGCTAAACCTTCCGGCAGAGCACCTTCTCGACGAACGCGCTATCCGGTTGTTGCTGGCGTTACGCCATCAGCAGCGGTTAACGATTGAAATTCAGGATCCCCTGACCATCACACGGCTGAGCGAGGCTGAGCAACGTCATCTTCATGCCACGCTTGTTCGGTTAAAAGAGGCGGGATGGCAAATCTGGCTGGACGATTTAACCCGGGAGTTGGCTGAGGCGTTCGCGCGGCTTGCGCTACCGCTGGATGGGGTAAAAATTGACCGTTCAGCACTGCGCGAGCGCGCGCCGCTTGCCCCGTTTGTGCAGGAGGTCAGGACAGGTATCGCGCAATCAATTCTTATCGAAGGCATCGAAAACTCGCGGGATCTGGCGCGCGCCCGCACGTCCGGCGCACAGTCTGGCCAGGGTTTTCTGTGGCCCGAAAGCCGAACCGATGCCCGCGTAACGCTTTGACGGCCAGCGGAGCGCTGGCCTTTTTACCGGGGCTTACCAGCCCGGCACCGCGCCACCGTTAAAAAGGGTCTCTGCCGCTTTCGCCACTTCCGGCGACTGATAGGACTGGATAAATTCCTTCACGTTTTCAGCGTCTTTGTTGTCTTCACGCGTGACCACAATATTCACATAGGGTGAGTTTTTGTCTTCAATAAAGACGCTGTCGTGTACCGGAGACAGCCCCGTTTGCTGGAGATAGGTGGTACTGATGATGGCCACATCCACTTTCGGATCGTCCAGCACGCGCGGCAGCTGCGCCCCTTCCAGCTCCATAATCTGTAAGTTTTTCGGGTTCGCGGTAATATCCAGCGCCGTTGGCAGCAGGCCAACATCCGGTTTAAGGGTAATCAGCTTCTCTTTTTGCAGCAGCAACAGCGCGCGGCCAAGGTTGGTGGGATCGTTTGGAATCGCAATGGTTGCGCCGTCCTTCAGCTCAGAGACCGATTTAATCTTTCGGGAGTAACCCGCCATCGGGAAGACGAAGGTATTGGCCACGGCGACCAGCTTGTAATTGTGCGCCTTGTTATCTTCTGCAAGGAAAGGGCGATGCTGGAAGACGTTGGCGTCCAGTTCGCCCTGGTTGGTGGCATCGTTGGGCAGCAGCGAGCCGCTAAAGCCCACCAGCTCAACATCCAGACCGTATTTCTCCTTTGCCACCTTTTTGGCGACTTCCGCCACGTCCTGCTCAGCGCCATTGATTACGCCGACTTTAATGTGTCTGGCATCATTGCCGCCCTGGTCACAGCCCGCGAGCAGCAGGCCAGTCAGGAGAAGCACACCCATTCGAAGTTTCACGAGACAGTTCCTTTTGAAAGACGTTTTGAAGACTATATCGACAACGAGACGGCAGGCTAAAAAACGAAAAGGAATCAGTAAGACGGTTAAGTTATATGCGGCCTGTTGCCGGGTGGCGCTGCGCTTACCCGGCCTACGTGACGGGGGAAGTGTAGGCCCGGTAAGCGTAGCGCCACCGGGCGATGGGCATCAGGCTACGGTAGTCCAGGCGCAAGCAGAACCGCTAACCTCACGCCTGCCGACGCAGCGGCGCTTCGCGCAAAAACCACGACAGCACAAACGCCAGCACCATAATCCCCGCCGCCAGCATGAACACCGCATGGATCGCCGAGCCGAACGCATCCAGATAGTCCAGACGCAGGGCATCAGGCAGATGGTGTATGGCAACGGGATTAAGTTCACGCGGCAGTTCCGCCCCTTCAGGCAGCCTGTCGATCAGACCTGATTGCAGAATATGGGTGAACACCGCGCCAAACAGCGCAACGCCAATCGCCCCGCCAATGGAGCGGAACAGCGTCACCCCAGACGTCGCGACGCCGTATTGATCGGCTGACACGCTGTTTTGCACCGCCAGCACCAGCACCTGCATCACCAGTCCCAGCCCCATGCCCAGCACGCCGGTAAACAGGTAAAGCTGCCAGGTTGGAGAGGTGATTGAAATGCGCGTCAGTAACATCATCCCCACCACGCCGAGCAGCGTGCCGAGGATCGGGAACAGACGATATTTCCCGGTACGGCTGATGATGCGCCCGCTGATGATGGAGGTGAGCAACAGCCCCCCCATCAGGGGGATGAGCTGCAAACCGGCCTGTGTCGGCGTGGCGTCTTTTACCACCTGTAAATAGAGCGGCAGGAAAGTGACGGAGCCAAACAGCGACATGCCGATAATAAAACCGATCAGGCTACAGAGCAGGAAGCTGCGGTCGCGGAAGAGCGACAGCGGGATAATCGGCTCCCACGCCAGCCGCTCTTCGTAGATAAACCCGGCGATCCCCGTCAGGCCGAAGGCCAGAATGCACCACAGCTGCGGGTCGCTCCATTGGCGGATCGTCCCCCCCTCGGTGGTAAACAGAATGATGCACAGCAACGCCATGCTGAGGTAAATCGCCCCCAGGTAATCAATCTCATGCTTGCTGCGCCGCGCGCTGCCGTGGAAAACCGCGCCAATCACCAGCAGCGCAAACAGCCCCAGCGGCAGGTTGATGTAGAAAATCCAGCGCCAGGATGCGTGCTGAACGATAAACCCGCCGATCAGCGGCCCTATCACCGTCGCCAGGCCAAACACGCCGCCAAACAGCCCCTGATAGCGACCCCGATCGGCAGGCGGGATCACGTCCGCCACGGCAGCCATGCTGATCACCATCAGACCCCCGCCCCCCAGCCCTTGCAGGGCGCGCATCAGCACCAGCTGGGTCATGTTCTGCGCCAGACCGCACAGCGCGGACCCCACAAGGAACAGCACAATCGCGATTTGCAGAACGATTTTTCGGCCAAACAGATCGCCGAATTTGCCGTACAGCGGCACCACGATGGTCGAACTGAGGATATAGGCCGTTACCACCCACGAGAGCTTATCCAGCCCGCCCAGCTCACCGACGATGGTCGGCAGCGCGGTGGAGACAATGGTCTGATCCAGCGCCGAGAGCAGCATCACCAGCAGGAGTGCGCTGAACAGCAGCTTAATCGACGGCGCCTTTTTCGCAGGTTGAGTCATTACGTCGGACTCCATAAGACATCACTTGAAATTAATTAATCGTATAATTAATATTTGTGGAAGTGATGAATAAGATCAAGAGATACGGTGACCATGCCAGCACAAAAGGACAATTCTGAACCCCGCCGCCCCGGTCGGCCACGCGGCGGCAAGCGCGTTACCGCCAGCCGTGAACAGCTGCTGGACATCGCCCTGAACCTCTTTTCCCGCCAGGGGATCGCCAATACGTCGTTGAACGCCATCGCCCGCGAAGCAGGCGTGACGCCCGCCATGCTGCACTACTACTTCAACTCCAGAGAACAGTTACTGGATGCGATGATTGAGGAGCGCTTCCTGCCGTTACGCGAGCGGATCGGGGCGATTTTCGCCGACAACCGGGATTCGCCGGTGGATGCCCTGACGGAAATGGTCAGGGTGCTGGCCGAACTGGCGGAAAAGTATCGCTGGTTTGCCCCGCTGTGGATGCAGGAGGTGATTGGCGAGATGCCGGTACTGCGCACCCATTTGCAGGCACGCTTTGGCGATGAGAAATATCACACCACGCTGGCAACCATCAAAGGCTGGCAGCAGGAAGGAAAGCTGAATCCGGCGCTGGCCCCCGAACTGCTGTTCACTACGCTGCTGAGCCTGGTGCTGGTGCCGTTCTCCCGCATGCGCAATGACGAGAGGCTTAGCGCCCTCTCGCCGGAGATCGTGGTGCGCCACGTGTTAGCCGTGATAGGCACCGGGATCGGCGGTTAAAGATTTTTGGACAGATAGTGTCTCTGCATTCCCTGATAAGGGTAATCCTGCAAGGACATCTGCACCTGATAACCCTGTTTTTCATAGAACGGACGCGCCTGGAAGCTGACCGTATCCACCAGCGCGTGACGACAGCCTTTGCGACGGGCCTCCTCTTCAGCCGTTTTGATAAGCTGGCTTCCCACGCCCGTTCCCCGCACGCTGTCGCTGACCCACAGATAGTCGATGTTCAGCCAGTCGCCTTTCCGTACGCCGATTAACCCGCCCAGCATGACGCCATTATCGTCTCGCATATATACGCCAATATCGCCACTAAACGTCGCCAGATCTAAATACTGCGCGTTATAGGCTCTTAGCCCCGTTAATAATTCTTCTTTTTCTTCAGCCGTGACTTTATCTGTAATGCTCAGGTGCATAAATCTCTCCTTATTTTCAGCGCAATCTGAATATCTCACAGCTTAACCTTCATAAAAACTCCTTATTTCCTCCATTGTTTAAACAAGGAAATATTCATTCAATAAGTAAATAAAAAAAACCTTTCCAATAGGCTCCGAAAACGTATAATGAGAACGATCATTCTCACTTTTTACGGTAGCCGACGATGAGCACAAAGCTGGAAGAACGACAAAAACTACGGCAGGACGAAATCATAACCGCCGCGCGCCGCTGCTTTCGCGCCAGTGGATTTCACGCTGCCAGCATGTCGCAGATCGCCAGCGAAGCCAGGCTCAGCGTCGGACAAATCTATCGCTATTTCAGTAACAAAGACGCGATCATTGAAGAGATGATCCGGCGCATTATCGACTCACGTATTGAGGAGATGCAGGGCAAAACCCTGGTTGAAGGGATGCCGCAGGCGCTTGCCTGGCGCCAGACGCTTAACGAAGATGATGACGCGCTAATGCTCGAAATGTCCGCAGAGGCCACGCGCAATCCGCTGGTGGCAAACATGCTGATCGAAGCCGAAGCCCGCATGTTCGCCAACGCCTGTGAGCACCTTAAAAAGCAGTTCCCCCACCTGAGCGATGAGCATATTCGCTGCTGCGTGGAGATTACCGCTGTGATGATCGAAGGCACGATTTACCGTCGACTCACGCCTTTAAAAGTACCGTCAGAACAATTAGAGCCCATATACCAGAATATTTTAAATATGCTTTTCTCTGCGAAGTAATCGCATGTGAATAATTAGCGGAAATAATTAATTTCCCTTTTTTCATTTCTGGCTCTGCCAGAGATGCGGGATCGCTGTGCTTTTAATTAGCCCTCCTCCCTGTTAAGCGATTAACAGGGCAGGCTTCGTTCACCCTGGAAAAAGATTATGAAAACCATAACAACCTCCATCGCAGCATTACTCCTCCTGACAGGGTGCGATAATGCGCAAACATCTGCTCCTCAACGTCCTCTTCCGGAAGTGGGGATTGTCACACTCATGAGCCAGCCGGTGTCCGTCGTTAGCGAGCTGACCGGCCGCACCGCCGCCGCGATGAGCGCCGAAGTGCGCCCTCAGGTGGGCGGCATTATTCAGAAACGGCTCTTCACCGAAGGCGATACGGTCAAGGCCGGGCAGGCGCTGTATCAGATCGATCCTTCCAGCTACCGCGCCGCTTATAATGAAGCTGCCGCCGCACTGAAACAGGCGCAGGCGCTGGTGCAGGCCGACTGCCAGAAAGCCCGACGCTATGCGCAGCTGGTGAAGGACGACGGCGTATCACGTCAGGATGCGGAAGACGCGAAGTCCACCTGCGCGCAGGACAAGGCCAGCGTCGAGTCAAAGAAAGCCGCGCTGGAAAGCGCCCGCATTAACCTCAACTGGACCACCGTCACCGCGCCGATTGCCGGACGTATCGGCATCTCCTCTGTGACCCCCGGCGCGCTGGTGACCGCCCAGCAGGATACCGCGCTGGCCACCATTCGCGGGCTGGACAGTATGTACGTCGATTTAACCCGTTCCAGCGCCGATCTGCTGCGTTTACGCAAGCAAACCCTCGCCAGCAACAGCGATACGCTGAACGTGTCGTTGATTCTCGAAGACGGCAGCAGCTACAGCGAAAAAGGCCGCCTGGCGCTGACCGAAGTGGCGGTGGATGAGTCTACCGGCTCAGTTACCCTGCGCGCCGTCTTCCCGAACCCGCAGCATCAGCTTCTGCCGGGCATGTTCGTCCGCGCCAGAGTGGATGAAGGCATCATGAATGACGCGATCCTCGCCCCGCAGCAGGGCATCACTCGCGACGCCAAAGGCACCGCCACCGCGCTGGTGGTGAACGCCAGCAACAAGGTCGAACAGCGTCAGCTGGAGACGGGTGACACTTACGGCGACAAATGGCTGGTGCTGAGCGGTTTGAAGGCTGGCGATAAGCTGATTGTGGAAGGCACCGACAAAGTCACCGCCGGGCAGGAAGTGAAAGCTGAAGAGATGAAAACCAACGGAGGAAACGCCTGATGTTTTCCCGTTTCTTCGTGCGTCGCCCGGTCTTTGCCTGGGTTATCGCCATTCTCATCATGCTCGCCGGGATACTGGCGATCCGCACGCTGCCCGTTGCGCAGTACCCGGACGTGGCCCCGCCGTCGATCAAAATATCCGCCACCTACACCGGCGCCTCCGCACAAACGCTGGAGAACAGCGTGACGCAGGTGATCGAGCAGCAGCTCACCGGGCTGGATAACCTGCTCTACTTCACCTCCACCAGCAGCTCGGACGGGTCGGTGAGCATTAACGTCACGTTTGAACAGGGAACCGATCCGGACACCGCTCAGGTACAGGTGCAGAATAAAGTCCAGCAGGCAGAATCGCGCCTGCCGACCGAGGTGCAGCAGTCCGGGATCACCGTCGAAAAATCCCAGAGCAACTTCCTGCTGATCATGGGCGTATATGACAAAACCGACACCGCCAGCAGCTCGGATATCGCCGACTGGCTGGTGAGTAATATGCAGGATCCGCTGGCGCGCGTGGATGGCGTCGGTAGCCTACAGGTGTTCGGTGCAGAATACGCGATGCGCATCTGGCTCGACCCGGCGAAGCTGGCGTCGTACTCGCTGATGCCCTCCGACGTGCAGAGCGCGATTGAAGCGCAGAACGTGCAGGTTTCCGCCGGTAAAATCGGCGCGCTGCCCTCGTCGAACGCCCAACAGCTGACCGCCACCGTCCGCGCTCAGTCGCGTCTGCAAACGGTCGATGAGTTCAAAAAGATCATCGTCAAGAGCCAGTCCAACGGTGCGGTGGTGCGCATCAGCGACGTCGCGCGCGTGGAGATGGGCAGCGAAGATTACACCGCCACCGCGAAGCTGAACGGCCACCCGGCGGCGGGTATGGCGGTGATGCTCTCACCGGGCGCCAACGCGCTTAACACCGCCACGGCGGTAAAAGATAAGATCGCCGAGTTCAAAAAGTCGATGCCGGAAGGCTACGACGTGGCCTACCCGAAAGACAGCACCGAGTTCATCAAGATCTCCGTTGAGGACGTGATTCAGACCCTGTTCGAAGCCATTATCCTCGTGGTGGTGGTGATGTACCTGTTCCTGCAAAACATCCGTGCGACGCTGATCCCGGCGCTGGCGGTGCCGGTGGTGCTGCTGGGCACCTTCGGCGTGCTGGCGCTGTTCGGTTACTCCATCAACACCCTGACGCTATTTGCGATGGTGCTGGCGATAGGGCTTTTGGTGGATGACGCCATCGTGGTGGTGGAAAACGTCGAGCGTATTATGCGCGACGAAGGGCTGCCCGCCCGGGAAGCGACCGAAAAATCGATGGGCGAAATTTCCGGCGCGCTGATCGCCATTGCGCTGGTGCTCTCTGCGGTATTCCTGCCGATGGCCTTCTTCGGCGGCTCTACCGGGGTCATTTACCGCCAGTTCTCGGTCACCATTATTTCGGCGATGTTCCTCTCCGTGGTGGTGGCGCTGACCCTGACGCCCGCGCTGTGCGGCACGATCCTGAATCACACCGCTCCGCACAAAAAGGGCTTCTTCGGCGCGTTTAACCGCTTCTACAGTAAGACCGAGCACGGCTATCAGAACAAGGTGCTGCGCGCCCTGCGCCGTTCCGGTGGCATGCTGGTGATCTACGCCCTGCTCTGCGGCGCGATGGGGTTCGCCATGCTAAAACTGCCGGGCAGCTTCCTGCCAACCGAAGACCAGGGTGAAATCATGGTGCAGTACACCCTGCCTGCCGGCGCAACCGCGGTGCGTACCGCCGAGGTAAGCCGCCAGGTACGCGAGTGGTTCCTCACCAAAGAGAAAGCCAATACCGACGTGATCTTCACCATTGAAGGCTTCAGCTTCAGCGGCAGCGGCCAGAACGCCGGGATGGCGTTCGTCTCCCTGAAAAACTGGTCAGAGCGCAAAGGCGATGAGAATACCGCCCAGGCCATTGCCCTGCGCGCCACGCAGGAGCTGAGCACCATTCGGGATGCCACAATTTTCGCCATGACGCCCCCGGCGGTGGATGGTTTAGGCCAGAGCAACGGCTTTACCTTTGAGCTGATGGCCAGCGGCGGCACCGACCGCGACGCGCTGCTGAAACTGCGTAACCAGCTGATTGGCGAAGCCAACCAGGACAACTCGCTGCACGCCGTGCGCGCCAACGATCTGCCGCAGATGCCGCAGCTTCAGGTGGATATCGATAACAACAAAGCCGTGTCGCTGGGGCTGTCCCTGAGCGACGTCACCGACACCCTCTCCAGCGCCTGGGGCGGGACCTACGTGAACGACTTTATCGATCGCGGCCGCGTGAAAAAGGTCTACATCCAGGGCGACAGCGACTATCGCGCCGTGCCGTCGGATCTCAACAAGTGGTATGTGCGCGGCAGCGACAGCACCATGACACCGTTCTCCGCCTTCGCCACCACCCGCTGGGAGTACGGCCCGGAAAGCCTGGTGCGCTACAACGGCTCGGCGGCGTATGAGATTCAGGGCGAAAACGCCAGTGGCGCCAGCTCCGGCACGGCGATGAGCAAAATGGAGCAGTTGGCAAACAGCCTGCCGTCCGGCAGCACATGGGCGTGGAGCGGTTTGTCGTTGCAGGAAAAACTGGCGAGCGGCCAGGCGATGAGCCTTTATGCCCTCTCGATCCTGGTGGTGTTCCTGTGCCTGGCAGCGCTGTATGAGAGCTGGTCAGTACCGATTTCGGTCATCATGGTGATCCCGCTAGGGGTGCTGGGCGCGGCGGTTGCCGCCTCCCTGCGCGGCCTGAACAACGACGTCTATTTCCAGGTGGCGCTGCTGACCACCATCGGTCTGTCGTCGAAGAACGCCATTCTGATTGTCGAGTTTGCCGAAGCCAAAGTGGCCGAAGGCTACTCCCTGACGCGCGCCGCCCTGCGGGCCGCCCAGACGCGTCTGCGTCCGATCATCATGACCTCGCTGGCGTTTATCGCAGGCGTGACGCCGCTGGCGATTGCCACCGGCGCCGGGGCCAACAGCCGCGTGGCGATCGGTACCGGTATTATCGGCGGGACGCTGGCCGCGACGCTGCTGGCCATCTTCTTTGTTCCTTTATTCTTTGTACTGGTGAAACGTCTGTTCTCCGGTAAGCACGCAAACCGGAGGTCATAATGTTTCGTGTAACCGTATTAACGTTAGCGCTGCTGAGCGCGGGCTGTGTGTCATTAGATCCCACGTATCAGCGCCCGGACGCCCCCGTCCCGACGACGTTGCCGGGCGCCCATGGCGAAGCCAACGCCGTGGTGAGCCAGTGGCAGCAGGTGATGAATGATGCGCGGTTGAAAAGCGTGGTGACGATGGCGCTCAACAGCAACCGCGACGTGCAAAAAGCGATTGCGGATATCGACGCCGCCCGTGCCCAGTATGGCGAAACGCGCTCGTCCCTGTTCCCGACGGTGGACGCGGAACTGAGCCACACCCGCAGCCGCACGCTGGCGAGCGGTGTCGCGACAAGTGACGAAGCCAACGGCGCGGTCTCCAGCTTCGAACTGGATCTGTTTGGCCGCAACCAGAGCCTGTCGCGTGCCGCGCGTGAAACCTGGCTTGCCAGCGAATTCACCGCGCAGAACACGCGCCTGACGATGGTCAGCGAGCTGACCACGGCCTGGGTGACGCTGGCGGCGGATAACAGCAATCTGGCGCTGGCGAAGTCCACCCTGGAGAGCGCCGCAAACTCACTCAAGATTGTGAAGCGCCAGCAGGAAGTAGGCGTGGCAGCGGCAACGGACGTCAGTGAAGCGATGGCGGTTTACCAGCAGGCGCGCGCCAGCGTGGCGAGCTACCAGACGCTGGTGATGCAGGACAAAAACGCTCTCAACCTGCTGGCGGGCGATACGGTGCCCGAGAACCTGCTACCCGGCACGCTGGAGAGCCTGAGCGACAACGCCATCACGCTGATCCCGGCGGGCGTTAGCTCCAGCGCGCTGCTGCGTCGTCCGGACATTCAGGAGGCGGAACACAACCTGCTGAGCGCCAACGCCAACATCGGCGCGGCGCGCGCCAACTTCTTCCCGACCATCTCGCTCACCGCCAGCGCGGGCGTCGGCAGCGATTCGCTGTCGTCCCTGTTCAGCCACGGGATGAAGGTCTGGTCGTTTGCACCTTCCATCACCCTGCCGCTGTTCAGCGGCGGCAACAATATGGCGCAGCTGCGCTATGCGGAAGCCGAGAAAAAAGGGTTAATTGCGACCTATGAGAAAACCATCCAGAGCGCGTTCAAGGACGTGGCCGACGCGCTGGCCCGGCGCGAAACGTTGAGTGAACAGCTTGATGCCCAGCGTGAATACGTGGCGGCGGAGCAAAAAACGCTGGATGTGGCGACGCGCAGTTACAAGGCTGGCGCGGGCGATTATCTGACGGTGCTCACCGCGCAGCGGTCGCTGTGGTCGGCGCAGGAATCACTGATTGCCTTGCAGCAAACCGACCTGGAAAACCGCATCACGCTGTGGCAGTCGCTGGGCGGCGGGATACAGTAACATCACTGCCGGGCGGCGCAACGTTGCCCGGCCATCAGAGTAAATACCTATGGCAAAACTCTCTTTTTCTTTCGCGGCCATCCTTGGCCTGCTGACGGCGATCGGGCCGCTGTGTTCCGATTTTTATCTTCCGGCGCTGCCGGAGATCGCCACCCAGCTCAACACATCCACAACGCTGACGCAGCTTTCTCTCACCTCGGCGCTGATTGGCCTGGGGCTGGGACAACTCTTTTTCGGCCCGCTAAGCGATCGCATCGGACGTAAAACGCCGCTGCTGTTCTCACTTTTGCTGTTTGTACTGGCTTCAGTGCTTTGCGCCAGCACGCAGAATATTTACGCCCTGATCGGCTGGCGATTTGTGCAGGGCGTTGCCGGGGCGGGCGGCTCCGTACTTGCCCGCTCCATCGCCCGCGATAACTATCATGGCACGATGCTAACGCAGTTTTTTGCCCTACTGATGACGGTCAACGGCATCGCGCCCGTGGTGTCCCCGGTACTCGGTGGCTATATCGCGTCGCATTTCGACTGGCGGATGCTGTTCTGGGTAATGGCAGGGGCGGGTCTGGCGCTGCTGATCGCCAGCCAGCTTTTTATCCGCGAGTCCCTCACAGAGAAACAGGGCAGGGGATCGCTGACGCAAACCGCCAGGACGGTACTTAAAAATCGTCGCTTTATGCGCTACTGCCTGATCCAGGCCTTCATGCTGGCGGGGCTGTTCGCCTATATCGGGGCATCCTCCTTTGTGATGCAAAACGAGTATGGCCTGAGCGCCATGCAGTTCAGCCTGCTGTTCGGTGTGAACGGTATCGGCCTGATCGTCTCAGCGCTGATTTTCTCCCGTCTGGCACGCCGCCATCTGGCGGAAAGATTGATGCGAACAGGCCTCGTTCTGGCGTTGTCCTGCGCGGGGCTGACATTGCTCTTTGCGTGGATGCAGCTTTCCGTTCCGGCACTGGTTGCACTCTTTTTCACCGTCGCATTTAACAGCGGGATCAGCACCATTGCGGGTTCAGAAGCGATGAGCGCAGTCGACACGAAGGAGTCCGGCACAGCGTCAGCCATTCTGGGCATGCTGATGTTTTTATTCGGCGGGATCGCAGCGCCTCTCGCGGGTATCGGCGGAGAAACGATGCTGAAAATGAGTCTCGCGGTGTTAGTAAGCTATGGCATTGCACTGGCGATCGGATCCCGCACGCAGAATGCGTAAATTCATACTTTTGGCTTGAATCGCGTTGATGAATGTAACGATATATTTCAGGGGAAGCATGTGACTTTCAAAGGAGGTTTCGATGAAATCTGCACACCTGGTTTGCCTGCTCGTTTGCCTGATTTTCGCTGCGTTTGTTCACGCGCAGGAGGAGAGCGCTCCGGAGAAAGAGGCCCAGATAAAACAGCAGGTCCTGAAAGATGTAAAGAAAACCTGTACCCCGCAGAAAAAGCAGAGCGATAAGGCCTGGCAGGCGATGATTTTGTCGTCTGAGGCCAATCAGCTGCTGATCAAAAACGCCATCACCGCCGTGAAGCGTGACAACCTGGACGCCTACTGGGATGCAGTCAGTCAGGTGGATTGTATGGAAGATTACTGAGGGTTGAGCGCCGGGTGGCGCTGCGCTTACCCGGCCTACATTACACGTTTAACGCTTCCGCACATCTGGAATAATTAAATCCCCGCGCAGCACGTAGGACCCCAGCATCTGCGTTTTCTCTGTCAGCCAGCTCACGATACGCGCCGCCATGGCGTCCATGGAATACTCAATGGCCGGGATCACCGGGATACCCGGCAGATGCAGCGAACCGCCGAGGCTAAAGACCATGATGTCTTCCGGTACCGATTTATTAAACGCCTGTAACTGCGGGATCACCCGCTGGGCTTCCTGCTCATCCGCCACCAGCAGCGCGTTGAAGTTCAGCGTGGACGCGTTGTTGAGTAATTCCTGAAGCGCAACGGACGATGAAGTTGCGTCCATAAACACGAGGTTGCGATTAAAGGGCAGGAAGTTTTTCTCCAGCGCATGTTTGTAACCCAACAGCACCTGATCGGCAAAGCCGCTGCCGTGCGGGTGGATGAGCGCTATCTGGCGACGCCCCTGGCTGGTGAGATAGTTGCAGGCCGTTTCAGCCGCGAACGCGTGATCGAACTGAATGCTGTTGGCGTTATCGGCTTCCATACAGTCGACCAGAATCACGTTGTCCATGTCCACGTCCAGCGGGAAACGCGCGCCAATCACCAGAATGTCATCACATAAGCCGCAGGAGAGTTCTTCAAGGGCGTTCATCACTTCTGTTTTCGTGTGTGCGAAACGCAGCAGCAGATGTTTTTGATGCTGGCTGAGGTGTTTTTCCAGCGCGTACAGGTAACCGGTGGTCTGGTTAATGTTTTCCTGCGCGCAAATCACCCCAATGCAGCCCGTCGACTGGCTGAGCAGCGACTGGGCGATCACATTGGGACGATAGTTCAGCTCGTCCACCGCTTTCAGAACAGCCTGGCGGCTGGCTTCTTTAACGCCACGCGACCCGCTCAACACCCGTGATACCGTGGCTTTGGACACCCCGGCCAGACGCGATACATCGTTGATTGTAGACATCTCTCTCCCCTGTCAGACGCAACTGGCGTCTGTAATTTCCATCACCGCTACGGCTCACATTATAGCCAGAACGGAGTATATCCGTTTCCGTTTTCCATGGAAACCGATTTTCCGTTTCCACTCAATTTGATGCCAAAACAGCCAAATTATGTGACCCACATCCGGTTAATTAGCCTCATAAGTAAGGGATCTTGATGGTTGTCACACTTCTGTCTTTTATAAATGGAAACCGGTTTCCGTATCATGTCCAATCATCCTCGCAATAACTTTTTACATTTTGAGGATGGTTGTCGATGTTCAAGATTATGCTGTGCTGCTCTGCCGGGATGTCCACCAGCCTGCTGGTCAGCAAAATGATCGATGTTGCAAAAGAACGGGGCTTACCCGTGAAGATAGATGCGTATGGCGTATCCGAATTTGATACGCAGTTTCCGCACTATCAGGTGGTGCTTCTCGGACCGCAAGTGAAATACATGTTAAAGACACTCTCAGACAAGGCAGCGACGCAAGGCATTCCGGTGCAGCCCATCGACATGATGGATTACGGCATGCAGCGTGGCGATAAAGTACTGGACTATGCTCTGTCGCTTATCGAAGCGGCACACTAAAAGGTGTTCACATGAGTTCGTTATATCAATCTATGGTCGCGGTCATTGAGCAATCAATTACCCCGCTGGCCGCGAAGCTGGGTCAGCAAAAGTATGTGATTGCCATCCGCGACGGCTTTACCGCCGCGCTGCCGTTTATGATCATCGGCTCGTTTATGCTGGTGTTTATCTTCCCGCCGTTTTCGGCGGATACCACCAACAGCTTCGCCCGCGGCTGGCTGGATTTCTCCGAGACCTACCGCGAACAGCTGATGCTGCCCTTTAACCTCAGCATGGGCGTGATGACCTTCTTCATCTCGGTGGGGATTGGGGCGAGCCTGGGGCGTCAGTTTAACCTCGATCCGGTGATGTCCGGCCTGCTGGCCTTTATGGCCTTCCTGCTAGTCGCAGCACCCTATGCCGATGGCAAAATTTCGACCCAGTATCTCTCCGGCCAGGGGATCTTCACTGCGCTTATCACCGCGATCTACTCCACCCGCGTGTACGCGTGGCTGAAGCAGAACAACGTCACCATCCGCCTGCCGAAAGAGGTGCCGACCGGCGTGGCGCGTTCGTTTGAGATCCTGATCCCGGTGATGGTGGTGATCGGGACGCTGCACCCGCTGAACCTGTTCATTGAAGCGCAGACCGGCATGATTATCCCGCAGGCGATCATGCACCTGCTGGAGCCGCTGGTCTCGGCGTCTGACTCCCTGCCCGCGATTCTGCTCTCCGTGCTGCTGTGCCAGATCTTCTGGTTCGCGGGTATCCACGGGTCGCTGATTGTCACCGGCATCATGAACCCGTTCTGGATGGCGAACCTCTCGGCAAACCAGGCGGCGCTGGCGGCGGGCGCGGCGCTGCCGCACGTTTATCTGCAAGGTTTCTGGGATCACTACCTGCTGATTGGCGGCGTAGGCTCGACCCTGCCGCTGGCGTTCCTCCTGCTGCGTAGCCGCGTTACCCATCTGCGCACCATCGGCAAAATGGGCGTTGTGCCAAGCTTCTTTAACATCAACGAACCGATTCTGTTCGGCGCGCCGATCATCATGAACCCGATGCTGTTTATCCCGTTCGTGTTCGTTCCGCTGGTCAACGCCTGCCTGGCGTACGGCGCAACTAAACTCGGCTGGCTGGCTCAGGTGGTTTCGTTAACCCCGTGGACCACGCCCGCGCCGATTGGCGCCTCGTGGGCGGCGAACTGGGCGCTGAGCCCGGTGGTGATGTGCCTCGTCTGCATGGTGATGTCGGCGCTGATGTACCTGCCGTTCCTGCGCGCCTATGAGCGTACGCTGATTAAAAACGAAGAGCAGAAAGCCCAGGCTGCAACCGTGGGTGCCGCTGAAGCCACAAGCAATTAAGTCAAAGAGGAAGGGTCATGAAATACGCATTTCCCGATAACTTCTGGTGGGGCAGCGCAAGCTCCGCTCTCCAGACGGAAGGGACACGAGAGGGTGAAACCACGTGGGACTACTGGTTTGCCCGCGAGCCGAACCGTTTTCACAACGGCGTGGGGCCGCAGCACACCTCCACGTTTTATCAGCACTGGAAAACGGACATTCAGCTGTTAAAACAGCTGAACCACAACAGCTTTCGTACCTCGATTAGCTGGGCGCGCCTGATCCCCGACGGTATCGGTGAAGTGAACCCGGACGCGGTCGATTTTTATAATCAGGTCATTGATGAGCTGAATGAACAGGGCATCACGCCGTTTATCACCCTGTTCCATTTCGACATGCCGATGGCGATGCAGGAAATTGGCGGCTGGGAAAACCGTGACGTAGTGGACGCGTACGCCCGCTATGCGCAGATATGCTTCGAGCTGTTCGGCGACCGCGTGCTGCACTGGTTTACCTTCAACGAGCCGATTGTTCCGGTGGAAGGCGGTTATCTGTACGACTTCCACTACCCCAACGTAGTGGATTTCCGCCGGGCGGCCACCGTGGCGTATCACACCGTGCTGGCCCATGCGAAGGCGGTGCAGGCCTACCGCGCCGGGCACTACGCGGGGGAGATCGGCATCGTGCTGAACCTGACGCCGTCTTACCCGCGCTCCCGGAACCCGGCAGACGTGAAGGCAGCGCACATTGCGGATTTAATGTTTAACCGCAGCTTCCTCGACCCGGTGCTGCGCGGGGAGTATCCGGCCGACCTGGTGGCATTGCTGAAATCTTACGATCAGCTGCCCGCCTGCAAGCCGGAAGACGGCTTCCTGATTGCGGAAGGGAAAATCGACCTGCTCGGCATTAACTACTATCAGCCGCGTCGCGTGAAGTGTCGCGACAGCGCGGTGAACCCGCAGGCGCCGTTTATGCCGGAGTGGTTCTTTGATAATTACGAGATGCCGGGCCGCAAGATGAATCCGTACCGCGGCTGGGAAATCTACGAGCCGGGTATTTACGATATTCTGGTTAACCTGCGCGACAATTACGGCAACCCCCGCTGCTTTATTTCTGAAAACGGCATGGGCGTCGAAAACGAGCAACGTTTTATTGAAAATGGCCAGATTAACGATCAATACCGCATTGATTTTATTTCTGAGCATTTATCGTGGCTGCACAAAGGTATTAGCGAAGGCTGCAATTGCCTTGGCTACCATATGTGGACGTTTATTGATAACTGGTCGTGGTGTAATGCGTATAAAAACCGCTACGGTTTTATTCAGCTCGATGTAGAGACGCAGCAGCGCACCATTAAAAAAAGCGGAGAGTGGTTTGCCGCCACCGCCTTAAATAATAGTTTTGATAAAGAGTAAAGATAATGATCGCACTAGAAGAAGCCGTAATGGAAATTATCGTCAACGCCGGGCAGTCCCGCAGCCTGTGCTTTGAAGCCCTGCACGCGGCGCGCCAGGGCAACCTTGACGAGGCCAAAAGCCTGCTGCGCGAAGCCGACGGCTACGCGCGCCAGGCGCACAAGATGCAGACCAAACTGATTGAGCAGGACGCGGGCGAAGCCCGCCAGCCGATGACATTAATTATGGTGCACGCGCAGGATCATTTAATGAATTCGCTATTAGCGCGTGAATTATCTGAAGAGATTATTCATTTATATCAGAGATAGTCTATGGCGAAATAATTTAATGTAATACCTCTGTACCTAAAACTAGAAATCCACTTGTTCTGATGATAGCGACATATTCTGTCAGATCGGAGCGGGATGGTTATTGTCTGAATAAAATTAAACTATATTGAGATAACCATGAATACGATTAAAAAACTTCCATTAACCATGGCGGTTATCGCCGCGCTTTGCCCAATTTCCGTCCTCGCTCAGGAATTCACTCAGGAGCAAATCGACGCCATTGTGGCGAAAGCGGTGGATAAAGCCCTGGCCGAGCGTCAGGCTAAAATGGATGCGGCGGTCGCGAAAAAAGCGGACGTGGTGACCGAGCCGCAGAGCGCGGCGCAATCCCCGGATATGGCGATCCCGTTCGGGGTTAAATTTACCGGCTACGCCCGCTACGGCGCGCACTTCCAGGCTGCCGATCAGAAATACGTGGCTGTCGATGGCTCCTACAACGGCGCGTCCGCGATCGGTCGTCTGGGTAACGAAGGCAACGGCGGCGAGTTCCAGCTCTCCAAAGCTTTCAAGGGCGAAAACGGCGCCATCTGGGACATCAACGTGATGATCGACCACTGGGGCGACGAAGTTAACCTGAAAAAGGCCTACGCGGGGGTGACCAACATTATGGCCTCCAACCCGAACGCCTATTTCTGGGCCGGTCGCGACTTCCACCAGCGTCCGCAGCAGGGTATCAACGATTACTTCTGGATGAACCACGACGGCCAGGGCGCCGGGGTGAAGAACTTCGATATCGGCGGCGTGCAGTTTGACGTCGCTGCCGTGGCGGCAGTGGAATCCTGTAGCCCGGAAGTGATGGAAGACGAAGCGAACCCGTCACGCATCACCTGTACCGGCGGGTCCGGCACGGGCGACAAAGGTAACTACGCGGCCACCTCTAAAATCCACGGCATGAAGCTCGGTCCGCTGGATCTGGAGCTGTACGCCAACTACGGCTTTGATTCAAAAGCGGTAGAGAGCGACGAGCGTCTTAACGCCTGGCAGGGTGGCGTGGTGCTGAGCCACACAAACGACAGCGGCGTGAACAAGGTGATCGCCCGCTACTCCGATAATTCGGACAACAGCGTGTTCAATAAAACCGAAGACCTGACCACGGTCTACGCCAGCTTCGAAGGGCTGTACAAATTCACCCAGGCGACGCAGGTGGAGTACATCCTCGCCTTCCACGATTACGACAATAGCCGCGATAAGACCGACAACCGCAAGAACTACAATGCCATCGTGCGCCCGATGCACTGGTGGAACGACGTTCACTCCACCTGGCTGGAAGCGGGCTGGCAGCACGTGGATTACGACAACGGCGGCGACAACAAGGGCTGGAAGCTGACCCTGTCGCAGAACATGTCTATCGCCATGGGGCCGGAGTTCCGCCCGATGCTGCGCTTCTACGTGACCGGCGGCAAGGTGGATAACGAACGCACCGCGCGCGTGAACAACACCAAAGATGAGACGCTGGACGACTTCAACGTCGGCGCGATGTGGGAGGCGTGGTTCTAAAGTAAAAGCAAAACGGCAACGAAAGTTGCCGTTTTTAATGTTCGCTCCCTCTCCCCGTGGGAGAGGGCCGGGGTGAGGGCATCAGGCCGCACACAACCATGCTATGCTGTTGACCGAATTAACGACAACATAACAGGGGAGAACATGGGTTCCACACGCAAAGGGATGCTCAACGTCCTGATCGCCGCCGTTTTATGGGGCAGTTCCGGGGTTTGCGCGCAGTACATCATGGAGAAAAGCCACATTTCTTCGCCTTACCTGACCATGGTTCGTCTGCTGTTTACCGGCGTGATCCTGTTGACGCTCTCCTTCGTTCACGGCGACAAGATTTTCTCGGTCATCAAAAACCGCAAAGACGCCCTCAGCCTGCTGTTTTTCTCGCTGGTTGGCGCGCTCACCGTGCAGCTCACCTTCCTGCTGACGATTGAAAAATCCAACGCTGCGACGGCCACCGTGCTCCAGTTTCTGTCGCCGACCATTATCGTGGCATGGTTTGCGCTGGCGCGGAAAACGCGTCCCGGCATATTTGTCTTATCCGCGATTTTCACGTCGCTTGTGGGTACCTTCCTGCTGGTCACCCACGGCGACCCGACGTCGCTCTCCATCTCGCCTGCCGCGCTGTTCTTCGGTATCGCCTCAGCGTTTGCCGCGGCGTTTTACACCACCTATCCATCAACGCTTATAGCCCGCTACGGCACGCTGCCGATTGTCGGCTGGAGTATGTTGATTGCGGGATTAATGCTGACGCCGTTCTACGCCGGACGCGGCACCACCTTCGTGATCGACGGCGGCCTGCTGCTGGCGTTTTTCTACCTGGTGGTGATTGGCACCGCGCTGACGTTCAGCCTGTATCTGAAAGGCGCACAGATGATCGGCGGGCCGAAAGCGAGCATTCTGAGCTGCGCCGAACCGCTGAGCAGCGCGCTGCTGTCGGTGGTGTTGCTGGGGGTGGCATTCACCCTGCCGGACTGGCTGGGGACGCTGTTGATTGTGTCGTCGGTGGTGTTGATTTCGATGGATTCACGCAGAAGGGTTAAGGCATCGGCGTAGCCTGATGCCCTCACCCCAACCCTCTCCCACGGGAGAGGGAGAAAAGCACTACTTCGCCTTAACCTTCCCCGCCACCAGCAGCGCCGTCAGCAGCATCAGCGTGCCGGAAATCACCAGCGGTGACGTCAGCCCCAGATGGTCGAGCGCTACGCCGCCCACCGCCGCGCCGCAGGTGTTCGCCAGCTGGATCACCGCTACCTGAATCGACCCGGCTTTTTCCGCCTGATCGGCAAGCGAGCGGGTGATCCACGTCGACCAGCCCACCGGCACCAGCGCAAAGGCAAAGCCCCAGATAATCGCGATCGCCGAAGCCACCCACTTATCGCTACCCCACAACACCAGCACCGCGGCGCTGATCGCCAGCACCAGCGGGGCACCCGCCAGCGCCACCTTCAGGGAGCGCTTCAGGAACTGAGACGACAGTGAGGTGCCGACAAAGCTGGCGATACCGAAGCTCAGGAGCACCAGCGTCAGGCCGTCCACGTCAAAGCCCGCCATGGTCATATACACCGGGCGAATATAGGTAAAGAAGGCAAACTGCCCGGCAAAGGCCATGAAGATGGCGGTCATCCCCGCCAGCACGCCCGGACGTTTCAGCAGCGCGAACATGTTCTGTTTGTGGTGCGCCGCCTCACCCGGCAGGGACGGCAGCGCCTTCCACACCCAGATAATGCACAGCACGCCCATCACCGCCGCCGCGTTAAAGACGTTACGCCAGCCAATAATCCCGCCGAGGAAGCTGCCCAGCGGCGCGGCAATCACCAGCGCGATAGAGACCGCACCGAAGATAACGGAAAGCGCTTTTGGCACCGTCCGCGCGGGCACCAGGCGCATGGTCAGCGAGGCGGACATCGCCCAGAAGCCGCCTAACCCCAGCCCCAGGCAGGCGCGACCCAGCAGCAGCAGGGTGAAGCTTTCAGCGAAAGAGACCAGCAGGCAGGAGAGCGTCAGCAGCACGCTGAACAGAATGACCACTTTACGACGGTCAATGGTGCCGATCGCCTGAGTGATAAACAGGCTGGCGAACATCGCCACAAACGCGGTGACGGTAACGGACTGCCCCGCCACGCCCTCGGAAATGCCCAGATCCTGCGCCATCGGCGTCAGCAGGCTCACCGGTAGAAACTCGACGGTGATCAGGCAGGCGACGCAGAACGCCACGGAGAAAACCGCCGACCAGTTGGGGCGCGACACCTCTTTGGTCTGCGGTCTGGTTGTGGGCTGGATATGTTCTGTCATGGCATCACCTGAAGATAAAAACGTGCGGAAAAGTCGCGCAGTTTATCATCAAAAGTGTGACGAATTTAACGTTTCGACAACTTTTCTTGCATCGCTGCATTCGCCAGCCCAACGATCCACTCCTGGTGCCCGTTGATCATCGGATTCGGCACGGTGCGAGCAAGTTCCTGTGCAGGAACGCCTTTCTGCGACTCCTGAGTCAGAATACGGACGCGGTTTCCCGGCAAGTCTTCAAACAGCCAGGCGTGGATCACATCCAGACGCGAGCTGGCATCGCCCTCCACCCAGCCGTGCCAGGCGATCCGTGCGGCTTCGCCGTCAACGGGCAGAACATACTCCGTGACCTGCGCCTCAACCGGGAAGCCAAAGGTCGTAAAGCGGAAGCGGGCGTTGGCGCTCAGTTCCGGACCGCTGCCGTCGTGAAAACGAATATCTTCGGCGTTGCTGTAGTAGTTCGGCCACAGGGTAGTGTCGTTAAGCTGCGCCCAAATCTCTTTTGCGCTCAGCCCGGCGACGATGATTTCGTTGGATGCAAAGTTATCGGTTGTGCCTGGCAGGTAGTCGTTTGGCCAGATAATGGCGGATTGTTTCATGGTTCACCTCATCAGCGAGTGGATGAAGTGATGGTGCGCCTGCGGCAGATATAAATCTAATGACGATGCTTTATACTCTTCATCACGTTTCGTGATATCAGTGCAGATAAAACACGCCCTCTTCCGGGAGGAAAAGCTGGTTATAGCGCAGCTGGAAGGCGTCAAGCTCCTGCGGATCGCGCTCTATCTCGCGCATGAAGCCGAGCGCGAGGCGGATTTGCGCATCGGTGATCGGTGCGGCCAGGCGGGCTTTACGCAGCATGCGGTGCCAGGTATGCAGATTCTCTTCGCTCCCGTCGACGATGCAGACCTGCCAGATAAGCAGGACCTGGGCGGCGTTTTGCAGGTGCGCTTCGTCTGGGCGCTCAAGGTAGCGGATAAACTCATTGCCCGGCGTTTTACCGAACTGGTCGATCATCGATTCTACCGGCATCGGGGTGATACCCAGCCGTTCGCTCAAGCGTTTGATGGCGCGGCGGGAATCCGAGGTCAGGACACGAAACCCAACTACAAACACCACGGCAAGCGTTGCCAGCATTATCCAGACCATGCGTTCTCCTTAGACTAGCCGCCCATCATAGCGGGAAACGCAACGCGTCGACAGCGGGCAGCGCCATAATAGTGAACGGAAAAGAGGTAGCAAAACATCATGAAAGCGGATCTGCGCACGCTGGATCTAAACCTGCTGAAAACGCTTGACGCTCTGCTGGATGAACGCAGCGTCACCCGCGCGGCGGCGCGTCTTGCTCTGACCCAGCCCGCCGTGAGCGGCATGCTCAACCGCCTGCGGGACTACTTCGACGATCCGCTCTTTATCCGCGCCCCGCACGGCATGGTGCCAACCACGCGCGCGGAAGCGCTGGCCGCTCCGGTGAAGCGCATTCTCGCGGATATCGACGTGCTGCTTCAGCCCGTTGCCTTTGACCCAAATACCGCTCGCCTCACCTTCACTCTTGCCGCTACGGATTATGCACTTCGGGCGGTTGTTGTGCCGTTTATCGCCGCCCTTAAAACACAGGCGCCTGGCATACGCGTGCGCGTGGTGCCCGTTACCCCCGGTAGCCTTGTCAGCCAGCTTGAGCAGGGCGCTATTGACGTAGCGCTTATCACCCCCCACACCACGCCCGATGAGCTTCACAGCCGTGCGCTTTATGATGAACGGTACGTATGCATGATGCGCGCCGATCATCCAAACGCCGGAGAGCCAATGACGTTAGACCGATTTTGCGCCCTTGAGCATGTGCTGGTCTCTTACGAGGGAGACGGCTTTCGCGGGGTAACCGATAGCGCGCTGGAGAAAATTGGCCGGACGCGGCACGTGGGGCTCTCGGTGAGCCACTTTTTGGTTCTGCCGGACGTGCTGGCCCTCAGCGATATGATTGCCGTCGTGCCGTCACGCATCGCGGAAAATCAGACGGGGATGTTCATCTGCGAGACGCCAGTTCCAGTGCCAGGCTTTACCAAGAGCATGGCCTGGCACGGCAGAACGCACCGCAATCCCGCGCAGGCGTGGCTGCGCGGGCTGTTGCTGCAAACCAGTCAGCGGGCCTGAAGCCCCTTAAGCAGCGCCTCGTGGAAGCGCTCAGGATCCTGCATCTGCGGCGCGTGGCCCATGTCGTTAAATTCCACCAGCGTAGCGTGCGGGATGCGCTTCGCCGTCTCCTTTCCCAGCACCGCATAGTTGCCGAGCGTTTTGCGGATCTCAGGCGGGGCGAGATCTTTCCCGATGGCGGTGTTGTCCTTCGTGCCGATCATCAATAATACCGGCATCTTCAGCTCGTTAAATTCATAGACGACCGGCTGGGTATAAATCATGTCGTAGAGCAGCGCCGAGTTCCACGCCACGCGCGCTTTGCCTGGCCCGTTGTTTAACCCGGCAAGCATGGTGACCCAGCGCTCGTACTCCGGCTTCCACTCCCCGGCGTAGTAGGTGTTTTTCTCGTACTGACGAATGCCGTCGGCACTGACCTTCAGCTCACGCTGGTACCACTGGTCGACCGTAATATGCGGCACGCCGCGCGCTTTCCAGTCTTCAAGCCCTATTGGGTTCACCATCACCAGCTGCTCCACCTGCTGCGGCCACATCAGCGCGTAGCGGGTCGCCAGCATGCCGCCGGTCGAGTGGCCGATAACCGTCACGCGATCGACGCCCAGCGTTTTCAGCAGCGTGTGGGTGTTATCCGCCAGCTGCTGGAAGGTGTACTGATAATGCTCCGGCTTGGTGGATTTGCAGAAGCCGATCTGGTCGGGTGCGATCACGCGATACCCGCTGGCTGAAAGCGCGCGGATCGTGCCGTCCCAGGTACCGGCGCAGAAGTTTTTGCCGTGCATCAGCACCACGGTGCGGCCGTTGGGTTTTTCCGGCTTCACGTCCAGGTAAGCCATATCCAGAGGCTGGTTCTGCGAGGTAAAGGTAAAGTGTTTTACCAGCCAGCCGTAGTCAAAACCTTCCAGCTTCTCGCCGTAGGTAGGTGCATTCGCGGCCATTGCGGGGGAGGCCAGCGCCATCAGCAGCGCCAGGCAGGACAATCGTCGGGTTAACATGCAAGCTCTCCGTTAGCAAAAGGGGCTAAGGCTGCACGAAAGGCGGCAGCAAAAACACTGTAGAGCATGGAGAGGAGCGGGTGTGTAAAGCGGGGTAAAGGTGTGGCGTACAAATAAAAAAGCCCGGCATCACACACCGGGCAAAGAAGTTACCTGCACACTCAGGCTGTTTTTAATTTCTGCGCACGATTCTCACGGCGAATTTTACGTTCTTCCAGCACCGCTACCATCGCCATCAGGACGATACAGCCGATCGCTGCCGCATCCAGCGCCGCGAAGGTGCCCGCCCAGCCGGTGAGGCCGAAAATCGGCGTGCCGTCGGCGATCATGCCCAAGCCCAGCTTGGCGAAGCTGTCGCCGATCAGGTAGGCGAAGGTGCCCTTAATCCCATCGGCGGCGCCGATCGCTTTTTTCGGGACAAAGCCAACCGCCGCCACGCCGATCAGCAGCTGAGGGCCAAACACCAGGAAGCCGAGCGCGAACAGGGACGCCAGATAAACGTACTGGTTGCTGGCGTGCTGGTAAACGCCGAGCGTGGCGATAATCAGCGCCAGCGCGATGCAGGCCACCAGCGCGCGACGGCCGTTGGCGAGGTCCGAGAGCCATCCCCACAGCAGGGTGCCGACCAGCGCGCCCACTTCAAACAGGGTAAAGCCCTGAATCGCCACCTCTTTAGAAAGCTTCAGCTCCTGGAAAGCATACACGGTTGACCACTGGTCAATGCCGATACGCACCACGTAGAGGAAGATGTTTGAGAAGCAGAGCAGCCAAATCACTTTGTTTTTCAGCACGTACTCAACAAAGATCTGCCATTTGGTCATCTCGTTCTCTTCGGTCTCTTTGTCCTCTTCGCTGATCTCCTCGCCGAACAGCTCTTCGGCTTTGCCGAGGCCGTACGATTCCGGGGAGTCGCTGCCGTAGCGAAGGCCGATAAAGCCGACGATCAGGGCGATAATCGACGGGAAGATAAACATGCCGATCACATGGCCGTCGAACAGGTAGTTTGCGCCAAACAGCGCCACGCCAGCCGCGCCCGCTCCGCCGAGGTTGTGGGAGATGTTCCACATGCCGAGGTAGGAACCACGCTTGCGGCGTGGGGTCCATTTGGTAATGGTGGAGTAGCTGCACGACCCGCCGGTACTCTGGAAAAAACCGCTCAGGGCGTAGAAGGCGATCATCAGGAACAGGCTGACGGAGCCCGCGCCCATGCTGGCGCTGAAGCCGAGCATACAGATAGCGGAGAGGATCAGCATAAACGGCAGGAACTGCTTGGTGTTTTTGCCGTCCGCGTAGTAGGACACAACCGTTTTCCCCACGCCGTAGGTGATGGAAAAGCCCAGGCCAATCATCCCCAGTTGGGTCATGCTCAGCCCGTAGGTCGAGATCATGTCGTTCTGCGCGATGTTAAAGTTTTTGCGGATCAGATACATGGTCAGGTAGCCGATGAAGACCACCAGATAAGACTGCATGAACGGTTTGAACCACATCTTGCGCCGCACGTCGAGCGGCAGATCCAGGGTCGGCTTGCGCACCTGGTTTAAGAAGGCCAGCATGGTTGGTTTACTCCTGAGCTGATTTTTGCAGCATTGTAAAAACCAGCCAGGAGAGATGCCTGAGACAGCGTCCAGGTGAAACCGGGAAAATTTCTTAGTTTTGCGCGTCTCGGCAGCAAAAGGTGAGGCGCGTCACGCTTCGCGCGGCGCCTGCGCGTGCAAAAACGGCAGTAAAAGCAGGGCGGAGATGCCCGCCGCGATGGCGATCACCGCGAAGAACCCGCTCCAGTGCCAGATGTCGATCACCCGCGCCAGCGGCCAGCCGGAGAGCGATGCGCCAAGATAGGCAAACAGCCCGACAAAGCCCGTCGCCGCGCCGGCCGCCTCTTTGTGGGAACACTCCGCCGCCGCCATGCCGATCAGCATCTGCGGGCCAAAGACGAAAAATCCGATGGTGAAGAAGCACGCCGCCTGCATCACGTAGCTGGCGAACGGCATCAACCATAGTGAGCCGACGGAGAGCAAGATCCCGGCGGCAAAAATCAGGTTCATCGGGCCGCGGTTGCCGTTGAACAGCTTGTCCGAGCCCCAGCCCGCCACCAGCGCGCCGATAAACCCGCCCAGTTCAAACATGGTCACCGCCGAGTTGGCGGTCACCAGATCCACGCCGAGCGTCTCGGACATGTACAGATTGCCCCAGTCGTTGATGGCCGCGCGCACCACGTAGACCAGCACGTAGCAGAGCGACAGCAGCCAGATGTAGGGGTTTTTCAGCACGTATTTGGTGAGGATCTCCTGGCGGGACAGCCCGGCCCCTTCCTGCTGCTGGGCGATCTCCATCTCGTCGTGCCGCCAGTCGCCCACCGGTGGAAGGCCGACGGTCTGCGGCCTGTCGCGCAGGCGCCAGCAGAGGAACAGCCCGGCGACAATCGCGAGGCCACCGGCTATCATCATCCCCGCGCGCCAGCCGTAGTGCAGCGCCGCGGCACCCACCACCATCGGGATCAGCGCCCCGCCGACGTTATGCGCGGTGTTCCATATCGCCCACCAGCCGCCACGCTCGTTGCGTGAGTACCAGGCGGTCAGCAGGCGGGCGCAGACCGGCGCGCCCCAGCCCTGGAAAAAGGCGTTCAGCGCCCACAGCAGGGCGAAGGCCCAGAGCGAGGTGGAGAAGCCAAACAGAATATTCACCACGCCGGTGGCGATCAGCCCGACGCCCATAAAATAACGCGCGTTGGAGCGATCGCTGACGATGCCGGAGAAGAACTTCGACAGGCCGTAGGTGATGTAAAACAGCGTCGCCAGCAGGCCGATATCGGTGCGGGTCATCACGCCGCTCGCGAGGATCTCCGGCGCGGCGGCGTTGAAGCTTTTGCGGGTAAAGTAAAACAGCGCGTAGCCGAGCCAGATGGTAATCAGGATATGGCGACGCCAGTAGCGGTAGCGGGAGTCGATTTCCGCTTTGTTGCTTAGCGGGGCGGCGCTGGCGGGGGTTTTAAACATGATGCGTCCTTAACGGCAAACTGACGCTGACGCGCGTCCCGTGGGTGCAGGAGAGGCTCAGCGTGCCGCCAAGCGCCTTTACGCGCTCGCGCATGCCCGCCAGGCCAAAGCCCTGCTGGCCGGAGCCCGGCGGCAGGCCGCAGCCGTCGTCTTCAATTACCAGCATCAGGCGCTCGTCCTGCTGCCAGCCCTGGATCGTGACCGCGCTGGCACTGGCATGTTTGACGATATTGTTCAGCCCCTCCTGACAGACGCGGAACAGGGTTACGCGCTGGCCTTCGCTCAGCGCAGATTCGTTAATTCGCCAGTCGAGATGGCTGACAATGCCGCGGCTTTCCAGCTCCATCTCGCGCATCAGGGAGCGTACCGCCTGCTCCAGGGAGAGATCGTCAAGCTGGCGCGGGCGCAGCCGCCCTAACAGGCGACGAACGGAATCATAGACGCCCAGCGAAAGCTGTTCGATATGCGCCCCGCCCTGCTTCACGCCCGCGTTTTCTGCCGCCAGGCGCTGAACAATGCCCGCCTGGGTACGGATGGCGGTGATGGTCTGGCCGATGTCGTCGTGCAGCTCGCGGGCAACCTCTTGCCGCACGCTCTCTTCCGTCTCCAGCAGACGCTCCGCCAGACGGCGGTTGCGCGCCAGCTCGTTTTGCAGGGACTGGTTCAGCTCGCGCAGGCGCTGTATGCCCGCGCCGAGCAGCAGCCCGGTCAGGCTCTGGGCCAGCAGGGAAAGCAGTAAATCTACCGGATGATCGTGCCAGGTCTGGCTGGCAATCAGCGCGATGGCGTTCATCAGCGTGGCGATCAATGCGCCCTGCCAGCCGTAGTGCCAGGCAAGGGCGATGATCGGCAGCGCCAGACAAAACGGCGTGAAGCGTGATAATTCAGCGGGGAGACCAAGCTGGAGCCACAGGCTCACCACAAACAGCAGCAGATACCAGATGAGATGCCGGGCGCGCCAGTTCACCGGCTGGGAGACCAGCGCCGGGCCGAGCGGCTGCCAGACAGTGCTTGTAAGATAATGCCAGATCACAAGGCAGGTCGGGGCCAGCGTCAGGCCGCCGGTAAGGGTCAGCAGCAGGGCGTTAAGCACCTCCTTTTCACCCACCCACGGCAGGGACTGCAACAGCGCGGCGGCAATTAGCGCCGCCCCCTGACGCAGCAGCGTGCGCCAGTCGCGCTGGTGACGGTAGCGGGAAATCAGGGCGACCGGGATAAGCGTGAGCAGGCTTCCGGTCATCAATAACGGCAGATGCGCCAGCGCCACTTCCTGCGCCAGCCAGATCAGCATCAGCCACTCTGCGCCCAGCAGCACCGGCCAGTAGCCGCGCGGGCATTGCAGCATCAGCCCCAGACGCAGGCCAAAGGGGAACAGCAGCACCGCCAACTCCGGGCGTTCCACCAGATGCAGGCTGATACTCCACAGGCAGAACCACGCGGCGGAGAAGATAAAAAAGCTGGCGACAACGGCGATCAGCCGCGAAAAAAGGGAGTTCATTGCCAGCTGTCAAACATACGGCGCGCCAGCTCGACATCGTTACTGACGTTGAGTTTTTCCATCAGGTTGGCGCGATGAACGTGAACGGTCTTTGGCGACAACCCCAGCTCTACGGCAATCTCTTTCACCGACATGCCCTGGGCAAGTTTCTCTGCCACCTGACGCTCGCGTCTGGTGAGTGGATCCTGCCGTCCCGCCGCCAGCTTGATGGCGATATCCGGCGTCAGGTAGCAGCCGCCGGTGGAGACGGTGCGCACGGCGGCGATCAGCTCATCCGGGCTACAGCGTTTTGAGAGGAACCCGCGCGCCCCCGCATTGAGCGCCTGCTCGACCAGCGCCGGGCTGTCGTGGACCGAGAGCATAATGGTCGCCATTCCTTTCGGCAGCTGGCTTAACAGCTCCAGCCCGGAGAGATCCGGCATCGAAATGTCGCAGATACAGACCTGCACCCCGCGTCCCGGCAGGCCCGCCAGCGCCTCGCGACCGGAGCCAAACTCGGCCACGACCTGGAAATCCGGTTCGAGGTTGAGAAGCTGGGCAAAGCCAGAGCGGACGATAAGGTGGTCGTCGATAAGGGCGATGGTGGTCATGTGTGTTCCTGCGGTCTGAAAAAGCCGGATGGAGCTGCGCTTATCCGGCCTACAAGAGCGAAAGACGCTTACCTTAAGCGATCTATTCGAAGAACACCGCAATTTTGTTAAACATGGTGGGATCGGACTGGTTGCGCGCCACGTTGGTGACGTCTTCCAGCTTGTCGATCTGCGCTATCATCTGCTCCAGACGCTGGTCGTCGTTGACCAGTAGCCAGATGCGGCTGTGCTCGCTGCCCTGAATCGGCAGGCAGAGAATGCCTTCCACGTTAAATGCCCGGCGGGCAAACAGCCCGCAGACGTGGGTCATAACGCCAGGGTGGTTGCGGACGGTGAGTTCCAGAATGACGTTTTCATGTTGTTTCTGCATGGCTTATTCCCCCACCATCTCAGTATTGGCCGCACCCGGCGGCACCATCGGATACACTTTTTGTTCAGGGTCGATACGCACGTGGATCAACGCCGGGCCAGGGCGAGAAATCGCATCCTGCAACGCCGCGTGGGCATCTTCTTCGGCGTTCAGATCGCAGGTGTGCAGGCCAAAACCAGCGGCAATCTGCATGAAGTTGATCATCCCCGGATAGGTCGCCGCAAACACGCCCTGCTTATAGAACAGGCTCTGCTGCTGGTGTACCAGACCCAGCGCCTCGTTGTTCATCAGAATGATTTTGACGTCTAACTGGTTTTCGGCCGCCGTCGCCATCTCCTGAATATTCATCATCAGGCTGCCGTCACCGGAGAAGCAGATCACCTTACGGTCCGGGTTGGCGAGCGCCGCGCCAACCGCTGCGGGCAGGCCGAAGCCCATGGTGCCAAGGCCGCCGGAGGTCAGCCACTGGCGCGGGCGGTTCAGCGGATACGCCTGGGCAGTCCACATCTGATGCTGGCCGACGTCGGTGGTGATAATCGCGCTGTCATCCACGCAGGCGGCAACAGCGTTGATAAGACCATAGTGGCTCAGCGGGTCGCCCTCGGTTGGGATAGCGCCCGGGAACTCGCGTTGCAGATCGGCCACCAGCTGGCGCCAGTCGGCGCGGTCGGTTGCCACCGTCTGCGGGATCAACTGCGCCAGCACCTCGGCCACGTCGCCCTGGATCGCCACGTGCGGCTGCTTGATTTTACCCAGCTCGGCGCGGTCGATATCCACGTGAATGATTTTGGCGTTCGGGCAGAACTGCTCGGTTTTGCCAATCGCCCGGTCATCAAAACGCGCCCCCATAACTATCAGCAAATCCGCCTCTTGCAGGATGTAGTTGGTGCTGCGCGCGCCGTGCATGCCCAGCATCCCTAAAGACAATGGATGCGCTTTGGGCAGCATACCCAGCGCCATCAGGGTCATGGTGGTCGGCAGGTTGGCTTTTTCCGCAAACTGGCGGATTTCATCCGCGGCGTTGATCGCCCCGCCGCCCAGATACAGCACCGGGCGTTTGGCGGCGTTGATCATTGCCGCCGCATCGCGCACGCTCTCAGCGCTGAACTCCGGCGCGGGGGCACGCTCGCCCGGCTCCGGCAGAATGTCGATCTCGATCTCTGCGGTCTGGACATCCTTAGGAATGTCTATCCACACCGGGCCCGGGCGGCCAGACTGCGCGATGCGGAACGCATCGCTGATAACCTGAGGCAGCTCGCTGATATCGCGAACTAAATAGTTATGTTTGGTGATGGGGATAGAGATGCCGTAGGTATCGACTTCCTGGAACGCATCGGTGCCGATCATCGAGGACGGCACCTGGCCGGTAATGCAGATCAGCGGAATGGAGTCGAGACGCGCGTCGGCGATGGCGGTCACCAGGTTAGTGGCGCCCGGCCCGCTACAGGCCATACAGACCGCCGGTTTACCCTGGGTACGCGCCATGCCCTGGGCGATAAAGCCTGCCCCCTGCTCGTGGCGCGCCAGCACATGGCGGATCTGCGTGCTTTGGCTTAACGCATCGTACAGCGGCAGCACCGTGCCGCCGGGGATGCCCGCAACCGTGGTAATGCTCTGTCGCTCCAGCAGATGAACGATCAGCTGCGCGCCGGTAAAACGCGTCTTGGTGGATGTTGTGCCCGAACTTGCCATGCTCCAGTCCTTTTCTTCTGAGCCGACTTTCCGGGGAGGGTCCTAAACGAAAAACCCCGCCCGGTTTGCGCCGGCGGGGTTTTGGATTCGTGTGTTGATCCAGTCCCTACGGCGCATTGCCGACGACCACCACCACACGCACGACGACCACTGCGGCTGGTTGCGCAGTTTTTAGTAGGGTCGAAGTGAAGATGGATGAAGTCATTGGGGACCTGTGTTTGGAATCATTGATTGAATTTATACAAACACAGGTTTTCGGGCGTGACAATGGAAATATTTTCATCTGCGCAAAAATGCGTCAGGGATCACGTTTCGTTTGTTGGGTGGTGACACTCAATAAAGGGTTTTTACTCACTCAATAAATAACGCAGGTGATACCCCAAATCTGGCCGCCAGCTTTTTAATATGGTTCAGGGTAAGCTGTCTCTGACCATTCAGAACCCGTGAAACCATCGATTTACTACCAATTTCATCCTTAAAATCCGATATCGTCAGATTGTATTGATCCATCAAGGTTCTTAAAACTGCAATTCCGACGGGAACGGACTCCATCTCCTTGCGTAATGCGACTATCTCTGGCCGATTAGCTTCGTAACGGCTAATTCTGGCGCACACAATATCCAGCAAGGGGCTATTGGGCTCGTTCATAAGGAGATACTCAACCAGCTCAAGCGCATCCTTATAATCTTTCTCGCTCGGCTGTTCACCCAGTAAAGGAACGGCCGCAACAAGGGCGTGCGTAGCTTTCATTGCATCAGCGACGATCATCATTTCTTCCCCTTAGTGCGATGTTTCTCCGTAAAACGGTCATATTCCTTATGAGTAAAAACATGGCGCACATAAAACTTTTGGCTTTCAAAGAAGATGAGAGCCACTACTCTGAGAATGTTATTTGCAATATCAATAACATAATGCTTATCAAGATACTTGAAGTTATCCAGCGTTGGGAAAAGTTTTCTCAGTGCAGCGGGCGTCGGGCAGTGGCTCTTTTCAATAACTCGTCCTAAAAAGAGAAGCTCTTCTCTGTGTTGCGGGAACTGGCTTACCGCATCCAAAATTGCCTTCATTGAGATTAAATGCATCCTGCTTGCCTGCCGCGTCCATTGCCATTATGGCAACGATAACACCTGTTGCCAATAAGTCAACGAAGGGTACTATTTTCACTTCGTCAGAAAACAAAAAACCCCGCCTAAGCGAGGTTTTTATCAGGGTTTTGCGGTTGGTTGCCGCAGAACACACTGTGTTACGTCAACGCGAAAAGTATACGCGATCGAAGACGAACGCGCAATTCCGGCACGGATTTTGACGTTTTTGAGTATGGATCGCCTTCCAAAATTTGTCCATAAAATACTGTTCATGCATACAGTATTTATCTATACTGAGGGTGTTCGCAGTGAGCGAGGGGGCCGCAGTTTACCGGCGCAACGAAGTCCTGGCTGAAACGGGTGGTGCCGTCAGTGCCTTAACCCCTGAAGTGAGCACACTGTGTTACGTCAATCCAGGTGCTGGCCACAGGCGGCGGAAAGGTACGCCAGCATCGTGCTCCTTTTAACCAAAAGGAGACGCGTATGAGCGTCGTGGATATGGTCATACTTGTCCTCAAACTCATTGTTGCTGTATTGCAACTGCTTGATGCTGTCCTGAAATACGTTCGGTGATTCAGGTTCAAGTCGCACCTGAGAGGGGCGGGCAACCGCCCCTCTTTAATAACGAGGGAATGCTATGTCGCGTCTGTTAATTGAGCCTGTTACGCCTGATGAACCGGGCTATATCGCCCTGAAGGCGGAGAGTATCGCGTTGAATTTCAATATGCTGCGCAGGCTGGAAGAAAACTGGCAGCGGGGTGAAAACCGCTTTAACGCGCCGGGTGAAAAGCTGCTGGGGGCGTTTCTTAACGGCAGGCTGGTGGGCGTGTGCGGCCTCAACCGCGATCCGTTCAGCCAGCAGCCGCGCGCCGGACGTATTCGTCATCTCTACGTCAGCGAAAAGTGCCGTGGGCAGGGCATTGGCAAACAACTTTTGACCGTGGTGATGGCGGATGCCAGCATCTGGTTTGATTTTCTTAATACCCATGCGCCGGAAACCGCGTACGGATTTTACCATCGGGCGGGCTTCAGGCTGGTGTCAGACGAACCCCGGGTGACGCACCGCCTTTTTTGCGCAGTGTAAGCGGCTGGCAGCATCGACGGGTGAATGTTACAGTTGGATGACATTTCACCAACCGATACGCCATGACCATCACCGTTTTCTGCATTTTACTGTTCGCCGCACTGCTGCATGCCAGCTGGAACGCCATCGTTAAAGCCGGAACGGATAAACTCTACTCGGCGATCGGCGTCAGCGGTTCAGCCGCGCTTATTGCCCTGATTTTACTGCCCTTCTCTCCTCAGCCAACTGCCGCAAGCTGGCCATATTTGTTCGTCTCCTGTGCGTTACAGGTGGTGTATACGGTACTGGTGGCAAAAACTTATCAGGTCTCCGACATGAGCCAGACCTACCCCCTTATGCGCGGGACGGCCCCTCTGCTGGTGGCGCTGATCAGCGTAATGGTGCTCGGGGATCATCTCTCCTGGCTTGCGTGGTCCGGCATCGGGGTCATTTGTCTGTCGATTCTGGCGATGGCGATGAACGGCCGCATGCAGTCACGCAAGGGGATCTGGCTGGCGCTGCTGAACGCCTGTTTTATCGCCGGGTATACCCTGGTGGACGGCACCGGTGTGCGACTCTCGGACACTGCGCTGGGCTACACGCTCTGGACCTTCTTCATGAACGGTTTCTGTCTGCTGAGCTGGGCAATGGTGGCGCGGCGTCGCGAAGCGTCCAGCTATCTGCGCCTGCACTGGAAAAAAGGGCTGCTCGGCGGCGTCGGGACGATGGGATCTTACGGTCTGGCACTCTGGGCGATGACCCAGGCACCGCTGGCTGTGGTCGCCGCACTGCGTGAAACCTCTATTCTCTTCGGCGCATTAATCGCATTTGTGCTTTTAAAAGAGAAGGTTGCCGGCCTGCGCATCGCGGCGGCACTGGGTATTGCTGCCGGTGCGATCCTGCTGCGCCTGGCGTAATTCGCTGGCAACATTAGTTGCCGATCTTGTTTACAAATCCTGCCTTCACGTCTTCTTTCATTCATCACAGTAATGCTTAAATTGTCATCTCTCTGTGGTAGATTCCTCGCGCATTTATGGGAATGCATAGTTACTTATTCTTCATTTATCTCTTTTGGCAAAAGTATTCAGCGACATGAAAAAGCAACGGAACGTGAACTTATTGTTGATGCTGGTGTTACTGGTGGCCGTCGGGCAGATGGCGCAAACCATCTACATTCCGGCGATTGCCGATATGGCAAAAGATCTGAGCGTCCGCGAAGGTGCAGTCCAGAGCGTGATGGCAGCCTATCTGCTAACCTATGGCGTTTCACAGCTGGTTTATGGTCCCCTGTCCGATCGCGTCGGGCGTCGTCCGGTCATTCTGGTGGGCATGAGCATTTTCATGGTAGCGACGATGATCGCCATAACCACTCACAGCCTGACCGTCCTGATTGCCGCCAGCGCCCTTCAGGGTGTGGGCACCGGCGTCGGCGGGGTTATGGCGCGTACCCTGCCGCGTGATATGTACCAGGGCACACAGCTTCGCCACGCCAACAGCCTGTTAAATATGGGTATTCTGGTCAGCCCGCTGCTGGCCCCGCTGATTGGGGGTCTGCTGGACACCGTCTGGTCCTGGCGCGCCTGTTATGCCTTCCTGCTGGTGCTGTGCATTATTGTCACCTTCAGCATGGGGCGCTGGATGCCGGAAACCCGCCCAAAAGACGCGCCGCGCACGAAGCTCATCGCCAGCTACAAAACGCTGTTCGGTAATGGGTCCTTTACCTGTTATCTGTTGATGCTAATCGGCGGCCTGGCGGGCATTGCGGTGTTTGAAGCCTGTTCCGGCGTGCTGCTGGGCGCGGGCCTTGGCCTGAGCAGTATGGTGGTGAGTATTCTGTTTATTCTGCCGATCCCGGCGGCGTTCTTCGGCGCATGGTTCGCCGGACGTCCGAACAAGCGTTTCTCCACCCTGATGTGGCAGTCGGTGATCAGCTGTCTGCTGGCCGGGCTGATGATGTGGATCCCGGGGCTGTTTGACGTGATGTCGGTCTGGACGTTGCTCATCCCGGCGGCGCTGTTCTTCTTCGGCGCGGGCATGCTGTTTCCCCTCGCCACCAGCGGCGCGATGGAGCCGTTCCCGTTCCTCGCAGGCACGGCAGGCGCGCTGGTGGGCGGTTTGCAGAACATCGGTTCCGGCGCGCTGGCCTGGCTTTCGGCTATGATGCCGCAGACCGGGCAGGCGAGTTTAGGCTTGCTGATGACCCTGATGGGGCTGCTGATTTTGCTGTGCTGGCTGCCGCTGGCGTCGCGTGTCTCGCATCACGAACAGCCGGTTTAACCGCATGATGGCCCGGCTTCTCGCCGGGCTTTTCACAGACGGGCGCAATCATCGCCTGCAATAGCCGCTCTGGGGCAGGCCGCCACGCCCCCTCTTCCCCGTCATAAAACTGAACATCGGCGTTTATCGCATACGGGATGTTGGCCTGTTGCAGCTCGCACGCCATAAACGTGGCAAACGCCATCTGCGAGGCAGTTGGCGTCAGGCTTTTCGATTCGCCCACCCCCCAGCCGCCAACCCAGCTCACATGCCCGGTTTTTTGTTGCCAGTGCAGCGCGGCGTTAATTCGGTTACGGATAGCCGCTTTCTCAGCCGCAGTTCCGGACGTCCACGGGTATTTACCGTTCGTTTTCAGCGGACCCCAGGGGAAAATATGCCACTCCGCCAGCAGGTAATTCTGGCTGTGCGCGGGCAGCTTCAGGGTGGATAAATCCTCCGGCGCGGCGCGCAGACGAGGGGCGATAAAAATCATGCGGCTGGCATCAATGGCGTGAATGTCTTTGATCGCTTTCTCATACACCCGGTTGAGCGAAGCAACGTTGTGGTTGAGCTTGTCCGCCGGTTCGTAGATCAAGTCAAAGCCCAGCAACGGCGAGCGCTGACCAAAATAGTGCGCCACGGCAATCCACCAGTTAATCACCTCTTTTTCGGTATCCGCTTTCGGGTCGTTTTTATATTCATCGGCCTGATAAGCGATGATGGGGATGACGCCGTATTGCTCGCAGGCCTCCACCAGCTTACGCAGGTGAATCAGCCGCGCTTCCGTCGGTTCGCCCGCCACCCGAATACGGACATGATGTATGCCTTTCGCTTGGAAATCACGGACCACCAGCGGGTCGAATTCGCGGATACCGCGCTCGGTGCGTGCCCAGTCCACATCCATCCCGACGCCCAGCTGCTGCGCATAACGGGCAGCCGTCAGCGGCGGCTCAGCGGCAGTCGCCCAGCCGGAAGAGAGTAAGATCGCAGTGGCAATAAAAGGCTTTAACACGGTTTACCCTGGAAAAATCAAAAGCATTACCTGTATTTAGCACGCTTTTTCACATTTGGTGTAGAGCGAAAGCGTAATAATTCTTCAACCCGCCAGCTCTCTTAGCCAGCCGATAAAGGCGTCAATTTTCGGCCACTGACGGCCGGGAAGCGTTGAGACGTAATAATGCTGATGGCACTTGAGGGTTTCCCCATCAAAGGGTGCGATCAACTCCCCCCGTTCGAGACGTTTTTGCACCAGCCGCTTTCTCCCCATCGCCACCCCGACATTACTCATGGCCGCGATAATGGCTAAATCAGAACGATCGAAGCCAATACCCGATGATAACGGCATATTCACCGCGTAATGCTGCGCCCAGCTCAGCCACTCATCCGTACCGGAATCATTGCTCCAGGCCTGACGGTCGTGCAGTAACGTGCAGTGGCTGAGGTTATGGGGGTTTTTCAGCAGTTCATGCTCCCGGGCATACGCTGGCGAGCAGACGGGCAAAATCTCTTCATCCATCAAAAAGTGATGAGAAAGGTGGTTTGGCGGCGTATCGTCGAAATAGAGCGCCAGATCGATGCCGGTTCGCTGCATGTTGACGTAATCATTACCAGTCAGAATAGTAAGTGAAATCGACGGGTAGCGGCGGGTAAAATCCCCCAGCATCGGCACCAGCCAGCACTGGGCGATCGACGGCCGGGAGTACACCGTTAGCGTACCTGACAGCGCCTGGTTTTTAATGTCCAGGATCTCCTGATTCAGGGTGTCGAGGGACGATTTCAGCGTCCAGTAAACGCGCTTGCCTTCCTGCGTCAGCTCCACTTTACGGTGTGAGCGGACAAACAGCTGAATGCCCAGCTCCTCTTCCAGCAGGTTTATGCGGTGGCTCACCGCGCTGGGGCTGAGCGACAGCTCCGCCGCCGCCAGGGCGAAGGACTCATGCCGGGCAGCCACTTCAAAGGTGTACATTTTCGACAGCTGCCAGCCGTTTAACAGCCGGTTTCTGCATTCATTCGCATCGGTCATCACAATTCCCACACGTAATTTCTGCGTTCAGCATACCGCTCAAGAATGAATTTATGTGAACCAACGGCAAAATAAGTGCGCTTTTTAGAGTCCAGTCACTCAGTTGATCCAATCTGGCTCATCTGAACGCCAATTTATATCGTTTGTCAGCCCAAGCCGTTTTTTCGTCCAATATCCCCAGATGACATAAGGGTGAGGTGAGATATGGGATCTCAGGTCTGGGTTGTGGCAACGCTGCTTGTCAGCATCGTGTTGATTGTTTTAACCATCGTAAAACTGAAGTTTCACCCGTTCCTCGCGCTGCTGCTGGCAAGCTTTTTCGTTGGCGCGATGATGGGAATGAGCCCGCTGGATATGGTTAACGCCATTGAGAGCGGGATTGGCGGTACGCTGGGCTTCCTGGCGGCGGTTATCGGTCTTGGCACTATTCTCGGCAAAATGATGGAAGTCTCCGGCGCGGCAGAGCGCATCGGGATTACGTTGCAGCGCTGCCGCTGGCTGTCGGCGGACGTGATTATGGTCCTGGTCGGCCTGATCTGCGGCATTACGCTGTTTGTTGAAGTGGGCGTGGTACTGCTGATCCCGCTGGCGTTTTCCATCGCCAAAAAGACCAACACGTCGCTACTCAAGCTGGCCATTCCGCTCTGTACCGCACTAATGGCAGTGCACTGCGTGGTGCCTCCGCATCCGGCCGCACTATTTGTCACCAACAAATTAGGGGCGGACGTCGGGACGGTGATTGTCTACGGTCTGGTGGTGGGCCTGATGGCGTCTCTGGTTGGTGGCCCGCTGTTCCTGAAGCTGCTCGGCAACCATCTGCCCTATAAGCCGGTTCCGGCGGAATTTTCAGACCTGAAGGTGCGGGAAGAGCACACTCTGCCGTCGCTGGGCGCCACGCTGTTCACCGTGCTGCTGCCGATTGCCCTGATGCTGGTGAAAACCATTGCCGAGCTGAACATGGCAAAAGAAGGCTCGCTGTATACCCTGCTGGAGTTTATCGGCAACCCCATCACCGCGATGTTTATCGCCGTGTTTGTCGCCTACTACCTGCTGGGGATCCGCCAGCACATGGGCATGGGCGCAATGCTGATCCATACGGAGCACGGCTTTGGCTCTATCGCCAACATTTTGCTGATTATCGGTGCGGGCGGGGCGTTCAACGCCATCCTTAAAATCAGTGGTCTGGCGGAGACGCTGGCGCATATTCTCTCGAACCTGCATATGCACCCTATCCTTCTCGCCTGGCTGGTGGCACTGGTGCTGCACGCCGCCGTGGGTTCGGCAACGGTAGCGATGATGGGTGCCACGGCGATAGTGGCGCCGATGCTGCCGCTCTACCCGAACGTAAGCCCGGAGATCATCACCATTGCCATCGGGTCCGGCGCTATTGGCTGCACGATCGTGACCGACTCTCTCTTCTGGCTGGTGAAGCAGTACTGCGGCGCGACCCTGAATGAGACCTTCAAATACTATACGACGGCGACGTTTATCGCCTCGGTGCTTGCACTTGGCGGCACATTCCTGCTTTCTTTCATTATCTGAGCGCGAAGAGACGTATTATGGAAAACGCAACTATCACTACTTTAACCGCACAGTTTCCTCTGGTTGAGGATCTGATTGCCCTGAAAGAAACCACCTGGCTTAACCCTCGCACCACGACGCTGGCGGAAGGATTGCCGTATGTCGGGCTGACGAAAGCCGACGTAGACGACGCGCACGCGCGCCTGAAACGCTTCGCGCCGTATCTGGCGAAAGCGTTCCCGGAAACGGCGGCAACGGGCGGGATTATCGAATCCGACCTGGTCGCGATCCCGGCGATGCAGGCGCGGCTGGAGAAAGAATCTGCGAAGCCTGTTACAGGCACGCTGCTGCTGAAAAAAGACAGCCATCTGCCGATTTCCGGCTCGATCAAAGCGCGCGGCGGCATCTATGAGGTGCTGACCCATGCGGAGAAACTGGCGCTGGAAGCCGGGTTGCTGAGCGTTGAAGACGACTACAGCGTTCTGCTGGAGCCGCGCTTTAAGGACTTCTTCAGCCAGTACAGCATCGCGGTGGGCTCAACCGGCAACCTGGGGATGTCCATCGGCATTATGAGCGCACGCATTGGCTTTAAGGTGACCGTGCATATGTCCGCCGACGCCCGCGAGTGGAAGAAAGCCAAACTGCGCAGCCACGGCGTGATCGTCGTTGAATATGAGCAGGATTACGGCGTGGCGGTGGAGCAGGGACGCAAAGCGGCGGAAAGCGATCCGAACTGCTTCTTTATTGACGATGAGAATTCACGCACGCTGTTCCTGGGCTATGCGGTTGCTGGCGAGCGCCTGAAGGCGCAGTTTATCGAACAGGGCCGCGTGGTGGATGCCGATCATCCTCTGTACGTCTATCTGCCGTGCGGCGTCGGCGGCGGCCCCGGCGGCGTGGCTTTTGGCCTGAAGCTGGCCTTTGGCGATAACGTCCACTGCTTCTTTGCGGAGCCAACGCACTCACCGTGCATGCTGCTGGGCGTTTATACCGGGCTGCACGATGAAATCGCCGTGCAGGACCTGGGTATTGATAACGTGACGGCGGCGGACGGACTGGCGGTAGGACGTGCCTCCGGCTTCGTGGGCCGCGCGATGGAGCGCCTGCTCGACGGGTTCTATACCCTCTCCGATCAAAGCATGTACGACATGCTCGGCTGGCTGGCGCAGGAGGAAAGGATTCGCCTGGAGCCGTCGGCGCTGGCGGGGATGGCCGGGCCGCTGCGCGTCGATGCCGATGAGAACGTTACCCACCTGGTGTGGGCGACCGGCGGCGGCATGGTGCCGGAAGACGAGATGGCGAAATATTTAGCGAAAGGGAAGTAATTATGCCGGGTGGCGGCTGCGCCTTACCCGGCCTACAGGTGCAAAATTTGTTGAATGTGGGTTACCGCAAACAGCAGTGACAACAACAGCACGGCCAGGGCGATGAGGAACTTATCCCGCACCGCTTTCGGCTGCGCAAAGTCGTTCTGCGACACGTCCATCAGGTTACGGCTGCGGGTGTAGCGCCATAAAATGATGGCTACCAGCGCCAGCACAACAATGGAGATCCAGAATGGCGCCCCCGTGCGGTGCCAGTTGTGCTTAATGGCAAGAGCGATCAGCGCGCCATACCCCAGCAGCGTGCGCAGCCAGGCCAGCGAGGTTCGCTCTGGCTGAAGGCCGGGGTCCGCTTCCCGCCGCGCTTTGCGGCTATCCGGCATACAGCACCAGTAACATCACTACGCCCGCAACCATCAGCAAAATCGTACTGATAATGAGCAAGCCGCGCGTGTAGGGGAGATCCTGCTTCAGACGCATCGCCTTTTCATTTCTCAGCCAGCGCAGATAGCCATAAATCGCCAGCACGCCGGCAATCAGGCACAGTAGCAGGGCCAGCACTTCGCGAATCAACGGGGTGGCAAAATCGGGGGCGAGCTGATCAAGGCCGACGCCTGCGGCCAGAAAGCCCAGGGCGGTGCGGATCCACGCTAAGAACGTGCGTTCGTTAGCCAGTGAGAAGCGGTAGTCCGGTGCTTCACCGAGGCGGGAAATGTTCATGAAAGTTCCTTGTCGTGCTGCATGCAGGCTTCAGCATAGCGTAATTCAGCCACGACAAGGAGACCGGCATCAGGCGATGCCGGTCAGAAAGATTAGTGCAGCTCTGGCCAGTAATCTTTATTCGCTTCAATCAGATCGTCCAGAATCGCCTTCGCCACCGATGCGCTCGGTACGGTTTTCGACAGGGTAATCGCCTGCCAGAGTTTCTGATACGAGCGCTGCTCCCAGGCGTCCACCACCAGTTTTTCCACCGCCACCTGCTGGCTCATGAGCCCTTTCTGGAAGTGCGGAATATCACCCACGGTCAGCGGCTCCGGTCCGTTGTGGCCGACCAGACAAGGGATTTCTACCATCGCGTCAGCATCAAAGTTATGGATAGCCCCATTGTTAGGCACAATCAGCAGCATGCGTTCCTGGGTGTTAAAGGCAATCGCGGTCGCCAGATCGACGATGTACGACGCATGTTCGTCAATTTCCAGTTCACCGGCAGAAGAATGACCGGCTTCGATAATCGCCCGACATGAACTGAATACATGCTTCTCACGGTGATCCATCACTTCATTGGCGCGGGTACGCTCCGGATTGGAATGGGCGACCACATAGTCCGGGAACAGGTAATACTTCAGGTAGGTGTTCGGCATGGTGTCCGGATCCAGCGCCTGTACGTCTTTGGCCTTGGCGAAGGTATCGTTCCAGCTCGCTTCAGTATGCACATCTTCCGAAGGCGGAACATAACCGTTTTTCGCCACGTATTCGCGCAGTCTCGGCATCAGATCGTTGCCGTTCTGATCTTCAATCGACGTCCACCAGCCGAAGTGGTTCAGACCGTAGTAGCGCACGCGCATCTCTTTGCGGTCTTTCAGGCCGACGATTTGCGCCATACGCCCTTCAATGCCGATCGGCATATCGCAGATGTTGAGGATTTTCGCGTTCGGACGCAGGCGGCGCGTGGCTTCCGCGACAATCGCTGCCGGGTTGGAGTAGTTCAACATCCACGCGTTCGGGGAGTACTGCTCCATGTAATCCACCAGCTCCAGCACGCCGCCGATGGAGCGCATGCCGTAGGAGATGCCGCCCGGCCCGCACGTTTCCTGGCCCAGCACGCCGTGGCGCAGCGGGATTTTTTCATCCTTTTCACGCATGGGATATTTGCCAACGCGAATATGCGCCATCACGAAATCCACATCGGTAAAGGCCGCTTCAGGATCGGTGGTGTAACTAAATTCAATCTCCGGCGCCTGCTCCTTAAGGATGATTTTACACGCCTCGGCGATGATCTCCTGACGTGCTCCGTCATTGTCATAGAACTTCAGCGCACGCAGCGGGAAACGGTCACGGTTGGCTAACAGCATCAGGACGATACCAGGCGTGAATGTACTGCCGCCGCCTGCAATAACAACTGAGAATTTTTTCATGATATAGCCTCTGTCAGAGTGGTTTGTTCGTTTGTTAAAGGGGTTTTCATCAGCGATTCCAGCTGGTCGCGCACCTGAGGAACGTGCAGACCGACAATCACCTGTATGCCGTTGCCGCGCCGCACCACACCGTGTGCGCCCAGGGCTTTGAAGACGTCATCGCTTTGGGTTTTCGTCATATCCACCAGGGCGATACGCAGGCGGGTGGCGCAGTTATTGATACTTTCGATATTCGCTGCGCCGCCGAGCGCCTGTAAGAACCCAGCGGCCTGTCCGACCTGCTGGCTGGCTGCCGCCGGGGCGGTGGTTTGCCCACGAGCGGCCTTATAGTCGGCCTTGCTGTAGAGCTTGATTTCGCTCTCTTCCCGGCCCGGCGTTTTGAGATTCAGACGTTCGATAAGCGTTCTGAAGACCACGAAGTAGATCCCGGAGAAGCAGAGGCCGATGCCAATTTGGGTGAATACCGTCGAGGCGTGGTTATGGAACATCGGGATCCAGTTTTGCGGCAGGAACTGGTCCAGCAGACCGCCGCCCATGTTCCCCACCACCCCGAAGATATACATCACCGTCGCCATCGTTGCGGCCAGCACAGCGTGGATGGCAAACAGCAAAGGCGAGATAAACAGGAAGGTGAACTCCAGCGGTTCGGTAATGCCCACCAGCACGGCGGTAAGCGTGGCCGGGATCAGCAGACCTGCCACTTTGACGCGGTTCTCCGGTGACGCGGTATACCAGATAGCCAGCGCAATACCGACTGAGCCAAACACCTTAGAGTTGCCGTGCAGCGCGAATCCGCCCTCCGGGAACAGCGTTTTCAGCGGCACAGTGCTCTGGCTGAATTCCTGAAGGTGCTGTGCCCAGTAGACCTGAATGCCGCCTTCTACCGCAGCCGGGCCGAAGATAAACGGGCCGTAGACAAAGTGGTGTAATCCGGTTGGGATCAGAATGCGTTCCAGGAAGGTATAAACCCATACGCCCAGCGCGCCAGCGGTACGTAGAAAGGCCTGCAACGACTCAATGCCCATCTGCACTTTCGGCCAGCCCAGCAGCGTCAGCCAGGCGCAGGGGATCATCACGAAGAACGCGAGGATAACGACAAACGAGGTGCCCTGGAAAATCCCCAGAAAGACCGGCAACGGCTTGTCGAAAAATCGGTTGTGGATGGCGGTGACGAGCCCGGAAATGATAATCGCCCCGATGATGCTGGTATCAAGCGTTTTGATTCCGGCAATCATCGCCAGCCCGCTGCCGGCAGTGGGTTCAGCAGAGAAGTCGACGCCAAAGAAGTGGCCCCAGGTCATCCCCATCGCGTTGATAAAATAGTTCCAGGTCAGGAAGCTAATCAGCACCGCCAGACAGGCGCGGCCCTGCGCCTGCTTTGCCAGGCCAATCGGTAAGCCGACAGCAAAAATCAGCGGCATATTACGGAACACCGCCCAGCCGCCCTCTTCGATGATGTGAACAATTTGCGCGAACAGATTATCAGGCGCGGTTAAGGCCTCACCGACAAACAGCGGATTGCGAAGCATGATGGCGATCCCAACCACGATCCCGGCAAAGGGAAACAGCAAAACCGGGGTGAACATGGCGCCGCCAAAACGTTGTATTTGACTGAGCATTTTTAAATCCTCATGAAACAACCTGTAGGGGATAGAGGCCTTTATGGTTTTTTACTGGCCTGAGGTGAGCATAAGAAGTTACTGATGCGGGAACATGGCGTGCCGCTGCGATTCGTGATCGCATTCATGGTTTTAATTTGACCAATCAGGTCTACTTTTTAAACTAAACATGGACAAGTTAAGACGTATTCCACGCCATGATGTGCGCAGAGAGGTCTACTGGTGATCTACAAATCAATTGCCGATCGGCTACGGCTGCGGCTGAATTCTTCGGACTACAACATTGGCAGTCCGTTACCCGGAGAAAAAGCGCTGGCAAAGGAGTTTGGCGTAGCCCGGATGACCGTCCGCAAAGCGCTGGATCTGCTGGTAAGCTGGGGGCTGGTTGAACGTCGACACGGTAGCGGGACGTTCGTGGCGCGCAAAGACGTTCATCATGAAACGACTAACCTGACTGGGCTGGTGGAGGTATTGCGCCAGCAGGGGAAAGAAGTGCAAAGCAAGGTGTTGCAGTTTGAAGTGATGCCCGCGCCGCCCGCCATCGCCAGCCAGCTGCGGATTCAGGTTGATGAGCGGATCTATTTTTCAAGGCGGGTGCGTTACGTGGACGGAAAACCGCTGATGCTGGAGGACAGCTTTATGCCGGTGAAGCTGTTCCGCAATCTTTCCCTGGCGCATCTCGAAGGGTCTAAGTTTGATTACATCGAGAAGGAGTGTGGGATCACCATCAGCGGCAACTACGAGAGCCTGACGCCGGTGCTGGCTGATAAACAGCTGGCCGGTTATATGAATGTGCCGGAACAGACGCCGCTGCTGCGCATCACTTCCCTTTCCTACAGCGACAGCGGCGAGTTCCTCAATTATTCCGTGATGTTCCGGAACACAAGCGATTACCAGGTGGACTACCATCTGCGGCGTATCCACCCGGAAGACTTATTAGCCCATCCCCCAGAATAGCACCGCCAGTAGCTGCGGGGTGATGATGCGCAGAAACATCACCAGCGGATAAACCGTGGCGTAGGATAACGCCGCCGCGCCGCTGGTGGCGTGCAGGTTATTGGCGAACGCCAGCGCGGGCGGATCGGTCATGGAACCGGCCAGCATGCCGCACAGCGTGAGATAGTTCATTTTAGCGAAGATACGCGCCAATAACCCGACAGTTATCAGTGGGATAGCGGTAATAAATATGCCGTATCCTACCCAGCTCATCCCTTCGCCGTTCACCAGAGTATCGACAAAATCGCCGCCGGATTTCAGCCCCACCACCGCCAGAAACAGCACGATGCCCAACTCCCGCAGCGCCAGGTTAGCGCTCGGCGGCATAAACCAGTAGAGCTTACCGATGGAGCCGATACGCCCGAGGATAAGCGCCATAATGAGCGGCCCGCCTGCCAGACCCAGCTTCAGTGCTACCGGGAAGCCGGGCACGTACAGGGGGATGGAGCCAAGCATGACGCCAAGCCCGACGCCGATAAAGACCGGCAGCATCTGCACCTGCTGGAGTTTTTGCTGGGCGTTGCCCACCATGTCTGCTACGGCATCAATAGATGAAGGACGCCCGACGAGGTTGAGAATATCACCGAATTGCAGGCTGGCATCCTGGCTGGCCACCAGCTCGACACCGGCGCGGTTAAGCCGGGAGATCACCACGTCATAACGCTCTTTAACCTGCAAATCGCGTATTTTCTTGCCCAGAACCTTCTCATTGGTCACTACCACGCGCTCCACGCGCATGTCCGTTCCACGGGTTGAGAGTGAGGTATCCACCTCCTGACCGATCACCAGCCGGGCATTGTTTAAATCCGCCGGTTGCCCTACCAGATGCAGGAGATCGCCGTGCTGAATAAGGGTATCCGGTGAAGGCACCATCAGCGTGTCATCACGTTTCAGGCGGGAACAGATAATGGTCGCGCTGTTCAGAATGGGAACATCCTGAATCGCCATATTGTTCAGATTAGGGTTTTCGACGCGAATGTTGATGGTTTTAATGAGCGCATGGCCGTTGGTCAGCGTGCTTTCATGCTCCTTCGCCTCCTGTCCAACGTTAACGCGGAACAGCACGCGCACCAGCCACATCGAGAGCAAAATACCGCAAATGCCAAACGGATAGGCCATGGCGTAGCTCATCCCCATCTGATCGACGACATCAGCAGGGATACCCAGATCGCGCAGAATTTGCTGGCCCGCCCCGAGCGCGGGCGTATTCGTGACGGCGCCGGAGAAGATGCCCAGCACGACGGGCAGCGGAATAGCGAAGAGTTTATGCAGGATCGCGGTGACCAGCCCACCCATCACAACAATGCCGAAGGCAAAGAGATTAAGGCGTAAACCGGAGACGCGCAGGGAAGCGAAGAAGCCCGGCCCCACCTGAATACCGATGGTATACACAAAGAGGATCAGGCCGAACTCCTGGATGAAATGCAGCATATCGGCGCTGAGCACCCACCCAAGCTGGTCGGCAAAATGGCCGACAAAAATCCCGCCGAACAGCACCCCGCCAATCCCAAACCCGACGCCGCGGATTTTGATATTCCCCAGCCATAGCCCCACTACCGCGACAAGGGCCAACACGCTGACGGTTAACGCGATATCACTCATGTTCCACATCCTGTGTATAACCTTAGTTATGATAAGGATTCTCTCAGAACTGGCGGCGGTTGTATGGGCGATGGCGCACATAAAAGCCGAAGGTAAACGCAAAACGGTCACCCGAAGGTGACCGTTTTTAATGTTTGCATCCTCTCCCACAGGGAGAGGGTCGGGGTGAGGGCACCAGCCCGCACACGATTAGCTATTCAACGCCGGGCGTTCGCTAATGGCGATGCGTTGAGGCGCAATGGCTTCCGGCACGTTACGGGTGAGGTCAATGTTCAGCAGCCCGTTAGTGAACGTCGCGCCAGAAACTTCCATATGGTCTGCCAGGGTAAAGCTCAGGCTAAACGGCTGAGTGACAAGCCCCTGATGCAGCCATTTGGTCTCGGTGTCTGGTTTTTCCGGTGACCCTTTCACGGTCAGGCGCGCACCCTCAAGCTGGATGTCGAGATCTTCCTGGCGGAACCCGGCCAGCGCAAGCGTGATGCGGTAGTGGTTATCATCGCTTTTTTCGATGTTGTACGGCGGAAAGGTCTGCTGTTCGGTTGCGCTTTGCAGCGCGTTAGCCAGTTTGTCAAAACCGATCCACTGACGCAGCAGGGGGGAAAAATCATAGTTACGCATACTAAATCTCCTTCTAAGAAGCGAGTTCGGCACAGTTTAATTTTGTGCACAGTTGTACCTGCAAACCCTTGCGGATTCGCATATGCTCCCTTTACGGCAAGCAATTTCAGGTGGGCCGCAGCCGCGACCCGCTTAATTAATTGATTTCGATACGACGCGGTTTTTTCTCTTCCGGAATCACACGTTCCAGTTCGATAAACAGCAGGCCGTTCACCAGGTTCGCGCCCTTGACGTGGATGTTCTCAGCCAGCTGGAACTTGCGTTCAAAGTTACGCTCTGCGATACCCTGGTAGAGGTAGGTTCGTTCTTTCTGCTCGCCCGCATGGGAGCCTTTCACCACCAGCAGATTGTCCTGCGCGGTGATCTCCAGTTCGCTCTCCGCGAAACCGGCAACAGCAATCGCAATGCGATAGTGGTTTTCGTCAACCAGTTCAACGTTGTAAGGAGGATAGCCGTTGCTCTGGCTCTGGTTGTTTTCTAAGTGGTTGAACAGACGATCAAAACCAATGGCAGAACGGTATAGCGGAGAGAGATCGAAATTACGCATAGATAAATGCTCCTGAAATCAGCGAGAAAATGTAGCCTTCCACCATGGACAGGCTTCTGCTTCCCCGAACACCCATCAGGCGTGTCCGTTATCGGGTTACATTTTTAAAATGGTTATGGATACGGCCTTTTCAAGCCTGTTGATGTGAGATTTTTTTGCACTTTGCTGGTTGTCGCATAGACTCAGGGGCACAGCACAAAGGGTTAAATTGCGATGGCGACCACAGTGCGGGAGTTTGGAGCTATCCATTTTGGACGCGCCTCGCTATAACCCTGAGTTGCAGGTCAATGCCGTGCTACTAATGATGACTGAGTGATGATGAGAAATGTTCTGATTAAGCTGGCGACGTTCAGCGGGGTTGTTTTACTTTGCGGGTGTTCGAGCGTGATGTCGCACACCGGCGGTAAAGAAGGAACATATCCGGGGACGCGCGCCAGTGCCGCAATGATCTCTGATGATGAGACAAACTGGGGTACCAAATCTCTGGCGATTCTTGATATGCCGTTTACGGCGGTTGCCGATACGCTTTTGCTGCCGTGGGATATGTTCCGCACCGACAGCTCAGTGCGTTCGCGCGTTGAGAAAAGCGAGCAGGAGACGCTGGCAACCAACTCCGTCATCCCGCCCGCAGCGATGCCTCCACGCTAATTCTGTGCGGTTTCCGTTAGCCACAGCTGGCGGAAACCGTCCTTCGCTTCCATCCATGCAATAAATCGTCCGTCCGGGGAAAACACCACAGCGTCAGCAGACGGCGGATTGCCATGATCGGAGGTCAAAAACGTCACCTCACCGGTCTGCGCATCGCAGCAGGCAATGCGGCTTTCGAGCACAAACCCAAGTGTGCGGCCAGAAGGATGCCAGTTAAAAGCCGACTGGATATCACTTTCACTGTGGGTCAGCTGGCGCGGCTCGCCGCCCTCAGGGGAGATAAGCCACAGCTGCACAACGCCGTTATCGTCCCGCATTAAAAACGCAACCTGCGTCCCCTGTGGATTGCTGCGCACCCAGTGGCGCGGCACGTTCACCAGCCCCGGATACGCCTTCTGATGGGTGAAGGTAAGGCGGCGTTGCATGACGCCCGCAGGCGGCGCGGGCATTGTATCCGGCGTTCCCTGCAACGGCGCATCGCCCGCTCGTTTCCAGCCCTGCTCGTCTTTGGGAAGATCGACAATAAACAGTTCGGGCACTTTCTCGCCTTTCGCAGACACCGTATCGCCGATAAACGCCAGCCTGTCGTTGCCCACCCAGCCCTCTTCATAGGCGCGGTTGATCTCATCGCTGCCCGGTTTCGGGTTCGGCGTTGTCCGGCTTACCAGTACGCTCCAGAAGGTTCCGGCATATTCCCGCGGATGGTTCCCCTGTGGGTTTACCGGACCACAAGGCGCCGCCACCCCAACGTTACGCAAATCCAGCTGCGGATCGCGCGCGTGCAGCACATGGTCGTTATAGGTAAAGCTGACGAACTGCCCGTTCGGGCTAAAAACGTGAACGTGGGTGCCGCCACGCAGCGCACCTGCCGTGTAAGGCGCGGTGATATCCATCGCATCAAGATTGCTCACCTGACCATTGTGCGCAATCACCCCCTGACGATGGTGAAAATCATACTGCCAGTCTGCATCCGGGTTTTTCGGGCCGTGGATAAAAACATATTTCTCCTGCGCCGGATGAACGGTTACCACGCCAACATGCGCGCCGTCAGTCGCACGGTAGATCGCCTCAACCTCGCCCGTACTAACATTGACCCGCTCAATGGTTTCACCGGTAAACGACGCGCCGGACGGGCGAACATCATAGACAAGCCACTGGCTGTCTGGCGTCCAGGTGTTGATGTTGGTGAGCTGGTGGTTGCGGGAAGCGAAGGTGATTTGTTTCATGAAAATACCCTGATGCGCGGTTATCGCATCAGGGTAAAACATCCGAAGGGATTAGCCTACTCGTTTCACGTCGCCGACCAGCAGGATGTAGGAGAGCGCCCCGATCAGCGCCACGGCAGAGATATACACCAGCGCCGGACCAAAGCCGTAGTCCTGCGCCAGGTAACCGATGACCAGCGGCACGGTGATCCCGCCCAGGCCGCCAACGAAGTTAAACACGCCGCCGGTCAGACCAATCAGACGCATCGGCGCCAGCGACGACACCAGCGACCAGGTGATGGAGGCAAAACCGTTCCCGAAGAACGCTAACGCCATCAAGGTCATGATCCACACCGGATCGTTGGTGTAGTTCGCTCCCATGATGCAGGTAGAGATCAGCAGGCCGCAGATAATCGGCGTTTTACGCGCAACGCCCAGTGAGAAGCCTTTTTTCACCAGTTTGTCCGCCAGCCAGCCCGAGAGCAGGACGCCGAAAAACGCCGCAAGGAAGGGTACGGTGGTCATAAAGCCCGCCTTCAGCGCGGTAATCCCTTTTTCCTGGGTCAGATAGTTCGGGAACCAGGTGAGGAAGAACCACAGCGTGGAAGTCACCGCGAACTGGCCCAGATATACGCCCACCAGCTTACGGTGGAAGACCAGCTTCCAGTCCGCTCTGGTCAGCGGCTGGCGCGCCTCTTTTTTCACGGGCGCATCGCCGTCCACCAGGCCACCGCCGTCGCGGATGTAGTCCAGTTCGGCTTTGGTGATGCTTTTGGTCAGGCGCGGCGGCTGATAAACCTTAAACCAGATTAACGACCAGATAATGCCGATCCCGCCGGTGACGATGAACACCCAATGCCAGCTCAGTAGCTCCTGGATCCAGATTAACAGCGGCGTCAGAAATGCCAGGCCAACAAACTGCCCGGAGGTGTAAAAACCAACAGCGGAAGCGCGTTCGTGTTCCGGGAACCAGCTGGTCACCATGCGGTTGTTGGTCGGAAACGCGGGCGCTTCAAACACCCCGGTGATGGCGCGCAGGCCAATCAGTGACATCAGCCCGGTGGCGAAGCCCTGGAACAGGGTCGCCACGGACCAGCCAAAAATAGCGATAAAGTAGGTCAGACGCGACCCCACGCGGTCAAGGAACCAGCCGCCCGGGATCTGGCAGAGCGTATACAGCCAGGCAAACGCCGAGAAGACGTAGCCCATTTCCGCTTTGGTGATGCCAAACTCTTCCTGAATATGAGCCGATGCCACGGCAAGGTTGGCGCGGTCGACATAACAGATGACCACGGTAATAAAGATCATGATCAGCGTCAGGTAACGACGACGCCCGGTTTTTGCAGCAGTAACTGGAATATCCATCGCAATCTGTCTCCAGATTTTGGGCATAGCGAAGCCGCTCACCATGCCCTGTAATTTACAGAGGGTGTATTTGGTTTTTTTAATTAAAAACGTAAACGGAATGCGCTAAATAATTCGTGCTGGGGGAAGGCGGCAAGTTTTCGCATCCCCGGGAGCATACAAAAGTATGTGACCGGGGTAAGAAAACGCAGCCAACGCATCACCAGCGCGAAGTATGACGCGCATTTACCACTCGGCTACGGAACCGTCTTCATGACGCCACAGTGGGTTACGCCAGTCCGGCGCACTTTTACTCAGCTCAATGACTTTGGCTTCGTCGATCTCCACGCCAAGGCCCGGCTTCGTTAACGGTTTAAAGAAACCGCCTTCCATGCTGAAGTCTTCCTTGTTTTTCACAAAGTCGAGCAGCTCCGCGCCCTTGTTATAGTGAATGCCCATGCTTTGTTCCTGGAACACCGCATTGCGCGAGACGAAGTCGACGTGCAGGCAGGCCGCCAGCGCAATTGGCCCAAGCGGACAGTGCGGGGCCAGCGCCACATCGTAGGCTTCTGCCATTCCGGCAATTTTGTAGCATTCGGTGATGCCACCCGCGTGGGAGAGGTCCGGTTGCAGGATCGCAATGCCGCCCGCTTCCAGCACGCGTTTGAACTCGAAGCGCGAGAACATACGCTCACCCGCGGCGATAGGAATATGGGTCTGTTCAGCCAGTTTTGGATAGTATTCCGCCTGCTCGGCCAGCACCGGCTCTTCGATAAACAGCGGGCGATACGGCTCCAGCTCTTTAATCAGCACTTTGGCCATTGGCGCGCTGACGCGGCCGTGGAAATCCAGGCCAAACTCAATCTCGTTGCCGAAAGCCTCACGGATTTGCGCCACGGTATTCACCGCCCGGTCTACCGCGCGCGAGTTGTCGATAACGCCCATCTCTTCGCAGCCGTTGAGTTTGAAGGTGTCAAAACCGATGTTGCGCAGTTGCCGGATACCGTCGATCACTTCCGCAGGGCGGTCACCGCCCACCCAGCTGTAGGCTTTGATTTTGTCGCGCACCAGGCCGCCCATTAATTGACAGACCGGGGCATTCAGCACTTTGCCTTTGATATCCCACAGCGCCTGATCAATACCGGCGATGGCGCTCATCAGGATCGGACCGCCACGGTAAAATCCCGCCCGGTACATGACCTGCCACAGGTCGTTGATGCGCGCCGGATCCTGGCCAATCAGGTATTCGCCCAGCTCGTGAACCGCGGCTTCAACGGTGCGCGCACGGCCTTCAATCACCGGCTCGCCCCAGCCAACCACGCCTTCGTCGGTTTCGATTTTCAGGAACATCCAACGCGGGGGTAAACGGTACGTGGTGAGTTTGGTTATTTTCATTGCACTGCCTCTCGATACGCTTTCACAAATGCTGCCGCCTGCTGTGCGGTACGCTCAACGGGCTGTCCGGCACGATAGAGATCGCTGCCCAGCCCGGCGCCCACACAGCCCGCTTTTATCCACTGCACCAGGTTTTCCGGCGTGACGCCGCCCACGGCAAAGACCGGCACGCTGGCGGGTAAGACCGCTTTCAGCGCTTTGATGTAATCCGGACCAAAGGCCGACGACGGGAAAATTTTGAGAGACTGTGCGCCTGCATCGAGGGCGGCAAAGGCTTCTGTAGCCGTGGCGCAACCCGGGCAAACGGTCATGCCGTACTCCACCGCCCGGCGGATCACCTCGGGGTTGATATTCGGTGTGACGATAAGCTTGCAGCCCATCTTCGCCAGTTCATCCACCTGCTCCGGCTGTAATACGGTACCAGCGCCAATCAGCGCCTTATCACCAAACGCCTTCACAATTGCCGGAATGCTTTTTTCCCACTCCGGGGAGTTGAGCGGGATTTCCACCGCGTCGAACCCGGCGTCAATCACCGCGTTAACGTGCGCTAAGGCCTCACCGGGCGTGATACCGCGCAAAATCGCGATCAGGGGAAGTTCAGTTTGCCACTGCATGAGCGATGCTCCTTATGCCTGCCTGAAATGCCGTATCGCCTTCCACCGCAGCAACATCCCGTCCGATAGCGTGGAACGCCTGGCGGTAACGAGACGTCAGCGATGAACCCGCGACGAGCGTGATGGCCTGCTGCCCGGCGAACGCGTCGCTCAGGGTGGCGACCTCTGCGCCAATCAGCAGGCCGGACAGAAATTCGCTGACCTGTTCGCGCGGAAGATTTCCCAGCACGTGCGAGGCGCGAACCTCAAAAAGTTGCGGCAAAACGGCAGGGGATGCGATCCCGCGCTCCAGCCCGGCGGCAAACGCTTCCGGCGAAGGGGTCTGCTCCGGCAAACCGGCCCCCACCAGCGAGTGCTTAAGCAGCAAGTGGTGCAATTCGCCGGTCATTACGGTGCGAAAGTCATGAATTTGCTCAGCATCCGCCTGGACCCATTTGCAGTGCGTCCCGGGCATGACGTAGACAGAAGAAGGAGAAAGCGTGCGCGCCCCGAGCAGTTGCGTCTCTTCACCGCGCATCACGTTATGGTTATCGTCGCGAGAGACGCATAAACCGGGGATAATCCAGACATTGTCGCCAACGGACGTTAACTGCTCGCCAACGGCAGTGAAATGCACCGGAACCGACAGATAAGGCGCAACCTTCCAGCCTACGTTACTGCCGACCATTCCGGCCATCACCACTGGCGTAGTACCGTCGCGCCAGTTTTGTGTCACCTCTGCTAACACCGCTGCTGGGGATTTACCGTTCAGGCGCGTCACACCTGCTTCTGATTGCCTGCTTTCCAGGCACTGCTCACCCTGGTAGAGCCAGGCGCGCAGATTGGTCGATCCCCAGTCAATTGCGATGTAGCGTGATGTCATGTGATTTCCTTCAACCTTCGTGTCGAGCTGGCGATCATGGTCAGCGCCGCCTGCTCTGCCGCATCGCCGTCCTGATGCCGTATCGCATCGAACAGCGCTTTATGTTCCTGAAGCGTTTTCGGCATGTTGGCCTCATCGCCCATCCAGGTACGTTCAAATACTGCTCGCTGTAGCGAGCTGATCGCCACGCTAAGCTGCTGTAACACCGGGTTATGCACCGACTGCAATACCGCCTCGTGGTAGCGAATGTCCGCCTCGTTGAACGCCTCCCGATTCTGGTTATTGGCGATCATGTCGTTTAAAGCCGACTCAATCTGTGCCAGGTCACCTGACGTTGCGCGCTCTGCCGCCCAGCGGGCAATGGCCGGTTCCACCAGATTTCGGACTTCGCTCATCGCGCCGATAAGCCGTGGGTCGTAGTCGTTTTCCAGTACCCATTGCAGAACATCGGTATCGAGGTAGTTCCACTGGTTACGCGGCGCCACAAACGCGCCGCGATAGCGCTTCATTTCAATCAGCCGCTTCGCCATCAGCGAGCGGAACACTTCCCGGATGATGTTGCGCGAGGTTTCAAACTCCTCGCACAGTTCCGCCTCTGCTGGCAGCGGCGAACCGGGAACGTATTTGCCACCCACAATCTGAGTGCCCAGCGTGATGACAATGCGATCGGTTTTATTGAGTGTCATGGAGAGTCCTTGTGCTCTGTAAGTCCATCACTACTTTACCGCGACCGCTGAATTTCGCCTCACTTTTGCAGTACAAACGTGAGGCCTTTCGTCTTTGCCGTGGTGACAATGTAGTACAATCAGTTAATGTTGTACTACAATCCAGATCACAAAAAGAACAATTCGATAAATTCAGGGCCAAAAAAAGCCCCGGTAGATAACCGAGGCTGATGATTACAGACAGCTGCTAGGAGAGGACAAATTTCTCGATCGCCCAGGCAACGCCGTCTTCCAGGTTAGATTTGGTCACGAAGTTCGCCACTTCTTTTACCGACGGGATGGCGTTATCCATCGCCACGCCCATGCCTGCATATTCGATCATCGCAATATCGTTTTCCTGGTCGCCCAGCGCCATGATCTCCTCAGGCTTGATGCCCAGCGCATCGGCAAGCGATTTGACGCCCGTGCCTTTATTGACGCGTTTATCGAGGATTTCGAGGAAGTACGGCGCACTTTTCAGTACGGTGTATTTCTCTTTTACCTCAGCCGGAATGCGTGAAATGGCTTTGTCGAGAACCGCAGGTTCATCAATCATCATCACTTTCAGGAACTGTGTTGCCGGATCCATTTTCTCCGCTTCACAGAACACCAGTGGAATGGTTGCAACGTAGGACTCGTGCACCGTGTAGTAGCTGATATCGCGGTTGGCGGTGTAAAGCGTATTGCGATCGAGCGCGTGGAAGTGAGAGCCCACGTCGCGGGAGAGTTTTTCCAGGAACCGATAGTCATCATAGCTCAGTGCAGTTTGCGCCACCGTGCTGCCATCGGCTGCCTTTTGCACCAGCGCGCCGTTATAGGTGATGCAGTAATCGCCAGGCTGGTTCATGTGCAGCTCTTTCAGGTAACTGTGCACCCCGGCATACGGGCGTCCGGTGGTGAGCACCACGTTCACGCCTTTTTCGCGTGCGGCGGCGATCGCATTTTTAACGGCAGGAGAGATAGTGTGGTCTGGCAGCAGCAGCGTGCCGTCCATATCGATTGCAATGAGTTTGATGGCCATGGGGTCCCCGGGATAAATGAGTGCTACCTCATGCTAACGCGATTAAGCACACAAAAATAGAGCTACCTTGCGCAACAAAAAGCCCCTTTTACGTTTATTCCGGGAACGGGAACTCACTCGCGGGTGAGAACGATTTTGCCAAACGCACCGCGATCCAGATGCTCAAGCGCCTGTTCCAGCTCGTCAAAGCGGTAGCGATGCTCAATCACCGGTTTTAACTCCGTGACATCAACAGCACGGACAAAATCTTCCAGCGCCCGGCGGTGTCCAACCCCAATCCCCTGAATGACGGGGGATTTCAGCAACAGCTCGCTTGCAGGCAGAGAAATTTCTGTCCCGGCCAGCACGCCAATGACCGATATCCGCCCATGAACGGCAACGGCGCGCAGGGAATGTCTCAGGTTCTCCCCACCCACGGTTTCGATAATATGGTCGATGCCGCGATCCTGCGTCAGTGCCAGCGTATTTTCAGCCCAGTCGCCTTTCAGTCGGTTGATGCCCTGGCTGGCCCCCAGCTTTTTGGCCCGCGCCAGTTTTTCATCACTTCCCGAGGAGACAAACACCTCTGCGCCGTGCGCTTTTGCTATCTGCAAAGCGAATAGCGCCACACCGCCCGTCCCTTGTACCAGCACCGATTGCCCGGCGCGTAAATGACCGCGCTCCACCAGCGCGAACCATGCGGTAAGCCCCGCGCAAGGAAGCGTACTGGCCTCAGCGTCATCCAGGCTTTCCGGGGACGCCACCAGCGCGTTTTCACTCACAATCACATATTCGGCCAGCATGCCCTGGAAGTATCCACCGGACGTTTTATAGGGCAAATCGCGCGCGTCTGCCTGCGGCTTGCCGTCGATCCATTCCGGGAAGAAGGTTGAGATGACGCGTGCGCCGGGTTTGAAACGCGTAACGCCTTCACCGATGCTGTCCACCACGCCTGCCATGTCAGATGCTGGGGTAAACGGGAAGGAAAGCGGAATCGGCATCGTGCCTTCAATCACCATTTTATCCCGGTAGTTGAGCGCAACGGCATTTACCCGTACGCGGACCTCACCCGGGCCTGGCTGTGGAACAGGCTCCTGAACGAGCCTGAGGCTTTCACGACCAAGGGCATCCATTGACCAGCGTTGCATTGTTGCTGTCATTTTTTTCTCCTGTCATCAGATGATTGTTCAGTTCTGACAGTCTACCGTTGACTCAGCGTCACCAGTGGCGATAAGTTTTCCCTTCATTGATGACCAAATTGATACAATTCGTCCATGACCGATACGCTGAAAGATATTCCCGTTTTCGTTGCCTCCGTTGAGGCAGGAAGTTTTGCCCAGGCCGCCGTCCGTCTGCATTTGTCGCGCTCGGCGGTAGGAAAAAGCATTGCTCGTCTTGAAGAGAGGCTGGGGGTTCGTCTGTTTCATCGGACCACCCGCAGCCAGAGGCTGACCGATAACGGCGCGCTTTTTTATGAACGCTGCCTGCGCGCGCTGGAAGAGATCCGTGGCGCTGAATCGCAGCTTGAAACCGGAAAACATCAGGTCAGCGGTCGGCTGCGTGTTGCCATGCCGGTGCTGTTTGGTCGCCAGTGTATCGCCCCGCTGCTAATAGAGCTGGCGCAGGAGCATCCCGGGCTTGAGCTTGAAATGTCCTTTAGCGACCGCATCGTGGATCTTGTGGAAGAAGGGTTTGATATGGCGGTGCGCAATGGCACCCTGGCTGACAGCGCCGTGCTGGTCGCCAGAAGGCTGGGAGTGCACCGAATGGTTCTGTGTGCCGCGCCGGATTATCTGATTAAGAATGGCCAGCCGCAAAGCGTTGATGATTTACGCCAGTATACGGCCATTAACTACACGCGTGCGGGCAGAGTCTTACCCTGGCAGCTGATGGATTACGATGGCACGTCGCGCACGTTTATTCCCCGCTCATCCCTCAATATGGATGATTTGCAGGCGATCTGCGACGCGGCGCTGGCCGGCCACGGTATTGCATGGTTACCCTGCTGGATGGTCATCAAAGAAATTCATCAGGGAAATCTTGTCCCGCTCTTTAAGCAGGCCCCGGATGTACGCTTCGACGTTCATGCCGTCTGGCAGCAGACGCCACACCTGCCGCTAAGGGTAAGAATTGCCATAGATATGCTGGTCAAACGTTTACCGGCAGTGATGTCGCTGGAGTTTCCTGCGTCCATAAAAAAGCCGCGCTAAAGCGCGGCCAGTTATGTTGTCGTAAAGCGACGATTAAATATCGATATTCGCCGCCTTCAGGGCGTTCTCTTCGATGAAGGCGCGACGTGGTTCAACCGCATCGCCCATCAGGGTCGTGAACAGCTGATCCGCTGCAATCGCGTCTTTAACGGTAACGCGCAGCATGCGGCGGCTTTCCGGATCCATGGTGGTTTCCCACAGCTGATCCGGGTTCATTTCGCCCAGACCTTTATAACGCTGAATAGAGAGGCCGCGACGGGACTCTTTCACCAGCCATTCCAGCGCCTGCTCGAAGCTTGCCACCGGCTGACGGCGCTCGCCACGTTCGATGAACGCATCGTCTTCGATCAGACCGCGCAGCTTCTCGCCCAGGGTGCAGATACGGCGGTATTCCGGACCGGTAACAAACTCGTGCTCCAGCGGGTAGTCGGTATCGACGCCGTGGGTACGCACGCGGACGATCGGCTCGAACTGCTGCTCAGCGTTCTGCTGAACGTCGAACTTCCACTGGCTGCCGTGCTGCTCTTTCTCGTTCAGCTCGCTCACCAGGGTGTTCACCCAGCGGGTGACGGTCTGCTCGTTGCTCAGATCGGCTTCGGTCAGGGTCGGCTGGTAAATCAGCTCTTTCAGCAGCGCTTTCGGATAGCGACGCTCCATACGGCCAATCATTTTCTGCGTGGCGTTGAACTCGGAGACCAGACGCTCCAGCGGCTCACCGGCCAGCGCTGGCGCGCTGGAGTTTGCGTGCAGGGTCGCACCATCAAGGGCGATCGCGATTTGGTACTGATCCATCGCGTCGTCATCTTTAATGTACTGTTCCTGCTTGCCTTTTTTCACCTTGTACAGCGGTGGCTGCGCAATGTAGACGTGGCCGCGCTCAACGATTTCCGGCATCTGACGATAGAAGAAGGTCAGCAGCAGCGTACGGATGTGCGAGCCGTCGACGTCCGCATCGGTCATGATGATGATGCTGTGATAACGCAGTTTGTCCGGGTTGTACTCGTCGCGACCAATGCCGCAGCCGAGCGCGGTGATGAGCGTCGCCACTTCCTGAGAAGAAAGCATCTTGTCGAAGCGCGCTTTCTCAACGTTGAGGATTTTACCCTTCAGCGGCAGAATCGCCTGGTTCTTGCGGTTACGGCCCTGCTTTGCAGAACCGCCCGCGGAGTCCCCTTCCACAAGGTACAGTTCAGACAGCGCCGGGTCGCGTTCCTGACAGTCAGCCAGTTTGCCCGGCAGGCCTGCCAGGTCCAGCGCGCCTTTACGACGGGTCATTTCACGCGCTTTACGCGCCGCTTCACGGGCACGCGCCGCATCGATAATTTTACCCACCACGATTTTCGCGTCGGACGGGTTTTCCAGCAGGTATTCGCTCAGCAGTTCGTTCATCTGCTGTTCAACCGCCGATTTCACCTCAGAAGAGACCAGCTTGTCTTTGGTCTGTGAGGAGAACTTCGGATCCGGCACCTTCACGGAGACCACGGCAATCAGGCCTTCACGGGCATCGTCACCGGTGGCGCTGACTTTCGCTTTTTTGCTGTAGCCTTCTTTGTCCATGTAAGCGTTCAGGGTACGGGTCATCGCCGCGCGGAAGCCCGCAAGGTGCGTACCGCCGTCGCGCTGTGGAATGTTGTTGGTGAAGCAGTAGATGTTTTCCTGGAAACCGTCGTTCCACTGCAAGGCCACTTCCACGCCGATACCGTCTTTTTCAGTAGAGAAGTAGAAGATATTCGGGTGAATTGGCGTTTTGTTCTTGTTCAGATACTCAACGAACGCCTTGATACCACCTTCGTAATGGAAGTGGTCTTCTTTGTTGTCGCGTTTGTCGCGCAGACGAATCGACACGCCGGAGTTCAGGAACGACAGTTCACGCAGGCGTTTCGCCAGAATGTCGTACTCGAATTCGGTGACGTTGGTGAAGGTTTCAAGGCTCGGCCAGAAACGCACCATGGTACCGGTTTTCTCGGTATCACCCGTGACGGCCAGCGGCGCTTCAGGCACGCCGTGCTGGTAGATCTGACGGTGAATTTTGCCTTCGCGCTGGATAACCAGCTCCAGCTTCTGCGACAGGGCGTTTACTACGGATACGCCTACGCCGTGCAGACCGCCGGAAACTTTATAGGAGTTATCATCGAACTTACCGCCTGCGTGCAGAACGGTCATGATCACTTCCGCAGCAGATACGCCCTCTTCCGGGTGAATACCGGTTGGGATGCCACGACCGTCATCGGTAACGGACACGGAGTTGTCCGCATGGATCGTGACCACGATGTCTTTACAGTGACCCGCGAGCGCTTCGTCGATAGCGTTATCTACCACCTCGAATACCATGTGGTGCAGACCGGTGCCGTCATCCGTGTCGCCGATATACATACCCGGGCGCTTACGCACCGCATCCAGCCCTTTCAGGACTTTGATACTGGAGGAGTCATAAGAATTCGACATCAACGTTTCTCGCTCATTTCAACTTGGGTTAATCCGTTATTTTACCCTTTTCCACGGTAAACATCTTCGAATTTTCGTCCGACATGTCCATAACGTGTTCAGCGCTAATGGCGCTGACGAAAACCTGCGACTGCGTGGCTTTCAGGCGGCTGGCAAGCAGCCCGCGCCGCGCGTCGTCAAGTTCCGAGGCAAAATCATCTATCAGGTAAAGGCAGCGTCGCCCACTTTCGCGGGTGAGGTACTCCCCCTGCGCCAGGCGCAGCGCGCACATCAGGAGCTTCAGCTGCCCGCGCGACAGCGTGTCTTCCACCGGCGCACCGTCGGCACGAATGCGGAAATCCGCCTTGTGCGGGCCGTGCGCGGTGTAGGTCAACATGCGATCGCGCTCGAAGCTTCTCTCTAACACCTCAGCATAATCCGTCTCTTTCTCCCAGCCGCGCTGGAAAGAGAAGGTGAGAGAGAACTCGGGTAAAAACTGTTTGCAGGTGCCGGCCATGTCTTCGGCGATACCTGCGCTGTATTCGGCACGCCAGCGGCTGATTTGTTCCGCTAGAGGAATGAGTTCCATGTCCCACGGACGCAGCTGGGCGTAGCGCGTGACCTGGCGCAATGCGGCGTTACGCTGTTTAAGCAGACGCTTCAGGTTGCTCCAGGCGTTAAAGAAACCGGCTTCATTGTGAAAGCATCCCCAGTCGAGGAACGCTCTTCTGTATTTGGGGCCGCCGTTGAGTAAAGTAAACCCCTCGGGCGTAATCAGCTGCATCGGCATCAGCAGCGCCAGCTCCGCCACCTTGTGGCCATCGGTGCCGTCGATGCGCACCTTGCTGTCGCCCTGCTTGTCTTTGGTCAGGCCGATGGCGGTTTCCCGCTCTGCGCCCTGCAAACGCCCGTGCAGAACAAAAGAATCCTGCTCGTGGCGAATCACGCGACCAATCTGCAAACTGCGAAACGCCCGGCCGTGGCCGAGCGTATAGATGGCTTCCAGCACGCTGGTTTTGCCGCTGCCGTTCGCGCCAACCAGGAAGTTAAAGCCAGGGGATAAAGCGAGATCCGCGCTTTCGATATTGCGAAAGTCGCGGATCAACAGACGGGTGAGCGACATTACAGTCTCATTGGCATAACAACATAAGCAGCCGACTGTGATGCGGCATCTTCAATCTGTACGCTCGAAACGGAGTCAGTCAGCAGGATGCGAACGTTCTCGCATTTCAGTGCATTCAGCACATCCAGCACGTAGCTGACGTTGAAGCCGATTTCCATCTCAGCCCCGGCGTAGGTGACGTCCAGAATCTCTTCTGCCTCTTCCTGCTCCGGGTTGTTGGCGGTGATTTTGATCTGGTTTTCACTCACGTACAGACGTACGCCGCGGAATTTCTCGTTCGAGAGAATAGCGGCACGCGCAAACGCCTGCTTGAGGATGTCGCAACCCGCCTCCAGCGTTTTGTCCGGATTCTTCGGCAATACGCGGCGATAATCCGGGAAACGACCGTCTACCAGCTTCGATGTGAAGACAAAATCGCCCACGTGGGCACGAATATTGTTGCTGCCAATCTGCACGCGCAGTGGGGTATCGCCGCCGTCGAGCATGCGCATCAGTTCAATTACGCCTTTACGCGGTACGATCACCGAATGGTTTGGCAGTGAATCGCCAATCGGCATGGAACAGACCGCCAGACGGTGACCGTCGGTCGCCACGGTACGCAGCTCTTCACCTTCGGTTTCGAACAGCATGCCGTTTAAGTAGTAACGAACGTCCTGATGCGCCATGGAGAACTGCGTGGCTTCAATCAGACGCTTCATCGTCGCCTGCGGCAGGGTAAATTCAACTTCGCTCTGCCAGTCATCCAGGTTCGGGAAGTCCGCAGCGGGCAGCGTGGAGAGGGAGAAACGGCTGCGGCCAGAGCGCACCAGCATGCGGTCGCCCTCCAGCTGCACGGCGATTTCAGCGCCTTCCGGCAGCCCACGGCAAATATCAAAGAATTTACGTGCCGGAACCGTGGTCGCGCCCGCGTCGTGCGGCTGAGTCAGCGTAACGCGCGCGATCATTTCCATTTCCAGATCTGTGCCGGTCAGCGACAGCGTACCGTCCGCGACCTGAAGCAGCAGGTTTCCAAGAATAGGCAGCGTAGGGCGGCCGCCTAATGGGCCACTCACCTGTTGCAGCGGTTTTAATAAATGTTCACGTTCAACGGTAAATTTCATAGCGTCACGATGATAATGTTCTGATTAAATTGGAAAAATCTTCTTTTATGTCGTGGCTTTCTTCGCGTAGCTGCTCGATCTTGCGACAAGCGTGCAGCACGGTCGTATGGTCACGGCCACCAAACGCATCACCGATTTCCGGCAGGCTGTGGTTGGTGAGCTCTTTTGCCAGCGCCATCGCCATCTGACGCGGACGCGCCACCGAGCGGGAACGACGTTTAGACAGTAAATCTGCCACTTTGATCTTGTAGTACTCAGCCACCGTCTTCTGAATATTGTCGATAGTGACCAGTTTTTCCTGCAAAGCCAATAAATCGCGCAGTGCTTCACGCACAAAATCGATGGTGATCGCACGACCAGTGAAGTTGGCGTTAGCGATAACGCGGTTCAGCGCCCCTTCCAGCTCACGCACGTTGGAACGCAAGCGCTTGGCAATAAAGAACGCCACTTCACCCGGCAGGCGAATGTCGTTCTCGTCGGCTTTTTTCATCAGGATCGCGACGCGGGTTTCCAGCTCCGGCGGCTCGATCGCCACGGTCAGGCCCCAGCCGAAGCGGGATTTGAGACGATCTTCAACGCCATTGATCTCTTTTGGATAACGATCCGAGGTCAGAATGATCTGCTGATTACCTTCCAGCAGGGCGTTAAAGGTATGGAAAAACTCTTCCTGCGATCGTTCTTTATTGGCAAAGAACTGAATGTCATCGATCAGCAGCGCATCAACGGAACGGTAGTAGCGTTTAAACTCTTCGATCGCATTGTTTTGCAGGGCTTTTACCATGTCCTGAACGAAGCGTTCGGAGTGCATATACACTACTTTGGCATTGGGCTTACGCGCCATAATGCCGTTGCCCACCGCATGCAACAGGTGCGTTTTACCGAGACCCGTGCCGCCATACAGGAACAGCGGGTTGTAAGCGCCACCGGGGTTATCGGCAACCTGGCGAGCCGCCGCGCGCGCCAGCTGGTTCGACTTACCTTCAACGAAGTTATCGAACGTGTGTTTCACGTTAACGTTAGAGCGGTAGGTAGGCTCAGCGGGGGCTGGAACGTTATCCCAGCCCTGACGAGCCGGTGCAACGCGAGGCGCTGGAGCGGGCGCCGCCTGTGCAGGGGCTGCCACATTGACAACTTCACGAACGGTTTGGGTGACCGGCTTTGTGCCCACTTCAAAACGCAGCTGTGGGGCATCTGACCCGCAGAAATCATTCAGCAGTCCATTGATGTTATTAAGGTATTTATCCCTTACCCAATCGAGCACGAAACGGTTTGGCGCATACAAAGCCAGCGTGTTATCGCTCAGTTCCGCCTGCAACGGGCGGATCCACATACTGAATTCTGTGGCTGGTAACTCATCCTGCAATCGGGCAAGACACTGCTGCCAAAGCGAAAGTGACACGGCGGACTCCACTCGAACAATAAAAGAAAACTATTGAATATTCATGATTGTTGGCGCACATCGACATGACCCCATCAGGGTGATGTGCGAACCGCTATCTGCGGTTATACACGCTATCGTTGATACAGCCTGAACGATGTTGTGTTTATGCCCGACCAGGATCGCTGGATCCCGATCGGGACCGCGGATCATAGCCTAAACTGAGCCAGAGATCTTCTGTTTCTCACAGATTCTTCCCGATTTATCCACAGGAAGATCCGGAATCGGGTAAGTGTAAACGATCCTGACGCGAGTGCCTCGCGATTTAGGCCGCATATTGGAAAATTTAATGAGCACAGACAATTTTTGGCTTAAATGATCTAACGAAGATCCGGGACGATCCTTGCGCTTTGTTGGCGAGCCCGTATAATCCTCGACCCGGCGCGTGATGCTCATCTTCCTGCGTCGTCCGTTGCTCATTTTCCACGCGAAATCGTGCGGAAATACGCGGGAAATAAGGAAAGAGAATTGACTCCGGAGTGTACAATTATTACAATCCGGCCTCTTTAATCACCCACGCTGAGGCGTTAGTCGTTCGAATCTCGTTCGGGTATACGCAAAAGTCAGTGAATTTATTCAAGTTTAGGTAGAAATCGCCATGAAACGCACTTTTCAACCGTCTGTACTGAAGCGCAACCGTTCTCACGGCTTCCGTGCTCGTATGGCTACTAAAAATGGTCGTCAGGTTCTGGCACGTCGTCGTGCTAAAGGCCGCGCTCGTCTGACCGTTTCCAAGTAATAAAGCTAACCCCTGAGTGGTTAAGCTCGCATTTCCCAGGGAGTTACGTTTGTTAACTCCCACTCATTTCACTTTCGTCTTCCAGCAGCCACAACGGGCTGGCACGCCGCAAATCACCATCCTCGGCCGCCAAAATTCGCTGGGGCATCCCCGCATCGGTCTCACAGTCGCCAAGAAAAACGTTAAACGTGCGCATGAACGCAACCGGATTAAACGTCTGACGCGTGAAAGTTTCCGTTTACGTCAGCACGAACTGCCTTCAATGGATTTCGTGGTGGTGGCGAAAAAAGGGGTTGCCGACCTCGATAACCGTGCTCTCTCGGAAGCGTTGGAAAAATTATGGCGCCGCCACTGTCGCCTGGCTCGCGGGTCCTGATAGCCCTCATTCGGGTCTATCAACGCCTGATTAGTCCGCTACTCGGGCCACACTGCCGTTTCACGCCAACATGCTCAAGCTACGGAATTGAGGCATTGCGCAGGTTTGGAGTGATAAAAGGCAGTTGGTTGACGGTGAAACGCGTATTAAAATGCCACCCTTTACACCCAGGTGGAGACGACCCCGTCCCTCCAGGACCTTTTGATACCAGAGAACACTAACGATGGATTCGCAACGCAATCTTCTTATCATCGCTTTGTTGTTCGTGTCTTTCATGATCTGGCAGGCATGGGAGCAGGATAAAAATCCTCAACCCCAGCAGCAGACCACGCAGACCACGACCACCGCAGCGGGTAGCGCCGCCGACCAGGGCGTACCGGCCAGTGGCCAGGGGAAACAGATTACGGTTAAGACCGATGTGCTTGAGCTGACTATCAACACCCGTGGTGGTGATGTTGAGCAGGCGCTGCTGTTGACCTACCCGAAAGAACTGAAGTCTACCGAACCGTTCCAGTTACTGGAAACCACGCCTGAATTTATCTACCAGGCGCAGAGCGGCCTGACCGGTCGTGATGGCCCGGATAATCCGGCTAACGGTGCGCGTCCACTGTATAACGTCGAGAATGACACGTTTGTACTGGCTGATGGTCAGAACGAACTGGTTATCCCGATGACCTACACCGACGCGGCAGGCAACACCTTCACCAAAACCTTCACCCTGAAACGCGGTGAGTATGCGGTGAACGTGGGCTACAGCGTACAGAACGCCGGTGCGAAACCGCTGGAAATCTCTACCTTTGGTCAGCTGAAGCAGTCCATCAATCTGCCGTCTCACCGTGATACCGGAAGCAGCAACTTTGCGCTGCATACCTTCCGTGGCGCGGCTTACTCCACGCCAGATACCAAGTACGAGAAATACAAATTCGACACCATTGCCGATAACGAAAACCTGAACGTCAGCTCTAAAGGCGGTTGGGTCGCAATGCTGCAACAGTATTTCGCGACGGCGTGGGTACCGAATAACGACGGTACGAACAACTTCTACACCGCGAACCTCGGCAACGGTATTGCAGCCATCGGCTACAAATCTCAGCCGGTTCTGGTGCAGCCGGGTCAAACCGGTAAACTGGCAAGCACCCTGTGGGTCGGCCCGGAAATCCAGGACAAAATGGCTGCCGTTGCGCCGCACCTGGATCTGACCGTGGATTACGGTTGGTTGTGGTTCATCTCTCAGCCGCTGTTTAAGCTGCTGAAGTTCATTCACAGCTTCCTGGGTAACTGGGGCTTCTCCATCATCGTTATCACCTTTATCGTTCGTGGCATCATGTACCCGCTGACTAAAGCGCAGTACACCTCCATGGCGAAGATGCGTATGCTACAGCCGAAGATTCAGGCTATGCGTGAGCGTCTGGGCGATGACAAACAGCGTCAGAGCCAGGAGATGATGGCCCTGTATAAAGCAGAGAAAGTGAACCCACTGGGTGGTTGCTTCCCGCTGCTGATTCAGATGCCAATCTTCCTTGCGCTGTACTACATGCTGATGGGTTCCGTTGAGCTGCGCCACGCGCCGTTCGCCCTGTGGATCCATGACCTGTCCGCACAGGACCCGTACTACATCCTGCCGATCCTGATGGGCGTGACGATGTTCTTCATTCAGAAGATGTCTCCGACCACCGTGACCGACCCGATGCAGCAGAAGATCATGACCTTTATGCCGGTCATCTTCACCGTGTTCTTCCTGTGGTTCCCGTCAGGTCTGGTGCTGTACTATATCGTCAGCAACCTGGTGACCATCATCCAGCAGCAGCTGATTTACCGTGGTCTGGAAAAACGTGGCCTGCATAGCCGCGAAAAGAAAAAGTCCTGATTCGGTAACTTAACGCTAAAATAAGGGCGGTCGATTGACCGCCTTTTTTATTTGTATTGAACGAGAGCAACCATGAGCCATAACGACACTATCGTCGCCCAGGCAACCCCACCGGGACGCGGTGGTGTAGGCATTCTGCGTATCTCCGGCCTGAAGGCGCGTGAGGTGGCCGAAGCGGTGCTGGGTAAACTGCCAAAGCCGCGCTACGCTGATTATCTGCCGTTTAAAGATGCTGACGGCACACCGCTGGACCAGGGCATCGCGCTGTGGTTCCCCGGCCCAAACTCCTTTACCGGCGAAGATGTGCTGGAACTTCAGGGCCACGGCGGCCCGGTGATCCTCGACCTGCTGTTAAAACGTATTCTGACCCTGCCTGGCCTGCGCATTGCGAAGCCGGGTGAGTTCTCCGAGCGTGCTTTCCTCAACGATAAGCTCGACCTGGCGCAGGCCGAGGCGATTGCTGATCTGATCGACGCCAGCTCCGAACAGGCGGCCCGCTCCGCGCTGAACTCGTTGCAGGGCGCGTTTTCCGCACGCGTGAATCACCTTGTGGAAGCACTTACTCACCTGCGAATCTATGTCGAAGCGGCTATCGACTTCCCGGACGAGGAGATCGACTTCCTCTCAGACGGTAAAATTGAAGCTCAGCTCAACCAGGTGATGAACGATCTCGATGCCGTCCGCGCCGAAGCGCGCCAGGGCAGCCTGCTGCGTGAAGGCATGAAGGTGGTCATTGCCGGACGCCCCAACGCTGGGAAATCGAGCCTGCTGAACGCCCTGGCGGGCCGTGAAGCGGCGATCGTCACCGACATAGCCGGCACCACCCGCGACGTGCTGCGCGAGCATATCCATATCGACGGCATGCCGCTGCACATCATCGACACCGCTGGCCTGCGCGATGCGAGCGATGAAGTCGAGCGTATCGGTATCGAACGCGCCTGGCAGGAGATCGAGCAGGCCGACCGCGTGCTGTTTATGGTGGACGGCACCACAACCGACGCCGTTGACCCGGCTGAAATCTGGCCAGACTTTATCGCCCGTCTCCCGGCTAAACTGCCGATCACCGTGGTGCGCAACAAGGCCGACGTTACCGGCGAAACGCTGGGCATCAGCGATGTGAATGGTCACTCACTTATTCGCCTGTCGGCCCGTACCGGTGAAGGCGTGGAAGCCCTGCGTAGCCATCTCAAACAGAGCATGGGGTTCGACACCAGCATGGAGGGTGGCTTCCTGGCGCGTCGTCGTCACTTGCAGGCGCTGGAAGAGGCGGCTCGCCACCTTGAGCAGGGTAAAGCCCAGCTGATCGGCGCGTGGGCCGGTGAACTGCTGGCGGAAGAGCTGCGTCTGGCGCAACAGAATCTGAGCGAGATCACCGGGGAGTTTACGTCGGACGATCTGCTGGGACGGATTTTCTCGAGCTTCTGCATTGGTAAGTAATTCACGTTAATACAGGGTGATTTCCTCCAGGGAAATCACCATTGTCCAAATGGCAACTCGCCTAATCCCCTTTCACCCCCTATCCTGCATGCCTGCATCTATGGGGGGTTTATGGCGCGTTTTCTGTTTTGTAGTTTCGCATTAGTTCTGCTTTATCCGTCCGGCATTGATATGTATCTGGTGGGGCTACCGCATATTGCCCGCGATCTGGGTGCCAGCGAGGCGCAACTGCACATCGCGTTTTCGGCCTACCTCGCGGGAATGGCGTCGTCGATGGTATTTGCCGGGAAAATCGCGGATAAAGCAGGCCGCCAGCCCGTCGCGATTACGGGTGCAGTTATCTTTGCGCTGGCATCAGTACTCTGTTCAGTGGCTCAGGAAAGCACAATGTTCCTGTCAGGACGTTTTATCCAGGGCATTGGCGCAGGCGGCTGTTACGTGGTGGCCTTTGCCATTCTGCGCGATACCTTGAGCGCCCAGCGCCGCGCCAAGGTGCTGTCGATGCTGAACGGCATTACCTGCATCATCCCGGTGCTGGCACCGGTTGTAGGCTACCTGATTATGCTTAAATTTCCGTGGCAGAGTCTTTTCTGGACCATGGCAGCCATGGGCGCCATCGTCTTTATCCTGTCCGTGACGGTGCTGAAAGAGACCCATCCCGGTTCGCAACAGCCATATCACACCGCAACCCTCCATCCGGCTGAAAAGCTGGTGAATCGCTTTTTCCTGAGTCGGCTGGCAATCACCACGCTTAGCGTGGCGGTGATCCTCACCTATGTAAACGTTTCCCCGGTGTTGCTGATGGAGACGATGGGCTTCGATCGCGGTGAGTATTCAACGGTGATGGCGCTAACCGCGATGGTGAGCATGGCGGTTTCATTCTCAACGCCCTTTGCGCTCAACATCTTCCGCCAGCGCACGCTGATGCTCACCTCACAGACGCTGTTTCTCGCCGCAGGCGTGATCCTGGCGACCGCCACCTCACACGCTGTAATGCTGGTGGGCATTACTTTGATCTGCGCCGGATTCTCCGTCGGCTTTGGTGTGGCGATGAGTCAGGCGCTTGGCCCCTTCTCGCTGCGGGCAGGCGTGGCCAGCTCGGTGCTGGGCATTGCGCAGGTCTGCGGTTCTTCGCTATGGATTTGGCTGGCGGCGGTGATCGGCCTTAACGCGCTGAATATGCTGATCGGGGTTCTGATTGGCTGTAGCATACTCTGCATTACCTTACTTATGGTCATCCAGCCCGCGGCGCACTATGAAGAAGCCCATCAGCAGTCTCGATCTTAATCTTTTACTTTGCCTGCAACTTTTGTTGCAGGAGCGCAGCGTCACCAAAGCCGCGAAGCGGATGAACGTGACGCCGTCCGCGGTGAGTAAATCGCTGGCGAAGCTGCGCGACTGGTTCGACGATCCGCTGTTTGTGAAAACGCCTTTAGGGCTACTGCCCACGCCTCTGACGGTGAGTCTGGAACAGGATTTGGCCGACTGGATGCAGATTGGCAACCAGATCCTCGATAAATTCCACCATAGCTCTCCAGGCGGGCTTAAGTTTGTGCTCGCCGCCGAAACACCGCTGATGCTGATCCGCTTTAATACCCTGCTGGAGCAGGTGAACGAGCGCTACCCACAGGCGACGGTGAAACTGCGGCAATGGGATTACGATTCGCTGGACGCCATTACGCGCGGAGAAGTGGATCTGGGCTTCACCGGGCGTGAAACGCACCCTCGCTCGCGCGAACTGCTAAAGCTGATGCCGTGGTTTATCGACTACGAAATCCTGTTCAGTGACCGTCCGTGCGTGTATTTGCGCGAGGATCATCCCGCGCTCCAGGAAGCGTGGGATCTGGAGACGTTTCTGCGCTACCCGCATATCAGCATCTTCTGGGAACGCAGTGACACCTGGGCGCTCGACGAGGTGCTAAGGGAGATGGGCCGGGAGCGTAACATCGCCATGAGTTTGCCCGGTTTTGAACAGTCGATGTTTATGGCGGCCCAGCCGGATCACAACTACATAGCCACTGCGCCGCACTACTGCCATCACTACAATCAACTCCACCAGCGTAATCTGGTCTGTCTGCCCATTCCCATCGATGAGGCGCAGGCAGAAAAGCTCACCGTACCCTTCACGCTGATCTGGCATAAACGGAACAGCCATAATCCGAAAATCCTCTGGCTGCGTGAGACGATTAAAGCGCTGTATACCGCACCAGATCAGGTTTTTGCCTAAGATAATGTAAAGTTCGGTGCTCAGGCTTCTCTTATTTCCATTTACTGATTAAAACAGAAGCTAAGTTAAGCGATAATCATGTAACCGTTTAACCTACTACGACCATTATCAAGGAGCGAAAAATGGCTACGCACTTTGCACGAGGAACATTAACGGAAGGGCATCTCGTATCGGCCAGACTTTCTTCAGCCTGTCACAGTGAGGCGCTCAAACTACCTGAACACCGCAGGACGCGGTTTTTAGCTTCCAGAGCGCTCCTCGCAGAACTGCTTTTTATGCTCTACGGCACTAGCGAACTACCGGACATACTCACCCAGCCAGAAGGTCGCCCGGTTTTTGCGGACCCGGCACTCCCCCATTTTTCCATTGCGTACACCGGCAACATTGTTGGCGTCGCGCTGACGACTGAAGGTGATTGTGGCCTGGATATGGAGCTGCAACGCGTCACGCGTAGCTTCCATGGTGCTAACGCGCTCGATGAATACCCGCTCTCCAGCAATGAAAAGCTGTGGATACGTAACCAGAACGACCCTGTTGAAGCCAGAGCGCAGCTCATCACCCTTCGCCAGAGCATCCGCAAACTGAACGGCGCGGCGTCAGACGACGCCAGCCTGTTGCAGCTGCTCCCCGGCTCCGGACGCCTGCGCGCGACAAAAGCCTCGCTGGTAGAGGCGCTCAGCGACGCTGAGGACGTACTGATCTGGTCCGTTGCGGTGAGCCCCGCCATCGAACGGCTGAAAATCTGGGAATTTGACAGTATTCGCGGTTGGCGTAGTCTTCCGGATGTCCCTGAGCGCGCCAACGAGCCCGCCGCGCGCCTGATGCGATTAACCAGTTTACCGGCAGAAAAAGCATACACCCATAGCTGATCCGTCCAGGGTCATCATGATGAAACAGGAGTAATCATGTCTGATACGTTGAAAGTTGTTACGTTACTGGGAAGCCTGCGCAAAGGTTCTTTTAACGGGATGGTTGCCCGTACGCTGCCGCAGCTGGCGCCTGCGGGAATGGAGATCAGTGCCCTGCCGTCCATTGGCGACATCCCGCTTTATGATGCTGACGTTCAGCAGGAAGAAGGGTTCCCGCAAAGCGTGGAAGCGATAGCCGAGCAGATCCGTCAGGCTGACGGCGTGGTGATTGTGACGCCTGAGTATAACTACTCGGTGCCGGGTGGTCTGAAGAACGCCATTGACTGGCTGTCCCGTTTACCGGAGCAGCCGCTGTCTGGTAAACCTGTGCTGATCCAGACCAGCTCAATGGGCGCCATTGGCGGCGCGCGCTGCCAGTATCACCTGCGTCAGATCCTGGTGTTCCTGGATGCGATGGTGATGAACAAGCCGGAATTTATGGGCGGCGTGATTCAGAACAAGGTCGACCCGCAGACGGGTGAAGTGGTGGATCAGAGTACGCGTGACCATCTCTCTGGCCAGCTGACCGCGTTTGGGGATTATATTAAGCGGGTGAAGGCGTAAGCCTTCGCCCTAACCCTCTCCCACAGGGAGAGGGAACTTTGCCCGTAGGTCAGGTAAGCGAAGCGCCACCTGACACCACCAGCATCTTAGTGTGAATCAATAAACACAATCTTCAGCACAAACAGCAGCGCAACAATAATCACGCACGGGCTGAGTTCGCGGAAGCGGCCGGTACCGATCTTCATCACGCAGTAAGAGATAAAGCCCAGCGCGATACCTTCGGTGATCGAGAAGCTGAACGGCATCATCACCGCGGTAATAAACGCCGGAACGGCTTCCGTCAAATCTTCCCACTTCACGCGCGCCAGGCTTGAGGTCATCAGCACGCCGACGTAAATCAGCGCGCCAGCTGCCGCGTATGGTGGCACCATCCCCGCCAGCGGAGAGAGGAAGATCACTAGCAGGAACAGCAGACCCACAACTACCGCCGTCAGGCCAGTACGACCGCCCACGGACACACCGGAAGAGGATTCAATGTAAGCGGTAACAGACGAGGTGCCGATGAAAGAGCCAGCGACGGACGAGATGCTATCCACATACAGCGCCTGCTTCATGCGCGGGAATTTGCCTTTTTCATCCGCCAGACCCGCTTTGTCGGTCACGCCAATCAGCGTACCGGAGGAGTCAAACAGGTTGACCAGCATGAAGGAGAAAATCACCCCGGCCAGACCCAGGTTCAGCGAGCCCGCCAGATCAACGTGGCCAATCACGGTAGAGACGCTTGGTGGCGCAGAGACGATACCGTTGTAATGTACGTCACCCAGCATCCAGCCCAGCAGCGTGGTCACAATGATAGAGACCAGCACCGCAGCATGGATGTTGCGCGACGCCAGGATCGCGATGATAAAGAAGCCCAGCACGCCCAGCAGCACGCTGTGAGAGGTCAGGTTACCAATGCTCACCAGCGTTTCCGGGTTCGCCACGATAACGCCAGCGTTTTTCAGCCCCATCATGCCGATAAACAGACCGATACCGCTGGTGATACCCACGCGCAGGCTCACGGGAATGTTCGCAATCATCCAGTAGCGCACGCGGAAGATGGTCAGCAGCAGCAGGCCGACCGCGCCCCAGAAAATAGCGCCCATCCCGACCTGCCACGGCAGGCCCATCGCCTGAACCACCACGAACGCAAAGAACGCATTCAGACCCATTGCCGGGGCCAGCGCCACGGGCAGATTAGCGAAAACGCCCATCAGGATGCTGCCAAGCGCCGCGATCAGACAGGTGGTCACGAAGACGGCGCTGGTGTCCATGCCAGCCACGCCCAGAATTTGCGGGTTAACGAAAACGATATAGACCATCGTCAGGAAGGTAGTAAAACCGGCGATCACTTCGGTGCGTGCCGTTGTGCCGTGCTCGCGCAGTTTGAACACGCGCTCAAGCAGCCCCTGACCAGACGTCTGGGTAGTGTGTTGTTGACTCATCATCAATTTCCGAACAAGGAGGGAAAATTCGTCGCTATCCTATACCAAAATGCGACAATAGTGGCGGTTACGGGATACTTTTTTCATTGATTTTGCTTATACGGCAACGATTGCGTCCCGGTGAACTGCCGTACGAAAACGTTAAACTTGTTAAAAGGGAAAGGCATGTCCGGAATTGAAGCGGTATTTTTCGACTGTGACGGTACGCTGGTCGACAGTGAGGTCATTTGTTCCCGCGCGTATGTCGCCATGTTCCAGGAATTTGGTATTACGCTCGATCTCGAAGAGGTGTTTAAACGCTTTAAGGGCGTGAAGCTGTACGAGATCATCGACATCATTAACGAAGAGCACGGGGTGGATCTGGCGAAAGCGGATCTGGAACCGGTGTACCGCGCCGAGGTCGCACGCCTCTTCGACGCCGAGCTGGAAGTTATCGCTGGCGCTAACACGCTGCTGGATGCGATGACGGTGCCGATCTGCGTGGTCTCTAACGGCCCGGTCAGCAAAATGCAGCACTCGCTCGGCAAGCTGAACATGTTGCACCACTTCCCGGAAAAACTGTTCAGCGGCTACGATATCCAGCGCTGGAAGCCGGATCCGGCATTGATGTTCCACGCGGCGAAGGCGATGAACGTCAACGTGGAGAACTGCATCCTGGTGGATGACTCGTCTGCGGGCGCGCAGTCGGGGATTGATGCGGGGATGGAGGTGTTTTACTTCTGCGCCGATCCGCACAACAAGCCGATCGATCATCCAAAAGTGACGACCTTTACCGATCTGGCGCAACTGCCAGCGTTGTGGAAGGCGCGCGGGTGGGATATTACTCGCTGAGTTTTCCCCTCACCCCGGCCCTCTCCCACAGGGAGAGGGAGAAAACCGAATGGTCCCCTCTCCCTGTGGGAGAGGGTTAGGGTGAGGGTAAAAATCACTCTTTCGGATCTTTACCCGCCAGCAGCTTGTCCAGCTCGTCGCCGCCCACGTGTCGGAAATCCTGCCCCTTCACGAAGTAGAAGATGTATTCGCAAATGTTCTGGCAGCGGTCGCCAATACGCTCGATTGAGCGCGCACAGAACAGCGCGGTGAGTACGCTTGGAATGGTACGGGAATCTTCCATCATGTAGGTCATCAGCTGACGCACTATGCCTTCGTATTCCTGGTCAACTTTCTTGTCTTCACGGTAGATACGGACCGCTTCGTCCAGATCCATGCGCGCGAAAGCGTCCAGCACGTCGTGCAGCATCTGCACGGTGTGGCGACCGAGAGACTCCAGACTCACCAGCAGCGGCTGGTGCTGCTGGGAGAATTTCTCCAGCGCGGTGCGACAGATTTTATCCGCCACGTCACCAATACGCTCCAGCTCGGCGATAGTTTTGATGATCGCCATCACCAGACGCAGGTCGCTCGCCGTCGGCTGACGCTTCGCAATGATGCGCACGCAGGCTTCGTCGATGGCGACTTCCATCATATTGACGTTGTGGTCGCCTTCAATAACGCGCTTCGCCAGCTCGCTGTCCTGGTTGTGCATCGCCGTGATCGCATCAGAAAGCTGCTGCTCGACCATGCCGCCCATGGTCATCACCTGGGTGCGAATGCTTTCCAGCTCTGCGTTAAACTGGCCGGAAATGTGTTTATTAAGATTGAGGTTGTCCATGGTTTCTCCACATGCACTAAGGCAAATCAACCGTAGCGGCCAGTAATATAATCTTCGGTTTGTTTCTTCGCCGGACGGGTGAACAGCGCATCCGTATCGCTGAACTCAATCAACTCGCCCAGGTACATAAACGCCGTGTGGTCAGAACAACGTGCAGCCTGCTGCATGTTGTGGGTCACGATCACCACGGTGTAATCCTGCTTCAGCTCGGTGATCAGCTCTTCGATACGCCCGGTTGAGATCGGGTCCAGGGCTGAGCACGGCTCATCCAGCAGCAAGACTTCCGGGCGAATGGCGATACCGCGCGCAATGCACAGACGCTGCTGCTGACCACCGGAGAGAGAGTACCCACTCTGGTGAAGTTTATCTTTGGTTTCGTTCCATAATGCGGCCTTGGTCAATGCCCACTGCACGCGCTCGTCCATATCCGCACGGGAGAGCTTCTCAAACAGACGCACACCAAAGGCGATGTTGTCATAGATCGACATCGGGAACGGCGTGGGTTTCTGGAATACCATCCCCACTTTCGCACGCAGCAGGGCGATATCCTGGGTATTGGTCAGGATGTTGTCACCGTCCAGCAGAATTTCACCTTCTGCGCGCTGCTCCGGATAGAGCGAATACATTTTGTTAAAGGTGCGCAGCAGCGTGGATTTACCACAGCCGGACGGACCGATGAATGCCGTTACCTGGTTCTTCGCGATATCCAGATTGATATTCTTCAGGGCATGGAATTTGCCGTAGTAGAAGTTCAAATCACGAACCTGAATCTTACCCGGGGCAGTATCAACCATACTCATTGACTCATTTCCTCATTCGGCGCCGCGAGCTGCCGCGCCGTAAAAATTTAACCGTGTTTCTTCTTCGCGAAAATGACGCGCGCCAGAATGTTCAGCAACAGTACGCAAAGGGTGATGATCAGCACCCCGGCCCAGGCCAGCTGCTGCCATTCCGCGAATGGGCTCATCGCAAATTTAAAGATCGTCACCGGCAGGTTGGCGATCGGCTGCATCATGTCCGTGCTCCAGAACTGGTTGGAGAGGGCGGTAAACAGCAGCGGTGCGGTTTCACCGGCGATACGGGCGATAGCCAGCAGGATACCGGTCATGATCCCCGAGACGGACGCTTTCAGGGTGATCGCCGAAATCATTTTCCATTTCGGCGTGCCCAGCGCGTAAGCCGCTTCACGCAGGCTGTCCGGCACCAGTTTCAGCATGTTTTCAGTAGTACGAATAACGATAGGCACCTGCAACAGCGCCAGCGCAATCACACCCGCCCAGCCGGAGAAGTGTTCCATTTGCGCCACCACGATGGTGTAAACAAACAGACCCACGACAATCGACGGGGCAGAAAGCAGAATGTCGTTAATAAAGCGGATGACTTCAGCGATCCAGGACTTGCGCCCATACTCCGCCAGATAGATACCCGCCATAATGCCCAACGGTGTACCGAAAACGGTCGCCCACAGGATCAGCAGGCCGCTACCCGCCAGGGCGTTTGCCAGACCACCGCCCGCCGTGTTCGGCGGCGGCGTCATTTCCGTGAACAGCGCCAGGGACATTCCATCGATGCCGCGGGTGATGGTTGACATCAGGATCCAGATCAGCCAGAACAGGCCGAACGCCATCGTGGCCATGGAAAGCGTCAGCGCAATGCGGTTTTTAATCCGGCGCTTTGACTGCATTTTGCGACGGGATTCCGCAAGCTGAGCGGTATTTTGCATATCGAGAGTTGCCATTAGCGTGCCCCCTCGTTTTTAGCCAGACGCATAATCATCAGCTTGGAGATAGCCAGCACAATAAAGGTGATAACAAACAGGATCAGGCCCAGTTCCATCAGCGCCGCGACGTGCAGCCCGGATTCCGCTTCGGCAAATTCGTTCGCCAGCGCAGAAGTAATACTGTTCCCCGGCATATAGAGCGAAGCGCTGTCGAGTTGGTAGGTGTTGCCGATGATAAAGGTGACCGCCATGGTTTCACCGAGCGCGCGACCTAAGCCCAGCATAATGCCGCCAATCACCCCATTTTTGGTGAACGGAAGGACGATGCGCCAGATAACTTCCCAGGTGGTGCAGCCGATGCCGTAGGCGGACTCTTTCATCATCACCGGGGTTTGTTCGAAGACATCGCGCATGACCGCCGCAATGTACGGAATAATCATGATGGCGAGGATCACACCCGCCGCCAGAATGCCGATACCGAATGCCGGGCCGGAGAACAGCGCCCCCACAAACGGAACGGCAGAAAGCACGTTACCGACCGGCTCCTGGAAGTACGTTGCAAACAGCGGAGCAAAAATAAACAGGCCCCACATGCCGTAAACGATACTTGGGATGGCCGCCAGCAGTTCAATGGCGATACCCAGCGGACGCCGCAGCCAGCCTGGCGCCAGTTCCGTCAGGAACAAGGCAATACCGAAGCTCACCGGAACCGCAATTAGCAGGGCGATAAAAGAGGTCACCAGCGTGCCGTAAATCGGCACCAGCGCACCGTAAATATCGTTCGGCGCATCCCACTCTTTGGTCCACAGGAAGGCGAAACCAAATTTTTGAATGCTCGGCCAGGAGGAGAAAATCAGGGACACGATAATGCCGCCCAGCAGCAATAGCACAATCAGCGCAGCCAGTTTCACCAGCGCGCTGAAAATCATGTCACCTTTTTTACCCGGAGGGTTAAATGCAGGCTTGGTTGCAGCCATAAATTACTCTTCTTTATGAGACGTCTTACGAATATGCCCGGTGGCGCTGACGCTTACCGGGCCTACAGAGTAAACCGTAGGGCGGGATCGCTGCGCGCCACCCGCCATCTTCGTTAAAAAAATCCTGTTAGTACAGCGCTTTACCGCTGCTGTCTTTCACGTTGGTTTTCCATGCAGCACGAATCTGCTCAACCACGCTGTCTGGCAGGCTGGCGTAATCCAGGTCATTAGCCTGTTTGCCGCCGTTTTTGTATGCCCAGTCGAAGAACTTCAGCACTTCTGCGCCCTGCTCTGGTTTCTTCTGCTCTTTGTGAACCAGAATGAAGGTGGTAGAGGTGATTGGCCACGCGTCTTCACCTTTCTGGTTAGTCAGGTCCTGAGCGAAGGATTTGCTCCAGTCAGCGCCTTTGGCGGCGTTGGCGAAGTTCTCTTCGGTCGGGCTAACCGGTTTGCCGTCGGCAGAAACCAGTTTGGTGTAGGCCAGATTGTTCTGCTTAGCGTAGGCGTACTCTACGTAGCCGATAGAGCCAGGCAGACGCTGTACGAAGGCTGCGATACCGTCGTTGCCTTTACCGCCCAGACCGGTTGGCCAGTTAACGGTAGAGCCGGAACCGACTTTAGATTTCCACTCTTCGTTCACTTTCGCCAGATAGCTGGTGAACACGAAAGAGGTGCCAGAGCCGTCAGCACGACGAACCACCGCGATATTCTGCGAAGGCAGCTTAACGCCCGGGTTCAGCTTAGTGATGGCTTCGTCATCCCATTTTTTGATTTTGCCCAGGTAGATGTCACCCAGGGTTTTGCCGTCCAGCACCAGCTCGCCTGATTTCAGGCCAGGGATGTTAACAGCCAGCACAACGCCGCCGATCACGGTCGGGAACTGGAACAGGCCTTCCTGATTCAGTTTCTCATCAGACAGCGGAGCGTCGGATGCGCCGAAATCAACGGTATTCGCGGTAATTTGTTTTACGCCACCGGAGGAGCCGATACCCTGATAGTTGACCTTGTTACCGGTCTCTTTCTGGTAGGTATCCGCCCATTTGGCATACACCGGCGCAGGGAAGGTTGCACCAGCGCCAGTCAGGCTTGCTGCTGCGAAGGCAGAGAAAGCGCTCATCGATAAGGTCGCGGCGACAACAGTTGCGACAGTGGTACGCATAACTTTCATAATGTCTCCTGCAAGGATTTCGTAAATCATTGTTTAAGTGGCTACGATGAGCAAAATAGGACAAACAGGTGACAGATAAATGTACGAAATATGACAGTTTTATGACAATGAGAGAGTGTAAAATAAGCCACTGATATTAATGATTATTTGTTCAGGGGAGCATCATAGAGTTGTCATATAGAAAGGGATAAGCCTGGTGCAAAAGAGGAAAAATGACAACGGCTGTCATAAACAGCCGTTGGGTGATTAATGTTCAATTTCCAGCGTGACCGTTGCGTACGCTTCAAACGTTCCAGGTTTTGGCTGCGCCCCCGTTGCGCTTGCAGGCGCAGCGGAAAAGGTAAGCGAATTGTTTTCGGCGCCGTTATTGTTTTCTCCCCTATCCATGTCCATCCTGCCGCCGTTGACGCTGACCTGACGATCCCACTTGTCGTATACCACAATGCCTACATCATCATTGCCGTTGACTTTCATCATCGTGGCATCGGCGTCGACAGGGTCTCCATGGAAAGTGGAGTAGACAATATTCTCATCCAGCATGCCTGTGCACTGTACCTGAATCGTCTTTTTTACCTTGTGACTCGTCACGGCGGTGCCTTTGGTAGCGGAAAATTCCGGGGCCGGGATTTTGCCAAAATCTATCTCAAGCGTCTGCCCGGGCGCTATCTCGCAGTTTTGCGGCACGACGATATCGCCAGCGATTTTGATCTCTGCCATTTTTTCGGTGCTGGAGGTCGAGGAGGCCGCATCCAGCCCGCCATAAAGATCGGCGACTATCGTACCTGGCACACTCACCCGGCCAATAAACGGCTTGTTAATTAAGAATGATATTTTTATTTTTGAACCGGTATTGAGTGTTGGTTCGCTCCCTTCCTCACCAGGCGCATAACAATAGGAGCTATGAGACATTACGTTTGGTTCTGCGCTGAAAGGTACCGGTATATAATCTCTGCCGAGCACAAGTATCGACGTGGCGATGCTGAGGTTGTTATTAAGGGTAAAATAGGTATACCCGTTCTTTACCACATCTTCACTTAACGACGATCGTGCGGTGTAGTAGATTTGGCGAAAGCCCGTAGAGTAATGCGTAAGACAGTTGCATTGCGCTTTGTAACTCGCAGATGAACTGAGCGTTTCCAGATCCCTGATCTCTGTACCTGCTTTATTTTTATCCGCCGGGATCGACTGCCCGTTCAGATTAAGGTTATAGATATAAGCGCCACCTTCGGAGTGACAAATCCCGTCGCCCGTGGTGTACGCTTTGCATACTGGCGTCATAAATATTATCAACGCGCTTAAAAACAGAGGTGTCCTGAATTTCATCTTATTTCCCTATTGGCATACTGCCGATATTTGTATCAGTTCGACGCCTTCTGGCGGGGTAAAGTGGTAGTTAACCGGGCAGGCCATCGTGTTATCTGCGCCCCACTTCAGGACAAACGCCCCCTCTTCCGGCATGCCGGACAGATAAAGCTCGCCATTTTCGCCCACAATGCCGGTTACGCTGCCGTGGGGTAAATCAGCCGAGGCCATGGCGCCAAACGGCACCGGTTTGCCACTCTTCTGCCGCACATTGAACAGGACGCGATAGCCCACGTGAGTGACAAACTCCGCCCGTACCACCGCGCCGCGCGTCGGGATAACGCTGAGGATACTGTTGTCGATTTCGACGTTGGCCTTCGCAAAGTAATCGCTGTCGATCTCCACTCTGTTTTCATCGTAGGCGTTGAGCTGCGTCTGTACCGTATAGCCGCGCCAGTCCGTCGCCTTACCCGTACCATTCTCCAGCGCCAGGCCGGAAGCTCCCGGGGCTTTAACCAGCGCGACGGTTTCCCCCAGTTCCTGAGAGAAAGTTATGCCATCGCTGTGGGCCAGAATCCCGCCCTTCATTCCATAGTTGAGGCGCTGGTTGTCCTGGGTATAGTCGTAACTGGCGTTTACCGAACCATAGGTGCCGTCATAGCCCACCCCTGCGCTGTTGTTGTAATCTTCGTTATCCGCATCGTAAGACTGCTGAACGTTCCAGGAGAGGTTGTGCGCATCCAGCGCGTTACCGCTCAGCCCCACCTGGTGCATCCCTTTTCCGTGGTTGTTTTGGGTGTACCCATAGTTGACGTAGCTGTCATGCAGCCAGCCTGACAACGGTATGGAGAGGGAGAGCATAAAAATCTGTTCGCTGCCCTGACTGTCGCTGACGTCAGTGTCGGTGCTATTTTGGGCCGAGGTGAGTGAATCGGTGTAGTTCCAGGAGACGTTCCAGGAAATAGCGCGCCAGCTATTGCTGTAGCCCAGCTGCACCAGCCGCTCGACTTCATCCGTCTTCCAGTACTGCTGGCGGCTAAGGGTAAGATAAATATTTCCCATCCCGTCGCCAAAGGTCTGCGTCCATGTTCCCTCCAGACGGCTACGGCGGTTACCTGTCGTCCAGAAGTCGCTCTCGTTATTCTGCCGGGACGCCCATTCGTTCAGGGTGTAGTAGCCTTCTGTGGAGTAGCGGTAGCCCACCAGCCGAAACGTTGTGTTCGTTTCATCAAAACGTTTGGAATAGAGAAAACGGTAAGATTGCCCGCTTTCGTCATCGTCCTCAAACCGCGAGCGGGCATGCGTTACGTCCAGCGAAAGGGCGCCCAGCGAACCCATATCTTTCCCCACGCCAAGCGCGGCGGAGGTGTAATCGCTGGTTCCCTGCACGCCCCCGTAGAGGGTAATACCTGCAGGAAAACCGTGTAACACCTGCGCCTGAAAAACGGTCGGCTGAAAATCGTTTTGATCGCGCAGTTCACCCGCGCTGATATCGACATCGGTTTGGTCTTCACGCTTCAGGATCGCCAGTGAGGCGTAAGGCTGGGTAAAATGTTGCTCGCTGCCATCCTCTTCTTTGATGGTAACATCCAGATCGCCACCCGAATTGGTGGTGTTTAAATCCTTGAGCGCAAACGCTCCCTGCGGTACGGCAGACTGGTAAATGATGTAACCGTTTTGCCGCACAATCACGGTCGCATTGCTTTTCGCCACGCCGCGAACCACTGGCGCAAACCCCGTCAGGCTCGAAGGCAGCATGTCATCATCCGTGTAGAAACGCATCCCTCGCAGTTGCGTGCTGTCAAACACGTCGCTTGCGGTCCATGTATCCCCCAGCATAATTTGGCTGCGTAACGCGGCGATATCGCGCTGTAAATAGGTATTGATCGAATGATACGAAGACTCGCCATCGGTCACGTTTAGCGTACTGTAGTTACGTAAACGCCATGCCCCCAGGTTGGCACCGTTGCGCAGGTTCAGATAATAAAAATCGTTGTTATCATCCTCGTTCGAATGCACCGTGCTGGAGCCGGAAAAATCGTAGTTCACCATCAGCGCATTGATGCCCTCATCCCAGCGTGAGGGATTGATATAGCCGCGCGCCGATACATCAATATAGATTTGCGGCAACGTGACGTTAAGCTGGAGTTTATCCGTATCAAACGTCCAGGTTGAGCCAGGAACGAGCGGCGCGGGGTCCAGACAGGCTTTGTCATCTATGTCGTTAAGGGCCTTGATAGCCGCCACTTTGACCCCAAGCTCAGCGAGCACGGTTTTGATGTCTGAGAAGCAAGGATGCAGGTTGCTGGTGGCAGTATCTTCGACAAAGGTCACCTCCCGGCGGTCAACATATTCGCCGTTTACATAGATGCTTACCTTATAGTTCCCGGCAGGCAGACTGTTCGCGCGATTAAACTGGTGGATATCCACGTCCACCGGATGATCGATTTCAAGCTGCGCAGGGTTAAACATATCCCTCGCGGCCACCTCGCCGGATAAACCAAGCACCATCCCGGAAGCAAGCGCGATGAAAATACGGTAACACTCCATAAATAAACCATCCTTTGCTTAAAGCGCTGCTTTTAAATCCTGACTAATCGCACCGAAATCATTCACATACCGCCAAACCAGCGCATGGCCATTCACGCCTTCCGGTAAGGGTAAACGCAGGGTTTCAAAGGGATGGACGATATTGAGCGGCACATCTTTGCCGTCCACTGTCACATTCATAACGTTGATATTTAGCGGCGTGGGATTTTCAACTACCAGCTGCCGATTTTCTCTGTGCCACTTCACCTGCGTGGCGGCGCGCTCCGGGGTAATGTTCAACGAGGCCGGACGCCAGATCAGCTTGATACGTGTCTTAATGGCGATTTCCATCGCGTTCGGCTTATTGCTCGCCGGGGGAATATTTTTGATGTTCAGCCAGAACACCGACTCCCGATCCTGCGGTAAATTGCCCTCGGTTTTCATAATGCGCAGAATTTTTTCCTGCCCAGCCTCCAGACGAGATACCGGTGGAATGACGGTAAACGGTGGTTTTTTCGCGGTTCCTGTATTACTGAAGGGGTCAACCCATGTTTGAATAAGATAAGGGATAGCCGCTTCGTTATTTTTGACAGTAATTGTTGCGTCGGATTTATCACTCGAATAAACCACTCGTGTGCCACCGATAACCACACCTGCCGATGCCATTGTAGAAATACCCGTAAGACAACACGCTAATAATACATTCACTATACGCCCTGGCATAATCCAATGTCCTTATATATAAAGGAGCCTGTAAATAAGTTCTTAACAGGCTCCGAATCCATAACCGCTGATTATTTCAGGTATTCAATAGTAAACTGAGAGTCAGCATTCGCAGTACCCGGCGTCACTGTTGCCAGAGTCTGGACGAATTTCGCCTTGAATCCCATATCCGCTTTACCATCTGCAATGGCAACGTATTTAGAATTGTTATACAAAGGGATCGCGGTATCATCGCTCAGGTTGAACAGTTTTATCGCCACGCCCGTCGCCGCAATGGCGTCGCCGCTGCCAGTGAACTCACCGTCCGTACCGTCTTCGTTCACCGGCGTACCGATTGAAAGATAACCTTTACCGATGGTATCTTTATCTTCCGTCCCGTCAAAGCGTACCGCCGCCTGAGTATAGGTTGCCGGGCAGCCTTCCAGACGGATGTGGAAATCTTTAACAGACGCGGTGGAATCAATACCCGCGAAGGTTTTTACCGATACACGACCAATATTAACAGTCTGATTACTGGTATCAGTCGTGACTGTACAAGTAGAATCAATCACCTCGCCACGGAAATGAACAGTACCGTCAGCCGCTAATGTCGCACCTGAAAACAGGACGGAAGATAAAACCAGTGAAGTGGCTATAACGTTTAATTTCATGAAACTCTCCATAATTTACATTATTTGTATGCGTCTCATTTATACATTCAAATAAAACACACCATCCTTTAAAGCGTGGCGATAGTACAGTTCATTCCTGCTCTATGACAAATATGTTTTCCCACATGAAATATCTTTAAAATGGAACAATAAAAATTAAAAATAAAAAAACCCTTAAAAATAAGAACAAAACATAATTAAAAAATGCTATTGATATCTCTTCTCTATTTTTTTAAGAATTTATCAATATCTTTTCTTTGTCATAGCTAAATCAGATTCTTTTTTAAGCAGACATAGGTGAAATGAGCAGATAGAGCAAAAATGTAAGAAAAAATGAAAAAAGAAACAGGTTGCGATAAAAAGAAATAATCGCTGAGGGGAGGGCTATGAGGCTGCCAGAATACTGGCAGCCTCGGGTAGGCTGGAAATTATTCTACGGTGACGGACTTCGCCAGGTTACGTGGCTGGTCTACGTCGGTGCCCTTGATCAGCGCGACGTGATAAGCCAGCAGTTGCAGCGGTACGGTGTAGAAGATCGGCGCAATCACCTCTTCCACATGCGGCATCTCGATGATGTGCATGTTGTCGCTGCTGGCGAAACCGGCATCTTTATCCGCAAAGACGTACAGAACACCACCACGGGCGCGCACTTCTTCGATGTTAGATTTCAGTTTTTCCAGCAGTTCGTTGTTAGGTGCCACCACGATAACTGGCATATCCGCATCGATCAGCGCCAGCGGGCCATGCTTCAGCTCGCCTGCCGCATAGGCTTCAGCGTGAATATAAGAGATCTCTTTCAGCTTCAGCGCGCCTTCCAGCGCAATCGGATACTGATCGCCACGGCCCAGGAACAGGGCGTGATGTTTGTCAGAGAAATCTTCCGCCAGAGCTTCAATGCGTTTGTCCTGAGAGAGCATCTGCTCAATACGGCTCGGCAGCGCCTGAAGGCCATGCACGATGTCGTGTTCAACGGAAGCATCCTGGCCTTTCAGACGCGCCAGTTTCGCCACCAGCATCAGCAGAACGGTCAGCTGAGTAGTAAACGCTTTGGTGGAAGCCACGCCGATTTCGGTACCCGCTTTGGTCATCAGCGCCAGATCGGATTCACGTACCAGGGACGATCCCGGCACGTTACAAATGGCCAGCGAGCCGAGGTAACCCAGTTCTTTAGACAGACGCAGCGCCGCCAGGGTATCGGCCGTTTCGCCAGACTGAGAAAGGGTGATCATCAGGCTGTTACGACGCACCGCAGATTTGCGATAGCGGAACTCAGACGCAATTTCTACGTCGCACGGCACGCCCGCCAGAGATTCAAACCAGTAGCGAGAGACCATACCGGAGTTGTAGGAGGTGCCGCAGGCCACGATCTGAATGTGCTCGACTTTGCTCAGCAGTTCGTTGGCATTGGCGCCCAGCTCGCTCAGATCCACTTCACCATGGCTGATGCGACCAGTCAGGGTGTTTTTAATGGCGTTTGGCTGTTCGTAGATCTCTTTCTGCATGTAGTGACGGTAAGCACCTTTGTCGCCCGCGTCGTATTGCAGGTTTGATTCGATCTCCTGACGCTTAACCTGCTCGCCTTTTGTGTCGAATACGGTCACGCTGCGACGTGTCACCTCGGCAATGTCTCCCTCTTCCAGGAAGATAAAGCGACGGGTAACCGGCAGCAGCGCCAGCTGGTCGGAAGCGATAAAGTTTTCACCCATGCCCAGACCAATCACCATCGGACTACCGGAACGCGCGGCCAGCAGCGTGGACGGGTCGCGGGAATCCATGATCACCGTACCGTAAGCACCACGTAGCTGAGGGATAGCGCGCAGCACCGCATCACGCAGTGTACCGCCCTTTGCCAGCTCCCAGTGCACCAGGTGAGCAATCACTTCGGTGTCGGTTTCAGAGACGAAGGTATAGCCGCGCGCTTTCAGTTCTTCACGCAGCGGTTCGTGGTTTTCGATAATGCCGTTATGCACGACCACGATGTGTTCAGACACATGCGGGTGTGCGTTGCCTTCAGATGGCTCACCGTGGGTCGCCCAGCGGGTATGCGCAATACCGGTGCCACCGTGCAGCGGATGTTCTTCCGCAGCCTGGGCCAGCATCTGCACTTTACCGAGACGGCGCAGACGGGTCATATGACCTTCTGCATCAACGACAGCCAGCCCGGCTGAGTCGTAACCACGGTATTCCAGACGACGTAAACCTTCGAGAAGGATTTCAGCAATATCACGCTGCGCAACTGCGCCAACAATTCCACACATAGTTATATTTCCTGATTATGGCGTTATGCCATGCGTTGTCGCTGACCTGTATTTGCCCTTTCCGGGCGCCCCGAGCCTTGTAGAGAGTGGGGTTATTTTTATGGGTACTGCTTGTGGGGGGAGGATTATGTTATCCCCTCACCCCGGCCCTCTCCCCAAAGGGGCGAGGGAGAAAAACACCGCACCGAACAATCCACTCTCCCCTGTGGGGAGAGGGTTAGGGTGAGGGGTATAAATCCGTTACTTCTGCTTCACCGGGCGTTTCCAGCCCTGCTTGCTGACCTGCGGAACGCGGCTTAACACCAGCTCGTTCTCGGCCACATCGCGCGTAACGGTTGTCCCGGCGGCAATGGTCACGCCTTTGCCCACGGTAACAGGCGCCACCAGCTGGGTATCGGAGCCTACAAACACGTCATCACCAATGATGGTTTTAAACTTATTGGCGCCGTCATAGTTACAGGTAATCGTCCCTGCACCAATGTTTACGTTGTCGCCAATTTCCGCATCGCCCAGATAGGTCAGATGACCCGCTTTAGAGCCCTTACCCAGACGCGCTTTTTTCATTTCCACGAAGTTACCTACGTGAGCACCTTCCAGCAGCTCAGCGCCCGGGCGCAGACGCGCAAATGGGCCAATCGTACAGGCCGCCTCAAGATGGGCATCTTCCACCACGCTGTACGGGCTGATTTCGCAGTCGTCACCGATCGCGCTGTTTTTAATCACACAGCCGGTGCCGATTTTGACGCGGTTGCCCAGCGTGACGTTACCTTCCAGGATAACGTTAGTATCTATTACAACGTCGCGCCCGTGGGTCAGCGTGCCACGCAGATCGAAACGCGCCGGATCTCGCAGCATAACGCCCGCGAGCAACAGCTTTTCTGCCTGCTCGGACTGGTAAATACGCTCAAGACGGGAAAGCTGGAGACGGTTGTTTACCCCGTCCGTTTCGCTGATACGCGCCGGATGAACGGCAGCAATCTCACGCCCTTCCTGGTAAGCCATCGCAATGATGTCGGTGATGTAGTATTCACCCTGCGCGTTGTTATTGTTGAGTCTGGACAGCCAGCGCTTCATATCCGCACCGTTCGCAATCAGGATGCCGGTGTTGATCTCCTGAATCTGGCGCTGTTCGTCAGTGGCATCTTTATGCTCAACAATCCCCGTCACGTTGCCGTTTTCACGCGTAATGCGGCCATAGCCGGTTGGATCGTCCAGCACGACGGTCAACAAACCGATGCCACCCTGCGGTTTGGCTTCACGCAGCCGAGTAAGGGTTTCAACGGAGATCAGCGGGACGTCGCCGTAGAGCATCAGGATATCTTCATCATCAGCGAAGAAGGGTGCAGCCTGCTGCATTGCATGACCCGTACCCAGCTGTTCTGCCTGAAGCACCCAGTTGAGATTGTCGTCACGCAGCGTTTTTTTCAGCAGATCGCCGCCATGTCCATAAACCAGATGCACCTGGCTGGCGCCTAATTCATTCGCTGCATCAATAACATGCTGAACCATTGGCTTTCCTGCCAGCGTGTGGAGCACTTTAGGCAGATCGGAATACATGCGGGTACCTTTGCCTGCGGCAAGGATCACCACGCTCATCGCACTGTTTAACATACGCATCCTGACGGTAGTTTGTGTGAGAAGTAAAAACGTTTGATGCTTAAAATTCTACATCTTTTTCATCATGAATTAAGGCCGAAAAAAAAAGCCAGCCTGGGATCCAGACTGGCTTTTGTGCTTTTCAAGCCGGTGTTACATCGCTTTTTTGGTCAACTCGATAACGCGCAGTTTCGCGATCGCTTTGGCCAGCTCCGCAGACGCCTGAGCGTAATCCACGTCACCATGAGAGCTGTTAATGTGCTCTTCAGCCTTACGCTTCGATTCCAGGGCTCGCGCTTCGTCGAGATCCTGGCCACGAATAGCGGTATCGGCCAGAACGGTCACACTGCCTGGCTGCACTTCAAGAATGCCGCCGGACAGATAGATAAACTCTTCATGACCGAACTGTTTAACGATGCGGATCATACCAGGCTTAATGGCGGTGAGCAGCGGTGCGTGACCCGGGAAAATACCCAGTTCACCTTCACTACCCGTTACCTGGATTTTCTCGACCAGACCAGAGAACATTTGTTGCTCTGCGCTGACGACGTCCAGGTGGTAAGTCATTGCCATATCACCCTCCGATTAAGGCGTTAAAGTTTTTTGGCTTTTTCCACGGCTTCTTCGATGGAACCAACCATGTAGAACGCCTGCTCTGGCAGGTGATCGTATTCGCCTTCCATGATGCCTTTAAAGCCACGGATGGTGTCTTTCAGGGAAACGTATTTACCTGGAGAACCGGTGAATACTTCCGCAACGAAGAACGGCTGGGACAGGAAGCGCTGGATCTTACGCGCACGTGCTACCACCAGTTTGTCTTCTTCAGACAGTTCATCCATACCCAGGATGGCGATGATGTCTTTCAGTTCCTGATAACGTTGCAGCAGGGACTGTACGCCACGCGCGGTGTCGTAGTGCTCCTGGCCAACAACCAGTGGATCCAGCTGACGGCTGGTGGAGTCCAGCGGGTCAACGGCCGGGTAGATACCCAGAGACGCGATCTGACGGCTCAGAACCACGGTTGCATCTAAGTGAGCAAAGGTGGTGGCTGGAGATGGGTCAGTCAAGTCATCCGCAGGTACGTATACCGCCTGAACGGAGGTGATAGAACCAGTTTTGGTAGAGGTGATACGTTCCTGAAGAACACCCATCTCTTCCGCAAGCGTAGGCTGATAACCTACCGCTGAAGGCATACGACCCAGCAGTGCAGATACTTCAGTACCGGCCAGGGTGTAACGGTAGATGTTATCAACGAACAGCAGAACGTCACGGCCTTCGTCACGGAACTTCTCAGCCATCGTCAGGCCAGTCAGCGCAACGCGCAGACGGTTTCCTGGTGGCTCGTTCATCTGGCCGTAAACCAGGGAAACTTTGTCCAGAACGTTGGAGTCGGTCATTTCATGGTAGAAGTCGTTACCCTCACGAGTACGTTCACCAACACCCGCAAACACGGAGTAACCGGAGTGCTCGATCGCGATGTTACGGATCAGCTCCATCATGTTTACGGTTTTACCTACACCCGCACCACCGAACAGACCAACTTTACCGCCCTTCGCGAACGGGCACATCAGGTCGATAACTTTGATGCCGGTTTCCAGCAGTTCCTGAGAGCTGGACAGCTCTTCGTAGGAAGGTGCCGCGCGGTGGATAGCCCAACGCTCTTCTTCACCGATGTCGCCTTTCATGTCGATTGGTTGACCCAATACGTTCATGATACGACCCAGTGTTGCTTTACCTACCGGGACTTCGATCGGGTGCTCAAGGTCTTTTACTTCCAGACCACGACGCAGACCGTCGGAAGAACCCATGGCGATGGTACGCACGATACCGCCGCCGAGCTGCTGCTGAACTTCCAGCACCAGGCTCTCGTTACCATTCTGTACCTCAAGCGCGTCGTACACGCGTGGTACGGCGTCCTGAGGGAACTCGACGTCCACCACGGCGCCGATTACCTGGACAATCTTTCCAGTAGCCATCTTGAATCCTCTACGTAATTCGTAAACCTGGTTAAACCGCGGCGGCCCCCGAGACGATCTCGGTGAGTTCCTGAGTAATGCTGGCCTGACGAGCTTTGTTGTAAACCAACTGCAGCTCTTTAATCAGGCTGCCGCCATTATCGGTCGCGGCTTTCATCGCCACCATTCGTGCGGCCTGCTCGCTGGCCAGGTTTTCTACAACGCCCTGATAAACCTGAGATTCAACGTAACGACGCAGCAGGGTATCCAGCAGCGGTTTCGGATCGGGTTCATACAGGTAATCCCAGGCTTTCTGTTTCAGCTCGTCATCTTCTGATGCCGGTAACGGCAGCATCTGAGTGAGCGTAGGCACCTGAGACATGGTGTTAATAAATTTGTTGCTGACAACGTACAGTCTGTCCAGACGGCCTTCATCGTAGGCCTGCAACATCACTTTAACCGGGCCGATCAGTTCGGACAGGGACGGGTTATCACCCATACCGGTCACCTGAGCGACAATGTTGCCACCAACGGAGTTAAAGAAAGAGACGCCTTTAGAGCCAATCAGTGCCAGATCGCACTGAACGCCTTTATCGGACCAGCCTTTCATATCCGCCAGCAGTTTTTTGAACAGGTTAATGTTCAAGCCGCCACACAGACCACGGTCAGTCGACACCACCAGGTAGCCCACGCGCTTAACGTCGCGTTCTTCCAGGTAAGGGTGCTTATATTCCAGATTACCGTTTGCAAGGTGACCAATCACTTTGCGCATGGTCTCTGCATAAGGACGGCTGGCCGCCATGCGATCCTGCGATTTACGCATTTTGGAAGCGGCGACCATCTCCATCGCTTTAGTGATCTTTTGCGTGTTCTGGACGCTTGCGATCTTACTACGTATCTCTTTTGCGCCGGCCATGAGCTTCTCCTCAATGCCAGACGGCTTGTCCTGAGACAAGCCGCCGGACGATTACCAGGATTGGGTTGCTTTGAAGGAATCGAGGATAGCTTTCAGCTTGCCTTCGATTTCGTCGTTATAGCCACCGGTCTGGTTGATCTCTTGCATCAGCGGAGCGTGATCACGGTCGACGTAAGCCAGCAGAGCGGCTTCGAAGCTACCGATTTTCGCCAGTTCCACATCTTCGAGGTAACCGCGTTCAGCCGCGAACAGTACCAGGCCCTGCTGAGCAACAGACATTGGCGCGTACTGTTTCTGCTTCAGCAGCTCGGTCACTTTCTGACCGTGGCTCAGCTGTTTACGGGTTGCTTCGTCCAGATCGGATGCGAACTGAGAGAACGCAGCCAGTTCACGATACTGTGCCAGCGCGGTACGGATACCACCGGACAGTTTCTTGATGATCTTGGTCTGAGCAGCACCACCCACACGGGATACGGAGATACCCGGGTTAACCGCCGGACGAATACCGGAGTTAAACAGGTTGGTTTCCAGGAAGATCTGACCATCGGTAATGGAGATTACGTTGGTCGGAACGAACGCAGAAACGTCACCCGCTTGGGTTTCAATGATCGGCAGGGCGGTCAGAGAACCTGTTTTACCCTTCACTTCACCTTTGGTGAAGTTCTCGACGTATTCCGCGTTAACGCGGGAAGCACGCTCCAGCAGACGAGAGTGGAGGTAGAATACGTCGCCCGGGAATGCTTCACGTCCTGGTGGACGACGGAGCAGCAGGGAAACCTGACGATAAGCAACAGCCTGTTTAGACAGGTCATCGTATACGATCAGCGCATCTTCACCGCGGTCACGGAAGTATTCGCCCATTGCGCAACCGGCGTATGGTGCCAGGTATTGCAGTGCAGCAGATTCAGACGCGGTTGCTACCACAACGATGGTGTTAGACAGTGCGCCGTGCTCTTCCAGTTTACGAACCACGTTGGAAATGGTGGACGCTTTCTGGCCGATAGCCACGTACACACATTTGATGCCGGAATCACGCTGGTTGATGATGGCGTCGATTGCCATCGCGGTTTTACCGGTCTGACGGTCACCGATGATCAGTTCACGCTGACCACGACCGATTGGGATCATGGCATCAACGGACTTATAACCCGTCTGTACTGGCTGATCAACAGACTGACGGTCGATAACGCCTGGTGCGATAACTTCGATTGGGGAGAAGCCATCGTGCTCAACCGGACCTTTACCGTCGATTGGCGCACCCAGGGTGTTAACAACGCGACCCAGCAGGCCACGGCCAACCGGCACTTCAAGAATACGGCCAGTACACTTAACCTTCATGCCTTCGGCGAGGTCAGCGTATGGACCCATCACAACGGCACCTACGGAGTCGCGCTCCAGGTTCAGTGCGATAGCGTAACGGTTACCCGGCAGGGAAATCATCTCACCCTGCATACAATCGGCCAGGCCGTGGATGCGGATAACACCGTCACTTACAGAAACAATAGTACCTTCGTTGTGAGCTTCACTCACAACATTGAACTGAGCAATGCGCTGCTTGATCAGTTCGCTGATTTCGGTGGAATTCAGTTGCATGCTCCAGTCCCCTTAAGACTGCAAGACGTCTGCAAGGCGCTCAAGACGGCCGCGTACGCTGCCATCAATGACCATATCACCCGAGCGGATGATTACGCCTGCCATTACAGACTTATCGATTTTGCAATTCAGCTTAACTTTGCGTGACAGACGTTTTTCCATCGCGGCGGTGATTTTCGCAAGCTGTTCGTCACTCAGTTCAGTCGCGGAAGTTACTTCAACTTCAGCGGTAGCTTCACTAAGGGCACGTAAGTGCTCAAACTGCTCGAGAACATCCGGGAGCACACGGAGACGACCATTTTCCGCCATCACCTTAATCAGGTTCTGGCCGTTGGCATCCAGTTGCTCTCCGCACACGGCGATAAACGACGCGGCGAGGGTTTCAGGCGCTAACGCACCAGAAAGCAACTCGGCCATTTGTTCGTTTTTCGTCACCTCAGCGGCAAACGCCAGCATATTCTGCCAGCGATCGACATTTTGGTGTTCGACAGCAAAGTCAAAAGCTGCTTTGGCGTAGGGGCGAGCTACCGTAACAAATTCAGACATCAGCCCCTCCCTCCTTACAGTTCAGCGACAAGTTTGTCCACGATGTCGCTGTTAGCAGCTTCATCCACGGAACGTTCGATGATCTTCTCGGCGCCAGCAACAGCCAGAATCGCAACCTGCTTACGCAGTTCTTCACGAGCACGTTTACGCTCAGCTTCAATTTCAGCCTGAGCTTGTGTCACGATCTTAGTACGTTCCTGTTCTGCTTCAGCTTTGGCTTCGTCCAGGATCTGAGAACGGCGTTTGTTAGCCTGTTCAATGATTACCTGAGCTTCAGCTTTCGCTTTTTTCAGCTGGTCTGTCGCGTTGGCCTGTGCAAGGTCCAAATCTTTCTTAGCGCGTTCTGCGGAAGCCAGACCGTCAGCAATTTCTTTCTGACGTTTTTCGATGGCAGCCATTAAAGGCGGCCATACATACTTCATGCAGAACCAGACAAAGAGAATAAACGCGATGGCCTGGCCGAGGATTGTTGCGTTCATGTTCACAGCACAATACCTCTTAAATTTCTGTGGCTTGAGGTTTTAAAACAACTACTACGCGACAGCAAACATCACGTACAGACCCAGACCTACAGCGATCATTGGGATTGCATCCACCAGACCCATAACGATAAAGAACTGAGTACGCAGCAGAGGAATCAGATCAGGTTGACGCGCTGCGCCTTCCAGGAATTTGCCCCCGAGGATGCCGATACCGATCGCAGCACCGATAGCCGCCAGACCCATCATCACAGCGGCAGCCATGTACAGCAGATCCATATTCAGGTTTTCCATGACAGTCTCCAGTTTGTTTCAATTAAAACGTAGTAGTGTTGGTAAAAAATCAGTGCTCTTCAGACGCCATCGACAGATAGACGATCGTCAGAACCATGAAGATAAAGGCTTGCAGCGTAATGATCAGGATGTGGAAAATGGCCCATGGCACATTCAGAATCCACTGTGACCACCACGGCAGAAGACCCGCGATCAGAATGAAAATCAGCTCACCCGCATACATGTTGCCGAACAGTCGCAGACCCAGTGAAACAGGTTTGGACAGCAGGCTAACGCCTTCCAGGATCAGGTTGACCGGAATAAACGCCCAGTGGTTGAACGGCTGCAAGGTAAGCTCTTTCACAAAGCCGCTTACGCCTTTCATTTTGATGCTGTAGAACAGAATGAGGATAAATACGCCCAGCGCCATCGACAGGGTGATGTTCACGTCGGCAGACGGAACCACGCGCAGTGCAGGCAGGCCGAGTACGTGCTCACCGATCCAAGGTAAGAAATCGATAGGCAGGAGGTCCATCAGGTTCATCAGGAAGACCCAAACGAACACGGTCAGGGCCAGCGGAGCAATCAGTTTGCTCTTACCATGGTACATGTCTTTCACGCTGCCATGGACGAAGCCGATGATCATCTCGATGAACGTCTGGAATTTCCCTGGAACACCGCTGGTCGCCTTTTTAGCAACGCTACGGAACATGGCCAGGAACAGAAGACCCAAAACCACCGAGAAGAACATGGAGTCGATGTTGATCGTCCAGAAGGTGGCCGGGGGGTTATGTGGATCCACCAGCGAGAATGTACGCAGGTCCAGCTGAAGGTTATTCAGATGGTGACCTATGTAATCCTGCGGCGTCATATTTTCTGAAGCCATGATGCCTTTTACCCTTTGTTATTGATTACAGCTGGAGCCAGAACTTGTACCACCAGCACCAAAACCCACGTTGCTATCAGCGGCATGAATACCACTTTCAAAACCGCCAGCGCCATCACCAGTAGAGCAAAGGTCAGCAACACCTTACACACTTCGCCGAGAGCGAAGGACCAGGCCACGCGGCCTTTGGCAGGTGTATGCGCCTGATGACGCCAGGCAAAAATCATAAACAACACGTTTGGCAGAACCACCGCCAAACCTCCGCACGCGGCGGAGATGCCCCAGAAGGGGTCTTTGAGGCTAAACAGCAGTCCACTTGCTATCACAGCCAGAAACTGAATGAACAGAAGCTTACGAGCAACGTTTCTACTCAAGAGCGACACAGACATCACGTTTTTACTCCTGCTCCCTTCGAGGTATGCCGCGTGTCGTATAAAACGTCCTTTAAGGCTCAGAGTCAAGCATCAAAAAGCGGTCAAATTATACGGTGCGTACCCGTGATTTCAAACATTAAGTAGCGAAAAGGTGAATAAATGTTTAAATATTTTTCCCCAGTCCTATTTTTCAACTTTTGACCCAAGCGTTGACCTTCAGGCAAAACTGCAAACAGCGCGGAAACGTTGGTGATAAAGCGTGCACGAGATCACAAAATACACATTTGCGATAAAATGGTATTTATCAAAGACGTAAAACGATTAATTTCATCTGCATGAAATTAAAGCAAAAAAACCGCAACTATTTTTAAAACAGAGCCGTATACAACAAAAACCTTTTATTGACATTCTTAATAAATATTTAACATTCCATTCTTGTTGCTTTTACCCACTTTTAGCAGACTGATAATTTCATGGTTGACTATCCTCTGAGTGAACGAATCACGTCAGGTTAACCATAAGAAAATCCATGGTAACAACAAGGTTAAATTAACGACGACCAAATCAGACTGAATGTGCTGCTTTTTAACACGATCAGAACAGCACAAATTCCACATTTTTTATTAATTTTTTAAAAAGTGTTTGGCTTAATTATCACCAGATGACGCTCACCTTCGAGCTGAGGGATCTGGAGTTTCTCAATGGATTCGACAACAAAACCGTCCGGAAGCTGCTCGATTTCGTCCCCCGGAAGTTGCCCTTTCAGCGCATAAAAACGCCCCTTCTCCGCTGGCAGGTGTTTGCACCAGCTCACCATGTCATTGAGTGAGGCAAACGCGCGGCTGATAACACCGTCAAACGGTGGCTCTGCCGGGAACTCCTCTACCCTGCTCTGTACGGGCGTAATGTTTTCCAGCTTCAGCTCATGCTGAACCTGGCGTAAAAAGCGTACGCGCTTGCCCAGGCTGTCCAGCAGCGTGAAATGACTCTCCGGTCGAACAATAGACAACGGAACGCCCGGCAAGCCCGGACCGGTGCCCACATCGATAAAACGTTCACCGTTCAGATACGGCGCCACGACGATGCTATCGAGAATATGGCGAATCAGCATCTCGTTGGGATCGCGTACGGAGGTGAGGTTGTACGCTTTATTCCATTTGTTCAGCATATCGACATAGGCCACCAGCTGATTTTTCTGGTGATCGGTGAGCGAAATACCTGCCTGTTCCAGCAGACGAGAGAGTTTATTGAGCACGGTGGATACCTGTTGAGAAACTTAAGTGGCGGGTGGCGCTTCGCTAACCCGCCCTACGGGTTCAGTAGGCCCGGTAAGCGCAGCGCCACCGGGCTATTTACAGAGCATTACGCGCTACGGCGCAGCATGCCCTGCTTTTTCAGCCACACCAGCAGAATCGAAATCGCGGCAGGTGTGACGCCAGAGATACGTGAGGCCTGGCCAATCGATACAGGTTTGTGATCGTTCAGCTTAGCGATCACTTCGTTGGAAAGGCCCGTCACCTGACGGTAGTCCAGCATTTCCGGCAGCAGCGTGTTTTCGTTGCGCTGCTGTTTTTCGATCTCATCCTGCTGACGCGCGATGTAGCCTTCGTACTTCACCTGAATTTCGACCTGCTCGGCCGCTTCAGCGTCTTCAAGGCCCGGTGCGAACGCCGTCAGTTTGACCAGATTCTCGTAGGTGACTTCAGGACGGCGCAGCAGATCTTCCCCACTGGCTTCGCGCGACAGCGGTGCTGTTAAGTGAGCATTCACTTCAGCAGCAGTTTCCGCCTGCGGATTCACCCAGGTGGTTTTCAGGCGCTGACGTTCCTGTTCAATGCGTTCCAGCTTCTCGTTGAAGCGCGCCCAGCGCTCGTCATTCACCAGACCCAGCTCGCGGCCCACCTCGGTCAGACGCAGATCGGCATTGTCTTCGCGCAGCATCAGGCGATATTCCGCACGAGAAGTAAACATGCGGTACGGTTCTTTGGTCCCCAGCGTGCAGAGATCGTCGACCAGAACGCCCAGGTAAGCCTGAGAACGCGCCGGTGCCCAGCCCTCTTTCTCGGCAGAGAAGCGAGCGGCGTTCAGACCGGCCAGCAGCCCTTGCGCGGCAGCTTCTTCGTACCCGGTGGTGCCGTTAATCTGGCCTGCGAAGAACAGACCCTGGATGAATTTGCTTTCCAGCGTCGGCTTCAGGTCACGCGGATCGAAGAAATCGTACTCAATAGCGTAGCCAGGACGAACGATCTTCGCGTTTTCCATGCCCTGCATTGAACGCACAATCTGCATCTGCACGTCGAACGGCAGGCTGGTGGAGATGCCGTTCGGGTAAATTTCGTTAGATGTCAGCCCTTCCGGTTCGAGGAAGATCTGGTGCTGATTACGATCGGCAAAGCGCATCACTTTGTCTTCGATAGACGGGCAATAACGCGGGCCGATCCCTTCGATCACACCAGCATACATTGGGCTGCGATCGAGATTATTGCGGATCACGTCATGGGTTTTTTCATTGGTGTGCGTGATGTAGCACGGCACCTGCTGCGGATGTTGCCCCGCATTGCCCATGAACGAGAACACCGGCATCGGGTTATCGCCGTGCTGCTGTGCCAGCACGCTGAAATCAATGGTGCGCGCATCAATACGCGGCGGCGTGCCGGTTTTCAGGCGGCTTACGCGCAGCGGCAGCTCACGCAGACGACGAGATAACGGAATTGACGGCGGATCGCCAGCACGACCACCGCTGTAATTGTCCAGACCAATATGGATTTTACCGTCCAGGAATGTCCCGACCGTCAGCACCACCGCTTTTGCGCGGAATTTGAGACCCATTTGGGTCACGGCGCCAACAACACGATCGTTCTCCACGATAAGATCTTCTACCGCCTGCTGGAAGATCATCAGGTTCGGTTGGTTTTCCAGCGCGGTGCGCACAGCCTGACGGTAAAGCACACGGTCTGCCTGTGCACGGGTGGCGCGAACAGCCGGACCTTTACTCGCGTTTAGTATCCTAAACTGAATACCCGCATGATCGATCGCTTTCGCCATCAGGCCGCCAAGTGCATCCACTTCTTTTACCAGGTGTCCTTTCCCAATGCCGCCAATCGCCGGATTACAGGACATTTGTCCCAGCGTGTCGATATTGTGTGTCAAAAGCAGGGTCTGCTGACCCATTCGCGCTGCGGCCATTGCGGCCTCAGTGCCTGCGTGACCCCCGCCAATGATGATGACGTCAAAAGGATCCTGATAAAACATGGTGGTCTGCCTCGCGTAAAGCGGTATGAAAATGGATTGAAGCCCGGGCCGTGGATTCTACTCAACTTTAGTCTTTCGAGAAAGCATTGGGATCCTGGGCTATTAAAAAGAAGATCTTTTTATTTAGAGATCTGTTCTATTGTGATCTCTTATTAGGATCGCAGACCTTTGTGGATAAGTCCGATCCCATAAATAAGATCATGCAGTTAGGAAGGATCGTTTGCTGTGAATGATCGGTGATCCTGGACCGTATAAGCTGGGATCAGATCGCCACTTTATACACAGGTCAAAAACTAAACCAACGTTGTTATTTGGATAACTACGGCTTAATACGAGCTTTTAACCAGAGTTATCCACATCTGTTCGCACGATCTTTAATCGTTTTTGAGTAAATTTTTCCATTCCGCGAGCCAGATCTCGGCTGGATCTTCGGGAATATCATGATCGAGGATGTTGATCTTCAGCGTTTCACCCAGCTGTTTTGCTCCGCAGGCGGTCACCGCAGCTTCTACTTTCTCTATGGCGCCACAGAAAGTGTCATATTCACGGCTGCCGATCCCCACAGCGCCAAACCGGACGTTTGACAGATCGGGCTGTTGTTCCAGCAGTTCGTCATATAAAGGTTGCAGGTTATCTGGCAGATCGCCCGCGCCGTGCGTGGAGGTGATCAGCAGCCAGACCCCGTCAGTCGGGAGATCTTCCAGCAGCGGTCCGTGCAGCGTTTGTGTAGAAAAGCCCGCGTCTTCCAGCTTCTCAGCCAGATGTTCCGCTACATATTCCGCACCGCCCAGGGTGCTGCCGCTGATAAGAGTAATGTCCGCCATTGATCGCTCGCTCAGATAAAGAGGCGGCCATTGTACGCTGTGAACGAGCTGGGATCTACCTGTGGAAAATGTGGGAATGAAATTGCCCGATCACGGGCGGATAGTACGCATGATCGGGTTTTGCAGGGAGATCAGGGTTTCAGTGGACTGAATTTCATCGATTGTTTGGATCTTGTTGATAAGTACCTGCTGGAGGGCGTCAATGGATCGGCACATGACCTTTATAAAGATGCTGTAGTGCCCGGTGGTGTAGTACGCTTCAGTGACTTCATCCAGCGCGTTCAGTTTCTCCAGCGCGGAGGGGTAATCTTTGGCGCTTTTCAGAATAATGCCAATGAAGCAGCAGACGTCGTAGCCGAGTTGCTTCGGGCTGACATCAATGCGTGCGCCGGTGATGATCCCGGCCTGCTTCATTTTCTCTACGCGAACGTGAATGGTCCCCGGGCTGACGCCAAATTGTTTCGCCAGTTCGGCATACGCGGTGCGTGCGTTGGCCATGAGCGCTTCCAGAATGCCGCGGTCCAGATTGTCGATCTGATAATTTTCCATAGGTTTTTCTTATGAAGATTAATGATTCCTTCTATTCTAGCGTCTTATTTTAACGAATCAAAAGTGAAGGAGGCTTTTTGTTGATGGGTTATTGAATTAAGCGCCTGTTCTGTTGCTTAATCAGTATCAACAGGACGCAGGAGTATAAATAATGAAAACCGCTTACATCGCAAAACAACGCCAGATCAGTTTCGTTAAATCCCATTTTTCTCGCCAGCTGGAAGAGAAGCTTGGCCTTATTGAAGTTCAGGCGCCGATTCTGAGCCGCGTGGGTGACGGGACGCAGGATAACTTGTCTGGTTGCGAAAAAGCGGTACAGGTAAAAGTGAAAACACTGCCAGACGCTCAGTTCGAAGTGGTTCATTCCCTGGCGAAGTGGAAGCGTCAAACCCTGGGACAACACGACTTCAGCGCGGGCGAAGGGCTTTACACGCATATGAAAGCCCTTCGCCCCGATGAAGACCGCCTCTCCCCCATTCACTCTGTCTACGTTGACCAGTGGGACTGGGAGCGCGTAATGGGTGACGGCGAGCGCCACGTTGGCACGCTGAAGTCTACCGTTGAGGCGATCTACGCCGGGATCAAAGCGACCGAAGCGGCCGTAAGCAAAGAGTTTGGTCTGGCACCGTTCCTGCCGGAAACGATCCACTTTGTTCACAGTCAGGAGTTGCTGAGCCGTTTCCCGGATCTGGATGCCAAAGGCCGTGAACGCGCGATTGCCAAAGAGCTTGGCGCGGTATTCCTGATCGGCATTGGCGGAAAATTGTCTGATGGTAAACGTCACGACGTCCGTGCGCCGGATTACGATGACTGGAGCACAGTGGGCGAAAGCGAATATGCTGGTCTGAACGGCGATATTCTGGTCTGGAACCCGGTTCTGGAAGATGCGTTTGAACTCTCTTCAATGGGGATCCGCGTGGATGCTGAAGCACTGAAGCGTCAGCTGGCCGTGACCGGTGATGAGGATCGTCTGCAACTGGAATGGCACCAGGCGCTGCTGCGCGGTGAAATGCCGCAGACCATCGGCGGTGGTATTGGCCAGTCTCGTCTGACCATGCTGCTGTTGCAACTGTCCCATATCGGTCAGGTGCAGTGTGGGGTCTGGCCGCAGCAGGTACGTGAGAGCGTCGGTTCTCTTCTTTAATTAACGTCGCCAGCGTCTGAGCAGGCGGCTACGCAACCCGGTATCAAAGCGCCAGATATGATCGAAGATGCGCATGATGCCGGGTTTTCCATGTGCAGACATCGCCACGGCATGGAAACGGTGCTGGTGCACGCGCTGCATCTCCTTCACTTTATTCACGACGTCGTCCGGCAGCCGCTGGGCAATAAAATCGGAAATCACCACCGCATCCGCGTCGTACCAGTCACCGCCCTGCATGCGCTCAATGATACTGCGAAAACAGCTGGCCAGATCGGTGCCGCCGCGAAAGCGCTGGCTTAAAAAGCGGATCGCCTGCTCCAGCCCCTGCGGGCTGGTCAGTTCATACCCCACCACTTCGCTGGAAAAGAGCATGATGTAGCAGCGACGACGATCGGCGAGCGCCACGCGCATCAGGGCCAGGCAGAACGCTTTTGCGCACTGTTCATTAAAGCCCCCCATCGATCCGGACGTATCGACGCAAACAATGAATGGGCCGCGCGGTTGCTCATCAAAATCCTGGTGCACCACCGGACGCTGGCTGATCTTCTCGCGCCAGGCTTCGCCATGCAGTCGATAGGTAATGAGCTGTTTTTCCACCAGCCGACGATAAAACTCATACTCCAGTTCGGTCATTCCCAGCGTGCTGAGTTCCGTTGGCAGCAGGCGCAGGATGTCATCGCTTTGCTGTAGCCCGTCCACCTGCTCCGGTACGGTGGAGGGCTCGCGTACCAGCGTTCGGAAGGTCTCCATCGGCGCATCTTTCTTTGGGACCGACCGGGCCTCCCGGGAGCGGCCGAGCTGTTCTGCGAGCTTCATCAGCTCCGGCTGTTGCGCCAGAAAGTCGCCGTACTTCACGATCAGCTGATAATCGCCCCGCTTTAACTGGCCGGCACTCATATCCCAGAGTCGACCAGCGGCGTTTTCATTCTCCACCAGCACCTGTTCTAACTGGCCGCTCAGGGTCATTCGCTCCTGGACCTCACTGAGCAACTGTTCGCGCTCTTCGTCCAGCAACTGCTGATTGAGGGCCGTGGCCTGGACCACAAGGCTCAGTCGCCAGCGCTGTAAAAACAGCGTATGCAGGGCGGAAGTGAAGCTGGGGTTGTCCGTGACCAGCGCTCTGGCCTGGCTGGCAAACGGGGAGTGAACGTTATCAAGCAGCGTCAGAGTTTGCTGTAGCTGGGCAATAAACTGCGGCGTTGAAAGCCGCTGGCACTGCTGGTAACCAGCCACTTCCTCTGTCAGTTCCGGCGGGACTTCCGTCTCCTTAAACCGCTGGCGCAGGTTATCGCGCCAGCGGGGAAGATCGTCCGTCATTGCTTTTCGAAGCTTCGGGAATTTTTCAAAGAAGGCCGCCAGCTGCGGTGAAGCGAGCAGGGTAATGACGACCTCTTCGATCAACCCTTCCTCGCTAACCGCCAGCATGACGTTAAGCGTGTCCAGCGTTAGCATTGACGAGCCTGTTTGATCTGCGCGCTGACATCCTGCAAGCTGGCTTCAATGCGACCTAACCAGTCGCTATGGATAAAGAGGCATTTCTGCTGCTCGCTGAAGCGGGTGTGCTGCTGATGCCATTCGTTATCCAGCGCGTCGAGCTGCTGTTTGATCTCCTCCGGCACAGTGTCGGAGGCCGTGCCCGGCAGCGCCAGGCGCGATCCCTGAAGGCTGACGTCGCGGATCACAAGGTGCTGGCTGCTGTCGACTTCCATCGACAACGGCTGTGCAAAGCCGATACCGTTGAGTTTACCGCGGATCTCACCGCCCTTATCCAGCCACTGAACCAGCGCAACGCGTTCGATAGTCACATGCACAACCTGCATATCATGAAGCTTCAGCGGCTGCTGAAGAAGAAGCGTGAGCGAGGCGTCAGTCAGCCCGGCTGGCAGTTCGTAGTGCGGTTTACGGGCAAACATCCCGCCAAGACGGTTCACCTTCAGCGCGGTTTTGTCACTTTGCTGCTGCTGGAGCTGAAGGCGACGTTGAGCAATCGCCCCCAGTTGATTAAGCATGGATTGCTGACCCCACGCGTGTCCGGTCATCAAAACGTCCAGCTGCTGCTGCATCAGATTCATCCCTTCTGCGTCATGCCACAGGCAGTCTTTCAGCAGGATCAGATCGATGGGAGCGACAGCATCGCGGCCGCTAAACAGCGCGCTTGCCTGGAGCAGACGAATGGCTTTTTTCCAGCGACGATCGGAGACGTACGGCGCGGAGGGCAGTAAATCAAGCTGCTGGCGCAGCATGAAGATCAGCTCAAAAACGGGATCAGGCAGTTTTATCTTGCCGATCTCCTCCTGCCACTGGTGGTATTCCTCGTCCGTGACCTGCAATGACGCTGCCACCGGATTTTCGTTTTCATCCTGCTGGCTTACCAGCATAGAACGGAAGTTTGATTTATCCTGGACTTTATCCAGCCACAGGCGGATCAACATACGGTCATACAGCGCTTCCAGGCTGCTGTCGGCTTCGGGCAGTTCGTTTGACGCGGCCACCAGCAGGCGCATGGGGATCTTCTCTTCGCTGGCGCCGTTGCGGAATCGGCGTTCGTTAATTGCCGTCAGCAGGGTATTCAGAATGGCCGGGCCGGCTTTCCAGATCTCATCAAGAAAGACGATTTCCGCTTCCGGGAGATAGCCCGCCGTCAGACGTTCATAGCGTCCCTCATCTTTTAGCGCCTGAATGGAGAGTGGGCCGAAAACTTCTTCCGGCGTGGAGAAGCGCGTCATCAAATACTCGAATGCGCGCGCGTTCTGGAAAGCGAATTTGAGGCGGCGTGCGATCAGACTTTTGGCAATGCCCGGCGGCCCCAGCAGAAACACGCTTTCCCCGCTCAGCGCCGCCAATAAACAGAGACGAATGGCGTGGCTACGCTCGTAAAGGCCTTTTTCCAGCGCACTGCTAAGGCGGGAAATTCTTTCTGCTAATAAATGTGAGTGAGCCATAATAGTTTTGCATCCTTTCGCCGTCGTGGCGGCTAATTGAAGCGAGTATAGACGTTTCGGTCTGGCCTGGTAATAGGCTGAAGTGCGGCGCTATTTTCTTTGCGCTACATTAATGTGGCTGCATTTAGGGGTACGATTTTGCATTGAATCGTGCATACTGTGCGCTTTTTGTGGGCCAAGGGACTAAGCACACATTTGTTATTCAAACGAAAAGACTAGTCTATGAGCACTGATAATAAGCAATCATTACCCGCAGTAACGCTTGCGGCGATCGGGGTTGTCTACGGTGATATCGGCACCAGCCCGCTTTATACGCTTCGTGAATGTCTGTCCGGTCAGTTTGGTTTTGGTGTAGAGCGTGACGCCGTATTTGGTTTCCTCTCGCTCATCTTCTGGCTGCTGATCCTGGTGGTCTCCCTTAAGTATCTCTCTTTCGTTATGCGGGCTGATAACGCGGGCGAGGGCGGTATTCTGACCCTGATGTCCCTTGCCGGGCGCAATACGTCTGCAAGAATGACCTCCGTGCTGGTCATCATTGGCCTGATTGGCGGCAGCTTCTTCTATGGAGAAGTCGTGATTACGCCGGCGATTTCGGTAATGTCGGCCATAGAGGGGCTGGAGATTGTCGCGCCACAGCTTGATACGTGGGTGGTGCCACTCGCTATTATCGTGCTGACGTTACTGTTTGCTATACAAAAACACGGTACCGGGCTGGTGGGTAAGCTGTTCGCGCCTATTATGCTGGCCTGGTTCCTGATCCTGGCGGCGCTGGGCTTACGCAGTATTATCGCCAACCCGGATGTCCTGCACGCGCTGAACCCATTGTGGGCGGTGCATTTCTTCCTGGAATATAAAGTGGTGTCGTTTGTGGCGCTGGGCGCGGTGGTACTTTCCATTACCGGTGTTGAAGCGCTGTATGCGGATATGGGCCACTTCGGGAAACTCCCTATTCGCGTCGCATGGTTTAGCGTGGTCTTGCCTTCACTGGTGCTGAATTACTTCGGTCAGGGCGCGCTGCTGCTTGCACACCCTGAAGCGATTAAAAACCCGTTCTTCCTGCTGGCGCCGGACTGGGCGCTGGTTCCGATGCTGATCCTGGCGACGCTGGCGACGGTCATTGCCTCTCAGGCTGTCATTTCCGGCGTATTCTCCCTGACGCGTCAGGCCGTGCGGTTGGGTTATCTCTCCCCAATGCGCATTATCCATACCTCAGAGATGGAGTCTGGCCAGATCTACATTCCGTTCGTCAACTGGCTGCTCTACTTCGCGGTGGTGATTGTCATCGTCAGCTTTGAGCACTCCAGTAATCTGGCGGCGGCGTACGGTATCGCGGTAACCGGAACGATGGTGTTGACCTCTATTCTCTCCACCACCGTGGCGTACCGTAACTGGCACTGGAATAAGTTCCTCGTGGGGCTGATCCTGGTTGGCTTCCTCTGTATCGACGTGCCGCTGTTTTCTGCGAATCTCGACAAGATTGTCTCCGGTGGCTGGCTGCCGCTGACGCTGGGTCTGGTGATGTTTATTGTGATGACGACGTGGAAGAGCGAACGTTTCCGCCTGCTGCGTCGTATGCATGAGCACGGTAACTCTCTGGAGGCCATGATCGCCTCGCTGGAGAAATCCCCACCGGTGCGCGTGCCGGGCACGGCGGTGTATATGTCTCGCGCGCTGAACGTAATCCCGTTTGCGCTGATGCATAACCTCAAGCACAACAAAGTGCTGCACGAGCGCGTGATCCTGCTGACGCTGCGTACTGAAGATGCGCCGTACGTTCACAACGTGCGTCGCGTACAGATTGAACAGCTGTCGCCAACCTTCTGGCGCGTGGTGGCAAGCTACGGCTGGCGCGAAACGCCGAACGTGGAAGAGGTGTTCCACCGCTGCGGTCTGGAAGGCCTGAGTTGCCGCATGATGGAGACGTCGTTCTTTATGTCCCACGAGTCGCTGATCATCGGCAAGCGCCCATGGTATTTGCGCCTGCGCGGCAAGCTGTATCTCATTCTGCAACGTAACGCCCTGCGTGCGCCTGACCAGTTTGAGATCCCGCCTAATCGTGTGATTGAGCTGGGCACGCAGGTCGAGATTTAAGACTCCGTGTGGGCTTGATGCCCTCACCCCGACCCTCTCCCACAGGGAGAGGGCGCAACCATAAAAAACGGTAACCTGACGGTTACCGTTTTGCATTTACCTCCTCTGCATTTCACTTAGCGAAACGTTTCGACGTTGATCACAAATCCGTTACGTCATGATGGTTTTCTGAACACTTCTGCGGCTACACTGTTTTTAGCGAAACGTTTCGCTAGTGGAGCAAAAAATGAAGAAAGGCACAGTACTCAACTCAGAAATCTCATCGGTGATTTCCCGTCTTGGGCATACCGATACGCTGGTGGTTTGCGATGCAGGCTTACCGGTTCCGCGCAGCACAACCCGTATCGATATGGCGTTAACGCAGGGCGTGCCCTCGTTCATGCAGGTACTGGAAGTGGTCACCGCGGAGATGCAGGTTGAGGCGGCCATTCTCGCGGCGGAAATCAAACAACATAATCCGCAACTCCACGAAACGTTGCTCAGCCACATTGAGCAACTGCAACAGCACCAGGGAAACACCATAGAAATTCGTTACACAACGCACGAGCAGTTCAAACAACAAACCGCAGACAGTCAGGCGGTGATTCGCAGCGGGGAGTGTTCCCCGTATGCAAATATCATTCTCTGTGCTGGCGTCACCTTCTGAGGCCATCATGGACGCATTACTGCAACTCAAAGGGATCGATAAATCGTTCCCGGGCGTAAAAGCCCTCTCCGGCGCGGCGCTGAACGTCTATTCCGGGCGCGTCATGGCGCTGGTGGGCGAAAACGGCGCCGGCAAATCCACCATGATGAAAGTGCTGACCGGTATCTACCAACGCGATGCCGGTTCGCTGCTGTGGCTGGGTAAAGAGACCACCTTCAACGGCCCGAAATCCTCTCAGGAAGCGGGCATCGGCATCATCCACCAGGAGCTGAACCTGATCCCGCAGCTCACCATTGCGGAGAACATCTTCCTCGGCCGTGAGTTCGTGAACCGGTTTGGCAAAATCGACTGGAAAACCATGTATGCCGAAGCGGACAAACTGCTGGCGAAGCTGAATCTGCGCTTTAAGAGCGACCGACTGGTGGGCGACCTTTCCATCGGCGATCAGCAGATGGTGGAAATCGCGAAGGTGCTGAGCTTCGAGTCGAAGGTCATCATTATGGATGAACCGACCGACGCCCTGACCGATACCGAAACCGAATCCTTGTTCCGCGTGATCCGTGAGCTGAAATCCCAGGGCCGCGGCATTGTCTATATCTCACACCGCATGAAAGAGATCTTCGAAATCTGCGACGACGTCACCGTCTTTCGCGACGGGCAGTTTATTGCCGAGCGCGAAGTAGCAACCCTGACCGAAGATTCGCTGATCGAAATGATGGTGGGACGTAAGCTCGAAGATCAGTATCCACATCTGGAAAAAGCGCCGGGTGAGATCCGCCTGAAGGTGGATAACCTCTGCGGACCGGGCGTGAATGACGTCTCCTTTACCCTGCGCAAGGGCGAGATCCTTGGCGTCGCGGGCCTGATGGGGGCGGGGCGTACTGAACTGATGAAAGTGCTCTATGGCGCACTGCCGCGCACCAGCGGCTACGTTACCCTTGACGGCCATGAAGTGGTCACCCGCTCGCCGCAGGACGGGCTGGCGAATGGCATCGTCTATATCTCTGAAGACCGTAAGCGCGACGGCTTAGTGCTGGGCATGTCGGTAAAAGAGAACATGTCTCTGACTGCGCTAGGCTATTTCAGCCGCAGCGGCGGCAGCCTGAAACACAAAGATGAGCAGCAGGCGGTCAGCGATTTTATCCGTCTCTTTAACGTTAAAACCCCATCGATGGAGCAGGCGATTGGCCTGTTGTCCGGCGGTAATCAGCAGAAAGTGGCGATTGCCCGCGGGTTGATGACGCGCCCGAAAGTACTGATCCTCGATGAGCCCACCCGCGGCGTGGACGTGGGCGCGAAAAAAGAGATCTATCAGCTGATTAACCAGTTCAAGGCCGACGGTCTGAGCATCATTCTGGTCTCTTCCGAGATGCCAGAAGTATTAGGCATGAGCGATCGCATTATCGTCATGCATGAAGGGCATCTCGGTGGTGAATTCACTCGCGAGCAGGCCACCCAGGAAGTTCTGATGGCTGCCGCTGTGGGCAAGCTTAATCGCGTGAATCAGGAGTAAGAAGATGACTACCCAGGCTGTTTCTGGTCGCCGCTATTTCACAAAGGCATGGCTGATGGAACAAAAATCGCTGATTGCCCTGCTGGTGCTGATCGCGATTGTCTCGACCATGAGCCCGAACTTTTTTACCGTCAATAACCTGTTCAACATTCTTCAGCAGACCTCTGTCAACGCCATTATGGCGGTGGGGATGACGCTGGTGATTTTGACCTCGGGTATCGATCTGTCCGTCGGTTCCCTGCTGGCCCTCACCGGCGCGATCGCCGCGTCGATTGTCGGTATTGAGGTCAACGCGCTGGTGGCCGTTGCCGCTGCGCTGGCGGCAGGTGCGGCAATTGGCGCCGTAACCGGCGTAATTGTGGCGAAAGGTCGCGTTCAGGCGTTCATCGCCACGCTGGTGATGATGCTGCTGCTGCGCGGTGTGACCATGGTGTACACCAACGGCAGCCCGATTAATACCGGCTTTACCGATAACGCCGATCTGTTTGGCTGGTTCGGTATCGGTCGCCCGCTGGGTGTCCCGACCCCGGTCTGGATCATGGCTATCGTTTTCCTGGCGGCGTGGTACATGCTGCACCATACCCGTCTGGGTCGTTATATCTATGCGCTGGGCGGTAACGAAGCGGCAACGCGCCTGTCCGGTATCAGCGTTAATAAAGTCAAAATTATCGTTTACTCCCTGTGCGGCCTGCTGGCGTCTCTGGCGGGCATCATCGAAGTGGCGCGCCTCTCTTCCGCACAGCCAACGGCGGGTACGGGCTATGAGCTGGATGCCATCGCGGCAGTGGTTCTGGGCGGTACGAGCCTTGCGGGCGGTAAAGGTCGCATTGTTGGGACATTGATCGGCGCACTGATCCTCGGTTTCCTGAATAATGGTTTGAATTTGTTAGGTGTTTCCTCCTATTACCAGATGATCGTTAAGGCAGTGGTGATTTTGCTGGCGGTACTGGTAGACAACAAAAAACAGTAACTGACGACACTACAGGACATCTTAGATATGAACATGAAAAAACTGGCTACCCTGGTTTCTGCTGTCGCGCTGAGCGCAACCGTAAGTGCTAACGCCATGGCGAAGGACACCATCGCGCTGGTTGTCTCTACCCTGAACAACCCGTTCTTCGTCTCCCTGAAGGATGGCGCGCAGAAAGAAGCAGATAAACTGGGCTACAACCTGGTGGTGCTGGATTCTCAGAACAACCCGGCGAAAGAGCTGGCTAACGTTCAGGACTTAACCGTTCGTGGCACCAAAATCCTGCTGATCAACCCAACCGATTCCGACGCGGTCGGTAATGCCGTGAAGATGGCAAACCAGGCGAAGATCCCGGTAATCACCCTTGACCGTCAGGCAACGAAAGGGGATGTGGTCAGCCACATTGCGTCTGATAACGTACTGGGCGGAAAAATCGCCGGCGACTACATCGCGAAGAAAGCCGGTGAAGGCGCGAAAGTGATTGAGTTGCAGGGTATCGCCGGGACTTCCGCGGCCCGTGAACGTGGTGAGGGTTTCCAGCAGGCTGTAGCGGCGCACAAATTCAACGTGCTGGCGAGCCAGCCGGCAGACTTCGACCGTACAAAGGGTCTGAACGTCATGCAGAACCTGCTGACCGCGCATCCTGATGTGCAGGCGGTATTCGCACAGAACGACGAAATGGCGCTCGGTGCGCTGCGTGCGCTCCAGACTGCGGGTAAATCAGATGTGATGGTTGTCGGATTTGACGGCACGCCGGATGGTGAAAAAGCAGTAAATGATGGCAAACTGGCTGCGACCATCGCTCAGCTGCCTGAGCAGATTGGCGCGACAGGCGTGCAAACTGCCGATAAAGTGCTGAAGGGCGAAAAAGTTCAGGCCAAATATCCTGTTGACCTGAAACTGGTCATTAAGCAGTAAAGGCGATTCAGGCAGTCGCTGGCTGCCTGAGGGACACCAAATAAAAGAAAAGTGTGGCATACGCCACCGGGTAATACCGGTGGCGCTCTCAGATGGACACCTCAATACATGAAAACCGCAGGCAACCTCGTCGTCCTTGGCAGTATCAATGCCGATCACATTCTTAACCTTGAAACGTTCCCCACTCCGGGCGAAACCGTCACCGGCAATCAGTATCAGGTGGCGTTCGGCGGTAAGGGCGCAAACCAGGCGGTTGCCGCCGGACGCAGCGGGGCGAATATCGCGTTTATCGCCTGTACGGGTGATGACGATACCGGCGAGCGCGTACGCAAACAGCTCGCAAGCGACAACATCGACATCGCACCCGTCAGCGTGGTTGCAGGGGAATCTACCGGCGTGGCGCTGATTTTCGTCAATGCGGAAGGTGAGAATGTCATCGGTATTCATGCAGGGGCTAATGCCGCGTTAACGACTGAACGCGTCGAAGCGCAGCGTGGAATCATCGCCGGAGCGGAAGCCCTGCTGATGCAGCTGGAGTCACCGGTTGAAAGCGTGCTGGCCGCTGCGAAAATTGCGCATGAAAATCATACCTCTGTCGTACTTAACCCGGCACCTGCCCGTGTATTATCAGACGAGCTGCTGGCGCTGGTGGATATTATCACCCCGAACGAAACCGAAGCGGAAAAGCTGACGGGTATCCGTGTCGAAAATGATGACGATGCAGCGCGTGCCGCGCTTGCGCTGCATGATAAAGGCATCGGCACCGTGATCATCACCCTCGGCAGCCGTGGGGTGTGGGCTAGCGTCAATGGCGAAGGTCGTCGCGTGCCGGGCTTTAAGGTCAAAGCCATTGATACCATCGCCGCAGGAGACACCTTCAACGGTGCGCTGGTAACGGCGCTGCTGGAAGGAAAAGCAATGGATGACGCGATCCGCTTCGCGCATGCCGCCGCTGCGATCGCGGTGACGCGTAAAGGCGCTCAGCCTTCTGTTCCATGGCGTAAAGAGATTGATGAATTCTTAAGTCAGCAGGGGTAACGCTTGGCCACAATGAAAGATGTCGCCCGTATGGCGGGCGTTTCTACCTCGACTGTTTCCCACGTTATCAATAACGATCGCTTCGTCAGCGAGGCGATTCGGGAGAAAGTTGACGCTGCAATTAAAGAACTCAACTATGCGCCGTCTGCGCTGGCCCGCAGCCTGAAGCTCAACCAGACGCGCACCATCGGCATGCTGATCACGGCCAGTACCAACCCTTTTTATTCTGAACTGGTGCGCGGCGTGGAGCGCAGCTGCTTCGAGCGCGGCTACAGCCTGGTGCTGTGCAATACCGAAGGCGATGAGCAGCGCATGAACCGTAACCTGGAAACGCTGATGCAAAAACGCGTCGACGGGCTGCTGCTGCTCTGTACCGAAACGCATCAACCTTCGAAAGAGATCATCCAGCGCTACCCTTCTATTCCCACGGTGATGATGGACTGGGCGCCGTTCGACGGCACCAGCGATCTGATCCAGGATAACTCGCTGCTGGGCGGCGATATGGCGACTCAGCATCTGATCGATAAAGGTCATACCCGCATTGCCTGTATTACCGGCCCGCTGGATAAAACCCCGGCGCGCTTGCGTCTGGAAGGCTATCTTTCGGCCATGGAACGTGCGGGGCTTGCCATTCCTGATGGCTATCGCATCACCGGCGATTTCGAATTTAACGGTGGATTTGAAGCAATGCAGAAACTGCTGGCGCAAGAGCCGCGCCCGCAGGCGGTGTTTATCGGTAATGATGCGATGGCATTCGGAGCTTATCAGGCGCTTTATCAGGCGGGATTACGTGTCCCGGACGACATGGCGATCGTCGGTTACGATGATATCGAACTGGCGCGCTACATGACGCCGCCGCTGACCACCATCCATCAGCCGAAAGATGAACTGGGCGAGCTGGCCATCGATGTGTTGATCCACCGCATGGCCCAGCCCACGCTGCAACAGCAACGTTTGCAGCTTACTCCTGTTCTGATGGAACGCGGTTCGGTTTAGCCTTCTCTTTGTGACGCTCTTTAATCAGGTTCCGGCCGTCTTTTGGTTTTAACAACATAAAGACCACCGCCGATACCACGGTAAGCGCGCCCATGGTGATAAAGGTATAGTGGAACTGCTCAACGGTATTAGTACCGTCAAACCCTTCATAAAACCGCAGTACCGCCGCGCTCACGGCAACCCCGAGGCTGATCGACAGCTGTTGAGTGACCGCCAGTACGCTGTTGCCGCTGCTGGCATTCTCGTCGGTGAGGTCCGCAAGGGTGATGGTGTTCATCGACGTAAACTGCGTCGACATGGCCATACCCAGCACAAACAGCGGCAGGATCAGCATCCAGATTGGTAACGCCGCAGATTGCAGAGAGAACTGCGCAATCATCAATCCGATAAAGATCGTCACGCCAACCAGCGTCTTACGATAGCCAAACCAGCGCAGCACCTGCGTGACCGTCGATTTTGCCAGAATCGAGCCCATCGCCGTGGGCGCCATCATGCAGCCAGCAATCAGGGCCGGATAGCCGAAACCGACCTGGAGCATCAGCGGCATCAGGAACGGTACGCAGCCCGTGCCCAGACGTGAGGCAATGTTGCCCGCAATCCCGACGGAGAACGTTCGGGTGTTAAACAGAGATAAAGAGATAAGCGGTGTCGGATGGCGACGCGCATGACGTATATATAGAAGGAACAGCAGAATCCCGCTAAGGATGACGGCCAGCGCCAGCCACGTCGCTACGATTTTCTCGCCAAACAGCTCCATCCCGCTGGAGAACAGGACCAGGCTCAGGCCAAACAGAAAGAAGCCGCCCATATCGAAGCTGCGTCTTGGCGTGGTGAAGTTCGGCATATATTTGCGAGCATAAATCAGCCCTGCCACACCAATCGGAATATTAATCAGGAAGATCCAGTGCCAGCTTGCCCAGGTCACCAGGACGCCGCCGAGAACCGGGCCAAGTATCGGGCCGACCAGCCCCGGCATAGTCACAAAGTTGAGCACCGGGAGCAGTTCGCTGCGCGGATAGGCGCGCAATAACGCCAGACGCGCGACGGGCATCATCATCGCGCCGCCTATCCCCTGTAGAACGCGGAAGATAACCAGTTCCATCAGAGAGGTGGAGAGGGCGCAAGCCAGAGAACCGAGGGTGAACAACGTCACCGCCAGCATGAATACTTTACGCGTGCCGAAACGATCGGCCAGCCAGCCGCTGACCGGAATAAGCATCGCCACCGTCAGGGTGTAGCTGATGATGGCGGATTGCATCGCCAGCGGGGAGCGGTTAAGGCTTTGTGCTATGGCGGGAAGGGCGGTATTGAGGATAGTGGCATCAAGTGCCTGCATAAAGAACGCCATGGCTGCAATCCACGGCAATCCGGCCATACTGCGTGCTTTTTTCTCTGTCATTTATTTACCTGCTGGTGGGTTGGCGCGGCCAGCAACGCCTGGCACGCACTCAGGGCTCGCTGCCCGTCGCTCTCCTGAATGGCATCGACTATCGCCTGATGCAGATCCAGCTTCACCACCTCATCCTGTGTGATAGAGGTAAAGTAAGTGTGGTACACAGAATGGAATAAAGAAGCAAAGGAGGTCAGGAAAGGATTTCCGCTCATATTATAGATATGTTCATGCCAGGCCATATCGACCGCTATCCAGCGCTCGCGGTTAAAGTGCTTTTTCAGATCCACCATCTCTTCCATCAAAGTATTGAGCTGCGCTTTTTGCTCTGCTGTGCCGAGCGTGGCGGCAAGCAGACAGGCCTGAGGTTCAAGACTGCTGCGCATGACCAGAAAGTGATCGACGACCTGATTAAAGTTATCTTCGGTCATCCACCAGGTGAGCAACTCCTGATCGAGAAAGTTCCAGTTTCCCTGAGGCATAACGCGGGTGCCAATGCGCGGGCGTGGAAGCACCATCCCTTTCGCCGTTAATGTTTTTACCGCTTCGCGAACGGCTGTACGGCTAACGCCAAACTGATCTCCCAGCTCCATCTCGCTGGGCAGGATGCTACCTGGAGCATATTTACCCGCTAAGATCAGCTGCGCCAGTTTCTCTGCCAGCACATAGGACAGGTTTTTTTGAGCTGCCAGTTGTTGTGCGCTTAATGGCATCGCTTTTATTCCTTAGATATTGATGCGGCTAATTATGCCATCTCAGGTGTGATTGTGGTTGCAGATACATCAAATAGAACAATTTGTAGCTGGATCTCATCGCTTTTGGTGAAAAAAAACACGGTCAGAAATTTTTTTTAAATTTCCTCTTGTCACTTCAGAAGAACTCCCTATAATGCGCCTCCACTGACACGGAACAACGGCACGCAAGCCGCCGGGTCAGCAGAGAAAAGCAAAACAAACGCTTGACTCTGAAGCGGGAAAGCGTAATATGCACACCCCGCGCCGCAGCGAAAACGAAGCGGCACTGCTCTTTAACAATTTATCAGACAATCTGTGTGGGCACTCAAAGTGACATGGATTCTTAACGTCCTCGGACGATAAATGAATACCAAGTCTCAACGAGTGAACACGTAATTCATTACGAAGTTTAATTCATTGAGCATCAAACTTTTAAATTGAAGAGTTTGATCATGGCTCAGATTGAACGCTGGCGGCAGGCCTAACACATGCAAGTCGAACGGTAACAGGAAGCAGCTTGCTGCTTCGCTGACGAGTGGCGGACGGGTGAGTAATGTCTGGGAAACTGCCTGATGGAGGGGGATAACTACTGGAAACGGTAGCTAATACCGCATAACGTCGCAAGACCAAAGAGGGGGACCTTCGGGCCTCTTGCCATCGGATGTGCCCAGATGGGATTAGCTAGTAGGTGGGGTAACGGCTCACCTAGGCGACGATCCCTAGCTGGTCTGAGAGGATGACCAGCCACACTGGAACTGAGACACGGTCCAGACTCCTACGGGAGGCAGCAGTGGGGAATATTGCACAATGGGCGCAAGCCTGATGCAGCCATGCCGCGTGTATGAAGAAGGCCTTCGGGTTGTAAAGTACTTTCAGCGGGGAGGAAGGCGATAAGGTTAATAACCTTGTCGATTGACGTTACCCGCAGAAGAAGCACCGGCTAACTCCGTGCCAGCAGCCGCGGTAATACGGAGGGTGCAAGCGTTAATCGGAATTACTGGGCGTAAAGCGCACGCAGGCGGTCTGTCAAGTCGGATGTGAAATCCCCGGGCTCAACCTGGGAACTGCATTCGAAACTGGCAGGCTAGAGTCTTGTAGAGGGGGGTAGAATTCCAGGTGTAGCGGTGAAATGCGTAGAGATCTGGAGGAATACCGGTGGCGAAGGCGGCCCCCTGGACAAAGACTGACGCTCAGGTGCGAAAGCGTGGGGAGCAAACAGGATTAGATACCCTGGTAGTCCACGCCGTAAACGATGTCGACTTGGAGGTTGTGCCCTTGAGGCGTGGCTTCCGGAGCTAACGCGTTAAGTCGACCGCCTGGGGAGTACGGCCGCAAGGTTAAAACTCAAATGAATTGACGGGGGCCCGCACAAGCGGTGGAGCATGTGGTTTAATTCGATGCAACGCGAAGAACCTTACCTACTCTTGACATCCAGAGAACTTTCCAGAGATGGATTGGTGCCTTCGGGAACTCTGAGACAGGTGCTGCATGGCTGTCGTCAGCTCGTGTTGTGAAATGTTGGGTTAAGTCCCGCAACGAGCGCAACCCTTATCCTTTGTTGCCAGCGGTTAGGCCGGGAACTCAAAGGAGACTGCCAGTGATAAACTGGAGGAAGGTGGGGATGACGTCAAGTCATCATGGCCCTTACGAGTAGGGCTACACACGTGCTACAATGGCGCATACAAAGAGAAGCGACCTCGCGAGAGCAAGCGGACCTCATAAAGTGCGTCGTAGTCCGGATTGGAGTCTGCAACTCGACTCCATGAAGTCGGAATCGCTAGTAATCGTGGATCAGAATGCCACGGTGAATACGTTCCCGGGCCTTGTACACACCGCCCGTCACACCATGGGAGTGGGTTGCAAAAGAAGTAGGTAGCTTAACCTTCGGGAGGGCGCTTACCACTTTGTGATTCATGACTGGGGTGAAGTCGTAACAAGGTAACCGTAGGGGAACCTGCGGTTGGATCACCTCCTTACCTTAAAGAACCTGCCTTTGTAGTGTCCACACAGATTGTCTGATGAAAAGTAAATAGCAAGGCGTCTTGCGATTGAGACTGTACGTCCCCTTCGTCTAGAGGCCCAGGACACCGCCCTTTCACGGCGGTAACAGGGGTTCGAATCCCCTAGGGGACGCCACTTGCTGGTTCGTGAGTGAAAGTCACCTGCCGTCATATCTCAAAACTGACTTACGAGTCACGTTTGAGATATTTGCTCTTTAATAATCTGGATCAAGCTGAAAATTGAAACGACACACAGCTCATGTGTGTTCGAGTCTCTCAAATTTTCGCAATCGGAAGTGAAACATCTTCGGGTTGTGAGGTTAAGCGACTAAGCGTACACGGTGGATGCCCTGGCAGTCAGAGGCGATGAAGGACGTGCTAATCTGCGAAAAGCGCCGGCGAGGTGATATGAACCTTTGACCCGGCGATGTCCGAATGGGGAAACCCAGTGTGTTTCGACACACTATCGTTAACTGAATACATAGGTTAACGAGGCGAACCGGGGGAACTGAAACATCTAAGTACCCCGAGGAAAAGAAATCAACCGAGATTCCCCCAGTAGCGGCGAGCGAACGGGGAGCAGCCCGGAGTCTGAATCAGCTTGTGTGTTAGTGGAACGGTCTGGAAAGTCCGACGGTACAGGGTGATAGTCCCGTACACGAAAATGCACATGCTGTGAACTCGAAGAGTAGGGCGGGACACGTGGTATCCTGTCTGAATATGGGGGGACCATCCTCCAAGGCTAAATACTCCTGACTGACCGATAGTGAACCAGTACCGTGAGGGAAAGGCGAAAAGAACCCCGGCGAGGGGAGTGAAAAAGAACCTGAAACCGTGTACGTACAAGCAGTGGGAGCACCTTCGGGTGTGACTGCGTACCTTTTGTATAATGGGTCAGCGACTTATATTCTGTAGCAAGGTTAACCGTATAGGGGAGCCGAAGGGAAACCGAGTCTTAACTGGGCGTTAAGTTGCAGGGTATAGACCCGAAACCCGGTGATCTAGCCATGGGCAGGTTGAAGGTTGGGTAACACTAACTGGAGGACCGAACCGACTAATGTTGAAAAATTAGCGGATGACCTGTGGCTGGGGGTGAAAGGCCAATCAAACCGGGAGATAGCTGGTTCTCCCCGAAAGCTATTTAGGTAGCGCCTCGTGAACTCATCTTCGGGGGTAGAGCACTGTTTCGGCTAGGGGGCCATCCCGGCTTACCAACCCGATGCAAACTACGAATACCGAAGAATGTTATCACGGGAGACACACGGCGGGTGCTAACGTCCGTCGTGAAGAGGGAAACAACCCAGACCGCCAGCTAAGGTCCCAAAGTCATGGTTAAGTGGGAAACGATGTGGGAAGGCACAGACAGCCAGGATGTTGGCTTAGAAGCAGCCATCATTTAAAGAAAGCGTAATAGCTCACTGGTCGAGTCGGCCTGCGCGGAAGATGTAACGGGGCTAAACCATGCACCGAAGCTGCGGCAGCGACACTTATGTGTTGTTGGGTAGGGGAGCGTTCTGTAAGCCGTTGAAGGTGTGCTGTGAGGCATGCTGGAGGTATCAGAAGTGCGAATGCTGACATAAGTAACGATAAAGCGGGTGAAAAGCCCGCTCGCCGGAAGACCAAGGGTTCCTGTCCAACGTTAATCGGGGCAGGGTGAGTCGACCCCTAAGGCGAGGCCGAAAGGCGTAGTCGATGGGAAACAGGTTAATATTCCTGTACTTGGTGTTACTGCGAAGGGGGGACGGAGAAGGCTATGTCAGCCGGGCGACGGTTGTCCCGGTTTAAGCATGTAGGCGGAGGTTCCAGGTAAATCCGGTACCTTATTAACGCTGAGGTGTGATGACGAGGCACTACGGTGCTGAAGTGATAAATGCCCTGCTTCCAGGAAAAGCCTCTAAGCATCAGGTAACACGAAATCGTACCCCAAACCGACACAGGTGGTCAGGTAGAGAATACCAAGGCGCTTGAGAGAACTCGGGTGAAGGAACTAGGCAAAATGGTGCCGTAACTTCGGGAGAAGGCACGCTGATAGGTAGGTGAAGTCCCTGCGGACGGAGCTGAAATCAGTCGAAGATACCAGCTGGCTGCAACTGTTTATTAAAAACACAGCACTGTGCAAACACGAAAGTGGACGTATACGGTGTGACGCCTGCCCGGTGCCGGAAGGTTAATTGATGGGGTTAGCGGCAACGCGAAGCTCTTGATCGAAGCCCCGGTAAACGGCGGCCGTAACTATAACGGTCCTAAGGTAGCGAAATTCCTTGTCGGGTAAGTTCCGACCTGCACGAATGGCGTAATGATGGCCAGGCTGTCTCCACCCGAGACTCAGTGAAATTGAACTCGCTGTGAAGATGCAGTGTACCCGCGGCAAGACGGAAAGACCCCGTGAACCTTTACTATAGCTTGACACTGAACACTGGTCCTTGATGTGTAGGATAGGTGGGAGGCTTTGAAGCGTGGACGCCAGTCTGCGTGGAGCCATCCTTGAAATACCACCCTTTAATGGCTGGTGTTCTAACGTAGACCCGTGATCCGGGTTGCGGACAGTGTCTGGTGGGTAGTTTGACTGGGGCGGTCTCCTCCCAAAGAGTAACGGAGGAGCACGAAGGTTGGCTAATCCTGGTCGGACATCAGGAGGTTAGTGCAATGGCATAAGCCAGCTTGACTGCGAGCGTGACGGCGCGAGCAGGTGCGAAAGCAGGTCATAGTGATCCGGTGGTTCTGAATGGAAGGGCCATCGCTCAACGGATAAAAGGTACTCCGGGGATAACAGGCTGATACCGCCCAAGAGTTCATATCGACGGCGGTGTTTGGCACCTCGATGTCGGCTCATCACATCCTGGGGCTGAAGTAGGTCCCAAGGGTATGGCTGTTCGCCATTTAAAGTGGTACGCGAGCTGGGTTTAGAACGTCGTGAGACAGTTCGGTCCCTATCTGCCGTGGGCGCTGGAGAATTGAGGGGGGCTGCTCCTAGTACGAGAGGACCGGAGTGGACGCATCACTGGTGTTCGGGTTGTCATGCCAATGGCACTGCCCGGTAGCTAAATGCGGAAGAGATAAGTGCTGAAAGCATCTAAGCACGAAACTTGCCCCGAGATGAGTTCTCCCTGAGACTTTAAGTCTCCTGAAGGAACGTTGAAGACGACGACGTTGATAGGTCGGGTGTGTAAGCGCAGCGATGCGTTGAGCTAACCGATACTAATGAACCGTGAGGCTTAACCTTACAACGCCGAAGATGTTTTGGCGAAGAGACAGACACGATTTTCAGCCTGATACAGATTAACAGAATTTGCCTGGCGGCTTTAGCGCGGTGGTCCCACCTGACCCCATGCCGAACTCAGAAGTGAAACGCCGTAGCGCCGATGGTAGTGTGGGGTCTCCCCATGTGAGAGTAGGGAACTGCCAGGCATCAAACAAGTGAAGAGGCCATCCGCAAGGATGGCCTTTTTGCGTTTGTTTGCTGAAAAACGGCAGGCCTTAAGAAGCCGTCACCCGGCAGATTTCAGACTGCACACCACGCCGAAATAAACGCTGCAATCCCCTCCACATTATTCAAATCCAGAACCGGTACTTTCAGCGTCAACGCAACGTCACTGGCCACGGCAATCACATGTTCATCCAGCGTTAACTCACTTACGTCATGTCCGGCATCGCTTCTGAATAGCAGGATCTTCGCAACAGCCTCATGCTTAAACCCCTCAACCAGCACCAGATCCAGCGTGGAGTGATCCATCCGGCTGACAAGATAAGCGAGATCCAGCGGTGCTTCATCCGGTGTTTCTGTCATTAACGCCCAGCGCTGGTTACTCGCCACCATCGTTTGTGCAGCGCCAGCCTTACGCAGCTCATAGCTATCTTTCCCCGGTTTATCGACATCCATGTTATGGTGCGTATGCTTAATCAATCCGGGACGAATGCCTTTGGCGCAAAGTGCAGGTATCAGTTTTTTTAGCAGCGAAGTTTTCCCGGTGCCACTCCAGGCTGAGATCGCTAATACGGGTATCATTTTCTCTCCTGCATCATCTGCAAATCTTCCGTCGTGTTTACATTCACAAACGCCGATTTCATGTCGCTGAAATCAACGGAATGCCCTCCGGACTGGCGCATAAATACCATGACGCGTCGCTCTCCTGCGGCCAGGTAATCTTCCAGCGCGGATATTAACGAGCGATTAATCAATGCGATCGTTGGATGGTCGCGTTCACCGTCGTGTACCCAGACGACGGGAGCACCACCGCGCCGCTGCACCAGACGTTCAACCAGACAGGACGGGATGAAGGGCGTATCACATGAACAAAAGAGAAACCACTCTCCGTACGACTGCTGCATAACAGAAAGCATTCCCGCCAGCGGACCGGGGTAGTCCATCAGGTTATCCTGATAAACCGGATACCCGCTGCGCTGATAAATATCAACATGTCGGTTAGCGCTGATCGCCATCGATGACACCTGATCTGCAAGCGTATCAGCAACATGCTGCCATAATGGTGTGTTGTTCAGGAGCTGAAGTCCCTTATCCTTTCCACCCATTCGCGTTGCCCTGCCCCCGGCCAGAACAACCCCGATGATTTCCTGGCATTGATTCACGAATATCGCCTCTTTTATTGTGGGATTGACCCTGCTAACGTGTCTCTCTAAATGAAAGGAGCACTACCATGAAATGTAAACGTCTTAATGAAGTCATTGAGCTTCTCCAGCCGGCCTGGCAAAAAGAGCCAGAGCTGAATCTGATGCAATTTTTACAGAAACTGGCGAAAGAGTCAGGTTTTGATGGCGAACTGGCGGACCTTTCTGACGACATCCTGATCTACCACCTGAAAATGCGTGACTCGGCTAAAGATGCTGTTATTCCTGGCATTCAGAAAGATTATGAAGAGGATTTTAAAACCGCATTACTGCGCGCCCGAGGCGTAATTAAAGAGTAAAAGCTTGTAAGCGGAGCCACCGAAATCGCCACAAGATGATATCCTGAATCATTCGTATAATTTCCGGATGATCGGATGAACGACCAGGCTTTTACTTTCCAGACACTACACCCGGATACCATTATGGATGCGCTGTTCGAGCAGGGTATTCGGGTGGATTCCGGGTTAACCGCTTTAAACAGCTACGAAAACCGTGTCTACCAATTTCAGGACGAAGAGCGCCAGCGCTTTGTCGTAAAGTTTTACCGTCCACAGCGCTGGTCCGCAGAACAAATTCAGGAAGAACATCAGTTTGCCCACGATCTACTGGATGATGATGTTCCCGTTGCGGCACCGATTAAATTCAATAACCAAACGCTGCTGACCCATCAGGGCTTTTACTACGCGGTATTTCCGAGCCTGGGCGGAAGACAGTTTGAGGCAGATAATATCGATCAGATGGAATGGGTTGCCCGCTATCTGGGGCGCATTCATCAGACGGGACGTAAAAAACCGTTTGTTGCCCGTCCGACGATTGGTGTTCAGGAATATCTTATTGAGCCGCGACAGGTATTCGAAACATCGGCGCTGATCCCGAATGCACTAAAGGATAATTTCCTCACGGCGACCGATAAGCTTATTGATGCTGTAAAAGCCTGCTGGCGGGATGATATTACTACTCTGCGCCTGCACGGTGACTGCCACGCCGGGAATATTCTCTGGCGCGATGGGCCGCTATTTGTCGATCTTGATGACGCACGTATGGGACCCGCGGTGCAGGATCTATGGATGCTACTCAACGGTGATAAAGCCGAGCAGCGCATGCAGCTTGAGACCATAATTGAAGCTTATGAAGAATTTATCCCCTTTAATTCAGACGAAATTGCCTTGATAGAGCCTTTACGTGCGATGCGATTTGTTTATTATCTCGCGTGGTTAATCAGGCGTTGGGAAGACCCGGCTTTTCCCCGAAATTTCCCCTGGCTTACCGGGGAGGATTACTGGCGCAACCAGATATCCACATTTACCGAGCAGGTTAAGGTTCTACAGGAACCCCCTTTGCAATTAACGCCGATGTATTAATTGGACACACCCAGGAGAGAGTTGATCATGAAAAAAATTTGGCTGGCGCTGGCTGGTATGATTCTGGCATTTAGCGCAACTGCTGCGCAGTTTACCGACGGCAAGCAGTACATTACGCTAGACAAGCCTGTTGCTGGCGAGCCTCAGGTGCTGGAGTTCTTCTCCTTCTACTGCCCGCACTGCTACGAGTTTGAGCAGGTACTTCATGTTTCTGACAACGTGAAGAAAAAGCTGCCGGAAGGCACCAAAATGACGAAATACCACGTTGAGTTCCTTGGCCCACTGGGCAAAGATCTGACTCAGGCATGGGCGGTCGCGATTGCGCTGGGTGTGGAAGATAAGATCACCGCGCCTATGTTTGAAGCCGTACAGAAAACCCAGACCGTACAAACTACGGCAGATATCCGTAAAGTGTTCGTAGATGCCGGTGTGAAAGGTGAAGACTACGACGCTGCCTGGAACAGTTTTGTGGTGAAATCTCTCGTGGCACAGCAGGAAAAAGCTGCCGCTGACTTCCAGTTGCAGGGCGTGCCGGCGATGTATGTTAACGGCAAATACCAGGTGAATATGCGTGGTATGGACACGACCAGCATGGATATCTTCGTACAACAGTACGCTGATACCGTGAAATACCTGGTTGAGAAAAAGTAACAACCATAAAGAAAAACGCCGGTCACTGACCGGCGTTTTTGTATGAAGATTTAATCTTCGCTATCTGCTCGTCTTTCTCTTTCCAGAGTGTATTAAGCCAAAGCTGGAAACGACGTTTGAAGTTTTTATCGTTGACGTAATCCCCGTGCAGTTCAGTATTGACGGGCACCAGATCAACGCGGACAACGATACGCGTCAGCCTGCCGCTGAGCATGTCGTAGAATGGCGTCCTGTCGTTTTCCGGATAGCAGAGCGTTACGTTCAACAATTTATCGAACTGCTCACCCAGCACGTTGAGCGCCATTGCGATGCCCGCAGCCTTTGGCGGCAACAGGTTCTGATAAGGAGAGCGAGTTTGCTGGCGCTTCTCTTCGGTAAAGCGCGATCCTTCGACGAAGTTAACAATGGTGGTGGGATGCGCGCGAAACTTCTCGCAAGAACGGCGCGTGGTTTCCACGTCCTTACCGCGGCGTTCCGGATGACGAATCAAATAGCTGCGTGAATAGCGTTTCATAAACGGCATATCCAGCGCCCAGCAGGCCAGACCAATGAAAGGCACCCAGGCCAGCTGCTGTTTCAGAAAGTATTTATTCATCGGAATGTGTTTGCGAAACAGTACGCACAATACAACAATGTCGGCCCAGCTGTGGTGATTGCAGATCAGCAGATACCAGTTCTTTTTGTTCAGCTTCTCCAGACCCTGAACGTCCCACTTCAGCCAGGGGTTCAGATGCAGCAGGATCGCCAGGCCTTCACACCAGCAGTACATCATAAAATTACAAAAAGCAGACACCGCGCGCCATACCGGAGGGACAGGCAACAGGAGCTTAATTATTCCGGCAACGATGATTGGCACAGAACAGGCGATAGTAACCAGAATAGTTAAAATGACGCTTAATAATAATGTTATCGCAGCGAGTATTCTCGACATGATGAATTTTTTCAGATAGTTAGCTGTAATTGAGCAGCCGGCTATCCGGTGCTGGGCGCCGATCTTATCAGAAATTCGCTCAGACCAGGGCGCTTTCACACCAGGAGGCCGCGGCTTTTCCTGGCAGGCCTCGAATTTTTCCCTATAGACAAGGTGCTTAAGCCTTATATCCACATAGACTAAATAACCATCAGTGAGGTGTGATCTTAATTGATCTTGTATTAATTGTTTGATTTAAATAGATAAATAAGTTTTCAATATCACTTTTATCAAGCTGTTATTCACCTGTATTAAAAATATGCACAAACTTATCCACAGTTTTGTTTTGCGAGCGATCTTCCCGATCGCAAAATCTTTTTCTGTATAAAGCGCTAAAACCTGATGTTTTCATCCTTCTGTGGCATCCTTTACCCATAAATTCATAACAGGCACGGACATTATGGTTCAGATCCCAGAAAACCCACTTATACTCGTCGATGGCTCTTCTTACCTGTATCGGGCGTATCATGCGTTTCCTCCTCTGACCAACAGCGCAGGGGAACCTACCGGCGCAATGTACGGCGTGCTGAATATGCTGCGCAGCCTGATTCTGCAATACCATCCAACCCATGCGGCCGTGGTGTTTGATGCGAAGGGTAAAACCTTCCGCGATGAATTATTTGAGCACTACAAATCACACCGTCCCCCTATGCCTGACGATCTGCGTGCGCAGATTGAACCGCTGCACGCTATGGTGAAAGCGATGGGGCTGCCACTGCTGGCGGTCTCTGGCGTTGAAGCTGACGACGTAATTGGTACCCTGGCGCGCGAAGCGGAAAAAGCAGGCCGCCCGGTTCTGATCAGTACCGGTGATAAAGACATGGCGCAGCTGGTAACGCCAGGGATTACGCTGATCAACACCATGACAAACACCATTCTTGGCCCGGAAGAAGTGGTCGCCAAATATGGTGTGCCGCCAGAGCTCATTATTGATTTCCTCGCCCTGATGGGCGATTCCTCGGATAACATTCCTGGCGTGCCGGGCGTGGGTGAAAAAACAGCTCAGGCGCTGCTGCAAGGGCTGGGCGGGCTGGATACGCTGTATGCAGAGTCCGATAAAATTGCCGGTCTTACCTTCCGTGGCGCAAAAACCATGGCCGGAAAGCTCGCCGATAACAAAGAGGTGGCTTATCTCTCCTATCAGTTGGCCACCATCAAAACTGACGTAGAGCTGGAGCTTACCTGCGAGCAGCTGGAAGTGCAGGAACCCGCCGCCGACGAACTGCTTGGTCTGTTCAGAAAATACGAATTTAAACGCTGGACCGCGGATGTTGAAGCCGGTAAATGGCTTCAGGCGAAAGGGGCTAAACCTGCGGCGAAGCCGAAAGAGACCATCGTTGTCGATGCCGAAGAGCAGTCAGAAGAAGAGGCGGTAGCGCTCTCCTTCGACAACTATGAAACCATCCTGGAAGAGTCACGGCTCGTCGCCTGGATTGAAAAGCTGAAAAAAGCGCCAGTATTTGCTTTCGATACCGAAACGGACAGCCTCGATAACATTACGGCTAATATGGTGGGCCTGTCATTCGCAACGGAGCCGGGTATTGCCGCCTATGTTCCGGTTGCTCACGACTATCTGGATGCGCCGGAGCAAATCTCCCGCGAGCGCGCCTTAGAACTGCTGAAGCCGATTCTGGAAGACGAGAAAGCGCTGAAGGTCGGGCAAAACCTGAAGTACGACCGCGGTATTCTGCAAAACTACGGCATTGAGCTGCGTGGTATCGCTTTTGACACCATGCTGGAATCTTACATTCTGGACAGCGTGGCGGGCCGCCATGATATGGATTCCTTATCCGATCGTTGGCTGAAACACAAAACCATCACCTTCGAAGAAATTGCCGGTAAGGGCAAAAATCAGCTGACCTTTAACCAGATCGCGCTGGAAGAAGCAGGCCGCTACGCCGCGGAAGACGCTGACGTCACGCTACAGCTGCATCTCAAAATGTGGCCGAAATTGCAGAAGCACGAAGGGCCGCTGAATGTGTTCCGGAACATTGAGATGCCGCTGGTGCCTGTGCTGTCCCGCATTGAGCGCAATGGCGTTAAAATCGACCCAACGGTGCTGCATAACCACTCTGGTGAGCTGGCGCAGCGCCTGACCGAGCTTGAACAGAAGGCGCATGAGCTTGCTGGCGAGGCATTTAACCTGTCGTCACCGAAACAGCTGCAAACCATCCTGTTTGAAAAACAGGGCATCAAGCCGCTGAAGAAAACCCCAGGCGGCGCCCCTTCAACGTCTGAAGAGGTGCTGGAAGAGCTGGCGCTGGACTATCCGCTGCCAAAAGTTATTCTGCAATACCGCGGCCTGGCTAAGCTGAAATCGACCTATACCGACAAACTGCCGTTGATGATCAACCCGAAAACGGGCCGCGTGCACACCTCCTATCACCAGGCTGTGGCGGCGACCGGGCGACTTTCGTCAACCGATCCTAACCTTCAGAACATTCCGGTGCGTAATGAAGAGGGCCGCCGTATTCGCCAGGCTTTCATTGCGCCAGAGGATTATCTGATTGTCTCCGCGGACTACTCGCAAATCGAACTGCGTATTATGGCGCACCTGTCACGCGACAAAGGCCTGCTGACGGCCTTTGCCGAAGGGAAGGACATTCACCGGGCAACCGCTGCCGAAGTGTTTGGGCTGCCGCTGGAGAGCGTGACAAATGAGCAGCGTCGTAGCGCAAAAGCGATCAACTTCGGTCTGATTTACGGCATGAGTGCCTTTGGTCTTTCACGCCAGCTCAATATTCCGCGTAAAGAGTCGCAGAAGTATATGGATCTCTACTTCGAGCGGTATCCGGGCGTGCTGGAATATATGGAACGTACCCGCGCGCAGGCGAAAGAGAAAGGCTACGTTGAAACGCTGGATGGCCGTCGTCTCTACCTTCCGGACATCAAATCCAGCAACGCCGCGCGCCGCGCGGGTGCTGAACGTGCTGCGATTAACGCCCCTATGCAGGGCACTGCGGCGGACATCATTAAACGCGCAATGATCGCCGTCGATGCCTGGTTGGAAAAAGAGAAGCCGCGCGTGAAAATGATCATGCAGGTACACGATGAACTGGTCTTTGAAGTTCATAAAGACGATCTGGAGACGGTCTCTCAGAAGATCCATGAACTGATGGAAAACAGCATGAAGCTGGACGTTCCGTTGCTGGTGGAAGTGGGTAGCGGCGAAAACTGGGATCAGGCTCACTAAGGGTTAACGGAATAACGCGCGTTTTATGTAAGTAAGCAACATAAGTACGCGCGTTTTGTGACGATCATTAGAATTCCCTATGTAAAGAATGAAAAAAAACTACAAAAAGTGCTTTGTCCAGCGATAAAAAAAGAGTAGAGTTAACGACGTAGGGTACAGAGGTAAGATGTTCTATCTTTCAGACCTTTTACTTCACGTAATCGGATTTGGCTGAATATTTTAGCCGCCCCAGTCAGTAATGTCTGGGGCGTTTTTTATTGCGGCAAAGAAAGTTTCAGGCGAAAAAAAGCGCGGTCATCGCCGCGCCTGTTATTACTCTGCTTCCGCTTCTGTCGCCGGTTCCAGATCGTTAAACCAGCTGTCGAGCTTCTGACGCAGTTTATCCACGCCCTGCTTTTTCAGCGAGGAGAACGGTTCAACCTGTACATCACCGTTGAATGCCAGCACCGCTTCACGAACCTTATTCACCTGTGCCTTGCGCGCGCCGCTCGCCAGCTTATCCGCTTTTGTCAGCAGTACCAGCACCGCAATATCGCTTGCCACCGCCCAGTCAATCATCTGCTGGTCGAGATCTTTCAGCGGATGACGAATATCCATCAGCACCACCAGGCCTTTCAGACACATGCGTTTTTCCAGGTATTCACCCAGCGCACGCTGCCATTTGATCTTCATCTCTTCCGGTACCTGCGCGTAACCGTAGCCCGGTAAATCGACCAGGCGTTTGCCTTCAGCCACTTCAAACAGGTTAATCAGTTGTGTACGGCCAGGTGTTTTTGAGGTACGCGCCAGGTTTTTCTGATTGGTCAGCGTATTCAGGGCACTGGATTTTCCCGCATTGGAGCGGCCAGCAAATGCCACTTCAATCCCTGTGTCTGAGGGCAGGTGGCGAATATCGGGCGCACTGGTGACAAAATGCGTCTGTTGGTAGTTCCAGGTAGTCACGTGGTCGTCTCCAAAAATCGTAATCTGCGGGGATTATACCTGAATGCGGGCAAAAGGCTTTTCCCTTCGTCATTGACATGTAAGTGAAAGCCCTGCGAAATGTAAGAGATTTGCCCTTAAGCGTATGAGAAATTTAAGAGAAATCGCAGGGTCTAAAAAACTCAAGATATTAAAATTCAAAGAGTTATTAATGAGTAATTATCTGAAAATCCGGTTTTGTACCTTTTCGTTGCTTGTTAGTTTAAAGGAACAAGGTAAAGTGTGTGCTACGGCGAGGATGCCAACAGGATAACGACTTAAGGATAAGGGTCAGGAGCGCCAGGAGGCGAAGACTCAGGATTGTCAGGACGACCGGCGCCTGGAGGCGTTTTTAACAGGAAACGGAACCGTATCACGGACGGTAGTAGCCAAGGGATAAACAGGGTTTGTTGCAGGCAAACAGGGAATGTCTGACCCGTTAAGGGTTGTGAGTCAGGAAAAAAGGCGACAGATTGCTCTGTCGCCTTTTTTCTTTGCTTGCTTTCTGCTAGATTTCGCCGCAATTCTATACTGAAGAAAACGACTTAAAGATAAAACATCATGAAAAAACCGACCTCCGCTGCGGGCGCGAAACGCCCTGCAAAAGCACGCCGCAAAACGCGCGAAGAACTGAATCAGGAAGCGCGCGATCGCAAACGCGATAAAAAACATCGTGGCCATGCTGCGGGTAGCCGTGCTAACGGTGGCGGTGCCGCAGGCGCTTCTGCAAAAGGCAAACAGCAGAAAGATCCTCGTATCGGCAGTAAAACTCCCATTCCACTGGGCGTGACAGACACCCCGGTCACTAAGCAGCATAAACCAAAGAGCGAGAAACCTATGCTTTCACCGCAGGCTGAGCTGGATTTGCTGGAGAACGATGAGCGCCTGGACGCGCTGCTGGAACGTCTTGAAGAGGGTGAAACCTTGACCGCCGAAGAGCAGTCATGGGTGGATGCCAAACTGGATCGCATCGACGAGCTGATGCAGAAGCTGGGTCTGTCTTACGATGACGAAGACGATGAAGAAGAAGACGAAAAGCAGGAAGATATGATGCGTCTTCTGAAGGGTGGAAACTAACATTTGCACCCGGCAGGTACACTCGTCCTGCTTATAACCCTTCCGGTTATATGTTATCTGGTGTGGTTATTCGTTAAACTACGGCGGTTGTCGCGGCGACAGAAGTGGCTGCGCACCCGAATGATGGCCCGCAACGGGACCAGAACGGGCCGCCGTATACGAACGCGACACCAACGGAAGGAGTGAGCATGTCTGTACCATCTATCGACTGGGATTTGGCCCTGATCCAGAAATATAACTATTCCGGGCCGCGTTATACCTCATACCCCACCGCGCTGGAGTTTTCTGACGCTTTCGGCGAGGCGGATTTTCAGCATGCTGTGGTGCGCTATCCCGAGCGCCCGCTGTCGCTCTACGTCCATATTCCATTCTGCCATAAGCTCTGCTACTTCTGCGGCTGCAATAAAATCGTTACCCGCCAGCAGCACAAAGCCGATCAATACCTCGATGCGCTCGAACAGGAAATTCTGCACCGCGCACCGCTGTTTAAAGGGCGTCACGTTAGCCAGCTTCACTGGGGCGGTGGTACGCCAACCTATCTGAATAAAGCGCAGATCAGCCGCCTGATGGCGCTGCTGCGCGACAATTTCAGTTTTAACGACGACGCCGAAATTTCGATCGAGGTCGATCCACGTGAAATCGAGCTGGATGTGCTGGATCATTTACGCGCTGAAGGCTTCAACCGCCTGAGTATGGGCGTACAGGACTTCAATAAAGAAGTACAGCGCCTGGTAAACCGCGAGCAGGACGAAGCGTTTATCTTTGCCTTACTCAACCATGCGCGTGAAATCGGCTTTACCTCAACGAATATAGACCTGATTTACGGCCTGCCGAAGCAGACGCCGGAGAGCTTCGCCTACACGCTTAAACGCGTGGCTGAGCTTAACCCGGACCGTCTGAGCGTCTTTAATTACGCGCACCTGCCGACGCTGTTCGCCGCTCAGCGCAAAATCAAAGATGCGGATCTGCCTTCCGCCCAGCAGAAGCTGGACATTTTGCAGGAGACCATCGCCTCGCTGACCGAAACCGGCTATCAGTTTATCGGGATGGATCACTTTGCCCGCCCTGACGACGAACTGGCAATTGCCCAGCGCGAAGGTGTTCTCCACCGTAACTTCCAGGGTTACACCACCCAGGGCGATACCGATCTGCTCGGAATGGGCGTCTCCGCCATTAGCATGATTGGCGACTGCTACGCTCAGAACCAGAAAGAGCTGAAGCTGTACTACCAGCAGGTTGATGAAACGGGTAACGCATTGTGGCGCGGCATTGCGTTAACGCGTGACGACTGCATCCGTCGTGATGTGATTAAGGCGCTTATCTGCAACTTCCGTCTCGAATTCCGCGAGGTGGAGTCGCAATGGGATCTGCAATTCAGCGATTACTTTGCCGAAGACCTGAAACTCCTTGCGCCGCTGGCGAAGGACGGGCTGGTGGATGTGTCGGAAAGCGCGGTGGTCGTCACGCCGAAAGGACGTCTGTTGATTCGTAATATCTGCATGTGCTTCGATGCCTATCTACGTCAGAAGGCGCGTTTACAGCAGTTCTCGCGGGTGATTTAAGTTGAAAAGCCGGGTAAGCGAAGCGCCACCCGGCTTTTCATCAACAGCTCGTTAGCTAAACAGCCCAACCAGCGCCGCACACAGCACCGCCGCAACGGCAGTTTGTGGCGTGTGGCTTTCTGCTGCTCCGCTCGAAAGCAAAGTCACTAATGATTCCAGCATGATGCTCCCCCTGTTTCCGGGCACGATCATACAAAACTCATCGGAACAGTAAAGCGCAAAATAACGGCACTTTGCGCTCAATTAGTAACCTTTACACAGCGGAGTAAGATCACTCCATTCCCAGCTCTTTCAGCTTGCGCGTCAGGGTGTTTCGACCCCATCCCAACAGGCGAGCCGCTTCCTGTTTGTGGCCCTGGGTATGACGAAGCGCGGTAGTTAACAGCGTGCGCTCCATCTCAGGCTGCGCTTCGGAGAGCAGATTTTGATGACCGGAACGCAGCGCGCGATCTGCCCACTGCGCCAGCAGCGTCGCCCAGCTGTCCGGCAGCGCATGTCCGGCGGTGCTTTCGGGCACGGTGGCTTCAAACAGCTCGGCAGGGAGATCCTGAATCAACACTTCCTGTCCGGCGGCCATCACGGTCAGCCAGCGACAGGTGTTTTCCAGCTGACGCACGTTGCCAGGCCACGCCAGACGGGTGAGGGCGGCATCCGTTTCCGGATGAAGCTGCTTGGCTTCCACGCCCAGCTCGCGGGCCGCCACTTGCAGGAAATGGCGCGCCAGACGCGGGATATCTTCCCGACGCTCGCGCAGCGGCGGCAGGTGGACACGGATCACGTTCAGACGATGGAATAAATCTTCACGGAATTTCCCCTCCTGCACGCGCAGCTCCAGGTTCTGGTGCGTCGCGGCAATAATACGCACGTCCACCTTCACCGGCGCATACCCGCCCACGCGGTAAAACTGGCCATCTGCCAGCACGCGCAGCAATCGGGTCTGAACATCCAGCGGCATATCGCCGATTTCATCCAGGAATAGCGTTCCGCCGTCAGCCTGTTCAAAGCGTCCCTGACGAATGGTATTGGCTCCGGTAAACGCCCCTTTTTCGTGGCCGAACAGCTCAGATTCAATTAAATCCTTAGGGATCGCTGCCATGTTCAGGGCGATAAAGGGGGCTTTCGCCCGCGGGCTGTGGCGATGCAGGGCGTGTGCAACCAGCTCTTTACCGGTCCCTGATTCACCGTTAATCAAGACGCTGATAGACGAGCGCGACAGACGCCCGATGATGCGAAACACGTCCTGCATGGCCGGCGCTTCACCGATGATGTCCGTCGTAGGCCCGAAATCCGGCGCGTGGCGGGGCTGCTGTTGCTCCTGATAGTGGCTGATGGCGCGTTCGACCAGGGCAACGGCTTCGTCGATATCAAACGGTTTTGGCAGATAATCAAACGCCCCCTGCTGGTAGGCGCTAACGGCGGCATCCAGGTCGGAGTGGGCGGTCATTATGATGACCGGAAGCATGGGGTGGCGCTGTTTGATCTGCTTTAAGAGCGCCAGTCCGTCCATGCCCGGCATGCGAATATCCGAGAGCAGAACGTCCGGCGTTTTGGTGGTGAGTGCGTCGAGCACCTCGCTGCCGCTCTCAAACGTCGTGCAGCTTAATCCCGCTCCCGTGAGTGCGCGTTCAAGCACCCAACGGATGGAGCTATCGTCATCGACTACCCAGACTATCCCTCGTTGCATAAACGTCACCTTTATTTTTTAATCGGCAGGAAAACCGAAAACTCGGTATGTCCCGGCCAACTGGTAAATTCAATTTTGCCGGAGTGTTGGTCAATCAAATTTCGGGCTATGGATAACCCCAGCCCGGTGCCGCCTTCGCGACCGCTGACCATCGGGTAGAACAGAGTGTCCTGGAGATGCGGTGGGATCCCCGGCCCGTTATCTTCCACATCAATACGTGCCGCCAGACGATAACGCACGCCGTGCAGCGTCAGCTGGAACGCGGTGCGGGTACGCAGAATAATTTCGCCACCCTCCGGGCCCAGCGCCTGCAACGCGTTACGCACAATGTTCAACAGCACCTGTTCAATCTGGTCCGGATCGTGCGCCAGCTCCGGCAGGCTTGGGTCGTAATCACGCACCAGCGTGACGTTATCCGGCAGCTCCATAGAGACGAGTTTCACCACCCGCTCCGCGACCTTGTGAATGCTTTCTGAAACATGCATCCCCGGCTGCTGTGGCCCGAGCAGGCGATCGACCAGATTACGCAGACGGTCCGCCTGCTCGATAATGACGTTGGTATACTCCGCCAGGGCAGGGTCAGGCAGCGCTTTGGTCAAAAGCTGTGCCGCACCGCGTAAGCCGCCCAGCGGGTTTTTGATCTCATGGGCCAGCCCGCGCACCAGGTCGCGCGCCGCAATCTGCTGCGCATGCTGAAGCTGCTCCTGGCTGAGACGACGTTGGTTATCCATCGGCGCCATTTCCAGCAGAATCATGCCATCTGGCAGGCGCTGTGCGGTGAGGGACAAAATATGCGAGCGTCCGTCAATCACCAGCGTCACTTCGTTATCGGTGAAGCCCTGACCCGCCTGCAAACTCTCCTGCATCAGACCAATATTCAGCGAGAAATAGCTCAGCAGTTCCGGCAGCGGCGTGCCAAACAGTTTTCGGGCGCTTTGGGCGAGCAGCTGTTGCGCCGCCGGGTTGGCGTAATGCACCGCCAGCTCGTCGTCGACCAGCAAAATACTGTTAATCAAAGAATTGAGGATCTGCCCAGCATCGGGCAGCGTGCCAGTTGCCATTCAGCAGTCTCCTGGAGTCGTTGCACTATTTTAGTGCAGTATAGCGTTTTAGAGGTAAAAAGCGCGTGAGATCAGGTTGTTGGTGGAGAAAAAAGCCCATCCGAAGATGGGCTAAAGTTTCCACGGCAACTACTCCCGACGCGTATGCGCCGGGTAAAACAAATCAATTAAACGCTGTAGTACAGTTCGAACTCAACCGGGTGCGGCGTCATGCGAACGCGGTCGTTTTCTTCGGTACGCAGCGCGATGTAAGCGTCGATAGCTTCATCGGTGAACACGCCGCCAGCGGTCAGGAACTCGCGGTCTGCGTCCAGCGCTTGCAGGGCTTCTTCCAGAGAGCCGGCAACCTGTGGGATCTCTTTCGCTTCTTCTGGCGGCAGGTCGTACAGGTTTTTGTCCATGGCTTCGCCCGGGTGGATCTTGTTCTTGATACCGTCCAGACCGGCCATCAGCAGTGCTGCGAAGCACAGGTATGGGTTAGCCGCCGGGTCCGGGAAGCGCACTTCGATACGACGCGCTTTCGGAGACGCAACCACCGGGATACGGATAGAAGCAGAACGGTTACGGGCAGAGTACGCCAGCATCACGGGTGCTTCGTAGCCTGGAACCAGACGCTTGTAGGAGTTCGTGGTCGGGTTCGCCAGGGCGTTGATCGCTTTAGCGTGTTTGATAACACCGCCGATGTAGTGCAGCGCCTGCTCAGACAGACCCGCATACTTGTCGCCAGAGAACAGGTTGGTGCCGTTCTTGGACAGGGACATGTGGCAGTGCATGCCGGAACCGTTGTCGCCAAACATTGGTTTTGGCATGAAGGTCGCGGTTTTACCGAAACGGTGCGCAACGTTGTGTACAACGTATTTGTAGATCTGAATCTCATCCGCTTTTTTGGTCATGGTGTTGAAGCGGGTAGCGATCTCGTTCTGGCCAGCCGTTGCCACTTCGTGGTGGTGCGCTTCAACAACCAGGCCCATCTCTTCCATGATCAGACACATGGTAGAACGGATGTCCTGTGAAGAATCGACCGGAGGAACCGGGAAGTAACCGCCTTTCACGCCCGGACGGTGACCTTTGTTACCACCTTCGTACTTGGTGGAAGAGTTCCATGCGCCTTCGATGTCATCGATAGCGACGTGGGAGCCAGAAATGGAAGCACCAAAACGGATGTCGTCGAACAGGAAGAACTCTGGCTCTGGCCCGAACAGAACGGTGTCTGCGATGCCGGTAGAGCGCAGGTACTCTTCAGCGCGTTTTGCGATGGAGCGTGGGTCACGGTCATAGCCTTGCAGCGTGCCAGGTTCCAGAATATCGCAGCGGATGATCAGCGTAGGTTCTTCGTAGAACGGGTCAATGAGCGCAGTGGTTGCATCTGGCATCAGAACCATGTCGGATTCGTTAATGCCTTTCCAGCCGCCAATGGAGGAGCCGTCAAACATTTTGCCTTCTTCAAAGAATTCGGCGTTCACCTGATGAGCAGGGATCGTGACGTGCTGTTCTTTACCTTTGGTATCGGTGAAGCGCAGATCAACAAACTTCACTTCATGTTCGTTCAGCATCGTCAAAACGTGTTCAGCGGACATACTTAACTCTCCAGATTGGTCATTGTCGTCGTGGTAACGAGGTCTTCAAATCGGCTGGGCTGCCATATTTTTACTGTATTTCTGTAAAGCGAAATCTGTGCCAACTTTTAAAACACCCCAAAAAGGCGTTATCATGCGCACCATAGTGCAGAAGGGCTGCACCACATTGGATTTGTTGCACCATTATAGTGCTTCTGTGTGAACATCGAGCACCATATTGGTGCAATTTACGTTAAAGTGCCCTTTTACCGCTCCGTGAAAGCGATCACAAAGCATCTCTGCAATACTTGTTTGCGGGGGATGTTTGTGATCCTGTTTTGTAGTGCGATTAATCCGTGTACAATAACGCGCTATTTCTAAATGCCTGAGGCAAAGTTGTGATCGAAAAATTGCGTAATATCGCCATCATCGCGCACGTCGACCATGGTAAAACTACCCTGGTTGATAAGCTGCTACAGCAGTCCGGTACGTTTGATGCTCGTGCCGAAACTCAAGAGCGTGTGATGGACTCCAACGATTTGGAGAAAGAGCGTGGGATTACCATCCTCGCCAAAAACACCGCTATCAAATGGAATGACTACCGTATCAACATCGTTGATACCCCAGGGCACGCCGACTTCGGTGGTGAAGTTGAGCGCGTGATGTCCATGGTGGATTCCGTGCTGCTGGTGGTTGACGCATTTGATGGCCCTATGCCGCAAACGCGCTTCGTGACCAAAAAAGCATTTGCCCACGGCCTGAAACCTATCGTTGTGATCAACAAGGTTGACCGTCCTGGCGCGCGTCCTGACTGGGTTGTTGACCAGGTCTTCGACCTGTTCGTTAACCTCGACGCGACCGACGAACAGCTGGACTTCCCTATCGTTTATGCGTCTGCGCTGAACGGTATCGCCGGTCTGGATCACGAAGACATGGCGGAAGACATGACTCCGCTGTACCAGACGATTGTTGACCGCGTTCCTGCGCCAAACGTTGACCTGGAAGGCACCCTGCAAATGCAGATCTCTCAGCTCGACTACAACAACTATGTTGGCGTAATCGGCATTGGTCGTATCAAGCGCGGTAAAGTGAAGCCTAACCAGCAGGTCACTATCATCGATAGCGAAGGGAAAACCCGTAACGGTAAAGTCGGTAAAGTGCTGACTCACCTGGGTCTTGAGCGTATCGAGAGCGACATCGCTGAAGCGGGCGACATCATCGCTATCACCGGTCTGGGTGAACTGAACATCTCCGACACCATCTGCGATCCGCAGAACGTCGAAGCGCTGCCAGCCCTGTCCGTTGATGAACCAACCGTATCCATGTTCTTCAACGTCAACACCTCTCCGTTCTGTGGTAAAGAAGGTAAGTTCGTTACCTCTCGTCAGATCCTTGACCGCCTGAACAAAGAGCTGGTGCACAACGTTGCGCTGCGCGTTGAAGAAACCGAAGACGCTGATGCATTCCGCGTTTCGGGTCGTGGTGAGCTGCACCTGTCTGTTCTGATTGAGAACATGCGTCGTGAAGGTTTCGAGATGGCGGTTTCCCGTCCGAAAGTTATCTTCCGCGAAATCGATGGCCGTAAACAAGAGCCGTTCGAAAACGTAACGCTGGACGTTGAAGAGCAGCACCAGGGTTCTGTGATGCAGGCACTGGGTGAGCGTAAAGGCGACCTGAAAAACATGAATCCAGATGGCAAAGGCCGCGTACGTCTCGACTACGTGATCCCAAGCCGTGGCCTGATCGGCTTCCGTTCTGAGTTCATGACCATGACTTCCGGTACCGGTCTGCTGTACTCCACCTTCAGCCACTACGACGACGTTCGTCCGGGCGAAGTGGGCCAGCGTAACAACGGCGTGCTGATCTCCAACGGTCAGGGTAAAGCGGTTGCGTTTGCGCTGTTCGGTTTGCAGGATCGCGGTAAGCTGTTCCTGGGTCACGGTGCTGAAGTTTACGAAGGCCAGATCATCGGTATTCACAGCCGTTCTAACGACCTGACGGTAAACTGCCTGACCGGTAAGAAACTGACCAACATGCGTGCGTCCGGTACTGACGAAGCAACGGTTCTGGTTCCACCGATCAAGATGACCCTGGAGCAGGCGCTGGAATTCATCGATGATGACGAACTGGTCGAAGTGACGCCTCAGTCAATTCGTATCCGTAAACGTCACCTGACTGAGAACGATCGTAAACGTGCAATGCGCGGTGCGAAAGAAGACTAATTCGGTTATGCCGTAGGCCGGGTAAGCGCATGCGCCACCCGGCAACGAAAAAGCCGCTGAGCGATCAGCGGCTTTTTTATTAGAACGAATACCGTAACCCTAAACGGATCCGGTACTGCTCCCGGTTGTAATCATTCCATCGGTCCAGCCACTGTAGCTCAAGATACGGCAGCCAGTTTCTGTCGATTTTATAGCTGAACTTGTTAGTAATTTCCCAGTGATGATCTTTGCCATTTTTGCTGTGGTAATCATTCACCCGCTGGAAAAAGTGCGGCTCAAAGGTGTAGAAAAACGCATCCGTCACTTTGAAATTCCAGTAGTTGGCGAATTCATGCGTGTCGTTCTTATCCATCTGCCCGTTATAGTCCGGCGTATCGTAATTGTTATGGTTATAGCGATAGCGGAACGTCAGATTAAACCAGTCCGTAAATTTGTAATTGGTATCTAAATAAACCGCGCCACCTGATCCTGCGCTGCTGTCATTAATTAAGCCGCCGGGCTGGAAGGTCAGTTTGTCGGTCGGTTTGAAGAGCGGATACCACCCCTCGATTTCGTTATAGCTGTGTTTCAGTTCGTCCCATTTCCCCACGTTATAAGCGTTGGTGAACATCAGCCCCGCGCCCATATCGAAGTTATAGCCCGCACGCAGGATCACTTCGTGCAGCTCTGAGGCGGTGTTGTAGGCTTCGCGCGTTTCGACGTAGGCCCCGGCAAATACCGGGCAGGACACAGACGACACGATCAGTACGGTGATGATTCTTTTCATAATTTGTCCATGTATCAGGTACAGAAAGGCCTCCCTCCTGATAAACAGGAAGGACATAGTGGCCGGATTTATTGTTATAAAGTGACTGCTGACGCTTTATTGTTGGTGGTTATCTCAGGGGTATTTGCTGTCTGTTTCTTCCGTTTTCCAATCTCCTCGATAATAAAGGCGAAGCGCGCTTCGTTGAGTTTATAAAATAGCCCCATGGTCACGGCGGCGACGATTGCCAGGCCGCACGGCCAGAGGAAAATAAGCTGACGCAACCCAAGCAGCGTGCCCGCGCTCTGCACGGCGTGAGGAACGTAGCCAATCTGGGCCAGCATGATGCCGGGCAGGAAACCGGCGAGCGCGGCGGAGATTTTGCGCGAGAAGGTATAGCCGGTATACACCGACCCTTCGGCGCGAATGCCGGTTTTCCACTCGCCGTAATCAACGGTATCCGGCACCAGCGCCCAGTTCAGGCTATTAACAAACGCCGTGCCGAAGAAGGCCATGCAGGAAAACAGCACGAACAGCAGGGAGCTGGTCCCCCAGAAAAAATTCAGCACGTCGCCCACCGCCCACAGCGTCAGCCCGCCCAGATAGACCGGCTTCTTGCCAAAGCGCTTCACCGCGCCAGGCACCAGAAACACGCCAATCAGAATGCAGCCCATGCTGAAAAAGCCCATCCACGACAGGAGATGCAGATCGTTCAGCACGTACTGGGTGTAATAGACCTGAATCGCCAGCTTGATGTTAAACGCGGCGAGGGTACAGAGGTTGGCGATGCACAGCACCAGCAGCGGCGGATTGCGGAAAATCGCGCAGAATGATTTCAGAATGCCGGGCTTATGGTGATCGGGCGTAAGCTCGACGTAGCGTTCTTTCACCCCGCTGTAGCACCACCACATGCAGAACAGCCCCCCGGTGACGAACACCAGCGCGGCCACCAGATAGCCGAGTGAGGGCTGGCTGATGAACAGCGCCTGAATCGGCATAAAGCCGACGGTGCAGAGCAACAGTCCTACCGTTGCGCCGCCTTGACGCCACGCCGCAAGCTGCGCGCGCTCGTTCGGATTTTTGGTGATGGCCGGAACCATTGCACCGTAGGCGCAGTTCATCAGGCTGTAGCAGAGGCCAAACATCATGAAGAGCACGGTGGCGAGGGCCGTTTTCACCGTCAGGCTAAAGTCGTTGGCCATAAACTGCGCCGTCGCGACCAGCGCCACCGGAACGGAGGCGTAAAGTATGAATGGCCTGAACTTCCCCCTCGGGCCAATGTTACGCCGGGAATCCAGCAGCACCCCGGTCAGCATGTCGGTGAACGCGGTAAAGAACTTGGCGACCAGAAAAATGATGCCGCCGTAGAACGCGGGCATGCCCAGCTCGTCCGTGTAAAACTTCAGCAGATACAGCGTGCCAATACACAGCATCAGGTTCGAGCCAAAATCACCCATCCCGTAGGCGCACTTCTCTCGCAGGCTCAATTTCAGGGTTAACGGATCAGTATTATGTGTCATGGTCGATCCTCAAAGCGCCCCGCAGGGCGCTCAATCACGTCATTTATGCCGTACGTTTGCGCAGTTCGATCTCTTCGACGATGCGCACATACATCTTCTCGTTGAGGTTGTAGAAGCAGCCCATCGCCACGATGGTGATGACCGCCAGCAGGCTCGGGTAGATAAATATCAGCTGCCGCAGCCCTTCAACCGTCCCGGCGGACTGCACCACGTTCGGCACATAGCCGATCTGGGTGAGCATGATCCCCGGGAAGAAGCCCGCCAGCGCCTGCGAGACCTTCCTGAAGAAGGTAAAGCCGGTGTAGACCGTTCCCTCGGAGCGCACGCCGGTGCGCCACTCGCCGTATTCCACGGTATCGGACACCAGCGCCCAGTTCAGGCTGTTCACGAACGCGGAACCGAAGAACGCCAGGCAGGAGAACGCCACAAAGCTCACCGAGCCGCCGCCGAAGAAGTAGTTAAGCAGATCGCCCGCCACCCAAATCATCAGCCCGCTGATGTAGACCTTTTTCTTGCCGAAGCGCCGCACCGCGCCGGGCATCATAAAGACGCCGATAAAAATACAGCCCATGCTGAAGAAGCCCATATACGACAGCAGGATCGGGTCGTTCAGCACGTACTGCGTGTAGTAGACCTGAATGGCGAGTTTGACGTTAAAGGCGCCCAGCGTGCACAGGTTAGCGATGCACAGGATGAACAGCGGACGGTTCCCGGCGATGGCGCGAAACGACTGCAACAGCCCCGGTTTCTGCGCCGGGTTAGCAGGCTGCGTCTCGACGTAACGCTCGGTAACGCCCTTATAGCACCACCACATAAAGAACAGCCCGAACAGCGAGAAGAGGGTGGCGGCAAAGATGTAGCCAAGCTGGTCGTTACCCTCAATCAGGTTCATCACCGGGACAAAGCCCACCGTACAGAGCAGCAGGCCGAGCGTGGCGCCGCCCTGACGCCAGGCCGCCAGCGAGGCGCGCTCGTCCGGGTTTTTGGTGATGGCGGGCACCATCGCGCCGTAAGAGCAGTTCATCATGCTGAAGAACAGGCCGTACAGCATGAACAGCACCGTCGCCATCACCGTTTTACCGGTGATTTCAAACGGTGTGCCGACGAAGTTGGCAATCGCCAGCAACGTTACCGGGAAGGCTGCATACAGCACGAACGGGCGGAATTTCCCTTTCGGGCCGATCTTGCGCCGGGAATCGAGCATGATCCCGGTGCCCATATCGGTGAAGGCGGTAAAAAACTTCGCAATCAGGAAGATAATCCCGCCGTAGGTGCCCGGCAGCCCCAGCACGTCGGTGTAGAACTTCAGCAGATACAGCGTGCCGATATCAAGCAGGATGTTAGAGCCGAGATCGCCCATCCCGTAGGCGAGTTTTTCTTTAAACGGCAGGCGCAGGGTTGCCGGATCAGAAGTATGTTGACTCATTATTGTTCTCCGTCTGCCCGCAGGTTTCCCCGCGGGCGAGCCTTATCAGATATGACGTAAGGTGCTAAACAGATCGGCCCATTCGCTTTGCTGGCGATAGAAGACCGGCGGTTTGCCGAGCGGGGCATCAACGGTGATGTCACCGCCCTGGCAGGTTTCTCCGGTCCACGCATTGACCCAGGTGTCCTGCGGCAGATAGAGCGACCAGTCGCGGCGTCCCTTTTCATGAACCGGCGCCACCAGCAGATCGCGGCCAAACAGATACTGGTATTTCAGCGTGTAGGCGCGCGCGTCGTCCTCGTAGTGCAGGAAAAGCGGACGCATCACCGGCAGGCCGCTTTTCGCGTTCTGCGCAACCGCAGCTTTGATATACGGCTTCAGGGTGGTGAAGACGGTGGTCATGCGCGCGAAGTGGGCGATGGTTTCCGCGTCGCCGTCGAACTGCCAGTTATCGCCAGGGCGGTTGCCCTCGTGGGTACGCATCATCGGCGTAAAGGCGCTGAAATCACACCAGCGCAGCAGCAGCTCTTTGCTGCGCTTCATCTCGAAGAGCGTCGTATAGCCGCCAATGTCGCTGTGGTGCAGGCCGTGCCCGGTCATCGCCAGCGACAGCGCCGCCGGTACGACGGAAGCCAGACCGTCGTCCAGGCTCCAGTCGACGTTCTGATCCCCCGCCCACATCATCACCGAGTGCTTCTGGCTACCGGTGTAGCCTGCGCGCATGAAGAACAGGATCTCCCCGAGCTTGCCGGTCTCCTCCAGCGCTTCGTAGTTACATTTCGCCCACAGGGCAGGCCAGGCGTTATGCATGATCTCCGCGCTCACGCCGTTGTGCAGGAAGGTATCGGTCGGCAGGTACTCCCCGAAATCGGCCATCCAGCCGCCGCAGCCCAGTTCGATCAGGTTCTTTTTAATGACCTCTTTGTACCAGTCGTAGGCTGCCGGGTTGGTCAGGTCGATAACGCCCGCGTAGAACTCGCCGAACTCGACGTGGTAGTCCTTGCCGTCGGCGTTTTTGGTCAGATAGCCGCGTTTCGCGGCCTCTTCGCAGAGATCTTTATCGCTGGCGACGTACGGGTTGATATAGGAGAGGAACTGCACGCCTTCTTCTTTCCACTGCGCAATCCGCGTATCAAGCTGCGGATAGAGCGCGCTGTTCCACTTCCAGTTCCACATTACGCGTTTGCCGAAGGAGGTCATGCGGATGCCGGACCAGTCCTGCGCCCAGATGCCGTTCACCTTTACGCCGCCGTTACGCATGGTGTCGAGCTTCTGCTGGCACACCTCGGTGCCGCCCTGGATGCCCAGCGTCACGCCGTCGTACACCCAGTCCGGCAGCTCCGGCTGGCGTCCCAGCAGGCCGGTCAGTTTTTCCAGCAGATCGACGTACGTTTCCGCACATTCGAAGCGCAGCGTGGCGTTATCTTCCCAGAACGCCAGCTCGTGGAAGTCAGGGGCGCTGAAGTCGAAGTTCATATAGCAGCTGTTATCCACGTGGCAGTAGTACTTCTGGGTGCTCACGAAGGTGGGCTGCGGGAAGAAGGTCCAGTAGTAGTCACCGCCTGCGTTCTCTTTGCAGTCGGCCTGCCAGGTGACGTAGGTCTGCTTATTGCGGCCCACGCCCTGCTCGCTGGTCCACAGCGGGAACGGCTTGCCGCGCAAATCGAAATACGAGAACTGCTCGCCGCAGCCGTAAATATGATCGTCAGGCTGAGCTGCCAGCCGCAACCAGATGCGGTTATGGCTGGCGGCATCATTTTTCAGCTTCAGCTCCAGACGGCCTTCCGCATCCACGCCCACCAGCAGCGTGGCGCTCACCGCGTCGCCGCGGGTAAAGCGGATTGCCCAGCCCGCGCTTTGCTGCGTAACGGTCGCGTTCGTCAGGGCAATCTTTTCGTTGAGCTTGTCTTTAATGCTGAAGTTGCCGCGAAACATCTCGATATCCGCCTCACCTGCGCCAATCCACAGGCAAGGGGCATCCGCGGTGTGGGATAAAATCAGACGGTCCTGCCAGCGCAGGGTGAAGCCACTTTCGTTATTTTTCAGGTCAATATTGTGTAGGGTACGCATAAAAACTCCGTCTTAATTATTTGGCCTGGCTATCCAGTAATCCGGCGGCGACGGCAGGCGCTAAGCCCGGTGCCAGCGGCAGGCGGGGGATCACCAGGCAGTGCAGCAGATGGTAAATATCCTGCTTGCCGTCCCAGACTTTGGTGGTCACTTCGTTGTTGGTGTCCAGCTCCTGCCACCAGGATCCGTTTTCGTAATCCATCAGATACTTGATGCAGTAATCCCACCATTTCTGATACCAGGCTTCGTACTGCGCCTCGCCGGTCACGGTATAGAGGGCATAGGCCGTGCCCATCGCCTCGACGATTGGCCAGCGCACGCGTTCGCGCACGATTGGCTTGCCGTCCCAGCCCACGGAGTAGACAAAGCCGTCCGCCCCGTCGGGTGCCCAGGCGTCGCGGATGGTGGCGTGGAACAGTCCTTTCGCATCTTCCAGCAGCCACTCCGGCGGGGTTTCAAAGCGCGCTTCCAGCGCGGCGCGCAGGTGCAGCATCAGGCGGCCCCACTCAATCCAGTGCCCAGGCGTGCCGCCATAGGCGCGGAAGCGGTGGGCGGGGTTATCGATGTTATAGTCGCGGATCGGGTTCCAGTTGGTGTCAAAATGCTCGTTAACGCGGTACTCCCCTTTGCGCGCCACGTCGTGAATAATCACCGAGGCGATGCGCAGGGCGCGGTCGAGCCATTTGCGGTCGTGGGTCACGTCATAAACGATGAGGAAAGCTTCCACGGCGTGCATGTTGGCGTTACCGCCGCGATAGTCTTCCGTTTTGCTGAAGGCTTCGTCCCAGGACTCCAGGCACATCTGCTCCTGTTCGCTCCAGAAGTAGCGCTCAATCACCTCGATGGCGTCGTCCAGCAACTTGCGTGCCTGCGGATGGCCGGTGGTGACGGCGCTCGCCGCGCCCAGCAGAACGAAGAAATGCTGATAGCCCTGCTTGGACGCATCAATCACGCCTTCATCGTTTACGCAGGCGTACCAGCCGCCGTGCTGCTTGTCGCGCAGCGGACCGTTCAGGGCATTAATGCCGTGCTCAACCAGGGCGTACGCGCCGGGGCGCCCCATGTTCGCCGCCACCGCGTACACATGCAGCATGCGGGCGGTGATCCACAGATGTGTGCCCATATCGCTACGCACCTGCCCGTTATTGCCCAGCCAGCCAAAGCCGGTCGGTACGGCGGCGTTTTTACCGAAATCGAGAATGCGGTCGGTCTCTTGTTCGAGCCAGCGGTTATGGCTCAGGGTGTTAAACCATTTCATGTTCGGATCCTTTCTTAACGGCGAGCCATCATTTCGTCGACGATCTCACCCAGACGCTGAAGTTTTGGTACGGAAATATCACGCAGCATCAGCTCGGTGTCCGGCAGGCCAATCACAGAGGACCAGACGGCGCGACCGGCTAAAAAGCCCGATGCCCCCGCCTGCATCGCCACGCTCACCGCGCGCGGGAATAACTTATCGTCAACGCCGGACGAGAGGATCACCCACGGCATGGCGATGTTCTCGTTAAGCTTTTGCGAGGCCGCCAGCAGCTCCTGCTGCGTGCCCTTGCCAAACAGTGGCATCTCCACTTTGTAGAGGTCGGCACCGCTGTCGCCCAGCTCTTTGGCCGCGTCGATAATCGCCTGTTCGCGGTTAAACGCGGCACCGCGACGCGGTGGACGCACCACCGGCTCGATAATGCTCAGCAGACCGTTATCGTGGCACAGCGTATTGAACGCTTTCACCATCTCCAGGCGCTGCTGCGGATCTTCATCGCTGCGCCACAGCACCAGCAGCTTCAGTGCTTTGCCGCCATCGCGTTTGACCGCCTGCGCGTCGACGTTCTTGTCGATCACCACGCTGTCGACCGGAATACCGTTCCCCGGAATAAACTCGTCGGCTGCAACAATCATCGCGCAGCTTTTTGCCACGGCCTGCTGCCCGACAATCTGGCGATAGCAGAACTGCTGGTCGACAAGGATCGCAGAGGCGTACGGCGACAGAATTTTTGCCGCGTTGACTTTAAAATCCGTCAGGTGCTGGTCGGTTACCGGTACCGGCGCGCCTGCCGCCGCAAACATCAGGCGCATCGCTTCGCGCTGATCCACGGCCAGCATCGCAAAACCGCCGGAAGGTCGGGTGATATCTTTCAGGGTGTACATCGTCATTCCTCAGTCCTTTCGTATCAGTGTGATTTTTTCAGCCCGGCAGATGCGCGAACCTGTTCAAGAATGGCCGTCCAGTCCTCGCGCCCGCGCCCGGCGGCGCGAGCCTGGTTGTAAACTTCGCGGGAGGCCGCGCCCAGCGGCATCGGAACGTGGAGCTGGTTGGCCACGTCGAGGGCGATCCCCAGGTCTTTATGCGCAAGGTCGATCATGAAGGCGGGAGAAAGATCCCCTTTCAGCACCTTGTTCGGCCAGGATGTCGTGAAGTGGCCTTTACCCGCAGGCGTACCGCTCATGACCTTGAGCGCCACGTCAAAGGAGAGGCCAAGCGCTTCGCACAGTACGGCGGCCTCGGCGGAAAGGGCGTTCAGGGCGATGCTCATGTAGTTATTGATAAGCTTCACGCGGATGCCCATGCCTGGCCCGCCGGCGTTAATCAGTTCATTGCCCATCGCCATTAATACCGGGGTGGCGCGCTCAACCTGCTGCGCCGTACCGCCCGCCAGCAGGAGCAGCGTACCGGCGATGGCATGGTCAGAGGTGCGTCCGACGGGCACGTCCATCAGGCTGAAGCCTTGCTCAGCCATGTCGCGTATCAGCGCGTCGGTTTGTAGCGGGTGAATGGTGGACATATCAATCACCAGCGCGTCGCGGGATAATCCTTCGCACACGCCGTGCTCGCCGAACAGGACGCTGCGTACCAGGTCGCCGTTTGGCAGCATGGTAATCACGAATTCGGCGTCCGTTGCTGCCTGTGCGGGCGTAGCCGCCGCCCGAGCGCCGCTCTCTACCAGCGCCTGAACCGCCTGCGGGTTCACATCAAAAACGTTAAGCTGGTGGCCCTGTTTCAACAGATTCTTCGCCATGGGCGCGCCCATCTGTCCTAAGCCGATAAATGCGATTGCTGACATGCCTCTCTCCTGTCACATCGTGTCAATTTTTGCGCGTTTGTGGTGTCTGTTTTTGATCGTATTTGTAATTTATAGTCAAAAAATTGACACGGGTCACTTTTTAAACATTTGGTGAAATTAAAATGAAGGCATCAGAAATCGCAGAAGGAATCACCATGACTCGCATCGTTTGTGTCGGCATTACCGTGCTGGATCGCATCTGGTATCTCGATGATTTACCGAAAGAAGGTGGGAAATATGTCGCAAAAGACTATACGGAAGTGGGCGGCGGCCCGGCGGCAACGGCGGCAGTGGCAGCCGCGAAACTGGGCGCGGAAGTGGATTTTATTGGTCGGGTGGGTGATGACGATACCGGCAGACGGCTGCTGGCGGAGCTGGAATCCCTGGGGGTGAATACCCGCTACACGCGCGTGTTTAAGGGTGCCCGATCGTCGCAATCGGCGGTGCTGGTGGACGCAGGTGGGGAAAGAGTGATTGCCAACTATCCCAGCCCCGATCTCCCTGCGGTGGCAGACTGGCTGCAAGAAATCGACTTCTCGCAGTGGGATATTGTCTTAGCCGATGTGCGCTGGCATGACGGGGCAAAACAGGCATTTACCCTGGCCCGTCAGCAGGGCGTACCGACGTTGCTTGATGCGGATGTCACCCCGCAGGACATTGCGGAGCTGATCGCCCTAAGCGACCACGCGGCCTTCTCCGCGCCGGGATTGCGGCGTTTAACGCAGCGGGATGACACCGAAGACGCGCTGAAAAAAGCACAAACGCTCACAAATGGACATGTGTATGTTACGCAGGGGCGAGACGGCTGCTTCTGGCTGGAAAACGGCGCATTGTGTCATCAGCCCGGCTTTGAGGTGAACGTGGTGGATACCACCGGGGCGGGCGACGTGTTCCACGGTGCGCTGGCGGTCAGCCTGGGGCAGAAATTACCCGCCGCAGACGCCGTGCGTTTTGCCAGCGCCGTCGCAGCACTGAAATGCACAAAGCCCGGCGGGCGCGCGGGTATACCCGACTGTGATCAAACCCGCTCTTTTTTGTCACTTTTTGTATAAAATGCGGGGCGTGATGGTTTTCAGAGGACAGCCCATGAGCCTTACCGAACTGACCGGCAACCCGCGTCACGATCAGCTGCTGACGCTGATTGCCGATCGCGGCTATATGAACATTGATGAACTGGCGCAGCTGCTGGATGTCTCCACGCAAACCGTGCGCCGGGATATCCGTAAGCTCAGCGAGCAGGGGCTGATCACCCGTCATCACGGCGGCGCGGGCAGGGCATCCAGCGTGGTCAACACGGCGTTCGAACAGCGTGAAGTCTCGCTTACCGAAGAGAAACGGGCGATTGCCGAAGCGATTGCGGACTATATTCCCGACGGTTCGACCATTTTTATCACCATCGGGACGACCGTGGAGCACGTTGCCCGGGCGCTGCTTAACCATAATCATCTGCGCATCATCACTAACAGCCTGCGGGTGGCGCACATTCTTTATAAGAATCCGCGCTTTGAGGTGATGGTGCCCGGCGGTACGCTGCGCCCGCATAACGGCGGCATTATCGGTCCTGCGGCAACGGCGTTCGTGTCAGGATTTCGCGCAGATTACCTGGTCACCAGCGTCGGGGCGATAGAGCACGACGGCGCGATGATGGAATTTGACGTTAACGAAGCCAGCGTGGTGAAAACCATGATCGCTCACTCCCGTCACATTTTACTGGCGGCCGATCATACGAAATACCACGCCTCCGCGGCGGTTGAAATTGGCAACGTGGCGCAGGCGACGGCGCTGTTCACCGATGAGCTGCCCGGCCCGGCGCTGCAAAATCACCTCAAATCCAGCAAGGTTGAGGTTGTCGAAGTCAATTCCGGAGAAGAGCAGCAGGCTGGCTGATCATCCTATGGCCCGATATTGCGATTCGGGCCTTTCCTTTCTCTAAGCTGAATCTGGCGCATAGCTAAAGTTTCTCTTTCCCGCTACAGTTACTTCTCCACGGCGAAAGGAGATAAACATGCTTTATATCTTTGACTTAGGAAATGTAATCGTCGATATCGATTTTAACCGGGTGTTGGGCGCATGGAGCGATTTTAGCCGTGTTCCGCTGGCGACGTTAAAGCAGAATTTCGCGATGGGTGAGACTTTCCATCTGCACGAGCGCGGTGAGATCAGCGATGAAGCGTTCGCAGAGCGTTTCTGTCAGGAAATGGGTCTTTCGTTAAGCTACGAGCAGTTTTCCCACGGCTGGCAGGCCATATTTGTCGCGATCCGCCCGGAAGTGATCGACATCATGCACAAGCTGCGCGAGCAGGGGCATCGTGTTGTCGTGCTGTCTAATACTAACCGCCTGCATACCACCTTCTGGCCGGATGAATACCCGGAAATTCACGCGGCGGCAGATAAAGTGTATCTCTCCCAGGAGATGGGGATGCGTAAACCTGAGGCGCGCATCTATCAGGCAGTATTGCAGGAAGAAGGATTCACGGCAGCGGATGCGGTCTTTTTTGACGACAACGCCGATAATATAGAAGGGGCTAATCAGTTAGGTATCACCTCCATTCTGGTGACCGGAAAAGAGACGATACCGAACTACTTTGCGAAGCAGTTATGCTAAAAACCGTTCATCAAAAAGCCAATCACCACACGCGCCCGCTGAGGGCGTGGTTGAAACTCCTCTGGCATCGCATTGATGAGGACAACATGACCACGCTGGCGGGCAATCTCGCTTACGTGTCGTTGCTCTCGCTGGTGCCGCTGGTGGCGGTGATTTTTGCGCTTTTTTCGGCATTTCCAATGTTTGCCGATGTGAGCATGCAGCTTCGCCATTTTGTTTTCGCAAACTTTATTCCTGCCACCGGCGATGTGATCCAGAACTACATTGAGCAGTTTGTCGCAAACTCCAGCAAGATGACGGCGGTGGGGGCGTGTGGGCTTATTGTTACCGCGCTGCTGCTGATGTACTCCATCGACAGTGCGCTCAACACCATCTGGCGGAGCAAAAAAGTCCGCCCGAAGGTTTACTCCTTTGCCGTCTACTGGATGATTTTAACCCTTGGCCCATTGCTGGCGGGGGCAAGCCTGGCGATCAGCTCCTACCTTCTTTCGCTGCGCTGGGCGACCGACTTAAACAGCGTGATCGATAACGTGCTGCGTATCTTACCGCTGATTTTATCGTGGCTTTCGTTCTGGCTGCTCTACAGCGTGGTACCAACCACGCGCGTACCCAACCGGGATGCCGTGGTGGGTGCGCTGGTCGCGGCGTTGCTCTTTGAGCTGGGCAAGAAAGGATTCGCGCTTTATATCACCATGTTCCCCTCTTATCAGCTGATTTACGGTGTGCTGGCGGTGATCCCCATTTTGTTTGTCTGGGTCTACTGGACGTGGTGTATCGTCTTGCTTGGCGCCGAAATAACTGTCACTCTCGGAGTCTACCGCGAACTCAAAAAAGCAGCAGAAGCTGAAAAACAACAAGAAGCAGACCAACCATGATTGCATTGATTCAGCGCGTAACCCGTGCCAGCGTCACCGTGGCGGATGAGGTGACGGGTGAAATTGGCCCAGGACTTTTGGTGCTCCTGGGTGTCGAAAAAGATGACGACGAACAAAAAGCTAACCGCTTATGTGAGCGTGTGCTGGGCTACCGCATTTTCAGCGATGCGGAAGGTAAGATGAACCTGAACGTTCAGCAGGCGGGCGGCAGCGTGCTGGTGGTTTCCCAGTTTACGTTGGCTGCGGATACCGAACGCGGCATGCGGCCGAGTTTTTCGAAGGGCGCGGCACCGGATCGCGCAGAAGCCCTATACGAGTACTTTGTTGAGCGCTGTCGCCAACAGGACATGAATACACAAACCGGACGATTCGCTGCGGATATGCAGGTTTCGCTGGTGAACGATGGCCCCGTCACATTCTGGCTCCAGGTATGAGCCAACTGGCGGTATGGCCGCGGGTAACAAGAGAGAGTACAGCTATGTATCACCTTCGAGTACCGCAAACGGAAGAAGAATTAGACGCTTATTACCATTTCCGCTGGGAAATGCTGCGCAAACCACTGCATCAACCGAAAGGCTCTGAACGCGACGCCTGGGACGCGATGGCGCACCACCAGATGGTGGTTGATGAAGAGGGCAACCTCGTTGCCGTGGGACGTCTGTACATCAATGCCGACAACGAAGCTTCAATCCGCTTTATGGCCGTTCATCCCTCCGTGCAGGACAAAGGCCTTGGAACGCTGATGGCAATGACGCTGGAATCCGTTGCCCGTCAGGAAGGGGTCAAGCGCGTCACCTGTAGCGCCCGCGAAGATGCCGTTGAGTTCTTTGCCAAGCTTGGTTTCGTGAATCAGGGGGAAATCACCGCCCCGCAAACTACGCCGATTCGTCACTTTTTGATGATCAAACCCATCGCCACGCTGGACGATATTCTCCATCGCGCCGACTGGTGCGGGCAGCTCCAGCAGGCGTGGTATCAGCACATACCGCTCAGTGAAAAAATGGGCGTGCGTATTCAGCAGTATACCGGACAAAAATTTATCACCACCATGCCGGAAACCGGCAACCAGAACCCGCACCATACCCTGTTTGCCGGCAGCCTGTTTTCACTCGCCACGCTCACCGGATGGGGACTGATCTGGCTGATGCTGCGCGAACGTCATCTCGGCGGCACCATTATTCTGGCCGATGCCCATATCCGCTACAGCGCGCCGATCAGCGGCAAGCCGAGCGCGGTAGCTGACCTGGGCGCACTGGGCGGCGATCTCGACCGTCTGGCGCGTGGACGTAAAGCACGCGTACAGATGCAGGTTGAGCTGTTCGGCGATGAAACGCCAGGCGCGGTGTTTGAAGGCACCTATATCGTTCTGCCTGCGAAGCCGTATGGCGCGTATGAAGAGGGTGGGAACGAGGAGGAGTAGTCTCCTTCTCACTCTCGCCCGGCATGGTTAATGCGCCAGGCAATATCTCGCATAATGTCTCGCGCTGACTGGCTAATTCCACCCAACTGGAAGAAGCCGTGAATTACACCCCGCCATTGTTGAGCGGTACACTTCACGCCTTGCGCCGTGAGGCGCTGATAAAGCGCCTCGCCTTCGTCACGTAACGGATCATACTCAGCGGTAACAATATGGACCTTCGGCAGACCGCTAAAGTCGTTGCGCCACAGTGGACTGACTTCAGGATGCTGACGGTCGGCTCCAGCCAGATACATTTCATAGCCGCTCAAAAGGGTATCGCGAGTAATCACGTAATCCATGCCGTTGAGGGTATAGCTTTCAAAACTGGCCGTGGCGTCGAGCATGGGATAGATAAGAATAAGCTGCGCAGGTTGCCACAGCCCTTTAACCTTAAGCCGCAGCGCCGTTACCAGCGCCAAATGCCCTCCTGCGCTGTCTCCACAGAGGGTGAGTCGGTTCTTATCCACGCCTAATTCGTCTGCATACTGCCAGACCAGATTCGCACCTCTTTCAGCATCGTCATGTGCGGCGGGGAAGGTATGCTCCGGCGCCAGTCTGTACTGAATCGCAATCACCCGGCAATTGCCGTAGTAGGCTAACTGACGGAGCTGGTTGTCATGGGTATCAAAGCCGCCGCTGATAAAACATCCGCCGTGGTAGTAGATGGCAGCAGGCAATATTTCAGGCGCATTGAGAGGTGAAAATACCCGAATGGTAAGACCCTCAAGAACAAGCGTCTCCAGCTGAACGCGCGTTTCGGTCTTCCCGGCAAGCTCCGTGCTGGCAATATAGCCTGCTCGTCGTACCTCAATTGTCTGGCGACGCGATGAGGGGCGACCTGCAGCGATAAATCCTTGAACCAGCCGTTCAATACCCTTTTCCAGTGCCATGAAAACACCTTTTAACTGTATGAATGTACAGCTTTATAGCCTGGTTTGATTCAAAAGAAAACAAGAATATTATTGAGGGGAAAAGTCTTGAAAGCTGCTCGCAAAGGCGAGAGCTTTTTTATTATCTGCTTTCGTCACAGACATAAAGTGCGGATGTTGCCTGAGATTTGCCGTGGAAGCGATGCTAAAGCGATAACGCGTCTTTAGACGGATCCTGGACTACGGGCTGAAGAGCATCTGGCATATAAGACGGCAGGTATTGCTGTCGAGGTGTAGGCCGGGCAAGCTCGCGCCGCCCGGCACTGTCACAGGAGATTACTCCCCTTCACCCGGGAACAGGAACGGGTTGATCGAGCTGCGGGCAAAGCCCTCCTGCTCCATTTTGGCGTCCAGAATCAGCGAGGCGAGATCGTCGGCCACCGCTTCGACTTTCGGGTCTTTTTCCTGATACAGAATCTTCAGGTAAGTCCCGCAGTCGCCGCAGCTTTCGGCTTTCACCGCCGCGTCTTCGTTTTCCAGCGACCAGTAGTTCAGATCGCGGGTCTGCTCGCAGTTGCTGCACTTCACGCGCACCACGTGCCATTCGGTTTCACACAGGTTGCAGTGCAGGTAGCGCAGCCCCTGTGTCGTACCAATCTGTACCATGCTGGAGACTGGCATTGAACCACACACCGGACAGAACTGGCGCGCTTCGCCGTATTCGGCGCGGGCTTTGCCTGGGATCAGGCTCGCCATTTGCGCCCAGTAGAGCGACAGCGCAGCCCAGATGAACGGCGCTTTATCGCTGCTCACCAGCGAGAAGTCGGAGGCAAACAGCGCGCTCGCCATCTCTTCCAGCTCTTGCTCTGAGGCTTTTTCCAGGTTCTCAATGACCGCCAGCGCCGTACCGCTCATCTCCGGCTTCAGCTCGGCGATCAGGGAATGCAGCAGCTTATGCCAGTGCTTGTCGCGCGGCAGGACGTGAATATCCAGCGGCGGTTTGCCCTGCTCGTTGGCTTCTTTGATGCGTGCGGTCAGGTCCATTTGCAGCGGATGGTCGTACAGCACCACTTCCTGCGCATGGGCGACCAGCGCGGCAAAACGCAGAAAATCGCCCAGCGGGTTGTTCTCTGCCAGCTCGCGCAGACGCTCTGCGCGGCGGTTGTAGAGGTTCTTGAGTCTGGGGAATAACAACGGCGGAATATACTCCGCCGTACGTTTCTCGCTCGACCCCAGCTCATCTTGCGGGATTATGCGAATACTCATTCAGATGACTTTTCCTGTTTCTGGCGGACTTCACGGTACCAGCGCGGGTGATGTTTCTTCGCCCACGTTTTGGTGACCCAGCCTTCCACCATCGCGGTAATGGTGCCTTTCACCCAGAGGGCGGCGTAAATATGCACCATGATAACCACAATTAACGCCACTGCGGCAAATGAATGCAGCATTAGCGCAAATCGGATCACCGGGATTGAGAAAGCAGGCGCAAAGTACGGACGCCAGATGATCACGCCGCTCACCAGCAACAGGACCAGGAAGATAATCGCCGCCCAGAATACGCATTTCTGGCCGAAGTTATAACGCCCGGTATCACCCACTTCCTCGTTGACGACGATCTTACGAATATTCTTCGCCCAAAAGATATCATCCCGATTGATTAGGTTATGGTGCCAGTAACGGAAAAACATGATGATGAACGACGCGAACATGATGACGCCCACAAACGGGTGCAGTATACGCGCCAGCTGTGGTGTCCCCATGATCTGCATCAGCCAGTTGAAGGACGGGAAGAAGAACCCCAGCCCGCTTATCGCCGCCAGCATGAAGCAGAAGGCGGTGACCCAGTGGTTGATACGTTCCGGCGCGGTGTAGCGCACGATGGTGTCACGTTTTCTCATTTGCGCACCTCGTCTTTCTCTTCATGCAGGTTGTCGTCTTCCTCTTCCGCGCGGTTCGGACCAACGCCGACGTAGTGGAAGATGCTCGCTGCGAAGGTGGCAGCAAAACCGACCGCGGCCAGCGGTTTCCAGATACCTTTCCAGAACTTCACGGTGGCGCTGATTTCCGGGTTCTCCGGCAGGCCGTGATACAGGTTCGGCTTGTCGGCGTGGTGCAGCACGTACATGACGTGCGTACCGCCAACCCCGGCCGGATCGTACAGGCCCGCGTTATCGTAACCACGGGTTTTCAGCTCGCCCACGCGCTCTGCCGCCAGCGTTTTCATATCCTCTTTGGAGCCAAAGTGGATAGCGCCGGTTGGGCAGGTCTTCACGCACGCTGGCTCCTGGCCGACATTTACGCGGTCAACGCACAGCGTACATTTGTAGACGCGGTTGTCTTCCGGGTTCATGCGCGGCACGTCGAACGGACAGCCCGCAATGCAGTAGCCGCAGCCAATGCACTGCTCGGACTGGAAGTCGACGATGCCGTTGGCATACTGAATGATAGCCCCTTCTGACGGACACGCCTTCAGGCAGCCCGGATCCGCACAGTGCATACAGCCGTCTTTGCGAATAAGCCATTCCAGCTTGTCGTTCTGCTCCACTTCCGAGAAACGCATTACCGTCCAGGACTTGGCGGTCAGGTCCGCCGGGTTGTCGTACACCCCGACGTTGTGACCCACTTCGTCACGGATGTCGTTCCACTCAGAGCAGGCCACCTGACAGGCTTTACAGCCGATACAGGTGGTCACGTCGATAAGCTTCGCCACTTCCTGCTGGTGGTCCCGCGCCTGAGGCGCGGGCGTGAAACCGTTAGTCGCGGAACGACGGATAATGTCTTGAGATTGATAAGCCATAAGTCGTCTCCGTTACACCTTTTCCACGTTCACGAGGAAGGCCTTAAACTCCGGCGTCTGCGTGTTCGCATCACCGACGAACGGCGTCAGGGTGTTCGCAATGAACCCTTTCTTCGCCACGCCCTCATAACCCCAGTGAATCGGGATGCCGATGGTATCCACCTGCTGACCGTGAACGTTCAGCGTGCGAATACGCTTGGTCACCACCGCCTTGGCTTTGATGTAGCCGCGGTTAGAGGAGACCTTCACGGTATCGCCATGGGCAATGCCGAGTTTGTTCGCCAGCTTCTCGCCGATCTCCACAAACTGTTCCGGCTGCGCGATGGCATTCAGCAGCGCGTGCTTCGTCCAGTAGTGGAAGTGCTCGGTCAGACGGTAAGTGGTGCCGACATACGGGAACTTGTCCTTTTTACCCAGCGCTTCAAAATCGCCCTTGAAGATACGGGCTGCCGGGTTAGAGACCACGTTCGGGTGCAGCGGGTTAGTACCCAGCGGCGTCTCAAACGGCTCGTAGTGTTCCGGGAATGGCCCTTCCGCCATCTTATCGATAGCAAACAGACGGCCCATCCCTTCAGGCTGCATGATAAACGGCCCGACATCGCTGCCTGGTGCGGCAGTGCTGTAGTCCGGAATATCCACGCCGCCCCATTTCGCGCCGTCCCACTTCAGAAGCTGACGCTTCGGATCCCACGGGTTGCCCTGCGGATCAGCGGAGGCACGGTTATAGAGGATGCGGCGGTTAAGCGGCCACGCCCATGCCCAGCCCAGCGTATTACCGAGGCCCGACGGGTCGGCGTTATCGCGGTTGGCCATCTGGTTGCCTTTCGGCGTCCAGCTCCCGGCAAAGATCCAGCAGCCGCTGGAGGTCGTACCGTCATCGCGCAGGTGCGCAAAGGTGCTGAGCTGATCGCCTTTCTTCGCCAGCACCGCACCGGTCGCCGGGTCGATAACGTCCGCCAGCGCTTTACCGTTGCTCTCCATGGCCACTTCTTCCGGCGCTGGGTTTTCCGGCGTCGAGTAGTTCCAGGTCATGTTCAGTACCGGCTCAGGCGTTGCGCCGCCCTCAGAGGCGTACATCTTACGCAGGCGTAAGAAGATGCCGGCCAGGATCTCGCCGTCGTTCAGGGCGATGCCCGGGGCGTCTGCGCCTTTCCAGTGCCACTGCAACCAGCGGCCGGAGTTGACGATAGACCCGTTCTCTTCCGCGAAGCAGGTGGACGGCAGACGGAACACTTCGGTCTGAATCTTCGACGGATCGACGTCGTTCGACTCACCGTGGTTCTGCCAGAACGTAGACGTTTCGGTATTGAGCGGGTCAATCGTCACCAGGAACTTCAGCTTCGACAGAGACTCGACAACCTTGTTCTTGTTCGGGAACGATGCCACCGGGTTAAAGCCCTGGCAGATATAGCCGTTGACCTGGCCCTGGTGCATCATTTCGAAGTACTGAAGTACGTCGTAACCTTTGTCCCACTTCGGCAGCCAGTCAAAGCCCCAGCTGTTTTCCGCCGTCGCCTTGTCGCCGTAGAAGGCTTTCATCAGCGAGACGAAGAACTTCGGATAGTTGCCCCAGTAGTTCACCTGGCCTTCGAGCAGCGGTTTTGGCGTGCTGGCCGTCAGGTAGGTTTGCAGGTCAGTCTGTTTCTCGCTCGGCAGGTTCATGTAACCCGTCAGGCTCTGAGACAGCAGGCCGAGGTCGGTCAGACCCTGAATGTTGGAGTGACCGCGCAGGGCGTTCACGCCGCCGCCTGCCATCCCCATGTTGCCGAGGAGCAGCTGAACCATCGCCATGGTGCGGATGTTCTGCGCGCCGATGGAGTGCTGCGTCCAGCCGAGCGCATACAGGAACGATGCGGTTTTATCTTTCGCGCTGGTTTCCGCAATCAACTCGCAAACCTTCAGGAAATCCGCTTTCGGCGTCCCACAGATGTTTTCGACAACCTCCGGCGTATAGCGGGAAACGTGCTCTTTCAGCAGGTTCCACACGCAGCGGGGGTGTTGCAGGGTGGTGTCGCGCTTCGCAAAGCCGTTTTCGTCCAGCTCGTAGTTCCAGCTGGTTTTATCGTATTTGCGTTTTTCGGCGTCGTAACCGCTGAACAGGCCATCGTCGAAGCTGTAATCCTCACGCACGATCAGGCTGGCGTTGGTATAGGCTTCGGTGTACTCGCGGTTATATTTTTCGTTGGTCATCAGGTACAGCAGTACGCCTGACAGGAAAGTGATGTCAGTACCTGAACGAATAGGGGTGTAGAAATCCGCCACTGACGCTGTACGCGTAAAGCGGGGATCGATCACAATCAGCTTCGCGCCGTTGTGGATTTTGGCTTCCATCGCCCAGCGGAACCCGACAGGGTGCGCTTCAGCGGCGTTACCGCCCATCACCACAATAAGGTTGGCGTTCTTGATGTCGACCCAGTGGTTGGTCATCGCACCGCGACCAAATGTTGGAGCAAGACTTGCTACCGTTGGTCCGTGTCAGACACGCGCCTGGTTGTCGACCGCGAGCATACCGAGTGCGCGCGTAAATTTCTGGGTTAAATAGCCGGTTTCGTTACTGGACGCTGAAGCACACAGCATGCCGGTGGAGAGCCAACGGTTAACGGTGGTGCCTTCGGCATTCTTCGCGATAAAGTTGGCATCGCGGTCTTCTTTCATCAGCTTAGCGATGCGATCGAACGCTTCTTCCCAGCTGATTTGCTGCCATTTGTCAGAGCCGGGAGCGCGATACTCAGGAAACTTCAGGCGGCTTTCGGAGTGGATAAAATCTACCAGACCGGCCCCTTTCGGACAGAGTGCACCACGGTTTACCGGGTGATCCGGATCGCCTTCGATGTGGAAAATAGATGCTTTGGCGTTTTTCGCACCGTCGCCGAGGCTATACATTAACAGCCCACAGCCGACGGAGCAGTACGTACAGGTGTTACGGGTTTCGCGGGTGCGCAGCAGTTTATACTGCCGTGTTTCCGCCAGCGCTACACCGGGCGCAAAGCCCAGTGCCGCCGCCGTGGTGCCTGCCATACCGCCAGCGCAGATCTTAAAGAACTGCCTTCTGCTGACCTGCATGGGTCACTCCTTGGTTCATTACGACATTGCTATGTAGTTTTACTCTGCGGTTGAGAATTAACCGCAAAGGAGAAAAATTTGCGTTAATCCCTCATTTCTCCGAGGGATAAGCCCAGAATACCACAATGTCGGTACGCCTGTTCCAACGGGGTTAAAACAAAGTGAACGTATTATCACGGCATTGATTATAAAATGTGATATCAATCACATTTTACCCTGTGCATGTTAAAGAGGTGTAGCAGGTGATCGGTTGCACCCCTCCGTATTGAGTAGGAGAATGGTTGCTGAAAAGTTGATCCATACTATGCGTAAGGCCTGCCGTTTGTGTTGCAATAGCAGGCTCACTTCCGTGGTTGTTCAGGAATACCGTTGTGTCTAAACAAAACCGTGTTGCCCACGCGTCGCCACTGCCTGCGGGTATTGTGGAACTGTCGGTACACAGACCGCCTCACATTTCACATGCCACGCCGGATTTTCTGGCGGAAGAGGTCCCCGTTGCCCTGGTTTACAACGGTATTTCGCATGTGGTGATGATGGCCTCGCCGAAAGATCTGGAGCTGTTCGCCATAGGTTTTTCCCTCTCGGAAGGCATCATTGCGCATCCGCAGGAGATCTACGGCATGGATGTGGTTCATGCCTGTAATGGTCTTGAAGTGCAAATCGAACTCTCCAGCCGCCGCTTTATGGGGCTGAAAGAGCGCCGCCGGGCGCTGGCCGGACGTACCGGCTGCGGCGTGTGCGGCGTTGAACAGCTTAACGATATCGGCAAACCCATTATCCCGCTGCCGTTCACCCAGACGTTCAATCTGGCGCACCTTGATCGGGCGCTTGAGCACCTGAACGACGTGCAACCCATCGGTCAGCTCAGCGGCTGTACCCACGCGGCGGCATGGATATTGCCGTCAGGCAACATTGCCGGCGGTCATGAAGATGTGGGCCGCCACGTCGCGCTGGATAAGCTGTTAGGTCGCCGCGCTCGGGAAAGCAACGTCTGGCAGCAGGGCGCGGCGTTAGTCTCCAGCCGCGCCAGCTATGAGATGGTGCAAAAGTCCGCCATGTGCGGCGTGGAAATTCTGTTTGCGGTGTCAGCGGCAACCACGCTGGCGGTGGAAGTGGCGGAGCGCTGCAACCTGACGCTGGTGGGGTTCTGCAAGCCGGGTAGAGCAACTATTTACACCCATCCGCAGCGATTGATAGTTGATCAGTAATTTTGAATGAGTATAGCAAATCCTTCCGCTTTTAGTTGTTCATGATGAGGTCTAATATTTATCTCATCAAGGCACGGCGCCTTATCTAAACAACTTAACGAAAGGGTTTATCTCATGAAAAGCATCAAAACTTTTGTCGCAGTAATCGCTCTGGCTACCTCTTTTGGTTCTTTCGCTGCGCAGACAGTGACCGCATCCGCCTCTACCCTGGATGGTGCAGAAGCTAAAATCGCTGCACAGGCTCAGGAAGCGGGCGCGTCATCCTACAAAATTACCCAGGCATTCACCGGTAACCGCGTACACATGACCGCTGAACTGAACAAATAATTCCGCTATACCGTCGAAAGAGCGCCCCTGGGGCGCTTTTTAGTTTATGCCTGCCAGACGCAGCAGTGCGGTCACCACCGCCGCCGCGACGATCACCACAATTAACGGCATTTTGCGCCAGGCCAGAAACACCGCGAACCCCACGCCCAGCACACGTGCCATCCCGGCAAAATGGTCCCCTTCATAAAACGTTGTCGCCAGCGCGACGGAGAACAGCAAAACGGTAGCCGCGTCTGAAAGCAGCGCCTGCGACCGTTCTGAAAGCGCCAGCCGGTTGCCAAGCTTCGCTCCGCCAAGACGCATCAGATAGGTTCCGGCAGAAAGAATGGCGATGCCGAGAATAAAGACCGTCATGTTTTCCATTATTTTTTCCTCGCGGCAAGGCCGAGCAAAGAGAGCAGTACCGGCAGACCCACCGGCGCAAACGGTACGGCGGCCAGCGACAACACTGCGCCGCTACAGGCGCGGATCAGCGTGGTACGGTTTTTAAATGCCGGCACCACTAACGCCAGCAGGATCGCCGGGAACACCGCGTCCAGCCCGATGGTTTCCGGGTCTGGCAGCAGCTTGCCGACCATCGCCCCCAGTACCGCCCCCAGCGGCCAGATAATTGCCACGCCCAGGCCGCACAGCCAGTAGGCCGCTTTACGCTGCTCGGCGGTTTTTTGCGAAAGGCCGAACACCACGCTTTCATCGTTCATAATATGACAGCCCAGAAAGCTCAGGCCGCGCTTGCCCACCAGGTCACGCACCGTTACGCCGAACGGCACATGGCGCGCGTTTACCAGTAAACCGGCCGCGGCCGCTGCCAGCGGATTGCCGCCGCTCGCCACGATGCCAATAAACATAAACTCGGATGCGCCTGCCAGCACCGTGAGGGAGAGGACAAACGGCACCCACAGCGGGAAACCGTAGGCCATCGCCAGTGAGCCATAAGACATGCCGACTACGCCCACCGCGAGGCAGACCAGGACGATCGCTTTTATCGTGTCGCCTTTCAGACAGGAGAGGTGTTTCTTCATACCATTTTAGCCATATCGAACGTATTTCCATTATAATGAACGCATCAAAACCGTTTTACAAGGCGAACGATTCGTTCGTTATAGAGAGAAAGAGGCCGTTTTTATGACGCAGCCAATCAGCGTGATCGCCAAAAGCCTGGTACGAGAACGCCTGCGAACCGGGCTCTCACTGGCGGAAATTGCCCGCCGTGCCGGGATCGCCAAATCCACGCTTTCACAACTGGAGTCTGGCAACGGCAATCCTAGCCTGGAAACGCTGTGGTCGCTTTGCGTGGCGCTGGATATTCCGTTTGCCCGGTTACTGGAGCCGCAGCAACCCGTCACGCAGGTGATCCGCCGCGGCGAGGGCACAAAAGTCGTCGCCGGGCAGGCGAACTACGAGGCGATTTTGCTCGCGGCGTGTCCGCCGGGCGCGCGTCGTGATATCTATCTGCTGCTGACTCAGCCGGGGGCAGACCGTATTTCCCAGCCCCATCCGCCTGGTTCGGTTGAGCATATTATCGTGACCCAGGGGCGGGCGATGGTCGGTCTGATCGACGCGGCGGAAGAACTCGGCCCGGGAGATTACATTTGCTACCCCGCTGACCAGCCGCATATCTTTAAGGCGCTGGAGCCCGATACGCACGCGCTGCTGGTGGCGGAACAAAACTAAAGAAGATACGGAAAATCATGTCGCTTAAAGCCATTGCCAAAGAACTGGGGCTGTCTGTTACCACCGTCAGCCGCGCCCTCAACGGATATGACGACGTTTCTGCTGAGACGCGCGCCCGCGTGGAAGCGGAGGCCCAGCGCCGTGGCTACCGACCAAATACCTTTGCCCGTCGCCTGAAGATGGGCAAAATCGACGCCGTCGGGCTGGTATTTCCGGTGCATCCTGTTCCGCTCAATAACAGCGTTTTTATGGACATGGTCGGCGAAATTAGCCACGAACTGGCGCGACATGAGATTGACCTGCTGCTCATCGCTGACGACGATCTGGTGGACAAACACAGCTATATGCGCATGGTGCAGAGCCGACGCGTGGATGCGCTGATAGTGGCGCATACGCTGGATCACGATCCGCGTCTTGAGCAGCTTCAGGCCGCCGGGTTTCCGTTCCTGGCGCTCGGCCGCAGCCAGCTCCCGCAGCCGTACGCGTGGTTCGATTTCGACAACTATGCCGGTACGTATCAGGCCACCCGCTGGCTGATCGAGAAAGGCCATCAGCGCATTGCGCTGCTGGGCGAAAGCAACAACCAGGCATTCATCACCCAGCGCCGCCAGGGCTACCTGGACGCGCTGCGGGAAGCCGGACTTTCCAGCGAATGGCTGCGCGCCATGCCTCCTTCGCGCCGCGTGGGTTATGCCACCACGCAAGAACTTCTCTCCCTGCCGCAGCCGCCCACGGCCATCATTACCGACTGCAACACCCACGGCGACGGCGCAGCGATGGCCCTGGCGCAGATGGGACGCTTAACCGGTGAAAATGCCGTCTCGCTGGTGGTCTATGACGGCTTACCGCAGGACAGCATTGTCGATATCGACGTCGCGGCGGTGATCCAGTCTACCCGTCAGGGCGTCGGGAAACAGATTGCCGATATGGTGCGCCAGTTGATTAACGGCGACGACATTGACACTCTTCAGGTGCTCTGGCAGCCAGAATTCTCCCCAGGCCAGACGGCCTAATCACACGAAAAATTCCAAACCCGATCACAGATCCGAAACGTTTTGGTTTGTATCCGAAACGTTTCGGATCAAAACTCAGGACATCCCGATGACAGGAGATGTCCGATGCAAGATGCCATTTTTCGACTTGAAAGCAATACGGTTGACGTGGTGCTAAAAACTCACCCGTTCGCCGAAATTCTCTACTGGGGGCCGCACCTTCAGCACTTCTCGCCGCAGGATGTCCTGAGTATTGCGCGCCCGGTTGCTAACGGCAGGCTGGACGTCGACTCCCCCGTCACGCTGATGGCAGAGCTGGGGCATGGGCTGTTTGGCTCGCCGGGCATCGAGGGGCATCGCCAGGGGCTGGACGGATCGCCGGTATTTAAAACCACGCAGGTGCAGCAGGCGTTAAACGCCCTGACAATCACTGCTGAAGACGAGCATGCAGGCTTGCGCCTGACCAGTGAAATAACGCTGGATGCCAGCGGCGTACTGGTGGTGCGCCATGGGTTAACCAACCTGAAAACGCTGGCGTGGCAGGTGGATCGCTTTGCCGTGACGCTGCCGGTGGCCGAACGCGCGCAGGAGGTGATGGCCTTCCACGGACGATGGATCAGGGAGTTTCAGCCGCACCGCGTTACGCTTGAGCACGACAGCTTCGTGATTGAAAACCGCCGGGGTAAAACCTCCCACGAACATTTCCCGGCACTGATTTCAGGTACGCCGTCATTCAGTGAAATGCACGGCCACGTCTGGGGTGTGCATCTGGGCTGGAGCGGCAACCACCGCCTGCGCGCAGAGGCGAAAACCGATGGCCGCCGCTATATGCAGGCCGAAGCGCTCTACCTGCCGGGTGAAATGGCGATTGAAGAGGGGGAAACGCTCTGGACGCCGCGCCTGTATGCCAGCCACTCCCCGCACGGGCTGAACGGCATGAGCCAGCAGTTCCACCGCTACCTGCGCGATAACGTTATCCGCTTCCCGGAAGATAAACCGCGCCCGGTGCATCTCAACACCTGGGAGGGGATCTACTTCGACCACGATCCGGACTACATCATGCGCATGGCCGACGAGGCCGCAGCGCTGGGCGTGGAGCGCTTTATCATTGACGACGGCTGGTTCAAAGGCCGCAACGACGACCACGCCGCGCTGGGCGACTGGTATCTGGACGAGAAAAAATACCCGAACGGCCTTAAGCCGGTAATCGATCACGTTAAACAGCTCGGCATGGAGTTTGGTATCTGGGTTGAGCCGGAGATGATTAACCCGGATTCCGATCTGTACCGCGCGCACCCTGACTGGGTGCTGGCGCTGCCGGGCTACGCCCAGGCGACCGGGCGACATCAGCTGGTGCTCAATCTTAATATTCCGCAGGCCTTTGATTATCTGGTCGAGCGCATGAGTTGGCTGCTGGGCGAACACGCGGTCGACTACGTGAAATGGGACATGAACCGCGAGCTGGTGCAGCCAGGGCACAAGGGCAAAGCCGCCGCCGATGCCCAGACGCGCCAGTTTTATCGCCTGCTGGACGTGCTGGGCGAGCGTTTCCCGCACATTGAGTTTGAATCCTGCTCCTCCGGCGGCGGGCGAATCGATTATGAAGTGCTGACCCGCTGCCACCGCTTCTGGGCGTCCGACAATAACGACGCGCTGGAGCGCAACACTATCCAGCGCGGCATGAGCTACTTCTTCCCGCCGGAGGTGATGGGGGCGCATATCGGTCATCATAAGTGTCACGCTACCTTCCGCCAGCACAGCATTCAGTTCCGCGGGCTGACGGCGCTGTTTGGTCACATGGGGCTGGAGCTGGATCCGCTCACCGTCGACGCGCAGGAGCGTGAAGGCTATCGACATTACGCCGCGCTGTATAAGCGGTGGCGCGAGGTCATTCATCACGGCACCCAGTGGCGCGTGGATATGCCGGACGCCACCACCCTGGCGCAGGGTATAGTGAGCGAAGACAAGACGCAGGGGCTGTTTTTGGTCAGCCAGCTCGCGATGCCGGATTACACCCTGATGATGCCGCTGCGCATGCCGGGGTTAGACGCCAGCGCGCAGTACCGCATCACGCTGCTCGATCACCCGAACATTCAGATTACGGGCGAGGGCGGGCACACCATGCGCAAGCTGCCGGCGTGGATGGACGCGCCGCAAACGGTAAGCGGTGAATGGCTGATGCAGGCGGGTATTGCGCTGCCGATTCTGGATCCGGAAACCACCATTCTGATTGGTGTGGAACGCGTGTAAGGGTGACGGGCCGGGCAACCGGCCCTCCGTTGAGGATAAAAATAATGAACACAACAACCTGTACCCACAAAGACAACCCTAACTTCTGGATCTTCGGGCTGTTCTTCTTTCTCTACTTCTTCATCATGGCCACCTGTTTTCCGTTCCTGCCGATCTGGCTGTCGGACATCATCGGCCTGAACAAAACCCATACGGGGATTGTTTTCTCCTGCATCTCGCTGTCGGCCATTGCCTTCCAGCCGGTGCTGGGGGTCATTTCGGACAAGCTGGGGCTGAAAAAACATTTGCTTTGGATCATTTCGGTGCTGCTGTTCCTGTTCGCGCCGTTCTTCCTGTACGTCTTCGCCCCGCTGCTGAAAACCAATATCTGGCTGGGGGCGCTGAGCGGTGGGTTGTATATCGGCTTTGTCTTCTCAGCGGGTTCGGGGGCGATTGAGGCCTACATTGAACGCGTGAGCCGCAACAGCTTTTTTGAGTACGGCAAGGCGCGCATGTTCGGCTGTCTCGGCTGGGGGCTGTGCGCCTCAACGGGCGGCATCCTGTTCGGCATCGATCCGTCGTATGTTTTCTGGATGGGATCGGCGGCGGCGCTGTTGCTGATGCTGCTGCTGGTGGTCGCGAAACCGAAGCCCAACCAGACGGCGCAGGTCATGAACGCCCTGGGCGCGAACCAGCGGCAGATCACTGCTAAAACCGTGTTCAACCTGTTCCGCCAGCGCAGAATGTGGATGTTCATCCTGTACGTGATTGGCGTGGCCTGCGTATATGACGTCTTCGACCAGCAGTTTGCTACCTTCTTCAAAACCTTCTTCGCCACGCCGCAGGAGGGGACCCGCGCCTTTGGTTTCGCCACCACAGCGGGGGAAATCTGTAACGCGATCATCATGTTCTGCTCGCCGTGGATCATTAACCGCATCGGTGCGAAAAACACGCTGCTGATTGCCGGGGTGATCATGGCGACGCGCATTATCGGATCGTCGTTTGCCACCACCGCCGTGGAGGTGATTGCCCTGAAGATGCTGCACGCGCTGGAAGTCCCGTTCCTGCTGGTGGGGGCATTCAAGTACATCACCGGGGTGTTTGATACGCGCCTGTCGGCCACCATCTACCTGATTGGCTTCCAGTTTGCCAAACAGTCGGCGGCGATCTTCCTCTCCGCCTTTGCCGGAAATATGTATGACCGGGTCGGCTTCCAGGAGACGTATCTGATACTGGGCTGTTTCGTGCTGGCGATCACGGTGGTGTCGGCGTTTACGCTGAGTGGCAGGCGGGAGATTGCTGCTACCGCTGGGGCAGCAGCGTTAACACATCAGTCCAGGTAAAACACCTCGTTCAGCGCCGCACTCACCGGGCTGTTGTCAGGGTTAGACGGCATAACGTCAACCATATGTTTCCACCAGCGCTGGCAGACGTCGGTATTCGCTACCGCGTTCCAGCGCTCCTCCGATTCAATCTCCACGGTTGCAAACAGCAGGTTGCGGGCTTTGTCGAGGTAAATGGCGTAGTGGTGCGCACCGTGGGCTTTCAGTACCGCCTCCAGCTCAGGCCAGATCGGGTTGTGGCGACGTGCGTACTCCTCGTGCGCGTCCGGGTTTACCTGCATCACAAACGCTTTGCGGATCATAAAGCCTCCAGGTACAGCTCGCGGACCTCATCGCGGCTGGCGGTGCGCGGGTTACACGGCGCGCACGGGTCGGCGAGAGCTTTATCCAGCCAGCCTTCAATATCGGCTTTGGTCACGCCGAGCTGGCTAAATCCGGACGGAATGCCGACCCGGGCGCTCAGGTCGCGAATCGCCTGAATGGCTGACATGCTGGCCGCTTCATCGCTCATGCCGCGCGTGTCAACGCCCATCGCCTGCGCCACGCGGGCAAATCGGGCAACCGCGTTCGGGCGGTTAAAGTTTTCGATGATCGGCAGCAGAATGGCGTTGCACACGCCGTGCGGCAGGTTGTGCGTCGCGCCCGGCTGGTGCGCCAGGGCATGCACCAGCCCCAGACCGGCGCTGTTAAACGCCATGCCCGCCAGATACTGACCAAAGGCCATCTGCTCGCGCGCTTCCAGGTTGTGACCGTCGTCGACCGCTTTCGGCAGCCAGAGGTTGATCAGGCGAATCGCCTCCAGCGCGTTGGCATCGGTCAGCGGGTGCGCGCCGACGGACACGTAAGCTTCAATGGCGTGGGTCAAGGCATCCATGCCGGTTGCGGCGGTCACGGAGGCCGGAATTTCAAGCATCACGCTGGCATCGTCCACGGCGATATCCGGGATGATGTTCGGGTCGATAATCACCTCTTTCACCTGTCGTGCGGCGTCAATGATCACCGCGTTGCTGGTCATCTCCGCTGCCGTGCCTGCGGTGGTGTTGATCGCCACCAGCGGCACGCCCGCGTTTTTCACCTTGCCGACGCCAGAGTAATCGGTTGACGGACCGGGGTTGGCGGTGAGGATTTTGATTGCCTTGGCGGTATCAATCGGGCTGCCGCCGCCAAAGGCAATCAGGTAATCACACTCCGCATCCTGATATGCCGCATAGCCTTTTTGCACCAGCGCTTCCGTCGGATTCGGGAATACCTCATCGAACAGGTGATACGACATCTGATGGGCGTCGAGCGCGGAAAACAAACTGTCGAGCAGGCCCAGCTTCACCAGCTGACCGTCGGTGACAATCAGCGCTTTTCCCCACTGTTTGTTTGCCACCAGATTGACCATATCGCCGATCGCGCCCGCGCCGTGCAGGCTGATTTTGGGGAGTGCCAACATAAAGCTCATGATAATTCTCCTTAATTACTGTGAATTTTATGCCCGGCGGCGCTGCGCTTGCGCGGGCCTACGGTTAAGCAGGCCGGGTAAACGCAGTGCCACCCGGCTATGAGATCCGTCTTCGCTGCATAATCCGGCGGGTAATAATCGGCAGCGAAATCACCACGATCAGCATCGCGCCGATAATCACCGACATCACAATGCCGGGCACGTTGAGCAGGCTCAGGCCGAAGGTCACCAGCCCCATCAGGAAGGCGGCGATAATCACGCCCACCATGCTGCCGGACCCACCGAGAATATTGACGCCGCCGAGCACCGCCATCGTCACCACCGCCAGCTCCCAGCCCATCGCGATGGTCGGACGGGTGCTGCCCAGACGCGAGGTGAGCAGCACCGACGCCAGGCCGGACATCAGCCCCACCAGCGCGAAGAGGATCAGGTTGTGGCGCTTCACGTTGATGCCGGAGTACCACGCGCCGGTCGGGTTGTTGCCGATGGCGTAGGTGCGGCGGCCAAAGTTGGTACGGTGCAGCACAAAGGCAAACAGAGCGGCCAGCACGATAAACAGCGCGAACTCAAACGACAATGCGCCCCAGACGTAGCCCTGGCCGAACCAGGCAAAGCTCTCCGGGTAGCTGTTCAGCGCCTGGTCCCCGAGCAGGATGTAGGTGATCCCGCGGTACAGGCTCATTGTGCCGATGGTGATGACGATGGACGACAGGTTAAAGCGCGTCACCAGAATGCCGTTGAACAACCCGCACAGTAGCCCGACGCCTAATCCCACGCACACCAGCAGTGGCGTATCGACGCCCGCCGCCGCGTAAAAGCCCATCACCGTGGAGCTGAGCGCGATGGTGGAGGCCACCGACAGGTCAATTTCCCGGGCGATAATCAGCATCGCCATCGGCAACACAATGATCGCTTTTTCCGTGAAGTTGAACGTCGCGTCGGAGAGGTTCCAGATATTGAGGAAGTAGGGCGAGGCAAGCGCGTTCACCACAAACACCGCCAGCGTCACCGCCAGCAGGAAGCCCTCCCAGCACAGCAGACGCTGGAAGATGCCCGGCGCAGAAGTGGGTTTGAACTCTTCAGATGTCATCATTTTACTCATGGTTTCACCGCCAGTTTCTGACGTGCCAGCGCCGCGTCGCGCAGGATCAGCCTGCCTTTGCGCTTGTTGCCGCGCTCGTTCAGCAGCACAGCGATGACAATGACCGAGCCGGAAATCGCCATCTGCCAGAACGGGGAGACGCCGATCACCGGCAGGGCGTTGTTGATGACGCCAAGGAACAGCGCCCCGAACAGACAGCCGAGCACGCGGCCTGTGCCGCCCATGGTGCTGATCCCGCCAATCACGCAGGCTGCCACCACCTGCAATTCAAAACCGTTAGCGACGTCAACATACGCAACGGCAAAGCGCGATATCCACAGGTAGCCGCAGAACCCGGCCAGCAGACCGGAAAGGCAGAAGCTGATGAACTGCATTTTCCCGGCGTTGATCCCGGTGTAGTACGCTGCCGTGGCGTTCCCGCCTGCGGTGTAGAGCGCCCGTCCGGTGCGGCTGTAGCGCAGGAAGTAGCCCACCAGCAGCAGTACGGCGATGGCGCACCAGCTCAGCACCGGCAGGCCCAGCACTGACGCACGCGGCAGGCCGAGGAAGTCTGCACCCATCTGGTTGGAGTTCACCCAGCCGCCGCCGGAGAGCAAAAAGATCATTCCGCGGTAGATGCTCATGGTGCCGAGTGTTACCACAATCGCCGGAATGCCCAGCTTCCACACAAGCAGGCCGTTTATCGCGCCCATCAGTAGCCCAAGCGCGCTGGCGAGGATCAGCAGCGCCCAGACGGGCACGTCCGGGTAATGGAAGTTAATCAGGGCGACAATCATCCCGGTCAGGGCCAGATTGGCCGCCATCGACAGGTCGATGCCTTTAGTGAGCAGCACCAGCATCTGCCCGAGCGCGAGGACGATCAGAATGGCGGTGTCGTTAAACATCTCCACCAGGTTGCCCGGCGCGATAAACGATGGCACGCGGCTGCCAATGGCGACGATCATCAGGATAATCACCGCGCCCAGCAGGGCTTCGCGGTGTTTTAAGAGTGAGCTAAGCATTTATGCCGCCTCCTGTTTTGCACCGCTGGCGGCGCTGACGATGGTTTCCGCCGTCGCGTCTCCCGCCTGGTATTCGGCCACCATCAGCCCCTCGTGCATGACGATAATGCGATCCGCCATGCCCATCACTTCCGGTAGTTCGGACGAGACCATAATCACCGCCAGCCCCTGACTGACCAGCTCGGACATAAACTGATGAACGGCTGCCTTTGAGCCGATATCGATGCCTTTTGTTGGCTCATCGAGGATGATCACGTCAGGGTGCGTCGCCAGCCATTTGCCGATCACCACCTTTTGCTGGTTGCCGCCAGAGAGGGTCTCCACCGCCTGCTTCCAGCTGAAGGCTTTCACTTGCAGGCGTTTGGCGTACTCGTTCGCCAGTTTCCATTCACGGTCGTCATGCAGCACGCCGTTCGGATTGAGCGTGCTAAGCTGAGGCAGGCTGATGTTCTGGGCAATCGGCAGGGCGATAATCGCCCCCTGTTTCTGCCTTTCTTCCGGCACGCAGACAATACCGGCTTTGATCGCATCCGCAGGCTGGCGGAAGCGCCGGGGCTGTCCGTTGAGGATAATTTCCCCGGACGATGGCCGCGTGACGCCGGAAAGCGCCTGCATCAATTCGGTACGCCCGGCACCCACCAGCCCGTAAAAGCCGAGGATTTCCCCTTTACGCAGGGAGAACGAGATATGCGCAAACTCGGTCGGATGGCAGAGGTTTTTCACCTCCAGCACCGTCTCGCCTTTTTCGCAGTCGATTTTCGGGAAGGTTTGGGTAATGGCGCGCCCGACCATCATCGACACCATCCGCTCCTCGGTGATCTCATTTATTGCCCCTGCACCGACGAACACGCCGTCGCGCAAAATGGTGTAGTGATCGGCCAGCTCAAAAATCTCGTCGAACTTGTGGGAGATAAACAGGATGGCTTTTCCCTCCTGCTTTAAGCGCTCCACAATCTGGTAAAACTCGAGGATTTCATGCTGCGACAACGCCGCCGTGGGTTCGTCGAGGATCACCACCTGCGCCTCAAACGACAGCGCGCGGGCAATCGCCACCATGTGACGCTGGGCGATGCTTAGGGTTTTCAGCGTTGCGCGCGGGTCGATTTGCACCTCAAGGCGGGCGAGAATAGCCTGCGCCCGGCGGTGCATTTCCGGCCAGTCGAGCTTTTTCAGGAAGCCTTTGTGAAGGTACTGACCAACAAAGATATTTTCGGTGACCGAGAGTTCATCAAACAGGACGGTTTCCTGGTGTATGGCGGTGATACCCATTTTATGCGCCGACTCCGGCGTTGGAAGGTGAACGGGGATCGCCTTGTAGAGAATTTCGCCCTCGTCGGGCTGGTATATGCCGGTCATCACTTTGACCAGCGTCGACTTGCCCGCGCCGTTTTCGCCGATAAGCGCCGTCACTTTGCCGGGCCACAGCGCAAGCTGCACGTTCTCAAGAGCACGTACGCCGGGGAACACCTTGGTGATGCCAGAAAGCTGTAGCAATGGGGTCATGATAGTTCTCCGTTTGGTTCACCCTCACCCCGACCCTCTCCCTTTGGGAGAGGGCTAGGGTGAGGGGGGAAAGGATCAAAAGATTTTCGAGAACTTATCAATATTGCTGGCATCGTAGACGAACGGCTCGGCCATCGCGCCGTTGCCGTCCGCATCCAGCTTCACTTTGCCCAGTTTGCCCATGCTGGCCTCACCTTTCGTGGCCGTGCCTTTCACCAGATCGTCCGCTAAGTAAGTCGCGGCATAGCCCAGGTCAATCGGGTTCCAGATGGCAAAGCTCTTGCTCGCGCCGGATTTCACCGCGCCCGCCATCTCAGACGGCAGGCCTAAACCGGTGACGTACACTTTGCCAATCTTGCCCTGGTCCTTCACCGCCTGCGCGGCAGCCACAATGCCCACGGACGACGGCGAGACGATGACTTTCAGCTCCGGGTAGGTTTTCAGCAGGCCGACCGCTTCGCGGTAGCTTTTGTCAGAGAGATCGTCTCCGTAGGCCACGGTCACCAGATTGACGGACGGGTACTTCGGCAGCACCTTTTTCATCTCCGCAATCCAGGTGTTCTGGTTGGTGGAGGTTGGCGTGGCGCTCAGCACCGCTACTTCGCCCTTCTCCACGTTCAGCGCTTTCAGGGCATCGGCGGCGAGCTTGACGTTGGTTTCGCCAATCAGGGCGTTATTGGACGGGTTGAGATGGATCTGACGCCCGGCTTTCGCCACCCCGGAATCCCACGACACAACCTTAATGCCGCGCTGCATCGCTTTTTTCAGCACCGGCACGACGGCGTCCGGATCGTTCGCGGAAATTGCGATCGCATCCACGCCCTGGGCGATCAGCCCGTTCAGCACCTCGATCTGCGCTTCCGCCGTGGTGGTGGTCGGGCCGGTATAAATCACTTTTACATCGCCTAACTCTTTGGCCGCCTCCTGCGCGCCGACGTTCGCTGCCTCGAAGAATCCATTCCCTAAGGACTTCGCCACCAGGGCGATTTTCACTTCTGCTAAAGCGGAACCGGACAACGCCAGAGCGGCAACGGTGAGGATCAAGCTTGCTTTTATTTTCATTGCTTTTACTCCACTGACTTGAGTTAGTTGTAGGGATTGCAGGTGGTTTTCGCCCCGTCTCGGTGAGCGGGGCGCGATGTTGTTATTGGTACAGATCTAACGCCGACTGCATCGGGGTGACGCCAAAGCGTTTGCCCAGGGCAATCAGCTCTTCCCGGGTGATGGTCTGCTTCATGCCGCCCATGGAATAGACCTTCACCAGCACCTCCGCGGATTTCTCGGCGGTGTCGATCAGGCCGAAGGTTTCATCCAGTGTCGGGCCGCTGCCGAAGACGCCGTGGAACGGCCACAGCACCAGTGAGTGCTTCTGCATGTCCGTCGCGGTCGCCTGGCCGATTTCGTCGGTACCCGGCACCATCCACGGCAGAATGCCGACGCCGTCCGGGAACACCACCAGACACTCGGTGCTGCCTTCCCACAGTTTGCGGGTGAAGAAATCAGAATTATTTTCCAGCACGTAGGTCAGGGCGATCAGGTTGGTGGCGTGGCAGTGCATGATTACGCGGTCCTTGCCATTGGTCGCCTTGATGCGCTCGCAGTGGGAGAGGAAGTGCGCCGGCAGTTCGGATGTGGGTACCGCGTCGTCCGTCAGTCCCCAGAGAATGTGGTAACCCGCGCCGTCGCTGTCCACCTTCACCACGCCGAGGTTGGCTTCCGGGTCCAGCTGTACGTTGCGGAAAAACTTCCCGGAACCGGTGACGATAAACGGCGTGTTGGCGAGCAGCGGCATCGGCTGGCTCAGGGCGATATAGCGCGGCTTCTGGTGGAAATCGGAGGCAAATGGCTCGATATCCGCGTCGTCCAGGCGTAGCGTCAGGTTGCCGCCGTTGCGCTCATCCCAGCCCTTCAGCCAGGCGTCGGAGGTGGCTTTGATCATGCCCTGGACGAACCAGGAGGTGGTGATGGTCTGCATACTGTAGTTCCTTTGAAAATGCCGGGTGGCGTTACGCTTACCCGGCCTGGTCTTATCTGTAGGCCCGGCAAGCAACGCGCCGCCGGGCGATGTTTTTTACTGACGAGCGGCAAGAACCTCTTTCTCATACGCCCGCACGTTATCCAGCCACTGGCTGCCCGCAGGTGCATCGTGACGCTGGCAGTACATCTCCCACACCGCCTGCCACGGCAGGGATTTCTGCTCTTCCAGCAGCGCCAGGCGCGCGGTGTAGTCGCCGTTTTCTTCCAGCTGTTTCAGGGCGGCGACAGGCTCCAGCAGCGCGCGCAGCAGGGCTTTCTTCATGTTACGGGTGCCGATAACCCACGCCGCGATGCGGTTGATGGAGGCGTCGAAGAAGTCGAGGCCGATATGTACGCGGTCAAAGAGGTTGTGGCGGATGATTTCGCTGGCAATGGCCTGGGTTTCGTCATCCAGCAGCACCACGTGGTCGCTGTCCCAGCGCACCGGGCGGCTGACGTGCAGCAGCAGGCGCGGCACGTAGAGCATGGCGGCGGAGATCTTGTCGGAGATGACTTCCGTTGGGTGGAAGTGGCCGGCATCCAGGCACAGCGCGGTCTGGCGGCTGGTGGCATAACCCATGTAGAACTCGTTTGAGCCCACGGTGTAGCTCTCTGCGCCAATGCCGAACAGCTTGCTCTCGACGGCGTCGATGTGGTGCGCCGGGTCCAGCTTCTCGCTGATGGCTTCATCCAGCGCGGCCAGCAGGCGCTGACGCGGGGCCAGTCGGTCTACGGTGATGTCCTTCATGCCGTCCGGGATCCAGATATTCATTACCGATGGCGTGCCAAGCTGCTCGCCAAAATAAGCCGAGACGCGGCGGCTGGCTTTGACATGGTCGATCCAGAACTGGCGGATTTCATCGTTGGCATGCGCAAGGGTAAACCCGTCCGCGCTCAGCGGGTGCGAGAAGCAGGACGGGTTAAAATCCAGACCCAGCCGGTTGGCTTTCGCCCACGCCACCCAGTTCGTAAAGTGTTCCGGTTTGATTTCGTTACGCGCGACCGGCTCATCGGATTCGAGATAAATGGCGTGCAGGTTCAGGCGCTTTGGCCCGGGGATCAGGCTCAGCGCCAGCTCCAGATCCGCACGCAGTTCGGTGGCGTTGCGCGCTTTGCCAGGATAGTTACCCGTGGCCTGAATACCCCCCGTCAGGGAACCGCCCGGGTTCTCGAAACCGGCGACATCATCACCCTGCCAGCAGTGCATGGAGACGGGCAGACGATCGAGCTGGCGCAGCGCCTCTTCGACATCCACGCCGACGGCGGCGAAACGCTGTTTAGCCAGGTCCCAGGCTTGTTCAAGTTGAGTGGTCATGCGCAAAGCTCCTTAGTCAGTCGTTTTTGCTGAAACTGCGCCCGGTAGCGGGCAATTTCATGGCAGGGATGGGGGGTGAAGGTGGTCAGGCTGTTATTCGCCGTCACCACCGAACGGAAATCGTCGACGTTGGACAGTTCGTCCAGGGTCATCAGCTGAATGCCGATATTGCCGAGCGTGGAGGCTTCAATCGGACCTGCCACCACGGTAATGCCGCATGCATCCGCGCAGAGCTGGTTCAGCAGTTGGTTCTGGCAGCCGCCGCCCACGATATGCAGTTGTGTGAACGGTTTGCCGCGAAGGTCAGCCAGCTCGCTCAGGATGTCGGCATACAGCAGGGCGAGACTGTCAAAAATGCAGCGTGCCAGCTCGGCGGGGCGGGAAGGTACCGGCTGCCCCGCTTCAAAACAGGCGGCCTGGATTTCGGCGCTCATGTGCGCCGGGTTGATAAAGCGGTCATCGTTCGGGTTAATCAGGAAGGTACAGGCCTTCAGCGTTTCGGTTTCGGCGATAAGCTCGGGCAGGTCGGTGATGTTCTGCTCTTTCAGCACCCGCTGGAGCAGCCACAGGCCCATGATGTTCTTCAGCACCCGGTAGCGCCCTTCGGCACCGCCTTCGTTGGTGATGTTCGCGGCCAGCGCGGCATCGCTGGTGTAGGGCGTTTTGCTCTCAAAGCCCATCAGCGACCAGGTGCCGGATGAGAGGTAGGCCGCATCTTTGCCGGCGAGCGGCGAGGCAATGACCGCGCTCGCGGTGTCGTGGCTGGCGACGGCGACAACGGGGATTTTATTCCCCTGCGGGCAAAGCCAGTGGCCGATCACATTGCCCGGATGGGTTGGCGCGCCAAACCAGGACGGCGAGGCGCCCGTCCAGGCCAGCAGATGTTCATCCCAGTTATCGGTGTTGATGTTGACCAACTGCGTGGTGGTGGCGTTGGTGTATTCCCAGTTCATGTTGCCGGTCAGACGGTAGCTTAAGTAGTCCGGGATCAGCAGCGCATGCGCCACCTTTTCGACCAGCTCTGGCTGTTGCTCAACCAGCGCGCGCAGCTGATACAGCGTGTTAAACGGCAGAAACTGAATGCCGCTGCGACCATAGATGTTCTCCTTGCCAAGCTGGGCGATGGCGTGCGCCATTAGCCCATCGGTGCGGCTGTCGCGGTAGGAGACGGGCAGGCCGACGCGTTCGCCGTGACGGTCCAGCAGTACGTAATCCACACCCCAGGTATCAATGCCGATACTGTCGATGCGAATACCGTCTTCGCAGACGTTGTGAAGTCCGGTGCGGATCTCTGCTTCCAGGGCGTCGATATCCCAGGTAACAAAACCGTCCTGTTTTTGCAGACAATTGGCGAAACGGTGCATTTCGCGAAGCGTAAGGGTGTGCAGGTCGCAGTCCCAGGTGGCGAGCATTACACGGCCGCTGGATGCGCCTAAATCGACAGCCACACAATGGCGAAAAGTCATGGTCGGGTCCTTTCTTAAGTCATTAGCGAGGAGTGTAAGAAAGGGAAGAAATAGCCACCTTCTCGCCACTGACAGCCCAAATCTCGCGCTGGCAAGAAAGCAAAGATGAACGTGAGGGAGTTCACAGTTTCCAGTAATGGCGGGGTTTGCAGGCAGTGTGACGCTGACCGCATTTCCCGATCTTTCCGCCTGTTTCTTGAAAAACCGACAGCTTTTGCGCGGTTTGCTGTCAAAAATTTAAGGTGAGCGTGAAAGGCCTTAATTACTATTTTGAGAACTTTTCTCATTGGTGGGGGCCGTTATGACCGTACTGCACAGCGTCGATTTTTTTCCTACGGGGGCTTCGCCGGTCGCGATTGAGCCACGGCTGCCTCAGGCTGCGTTCCCGGAGCATCATCATGATTTTCATGAAATTGTGATTGTTGAGCACGGAACGGGCATCCACGTGTTTAACGGTCAGCCGTATACCATCAGCGGCGGTACGGTATGCTTCGTGCGCGATCACGACAGGCACCTGTATGAACATACCGACAACCTGTGCCTGACCAATGTGCTCTATCGTTCTCCGGATGCGTTCCAGTTTCTTTCCGGGCTGAATCAGCTGTTGCCGCAGGAGAAGGACGGCCATTATCCGTCGCACTGGCGGGTGAATCAGTCCACGTTGCAGCAGGTGCGTCAGCTGGTGAGCCAGATGGAGCAGAGCGAGGATGGACAGGAGACGCACGCCATTGCTACCCGCGAGCTGCTGTTTATGCAGCTGCTGGTGCTGCTGCGGCGCAGCAGCCTGGTGGAAGGGCTGGAAAATAACGACGCGCGCCTGAATCAGCTGATGGCATGGCTGGAAGATCATTTCGCCGAAGATGTCTGCTGGGAAACGCTGGCGGATGACTTTTCGCTCTCGCTGCGCACGCTGCATCGTCAGCTCAAGCAGCATACCGGCCTGACGCCGCAGCGTTACCTTAACCGTCTGCGCCTGATCAAAGCGCGTCACCTTTTACGTCATACCGACGAAAGCGTCACCGATATCGCCTATCGCTGCGGTTTCGGCGACAGTAACCACTTTTCGACGCTGTTTCGCCGGGAGTTTAGCTGGTCGCCGCGCGATATTCGTCAGGGGAAAGACGCGTTGCTTCAGTAACGCGAGGGCAGTCACCGTTTTTTTGCTGCAAAAAGGCTAATAATGTCCGGTTATTCGCCGTAGAGGTTGTGGTGTGGCTGCTCAGCTCATTCTTCGCAAAGATGATTTTTTTGCCTCCGCGAGTCAGGCCGTCGCGGTGGCCGACCGCTACCCGCAAAACGTCTTCGCCGAGCACACCCACGAGTTTTGCGAGCTGGTGCTGGTGTGGCGGGGCAATGGCCTGCACGTCCTCAACGACCGTCCCTACCGCATCACGCGCGGAGACCTGTTCTACATCCGCGCTGAAGACAAACACTCCTACGCCTCGGTTAACGATCTGGTGTTGCAGAACGTCATCTATTGCCCCGACAGACTTAAACTGAATGTCGACTGGGCGGGCAATATCCCCGGTTTTCATAATGCCAGAGGCGAACCGCACTGGCGCTTAAGCAGCAACGGCATGGCTCAGGTGCGCCAGACGATTTCCCAGCTGGAGCAGGAGAGCCAGAAGAGCGATCCGGCGGCTAACCAGATGTCGGAGCTGCTTTTCGCCCAGCTGGTGATGACCCTGAAGCGCCATCGTTACGCTACGGATAATCCCTCTGCCACCATGCAGGAAGCGCTGCTGGATAAGCTCATCACCCGGCTTGCGGGCAGTCTGAACAAGAGTTTCGTGCTGGAAAAATTCTGCGAGCAGGAGCAGTGCAGCGAGCGCGCGCTGCGCCAGCAGTTCCGCACCCAGACGGGGATGACGGTAAACCACTATCTGCGCCAGCTGCGCATCTGCCACGCCCAGTACCTGTTACAGCATACGGAGCTGATGGTGAGTGAAGTGGCGATGCGCTGCGGCTTTGAGGACAGTAACTACTTCTCGGTGGTGTTTAACCGTGAGGTGGGGATGACGCCGGTTCAGTGGCGTCATCGCAGTCGAAAGGCAGCGTAATCAGTTCGCCATGCCGAGGCCGACGATATTGGCCGCAATGATAATCACCACGCAGCCCAGGCTCAGCACGCCAACCGGACGACGCCCGGCGTTGTTCCACTCTTTCAGCACCAGCCCAACCAGCCCGCCACACAGCACGTAGAAGCTCATGTGCAGCATCCAGCTCATGTAGTCATACTGCGCCGGAATACTGGCGTGACCCCAGGCGTAGAAGAAGAATTGCAGATACCACATCAGGCCGCCAAGGGCGGAGAGCAGGACGTTGGTGACGATCAGCGGTTTTGCCAGCGAGAAGTCGGCTTTTACCGACAGGTTGTTCACTTTTGCCAGACGAATAAAACAGAAGCCGAGGTTTACCAGCGCGCCGCCGCCCATGATCACCACGTAGCTTGGCAGGGCAACGTACAGCGGATCGACGCCCAGCGCCGCAGCGGCGTCGTGCATCGGTTTGGCGGCATTCATGGCGAACGACATGCCCGCCGAGAAGACGCCGCACATCACCGCCAGCAGCAGCCCTTTCTTCAGGTTGAACTCTTCGGCTTTGATGCCCATCTTGCGTTCTTTCAGCTGGCCCGCGCGGGTGACGATGCCCACGCCGATCACCGCCACCAGCACGCCCAGCAGGGTCATTCGCCCTCCCTGGGTGTTGATCAGCACATCGAAGTTGCCGTTGAGGATTGGCGTCATCAGGGTGCCAACAATCAACGTTATGCCAATCGCGATGCCAATCCCCATCGACATGCCGAGGTAGCGCATGGTGAGGCCGTAGTTGATATTACCGATGCCCCACATCGCGCCGAACAGGAATACCGGCAGCAGGGTGGAGGCGTTGAAGGAGGAGAAGTAGCCCCAGAAATCGGGCAGCAGCATGGCGCTGATTGTCCACGGCAAAATCAGCCAGGACACGGTACCGCCAACGGACCACATGGTTTCCCATGACCAGCCTTTCACCTTTTTAAACGGGGCATAGAAACAGGCTGCACTGGCCGCGCCTATCAAATGCCAGAAGATACCCATCGTAATCGCATGATTCATTTTTACATCCTCATCGTTTTTATAGCCGGAGGCTTCCCGCCGACTTGATGAGTGTAAAAATGAGGCGGTTTGGGAACCTTCAGAAGGTTGCCGCACTTTTGTTTTGAATGGCAATCAGCACGTTAACCGCGTGAGCAGACTCACAATTCCTTCATTTCTCAAAAACCGAATAACCTTATAAAAACTACGGCATTGATAATCATTTTCAATATCATTTAATTAACTATAATGAACCAACTGCTTACGCGGCATTAACAGCTGTGCCGCCCGACAATAATGGAGAGGATTATGAGTTATACACTGCCATCCCTGCCGTATGCCTACGACGCACTGGAACCGCATTTCGACAAGCAGACGATGGAAATCCATCACACTAAACACCACCAGACCTACGTGAACAACGCGAATGCTGCGCTGGAAAGCCTGCCAGAGTTCGCTAATCTGCCTGTTGAAGAGCTGATCACCAAACTGGACCAGCTGCCAGCAGACAAGAAAACCGTGCTGCGCAACAACGCGGGCGGTCACGCTAACCACAGCCTGTTCTGGAAAGGCCTGAAAACCGGCACCACCCTTCAGGGCGACCTGAAAGCGGCTATCGAGCGTGACTTCGGTTCCGTTGACAACTTCAAAGCGGAATTCGAAAAAGCCGCTGCAACCCGTTTCGGCTCTGGCTGGGCGTGGCTGGTTCTGAAAGGTGACAAACTGGCGGTCGTTTCTACCGCTAACCAGGATTCCCCGCTTATGGGTGAAGCTATCTCTGGCGCATCCGGCTTCCCAATTCTGGGTCTGGACGTGTGGGAACACGCTTACTACCTGAAGTTCCAGAACCGTCGCCCTGACTACATCAAAGCCTTCTGGGACGTGGTGAACTGGGACGAAGCAGCAGCGCGTTTCGCCGCTAAAAAATAAGGTTGCATTGACGCCTGTGAGAAGCGAGTCTGATGACTCGCTTTTTTTGTATCTGAAGGAGTGGAGATGCATTACCCGGTGAATGTGTTTACAGGCAAGGTAAGGGAGTACGAAGGCAGCCGCCCGAGTGCCATCGCCAAAGTGCAGGTCGACGGTGAGCTGACGTTGACCGATCTCGGGCTTGCGGGTGACCAGCAGGCTGAAAAGAAAATCCACGGCGGGCCCGATCGCGCGCTGTGCCACTATCCGCGCGAGCACTATCAGCACTGGAAAACCGAATTTCCTGAACAGGCTGACCTCTTCGTCGCCCCCGCGTTTGGCGAAAATCTCTCAACGGAGGGGCTGACGGAGAAGAACGTCTTTATCGGCGATATTTACCGCTGGGGCGATGCTTTGATTCAGGTCACCCAGCCGCGCTCACCGTGCTTTAAGCTTAATTACCATTTCGGCATTCAGGATATGTCGGCCCAGTTGCAAAACGCGGGTAAAACCGGCTGGCTGTATCGCGTTGTGCAGGCGGGACAGGTTTCGGCGGATGCGCCGCTTGAGCTGGCTTCGCGTTTGAGTGAGGTGTCGGTGTACGAGGCCTGCGCAATTGCCTGGCATATGCCGTTTGATGACGATCAGTATCACCGTCTGCTGTCAGCGGCGGGATTATCCACCAGCTGGACCAGAACGATGCAGAAGCGGCGGATAAGCGGCAAGATCGAGAGCAGTTCGCGGAGATTATGGGGGAAATAGTTCCCGCAGAAAGTAGGCCGGGTAAGGCGAAGCCGCCACCCGGCACATACGGTTACGAACGCTTATACAGCGGCAGCCACAGCGTTAACCTGAGCCCGCCCAGCGGGCTGTCATCGGCTTTCACCCAGCCACGGTGCTGTTGCATGGCGGTTTCAACAATCGCCAGACCCAGTCCCGTACCGCCAGATTCACGGTCGCGTGCCTCGTCGGTACGGTAGAACGGACGGAAAATCTGCTCGCGATCTTCCGGGCTGACGCCAGGACCGTCGTCGTCGACAATGACGGTTATCCCGTCTTTATCCACCGAGAACGCCACCTCAATCTTCGTGTGCGAGTAGCGCAGGGCGTTACGCACGATATTCTCCAGCGCGCTTTCCAGCGTGTTGGGGTTACCGTAGAGCGGCCACGGGCCCGGCGGGAAGTTGACGGTGAACGATTTGCCCATCTGCTCCGCTTCGAACGCCGCGTTGTCCAGCACCTCATGCCAGAGGTGATTGGCTTTCACCGTTTCGCTCACCAGCGCGTTTTTCTGCTGATTGCGCGACATCACCAGCAGATCGTTTATCATGCTGTCCAGGCGATGCGCTTCCGTCTCAATACGCTCCAGCTCTTTGCTCTCACCGCTGCGGCGGCGCAGCAGGGCGGTACCCAGCTGTAAGCGCGTGAGCGGGGTACGCAGTTCGTGCGAGATATCCGACAGCAGGCGCTGCTGGGCCGTCATCATGCGATCGAGCGCGCTCACCATCTGGTTAAAACTGGTCCCGGCGGCCAGGAACTCCTGCGGCCCGGATTCCAGCTCCGGATGCTGCCTCAGGTTGCCCTGCGCCACTTCGTCCGCCGCATTTTTCAGCTTACGCGCCGGTTTCGCCAGGCTCCACGCCAGCCATAACAGCAGCGGGGAACTGACCAGCATCGTGACAATCAACAGCAAAAGCGGACGGTCAAACAGCAGGTTGATGAAGTCGGACTGGGAACTGCTCGCAGGGCGAATCAGGTAGAGCTGATAATTGTCTTCCCCGTCCCGAACCGAGAAAGGACCAACCATCTCTACCCGACCATATTTCTTTTTCTGTGGGTGATCGGCGTTATCCGCCTGGCCAATAAAGTTGCGGATAATCTGCATTTCATTGCGATCGGCTCCAATCACGCGACCTTCGCTGGTGACCAGTAAAAGACGTTGTCCGGGGGGCGCCCACTTGTCGATAGCGCGAAACAGCCTGCGCCACCACATTAAATCGTTCGGCGGATCGTTTGCCAGCTCCGCTTCCACGTGCTGCTCGATCATCACGCCCTGACGTTGCTCGCTGTCGAGTAGCTCCGTCATCTGGCGTGAGTCGAGTTTTGGCAACATCAAAACGAGCATTAAAACCAGTGCCAGCGTCAGCCAGAAGATGGCGAAGATGCGGGCGGTTAAGCTGCCTATCATGAAGCGGAAACCATCAGATAACCACGACCACGCAGGGTTTTGAACCAGGGATGACCGTCTTTACGCTCCGGCAGCTTACGGCGCAGGTTCGAGATATGCATGTCGATGGCGCGGTCAAACGGGGTGAGGCGTTTGCCCAGCACTTCCTGGCTTAAGTGTTCACGCGACACCACCTGGCCGAGATGCTGCGCCAGCAGATACAGCAGGGTGAACTCGGTGCCGGTTAGCTCCAGCGTTTCACCGTCGAAGCTCGCTTCCTGTCGGCCCGGGTTCAGGCTCAGGGAGTCCACTTCCAGCGTAGGTGAGCTGTTGTCGGTATTCTGCTGCTGCTCGCTCCAGTGAGAGCGGCGCAGGATCGCGCGAATACGGGCCACCAGTTCACGGTCGTTGAACGGCTTAGGTAAATAGTCATCCGCACCCAGCTCAAGGCCGAGTACGCGGTCAAGCTCGCTGCCGCGTGCGGTCAGCATAATGACGGGGGTCTGGTGTGTCTGGCGAAGCTCTTTCAACGTATCAATACCGTTTTTCTTCGGCATCATGACGTCGAGCAAAAGTAAATCGATGCTGTCGTCAAGGAGACTCAGCGCCTGCTCGCCATCATGGGCAACCAGGACGTTGAAACCTTCCATGTCGAGCAACTCCTTTAAAAGAGATGTGAGCTCTCGGTCATCATCAACTAACAGGATTTTATTCATTGTTTAAATACCTCCGAGGCAGAAATTACGACATCAAGGCTATCTAATCCATGACTTTACGTTGTTTTACACCCCCTGACGCATGTTTGCAGCCTGAATCGTAGACTGTCTCTCGTTGAATCGCGACACGAAAGATTTTGGGAGCAAGTGATGCGCAAAGTTACCGCTGCCGTCATGGCCTCAACGCTGGCCTTCAGTGCGTTTAGCCAGGCTGCTGTAGCTATCATCAGCGATAACGGTTCCTCAGCAGAGGGCGCAACGCAGCACAGCAGCCAAAGCCATATGTTTGACGGCATAAGTTTAACCGAACATCAGCGTCAACAGATGAGAGATCTGATGCAGAGGGCAAGACACGACCAGCCCCCTGTTAATGTTAGCGAAATGGAGACAATGCATCGCCTTGTCACCGCAGAAAATTTTGACGAAAGCGCTGTACGCGCTCAGGCCGAAAAAATGGCGCAGGAACAGGTTGCCCGCCAGGTAGAGATGGCGAAGGTTCGCAACCAGATGTTCCACCTGCTAACGCCCGAGCAGCAAGCGGTTTTGAATACCAAACATCAGCAACGTATGAACCAGTTGCGTGAGGTTGCACGGATGCAGCGAAGCTCAGATATGACGCTTTTCAGTAGCAATAGCAGTACCCGTAGTAACCAGTAAACCCTGTTTTCCTTGCCATAGACACCATCCCTGTCTTCCCCCACATGATGTGGGGGTTTTTTTTGCCCATCGTTCCGGTTTGTTAACGCTTTATTCATCCTTTCACTCCACCACCATCCGTTATACTAGCGCCATGGCATGACAGGAGTGTTTATGAATCAATCCTATGGACGGCTGGTAAGCCGGGCCGCAATAGCCGCGACGGTGATGGCGTCGTGTTTACTGATCATTAAAATTTTCGCGTGGTGGTACACCGGATCGGTCAGTATTCTGGCGGCGCTGGTGGACTCACTGGTGGATATTGCCGCCTCGCTGACCAACCTGCTGGTGGTGCGCTACTCGCTGCAACCGGCGGATGAAGAGCATACGTTTGGCCACGGCAAAGCGGAATCGCTGGCCGCGCTGGCACAAAGCATGTTTATTTCGGGCTCTGCGCTTTTCCTGTTTTTGACAGGCATTCAGCATCTTGTTTCGCCGTCACCAATGAACGATCCGGGCGTTGGCGTGGTCGTAACGGTAGTTGCACTTATAAGCACACTTGTTCTTGTAACGTTCCAGCGCTGGGTTGTACGCAAAACACAAAGCCAGGCTGTACGGGCCGATATGCTTCATTATCAGTCTGATGTTATGATGAATGGGGCTATTCTTATTGCGCTTGGTCTGGCCTGGTATGGCTGGCATCGGGCCGATGCGTTGTTTGCGTTAGGGATAGGGATCTATATTTTATACAGCGCCTTGCGGATGGGGTATGACGCGGTACAGTCGCTTCTTGACCGTGCGCTTCCGGATGCAGAACGTGATGAAATTTATGCCATCGTGACCAACTGGCCCGGCGTCAGTGGTGCTCACGATCTTCGTACGCGGCAGTCAGGGCCGACCCGCTTTATTCAGATTCATTTGGAAATGGAAGACAACCTGCCACTGGTTCAGGCGCATATGGTCGCTGAACAGGTGGAGCAGGCGATTTTGCAGCGTTTCCCTGGGTCAGACGTCATTATTCACCAGGACCCATGCTCTGTCGTACCCAGGGCGTTTTGAGCTTTCGTAATTCGTTGTAAAAAAGTGAGCCAGAGCAGCATTTTGTGGATAAATTACCACCATATGGCCTGACCTGAATCAATTCAGCTGGAAGGGATTGATATACTATTTGCAGTATTCGACGGTTGAACAGTTTCTTCCGGCAGCAGATTTCAATTTTGCATTCCTAAGTTCAGAGGTAGTCATGATTAAGAAAATCGGTGTGTTGACAAGCGGCGGTGATGCGCCGGGCATGAACGCGGCAATCCGTGGGGTTGTCCGTGCAGCGCTGACGGAAGGTCTGGAAGTTTTTGGTATCTATGACGGTTACCTGGGTCTGTATGAAGACCGCATGGTTCAGCTCGACCGCTACAGCGTGTCTGACATGATCAACCGTGGCGGTACTTTCCTCGGTTCTGCACGCTTCCCGGAATTCCGTGACGAACACATCCGTGAAGTGGCTATCGAAAACATGAAAAAACGGGGTCTGGATGCGCTGGTGGTTATCGGCGGCGACGGCTCCTACATGGGTGCAAAACGTCTGACTGAAATGGGCTTCCCGTGCATCGGCCTGCCTGGCACCATCGACAACGACATTAAAGGCACCGACTACACCATCGGTTACTTCACCGCGCTGGGTACCGTTGTGGAAGCGATTGACCGCCTGCGTGACACCTCTTCCTCTCACCAGCGTATTTCCATTGTTGAAGTGATGGGCCGTTACTGCGGTGACCTGACTCTGGCAGCGGCAATTGCCGGTGGCTGTGAGTTCGTGGTGGTGCCGGAAGTGGAATTCAGCCGTGAAGATCTGGTCGCTGAAATCAAAGCTGGTATCGCGAAAGGCAAAAAACATGCGATCGTTGCCATCACCGAGCACATCTGTGACGTTGACGAGCTGGCGAAGTACATCGAAACCGAAACCAAACGCGAAACCCGCGCGACCGTTCTGGGTCACATTCAGCGTGGCGGTTCCCCAGGCCCGTACGACCGTATCCTGGCGTCCCGCATGGGCGCGTACGCGATCGAGCTGCTGCTACAGGGCCACGGCGGCCGCTGCGTCGGTATCCAGAACGAGAAACTGGTTCACCATGACATCATCGACGCCATTGAAAACATGAAGCGTCCGTTCAAAGGTGACTGGCTGGACTGCGCGAAAAAACTGTACTGATTGGCTCTGTTGCCCGGTGGCGGCAAGGTAAATGCAAAACGGTAACCCTTGGGTTACCGTTTTTTATGGTTGCTCCCTCTCCCGTGGGAGAGGGTTGGGGTGAGGGCATCAGGCCGCTCATTCATTTTTTTATTCCTTCACGTTATAGCCAATCTTTTTTTATTCTTTAATCATCGATTAGCTTTCTGGCACGCTGCATTCATCAAAACACTACACAAGAGAGCTGGGCGATGAATAAATGGGGCGTGGGGTTAACATTATTGCTGGCATCAACCAGCGTTCTGGCAAAGGACATTCAGTTACTGAATGTGTCGTACGATCCGACGCGTGAACTGTACGACCAGTACAACAAAGCTTTCGCGGCGCACTGGAAACAGGAAACCGGCGATAACGTGGTGGTTCGCCAGTCTCACGGCGGTTCCGGTAAGCAGGCGACATCGGTGATCAACGGTATCGAAGCCGACGTGGTGACCCTGGCGCTGGCTTATGACGTGGATGCGATCGCGGAGCGTGGCCGTATCGACAAAAACTGGATCAAGCGCCTGCCGGACAACTCTGCGCCATACACCTCGACCATCGTCTTCCTGGTGCGCAAAGGCAACCCGAAACAGATTAAAGACTGGAACGACCTGATTAAGCCTGGCGTGTCTGTCATTACCCCGAACCCGAAAAGTTCCGGCGGCGCACGCTGGAACTACCTGGCGGCCTGGGGCTACGCGCTGCACCACAACAACGGCGATCAGGCCAAAGCACAGGACTTCGTCAAAGCACTGTTTAAAAACGTCGAAGTGCTGGACTCCGGCGCGCGCGGCGCAACCAACACCTTCGTCGAGCGCGGCATCGGCGACGTGCTGATCGCCTGGGAAAACGAAGCCCTGCTGGCGACCAACGAGCTGGGTAAAGACAAGTTCGAGATCGTCACCCCGAGCGAATCCATCCTCGCTGAGCCGACCGTCTCCGTCGTCGATAAGGTTGTTGATAAGAAGGGCACCAAAGCGGTGGCGGAAGCCTACCTGAAGTACCTCTACTCACCGGAAGGGCAGGAAATTGCGGCGAAAAACTTCTACCGCCCACGCGATGAGGCCGTCGCGAAGAAATACGAAAACGCCTTCCCGAAACTGAAGCTGTTTACTATCGATGATGTTTTTGGCGGCTGGACCAAAGCGCAGAAAGAGCACTTCTCTAACGGCGGCACCTTCGACCAGATCAGCAAGCGCTAAGCGTTTTACAAAGAACGACACGGTAACCCGGTGTGAGAAATCCGCCGGGTTTTTTATTTGGTCATCATTTTGCGTTACTCTTTTGCCTCTATTGAAAACAGGGAACGCGTTGTGAAAAAAATTATCTTACTGATTCTGATCGTTATCGCCCTTGCCGCAGGCGGCGTGTACTGGATGAAAGCGGGTAATCCGAATGCGTTGCGTCATATCGTTCTCGACCAGTGTGTGCCCAACCAGCTGCATAACCGTAACCCGGCACCGTGCGCGCAGGTGAAGCCAGATGCGGGCTACGTGGTGTTCAAAGACCGCAACGGACCGCTGCAATACCTGCTGATGCCCACGTACCGTATCAACGGCACTGAAAGCCCGCTGCTGACAGAGCCGCAGACACCGAATTTCTTCTGGCTGGCATGGCAGTCTCGTCATTTTATGAGCATGAAACGAGGGGCCGACGTGCCTGACAGCGCCGTTTCGCTAACCATCAACTCCCCGACCGGGCGCACGCAAAACCATTTTCATATCCACATCTCCTGTCTGCGCCCAGACGTGCGCGAGAAGCTGAACGCGTCGCAGGGGCAAATCAGCACCCAGTGGTTACCGCTTCCGGGCGGGCTGGAAGGGCATGAATACCTTGCCCGTCGGGTGACGGAGAACGAACTGGTGCAGCGCAGCCCGTTTATGATGCTGGCGGAAGAGCTGCCAGAAGCGCGCGACCATATGGGACGCTTCGCGCTGGCGATGGCGCAGCAGTCAGACGGCTCGTTTGTATTGCTGGCGACAGAGCGTAATTTGCTTACCTTTAACCGCGCGTCGGCTGAGGAATTGCAGGATCATCAATGCGATATCCTGAAGTGACCCCACCATAAATAGCGTTTACTCGCCCTGCCTGTCGCCGTAGACTTGCTGAAAAATTCTACAGGAGACAGGTATGTCGCTCTGGTTAATGCATCCTCTGCTGCTTCCCTCGCTGATCGTCGGCGTCACCATCGTGCTGTGGGCGACGTCGCTGTTGCCCGAATTTATCACCGCGCTGCTGTTTTTCACGGCGGCGATGGCCGCCAGAATCGCCCCGCCGGAAGTAATCTTCGGCGGCTTCGCCTCGTCTGCCTTCTGGCTGGTGTTCAGCGGCTTTGTGCTGGGTGTGGCGATTCGGAAAACCGGCCTGGCGGACAGGGCCGCCCGGGCGCTGTCGGCAAAGCTTACCGACTCCTGGGTGCTGATGGTGGCAAGCGTTGTGCTACTGAGCTATGCCCTGGCATTCGTGATGCCGTCGAACATGGGACGTATTGCGCTGCTGATGCCGATTGTCGCCGCGATGGCGAAGCGGGCCGGCATTCCTGATGGCTCGCGGGCCTGGTTTGGCCTGGCGCTGGCGGTCGGGTTTGGCACCTTCCAGCTCTCGGCCACTATTTTGCCCGCCAACGTGCCCAACCTGGTGATGAGCGGCGCGGCGGAAGGCTCATACGGTATCCACCTCAACTATGTCCCGTATCTGCTGCTGCACACGCCGGTGCTGGGTATTCTCAAAGGCCTGATTCTGATTGGCCTGATCTGCTGGCTGTTCCCCGGCAACCCGAAACCGGCGAAGGATCTCGCGCCATCGGAACCGATGGGGCGTGACGAAAAACGGCTCGCCTGGCTGCTGGCGGTGGTGTTGACGATGTGGGTGACGGAGAGCTGGCACGGCGTGGGCCCAGCGTGGACAGGGCTGGCGGCCTCGGTCGTCGTTATGCTGCCGCGTATAGGTTTTATCACCGGGGAGGAGTTCTCGGCGGGGGTGAATATGCGCACCTGTATTTACGTCGCGGGTATACTCGGGCTGGCCATTACGGTGACGCAGACCGGTATGGGTGCGGCCGTAGGCGAGGCGTTGCTCCATATCATGCCGCTGGATGCAGATCGCCCGTTTACCAGCTTCCTGGCGCTGACGGGGATCACCACGGCGCTCAACTTCATTATGACCGCCAATGGCGTTCCGGCGCTGTACACCACGCTGGCGCAGAGCTTCTCGGACGCGACCGGCTTCCCGCTGCTGTCGGTGATCATGATTCAGGTGCTGGGGTATTCCACACCGTTGCTGCCGTATCAGGCGTCGCCGATTGTGGTGGCGATGGGCTTAGGGAAAGTGCCTGCGAAGGCGGGGATGCTGCTCTGCCTGGCGCTGGCGATTGCGACGTATCTGGTGCTGCTGCCGCTGGATTATTTGTGGTTTAGCGTATTAGGACGTTTGTAGTGGTTTTGTAGGGCGGGTTAGCGAAGCGCCACCCGCCCCAAAGGCAATTACGCCTGCTTAGCCGCTTCTGCCGCTTTAACGATCACCGCGAAAGCGTCTGCTTTCAGGGATGCGCCACCAACCAGCGCGCCATCGATGTCTGGCTGGGTGAACAGCTCAGCTGCGTTTGATGCGTTAACGGAACCGCCGTACTGGATGATGACCTGCTCCGCCACTTTCGCGTCTGCTTTTGCAATGTGGTCACGAATGAACTTGTGCACCGCCTGTGCCTGCGCTGGAGTTGCAGATTTGCCGGTACCGATCGCCCAGACTGGCTCGTAAGCGATAACCGCGCCTTCGAACGCTGCCGCGCCCTGGGTTTTCAGCACAGCGTCGATCTGACGTGCGCACACTTCTTCGGTTTTACCCGCTTCGTTTTCTGCTTCGGTTTCACCGATGCACAGAACCGGGATCAGACCCTGCTCTTTCAGCACAGCGAATTTCTTCGCGATGAACTCGTCAGATTCTTTGTGGTAGGTGCGACGCTCAGAGTGGCCGATGATGATGTATTTCGCGCCGATGTCTTTCAGCATTTCAGCGGAGGTTTCACCGGTAAACGCGCCAGACAGGTTAACGTCAACGTTCTGCGCGCCCAGAATGATGTGGCTGCCGTCAGCGGCACGTTTAGCCAGATCCAGGTACATATCCGGCGGAGCGATAGCAACCGCGCAGCCGGTCACGCCAGCCAGCTCTTTACGCAGGTTAGCAACCAGTTCGTTTACCATGTGGCGGCTGCCGTTCAGTTTCCAGTTACCCATCACTAAAGGATGTCGCATTTCAATTCTCCACGCTCAATAAGCGAATTAAGGAATATGGCCACCCTTAAGGGCAGCATGGTCTGTGAATCAGTATAGAGATTTTCCCTCGAAAGGCTTTGCTTTTTGTCATTAATTCGCCCCCTCGAGTGCGTCTGATAGGGCCAGCTTAATCGGTTCAACCGCGAAGGTCAGCCCCTTTTCGCCGTTATCTGCGACGACATAGCGAACGGCACCTTCCGTATCGGCGTAATAGCGTTTGTTTTTCCCCGCGGTAAGTAGTTTTTGCAGCTTTTGCTGGCTTTGTGCTTTCGTGAAGGTGGGGGTAAAGGCGCGCAGAATAGCGCTCATGTACTCCAGCGCTTTCGCTTTCGCCGCTTTCTGCTCTGGGCCCTGAATCGGCAGCCAGGTGATCTGCATGCTTTTGATTTTTAACGTTCCGCGCTCAAGGGCGGTAGAGGCATACAGATTCTCGTTAATTTTGCTGGCCGCGCGGGTCAGGGTCGGCGTATCGCGGGCGCTGTCAATCGCTCGGAACTCTCCCAACGGAAGTGAGGGGTTTTCTTTGTTGAAGGCTTCGCGGAACTGGCTGATAGATTGATCGAAAGAGGGAGCGCCCGCCAGAAGATAGGGGGCGGTGACCGGGGAAGCCGTTTCCGTGGCGTACAGGGAAAAACTGGCGCTCAGCATCGCTAAACACAAATAAAGAGAGTGTGCCGAACTTTTCATCAACATTGCCCCTGGCCGTCATTGCCCATGATTAAAACGATATCTGGTCGGCTTGTCAAAAGGTCACAACTCCAGGGTAAAATGCGGGCTAAACAATAATAAGGAACCTTACATGACCATACAGCAGTGGCTGTTTTCATTCAAAGGGCGTATTGGGCGCCGTGACTTCTGGATCTGGATTGCAACGTGGGTTGTCGCCATGCTGCTTCTGTTTTTTGTTGCCTACAACGCATGGCTGAGCACGCAAACCGCGGCATTTGCGCTGGTCTGTTTACTGTGGCCAACCGCCGCCGTGGTGGTGAAACGTCTGCACGATCGTGGCCGCTCCGGCGCATGGGCTTTCCTGATTATTCTGGCGTGGATGCTGGTGGCGGGGAACTGGTCATTGCTGCCCTCAATCCTCCCATGGGTGGTGGGCAGACTGCTGCCGACGGTTATCTTTGTAATGATGGTTGTCGAACTGGGCGCGTTTATCGGCACCCAGAGCGAGAACAAATATGGAAAAGATACCCTTGAGGTGAAGTACCGCTGATCACCAGTAGTGTTCAGCGGTCATGTGGCCCGGCCGGCGGCGAAGGTGCTTCGTCATCTGTCGGGTATCTTTCAGCAGCTGCTGCGTATCGCGTACCATCTGCGGGTTACCGCACAGCATCACATGGCTGGTTTCGGTATTCATCGGTAAACCCACCGCCTCTTCCAGCGCGCCGCTTTCAATCAACGCCGGAACGCGACCGGTTAACGAGCCAGCTGCGGTTTCGCGGCTGACCACCGTCTGAATTTTTAACTTTCCGCCATATCGCTGTTCCAGCGCCTGCATCTGCGGCAAATAGCTCAGGTCTGCGGCGTAGCGCGCGGCGTGAACCAGCACGATATTTTTAAAGCGCTCCAGATCTTTGCCGTATTGCAGAATGGAAAGATACGGGCCGATGGCCGTGCCGGTCGCCAGCATCCAGAGCGTGTCACAGTCGGGGATTTCATCCAGCACGAAGAACCCCGCCGCGTCGGAGACAATCTGCACTTCATCGCCTGGCTTCAGCGCAGCGAGGCGCGGGCTGAGCTTACCGTCCGGGACGGTGACCAGATAGAACTCAAGGTCCGGGTTATCAGGCGCATTAACGTAAGAGTAGGCGCGCTGTACGCGTTCACCGTCGATATCCAGCCCGAGTTTGGCAAACTGCCCGGCAGTAAACGGATGAACGGGAGCGTGCAGCGTGAGGCTAAATAGCGCATCGGTCCAGAACTGTACCTTTGTGACTTTACCTGTTACCCAGTCCGCCATGATCTTCTCCTGTGCTGTTTCTCTCTTCTATCTTCCGTACTTGTGGGAAACATTTCCAGCCCATTCGGGCCGGAAAGCTCTATCGATCAAACGGTTTTACAGAATGTGCGTCTGTACGTCCGGATCTTTACGATCGAGATAATGAATGGACTTAATGCGGCGAATAGTGCGGGATTTACCGCGGATCAGCAGGGTTTCAGTGGTGGCCATGTTGCCCTTGCGGGTGATGCCGTCCAGCAGATCGCCTTTGGTGATGCCGGTTGCGGAGAAGACCACGTTATCGCTGCGGGCCATCTCGTTTAGCGCGAGCACTTTATTGGCCTCGATGCCCATCGCCGCGCAGCGCGCCAGTTCGTCTGCACCAATGCGAAGGTTCTCGTCGCTGTCGCCTTTCACCTCATGGCGTGGCAGCAGACGCGCCTGCATATCGCCGTCCAGCGCGCGGATCACTGCCGCAGAGACCACACCCTCCGGCGCGCCGCCGATGCCGTAAAGCACGTCGACTTCGCTGTCAGGCATGCAGGTCAGAATAGAGGCGGCAACGTCGCCATCCGGAATAGCAAATACGCGCACGCCAAGCGTTTGCAGGTACGCGATGGTGGCGTCGTGGCGCGGTTTTGCCAGAATGGTCACGGTGAGTTCGCTGAGCGCTTTACCCAGCGCCGCAGCGATATTGCGCAGGTTGGCGTCCAGCGGCAGACTAAGGTCGATAGCGCCTTTAGCGCCAGGACCGACGATCAGCTTTTCCATGTACATATCGGGCGCGTTGAGGAAGCAGCCCTTATCGCCCACCGCCAGTACCGCCAGCGCGTTGGCCTGGCCCATCGCCGTCATGCGCGTGCCTTCGATCGGGTCGACCGCGATATCCACCGCATCGCCTTTGCCGGTCCCGACCTTTTCACCGATGTAGAGCATCGGCGCTTCGTCGATCTCGCCTTCACCGATGACGATAGTGCCGTCGATGTTAACCTGATTAAGCACAATGCGCATGGCGTGGACGGCTGCGCCGTCTGCGGTATTTTTGTCGCCACGGCCCAGCCACTTGTAGCCTGCGAGGGCGGCAGCTTCGGTGACGCGGGAAAACTCGATAGCAAGTTCACGTTTCATGAGGTACTCGTACAATCAAAAGGAATTGCACGAAGTTTATCACAGAGTGGGGAGGGGCGAGGGGACCGGTGCGGTTGGAGCCCCTCACCCTAACCCTCTCCCCAGGGGAGAGGGAATATAGGCTTACTCGTCGTGCTCTTCCCACGCCAGGGCACGTTTCACCGCTTTCTTCCAGCCGCTGTAGCGGTAGTTGCGCTCGGTGGTTTCGATGCCAGGACGGAATTCGCGTTCGATAACCGCTTTTTCCTGAAGCTCGTCGAGGTTTTGCCAGAAGCCAACCGCCAGACCTGCCAGATACGCCGCGCCCAGCGCCGTCACTTCTCGCACCTCAGGACGTTCAACGCGAGTGCCCAGAATGTCGGACTGGAACTGCATCAGAAAGTTGTTGGCTACTGCACCGCCGTCCACGCGCAGGGCGTGCAGACGAATGCCAGAGTCAGCCTGCATCGCTTCCAGCACGTCGCGCGTCTGGTAGGCGATGGATTCCAGCGTCGCGCGAATGATGTGGTTTGAGTTCACGCCGCGCGTCAGGCCGAAAATCGCGCCGCGGGCGTACGGATCCCAGTACGGTGCGCCCAGACCGGTGAACGCTGGCACCACGTACACGCCGTTGGTGTCTTTCACTTTGGTCGCGAAGTATTCGGAGTCAAACGCGTCGCTAATCAGCTTCATCTCGTCGCGCAGCCACTGAATGGAGGCACCCGCCATGAATACCGCGCCTTCCAGGGCATAGTTCACTTCGCCGCGCGGGCCGCAGGCGATGGTGGTCAGCAGACCGTTTTCTGATTTCACCGCTTTCTCGCCCGTGTTCATCAGCATAAAGCAGCCGGTGCCGTAGGTGTTCTTCGCCATCCCTTCTTTTACGCACAGCTGGCCGAACAGGGCTGCCTGCTGGTCACCGGCGATACCGGCGATAGGAATACGCGTGCCGCCTTTACCGCCAATGTTGGTCTGGCCGTACACTTCTGAAGATTTACGCACGTCTGGCAGCATCGCTCGCGGAATGTCCAGCGCGTCCAGCATCTTGTCATCCCACTCCAGAGTGTTGATGTTGAACAGCATGGTGCGCGAGGCGTTGGTGTAGTCGGTGACGTGAACGCGTCCCTGAGTCATCTTCCAGATAAGCCAGGTATCGACGGTACCGAAGAGCAGCTCGCCACGACGTGCGCGCTCGCGTGAACCTTCCACGTGGTCGAGGATCCACTTCACTTTGGTGCCGGAGAAATAGGGGTCAACCACCAGGCCGGTGGCGCTGCGCACGTACTCTTCCATCCCGTCGCGCTTCAGCTGTTCGCAGATCTCTGACGTACGGCGGCACTGCCAGACGATGGCGTTGTAGATGGGCTTACCGGTTTCGCGCTCCCAGACCACAGTCGTTTCACGCTGGTTGGTGATACCGATAGCGGCAATCTGGTCAGAACTGATGTCGGCTTTCGCCAGCACTTCCACCAGCGTGGCGCTTTGTGACGCCCAGATCTCCATCGGGTCGTGTTCAACCCAGCCTGGACGCGGATAAATTTGCTCAAATTCGCGTTGAGACACGCTGACAATGTTCGCGTCATGATCCATTACGACAGCGCGGGAGCTGGTAGTGCCCTGGTCGAGCGCAACGATATATTTTTTTTCGGTCATGGTATGTGTCCCGTAGTCAGATTACAGCGAAGCTTTTTGTTGTGTGGTGGAAGTTGTCTCTTTTTCCTCTTCCACACAGGTGTCGCACGGTAAGTGGCGACCAATTAATTTGCGATAGCCGAATGCGCCCAGCGCCGCCCCTACAATTGGCCCGAACAGCGGAACCAGGAAGTAAGGAATGTCTTTGCCGCCCGTGAAGGCGACATCGCCCCATCCCGCAAAGAAGGCGAAGGTTTTTGGACCCAGGTCACGCGCCGGATTCATCGCAAAACCGGTCAGCGGACCCATGGATGCGCCAATCACCGCAATCAGAAGGCCAATCAGAAGTGGTGCCAGCGGGCCGCGCGGAATGCCGTTTCCGTCGTCGCCCAGCGCCATAATGACGCCCATCAGAATAGCGGTAATCACCATTTCAACTGCGAACGCCTGCACAAAATTGATATGCGGATTCGGATACGTTGAGAAAATGCCTGCCAGATCCAGACTTTCGACACTGCCACGCACCATATGATGCGTCTGTTCGAAGTCGATGAAAAGATTGTAATAAAGCCCGTAAACTAACGCCGCTGCGCAAAAGGCGCCGGCAAATTGCGAAATGATGAAAGGAACAACTTTGCGTCCGTCAAAGCACGCGAATAGCCACAACGCGATGGTCACCGCCGGGTTAAGATGTGCGCCGGAAACCCCTGCGGTCAGGTAGATGGCCATCGCCACGCCCAGACCCCAGATAATACTGATTTCCCACTGACCAAAACTGGCACCCGCCACTTTCAGTGCAGCGACACAGCCTACTCCGAAGAATATCAACAACCCGGTACCCAGGAACTCGGCAATGCACTGGCCTTTTAAGGTTGATGTCTGACTCATAATCGGAATCCTGCAAAAGAGTAATGTTTATTGTTTGCGTGACCGCCCGTGACAGTCACGATGCCCTGTAGACATAGTGTTAATTTATCGTTAACGAGCACAAACGAGAAATATCGAAATCGAAATGTGTGGTCTGTGTCAATAAAATGAGCGTTTTCGCGCCATAAGGCGCGTTTTTGCATCAGGTAATGATTGTGGGTTGAATCATTTCTTTAACTTATGGGTTAACAACTTAGGGGTATATGCGGCGAACGCACCAGGACGAGGCCGAAAAGTGTTGCAAACCGCGATCTGCGTGGCATGCCGCTGGACAGGGGCGACGGCGCTCCATACAATCGGAACATATGTTGTGCGCGTTTACGTTAAAGCGTCGCCTTGCAATTCAGGAGAGGTAGGATCATGTCTTTAGAAGTGTTTGAGAAACTGGAATCGAAAGTACAGCAGGCGATTGACACCATCACGCTGCTGCAAATGGAAATTGAAGAACTGAAAGAGAAGAACAACTCCCTGTCTCAGGAAGTTCAGAACGCTCAGCACAGCCGCGAAGAACTGGAGCGCGAAAACAACCAGCTGCGCGAACAGCAGAACGGCTGGCAGGAACGCTTGCAGGCGCTGCTGGGACGTATGGAAGAAGTCTGATTTCCTTGGGAATGAATTGAACAGGCCGGGTAAGGCGAAGCCGCCACCCGGCTTTTTTATGCATCTCGCTTACCGATTAACTACTCAATATCCAGCGCATCCTCAGAAAGGATAATGCCGGTATTGTCAGCATAAAGGTGGTCACCAGAGAAGAAGGTCACGCCGCCGAAGTTAACGCGCACGTCGCTTTCGCCGATGCCTTCACCCGCTGCGCCAACCGGAATGGCGGCAATGGCCTGAATACCGATATCCAGATCTTCCAGATCGTCCACCTGGCGCACGGAGCCGTAGACCACAATCCCTTCCCACTCGTTTTGCACCGCAAGGCGGGCGAGGTCCGCATCGATCAGTGCACGGCGCACTGAACCGCCACCATCCACCAGCAGAACGCGGCCACGACCGTTCTCTTCGAGCAGATCGTACAGCAACCCGTTGTCCTCGAAACATTTCACCGTGATGATTTGTCCGCCAAACGACGACCGTCCACCAAAGTTGGAGAACAGGGGTTCAACGACGTTGACATCTTCCTGGTAGATGTCACAAAGCTCGGAGGTATCGTATTTCATAGGTTTAACGCTCTGTTGCTGCGAATGTGTTCAGTATATCGTGCGAAATGCGTTGTTGGCAAAATCATCAATTGTTAATTGATATTTGTCAGCTAACTCAGCGTCTGGCTTAAGACAATCCCGATGACGAACAGCAGGTTAGTCAGTAACGCGCCTTTTACCGTACGTTCCAGCATCGGCGGCATGGCGGCCGGGCTGAGTTCACGCATGACATAGCGGGCCTGCTTAATCAGCAGCGGTGCGGCGAGCACAAACAGCCAGCCCCACAGGCTGTGCAGAGAAATCAGGTTGAACAGCGCCAGGCAGACCAGCGCGCCGATGAGCAGGCAGGCGTGATAGCGGCGTGCATTCACCGGCCCCAGACGCACCGCAAGGGTGTTTTTACCGTTCTCGCAGTCGCTGTCGATGTCGCGCAGGTTATTGATATTTAGCACCGCTGTCGCCAGCAGGCCACAGGCGGTCGCGGGCAGGAACAGGGCAGGGATCACCGTATGCGCCTGCAAGTACCAGCTTCCCATCACGCTTAGCCAGCCGAAGAAAACCAGCACGGAGATATCGCCCAGGCCAATATATCCGTAAGGGCGCGTGCCGACGGTATAGGTAATGGCCGCGATAATGGCGAGCAGGCCCAGCACCAGGAAGCCAATGAAGTCGCTGGTGGTTTTCGAGGCGACCGTCACCAGCGCCAGCCCGGACAGGCAAATTAACACCACGGTGATAATCAACGCCCGCTTCATCTGTGCCTGGGTGATCACCCCTTTTTGCATCCCGCGCAGCGGCCCGATACGGTCAGGCTTGTCGCTGCCTTTTACCGCATCGCCATAATCATTCGCGAGGTTAGAGAGGATTTGCAGCAGCCCGGCGGTAATGAGCGCCAGACCTGCTACCAGCGGATCGAAATGACCCTGCCACCAGGCAAGCGCGGTGCCGACAATAATAGCGGCAAAAGCCAGAGGAAGCGTTTTAGGGCGCAGACTTTCGAGCCACGCCTGCGTACGGCTGATATCAGTCATAGTTATTTAGCCAATAAAAAATGGGGGCAATAGCCCCCATCAACAGTGATGAAAATGCATTGAACGCGATTATAGAATAAAACGGCTCAGATCTTCATCTGCCACTAACGCATCCAGGTGTTTGCCCACATAGTCTGCGTCAATGGTAATGCTTTGACCGTTAAGGTCGCTCGCATCATAAGAGATGTCTTCCATCAGGCGTTCCAGCACGGTGTGCAGACGACGCGCACCGATGTTCTCGGTGGTTTCGTTGACCTGCCACGCGGCCTGGGCGATGCGCTTGATACCGTCATCGGTAAATTCAATGTTCACGCCTTCGGTCGCCATCAGCGCTTTGTACTGTACGGTCACAGAAGCGTTTGGCTCAGTCAGGATACGTTCGAAATCTTCGGTGGTCAGCGCCTGCAACTCAACGCGGATTGGCAGACGACCCTGGAGTTCCGGGATCAGGTCAGACGGGCTGGCAATCTGGAACGCACCGGAGGCGATAAACAGAATGTGGTCAGTTTTAACCATGCCGTGCTTGGTGGAGACGGTGCATCCTTCCACCAGCGGCAGCAGGTCGCGCTGAACGCCTTCGCGGGAGACATCCGGGCCGGACGCGTTGCCGCGCTTACAGATTTTGTCGATTTCGTCGATAAACACGATACCGTGCTGCTCAACCGCGTCGATAGCGTCCTGTTTCAGCTCCTCCGGGTTAACCAGCTTCGCGGCTTCTTCTTCAATCAGCAGCTTCATCGCGTCTTTGATTTTCAGCTTACGCGCTTTCTGCTTCTGCCCGCCCAGGTTCTGGAACATGGACTGCAACTGGCTGGTCATCTCTTCCATGCCCGGAGGCGCCATAATTTCCACACCCATTGGCGCGGCAGCGAGATCGATCTCAATCTCTTTATCGTCCAGCTCGCCTTCGCGCAGTTTTTTGCGGAATGCCTGACGCGCAGCAGAAGGTTCAGACTGCTGTTCAGCCTGTCCCCAGTTGTTTTTTGCCGGTGGGATCAGCACGTCGAGAATACGCTCTTCGGCCATCTCTTCGGCGCGATAGCGGTTTTTCTCAATCGCCTGGACGCGCACCATCTTAATCGCCGAATCGGTCAGATCGCGGATGATGGAGTCCACTTCTTTACCCACATAGCCCACTTCGGTGAACTTAGTGGCTTCAACTTTGATGAACGGCGCGTTAGCCAGTTTGGCCAGACGACGGGCGATTTCGGTTTTACCCACACCGGTCGGGCCGATCATCAGAATATTTTTTGGCGTCACTTCGTGGCGAAGCTCTTCGTCGAGCTGCATGCGACGCCAGCGGTTACGCAGTGCGATAGCCACGGAGCGCTTGGCATTGTCCTGGCCGATAATGTGTTTGTTCAGTTCGCTGACAATTTCGCGTGGGGTCATTTCAGACATGGGCGATCCTTACGCTTTAGACGGTAATTCTTCGATGGTGTGATTGTGGTTGGTATAGATGCAGATATCACCTGCAATATCCAACGCTTTCACCGCGATATCGCGCGCGTTCATGTCGGTATTTTCCAACAGCGCACGGGCTGCGGCCTGGGCGTACGGGCCGCCAGAGCCGATGGCAATCAGGTCGTTTTCAGGCTGAACTACGTCGCCGTTACCGGTGATGATCAGCGAGGCGTTTTCGTCAGCCACGGCCAGCAGCGCTTCGAGCTTGCGTAGCATGCGGTCGGTACGCCAGTCTTTTGCCAGCTCAACGGCGGCTTTCACCAGATGACCCTGATGCATTTCCAGTTTGCGTTCAAACAGTTCAAACAGCGTGAAGGCATCAGCCGTGCCGCCTGCGAAACCGGCGATCACTTTGTCGTTATAAAGACGACGTACTTTCTTCACGTTGCCTTTCATGACGGTATTACCCAGCGTGGCCTGGCCATCACCGGCAATTACCACCTGGCCGTTACGGCGTACACTTACTATTGTTGTCACGAGCAGACCCCCTGGTTACAGATTCGGGAAACAGAAGCCCTGAGCCTGTGCTCAGGGCTGAATTAAATGATAGATGGGGGGGATTTTGGGGGTTTCAACCCCCGGAGGCGAGTCGAATGCAGTTTGTGTGGCCAGCCACTTTCAAACGGGAAATGGTGCCGTCTGCGTTTTCTTTGCCTTTGACCGGTCCAATCACTACGCGATTCCAGCCGTTATTGGTGGTAATGCGTGAGTCAAATCCTTCAAATGCCAGCTGAGCACGCACCGTTTCTGCCTGTTCGGCGCCTTTAAACGAACCGCACTGAACCATCCAGCGGCGTTCATCTTTTTTCTCAGCCGTCTGCTTCGGCACCTCGGTCTCTTTGGTGACCGGCGCAGCCTGCTGCGTTTTTGGCTGTTGCGCAGTGGTATGCGCAGGCGTCTGCAACAGATCCTGATACGGCTGTGCCGTTTGCTTCTGCGGCTGCGCCTTCGGTTGCTGCTGGACAGGCTGAGTTTGTACGGTACGCGTCTGCTGCTGCGGTTGTGAACGCGGCTGCTGTACCGGCTGCGTCTGCGTCCACTGCTGCTGTTGCGTTTGCTGCTGAGCCTGACGCTGGCGCTGCAATGTTTGCTGACGCTGCGCCGGGGTTTGTTCGTTCCACGGCACTTCGTTCAACTGCGTAGGCTGCTGGCGCATGTCCGCCTGCATCTGAGCGAGCAATTGACGCTGTTCGTCCGTCAGCTGATCGGCATTCTTCACTTCACCCCCGGCAGAAGGCTCGGTAGGCGCACGTACGCCAGGCTGGCGGCTTTCCAGCTCTTTAATGTAGCGCCAGCGCTCTTCAGGCTTAGGAGGAAGGCCGTTGCCGACGACCTTGTTACCCTGAAGGGCTTCAGACTCTTCTTTTTTATGATGCGTAATGAAGTAGAGGCCGCCAATAAAGGCCACCAGCACGGCCGCAGCAATGGCGACCATGGCTGGGGAGACAGCAGACAGGCTACGTTGCTTGCTTTTTGAACTACTCTTTTTGCGTCGCGAAGGTGCCGGCTGGCCGCGACGTACATAATCTCGTTGTGCCACTATCGTTTCGCTGTATTTATTCGTTCGTCAGCCCGCCATGTTACTTAAGCGACGGGGCTTTGACCAGATAAGGGTGTCGAAAGGTATTTACTTTAAGTTAATGCCTGGGTAGAGCCGCGCACAATTAGCTCACAATCCAGTAGCCGTGACCCACTGCTAACTGTTTGACCGTGCAGCTGATCCAGCAAAAGCAGCATCGCTTCCCGGCCAATGTCATACCGCGGCTGTGCAACGGTCGAAAGCGGCGGATCGCAAAACTCCGAAAGCGAAATATTATCAAAACCGATTATCGACAGGTCCTGCGGCACACGCAGGCCGTGACGTTTGGCGTAGGATAACGCCCCTAGCGCCATCACGTCGCTGTGGCAGAAGACCGCGGTAGGCGGTTCTGGCAAGGCCAGCAATTTTTCCAGCGCCTGCCCGCCCGCTTCAAAGGTGAAATCACCGCGCGCAATGTAGTGCGGATCGACGATAGCCCCGGTACGGCGCAGCGCCTGAACGTAGCCCTGCAAGCGGTAATGACACAGCGGCATCTCTTCTGGTCCGGCGATACAACCGATGCGCTTATGCCCCAGTTCCTGAAGATAGTTCACGGCGTTGAACGCGGCGGTGAGGTTATCGATATGAACGGTTGGCAGCTCCAGCTCCGGCGCGAATTCGTTCGCCATGACCATCGGCGGTAAATTGCGCTGTTCTTCAATGCTGGCATCAAACGGCAGGCGTGAGCCAAGCAGCAGCATGCCATCAATCTGCTTGGTGATGATCAGGTCGATGAACGTTTTTTCCTGCTGGTTCTGGTGGGCACAATCGCCAATCAGCACCAGATAGCCCTGGGCGGCGGCCGTGACTTCAATGCCGCGGATGATTTCGCTGAAGAAGGGATCGCAGATGTCGGGCACGATCACCAGGATGGTGCGGGATTCGTTGCGTTTTACGTTACGCCCCATGGCTTGCGGAAAATAACCGACCTCAAGCGCCGCCTTTTCAACCCGGTTTCGGGTCGCCTGGGAGACTTTGTCAGGGTTCATCAATGCGCGGGACACGGTTGCTGTTGAGACTTGTGCTTTCTCGGCAACGTCTTTCATGGTCGCCGAGGCAACCTCTTTCCTGGACTTCAACGTCTTCTCCTCGCCTGAACACCGAACTGCGGACCGCACCATTTTTACAGATAGTTAATGGAATCGGTTACAGAATTTTCATAAAAAGTGTGAGGCGCATTAAATTTTTCGATCCGTCTTCAGCCTTCAATCGGATCGACGTCCAGAACCCACTTCACTTTTCGCGCTTCCGGCAGGGTATTGATCAGCGCCAGCGTGCCGCTGACGATCTGCTGTAAACGGATACGCGAGGGGTGCTGAAGTAAGAGTTGCCAGCGGAAACGGCCGCCGCGTTTCGGGGCGAGCGCGGGTACCGGGCCTAAAATCCACAGCTGATTATCCACCAGCGGGCTGGCTTGCAGGAGGTTTCTCAGCTGTTGCAGGAACAGCGGCGCCTGCTGGTTATTATGGTCTTCCGCACGGATGATAACGTGGCTGGTCCACGGGGGAAGCTGCATCGTCTGACGTTCGGCCAGCGCCTGGTCCGCGAAGGCGTCATAGCCTTTGTGCAGCAGGGTTTGCAGCAGCGGATGTTCAGGGTGGTGCGTTTGCAGCACCACCTCGCCCTGCTTACCCGCTCGACCAGCGCGACCGGCAACCTGGGTATAAAGCTGGGCGAAACGCTCGGCGGAGCGAAAATCCGCGGAGAACAGCGCGCCGTCGACGTCCAGCAGGGCGACCAGCGTCACGTCCGGGAAGTGGTGCCCTTTCGCCAGCATCTGAGTACCAATCAGGATACGCGCGCCGCCACGATGTACTTCCGCCAGTTGCTGCTCCAGCGCCCCTTTACGGCTGGTGGTATCCCTGTCGATACGGGAGATGGGCACATCCGGGAAGAAGGGCGCGAGCGCCTGTTCAAGCTGTTCCGTTCCCAGACCGACCGGCACGATGTGCGTTGAGCCGCAGGACGGGCACTGACGGGGGACCGGACGCTGGCTGTCGCAGTGGTGGCAGCGCAAATGGCGCTGAGCCTGGTGGAAGGTGTAGTAGTGATCGCAGCGCGGGCACTCCGCGATCCAGCCGCAGTCGTGGCACAGCAGCGCAGGCGCAAAGCCGCGGCGGTTCAGGAACAGGATCACCTGGTTGCCCGCCTGCAAATGCTGACGCATGCGGCTAATCAGCGCAGGCGCTAACCCGGCCTGCACCTGCTGACCTTTCAGATCCAGCACATGCTGAATGGCCGGGCGGGCATTTCCCGCGCGGCGCGTCAGGCGCAGCATGTGGTATTTACGCTGGCGAACGTTGTGCAGCGTTTCAAGCGCGGGGGTGGCAGACCCGAGAATAATGGGGATTTGCTCGCTGTGGGCGCGGTACACGGCTAAGTCGCGGGCGTGATAGCGCCAGCCTTCCTGCTGTTTATAGGAGCTGTCATGCTCTTCATCGATCACGATAACGCCGAGATTTTTAAACGGCGTAAACAGCGATGAACGGGTGCCGATCACAATCGCCGCTTCGCCGTTTTTCGCTTTCAGCCAGGCGCTGAGGCGCTCGCTGTCGTTCAGGCCGGAGTGCAGAACCTCAACGGGCGCATTAAAACGTTCACGGAAACGCGCGATGGTTTGCGGCGTCAGGCCGATTTCCGGCACCATCACCAGCGCCTGTTTGCCCTGCGCGAGCACGTTTTCCAGCACGCTCAGATACACTTCGGTTTTACCGGAGCCGGTGACGCCCGCCAGCAGCCAGGCGGAAAAACGATCGGCAGCGCTGTGAATCGCGCCTACGGCGGTGGCCTGCTCGGTATTCAGACGCAGACGATCGCCCGAGACGGAAAAGCCGTCGCGCCAGTCGTGAAGGGCAGGTGCTTCACTGGCCAGCTCGCTCAGCCCTTTCTTCCTTAATGCCTGCAACGCGGTTTCGCTTACCTCAAGCTCGTCGACCTGATGGCGCCAGATTTTTCCCTGGCGCAGCGCGGCCAACGCCTGCTGCTGTTTTTGCGAGCGCTTCAGGCTGTTAATGTCCACCGCCTGGCCCTGCTCGGTGGCAAACCAGTACCACATTGGCGCGTGGCTGGCGCTCTTACCCTGGCGCAGCATAATGGGCAGGGCATGGAACAGGACGTCGCCAATCGGATGATGATAATAATCTGCCGCCCACAGCAGCAGTCGCCAGGTGCTGGTGGAGTAAACCGGCTCGCTGTCCAGCACCTCAACAACCGATTTCAGCTCGTTAAGCGGCAGTTCGCTTTTGTCGCTGACGGACACCACGATCCCCACGCGCTGCTGTTTGCCAAACGGCACGGTCACGCGACAGCCCGCTTTGGCGCTCATGCTGTCGGGCAGCAGGTAGTCAAAGGTGCGGGGAAGCGGAACGGGCAGGGCAACGTGAGCGACGGGCATCGAATCTTCCTGACTTGAAAAGTGGCGCGTTAGTATACACATTAGTGAAAGCGGCGTGCGGATCAGTTTGCATACGTTGGTCAAATTCTGTATGATTCGCCGCCTTTGGTGTATTTTACGCCAAAGAACTTACATTCAACATCGCGTGGTGTCTGGCGTTAGGGCTGGAAGAGCGACGCGGCCTTAACTGAGGTTCTCCCATGAAAAAAGATATTCACCCGAAATACGAAATGATTACTGCAAACTGCTCTTGCGGTAACTCTATCCAGATCCGCTCTACCGTGGGTCACGATCTGAACCTGGACGTGTGCGGCAAATGCCACCCGTTCTACACTGGTAAGCAGCGTGATGTTGCAACCGGTGGCCGTGTTGACCGCTTCAACAAGCGTTTCAGCATCCCGGGCGCTAAATAAGCATCCAGAAGAAACCGCCTCCGGGCGGTTTTTTTGTGCCTGTAATATCTCTCCTGAATTAATTCTGTATTTATATTTTCTCTTCAAATATATATTTTAATTTTTCCGAAAAATAATCACCGTGTCTTAATATATTCCTATTTATACGGATAGTGAGCTTTATCTCTGTATTCTTGGCCTGTTTGCCATTTTATTGCCGGATATGGCAATAAATAAAAGGTTTCCCTCTGGGTGTAAAATTACACTGCGCTCGACATAAATTCTTATTTGCCATTTCAACAGCGATGGCTTTCAGGGTGTATTTACTTTGAGGGAAAAAGGATGAAACTGAAGCAACTTTTATTCGTGCTTCCATTACTATCGTGCGCGGCGCAGGCGGGATATGTTGATTACCGACACGAGTATTACGACGATGGACGTAACTATGACCGTGTGTACATGTCACACCGTTTCGGGACGGGCTTTGGTGTGGCCGTAGAGGCCGTCTCACGCTCAGACGAAAAGCAATCTAATGATGCGCTCAATAATATGGAGAGTAACAGCAACGAATATACTGCCAGCTACCAGTTTACCTGGCAGGGATTTATCTGGCAGCCGGGTGTCGCGGTTGAAATGGGTGACGACATGGCTATTTATAAACCCTATTTACGCGTACAGTATAATATTAATGAAAGCTGGTGGACGGCGTTCCGTTATCGTACCGAATATACCCGCCGTAATGCAGACGGTAAAGATGACAGACTGGTATATCGCCCGGAAATGTGGCTGGGATATAATATTGATAACTGGATGTTTGAGCTGAACGGAATTTATAAATTCGCCGACAACGAAGATCTGTATAACAACAAAAAAGAGGATTACGAATATAACTTCCGCGTGGCGTATAACATCGATTCGTGGGTGCCATTCGTGGAGGTGGGTAATGTCTCTTCCGGCTATAACACTGCTACCACTGACGACCGACAAACGCGTCTGCGTGTCGGCTTAGGTTACAACTTCTGAGAAACCATCCCGCTGAGCACCCTCAGCGGGACCGCATCGCTGTTAGTATTCCCAGGTCTCCGGGTCGATACCCAGTTCACGCATGATCACCTTCGCCTCTTCCGGGATTTCGTCACTGCGTTCTTTACGCAGATCGTCATCGTTCGGCAACGGTTGGCCGGTAAACGCATGCAGGAACGCTTCGCACAGCAGTTCGCTGTTAGTGGCGTGACGCAGGTTGTTCACCTGACGACGCGTACGTTCATCGGTGAGGATCTTCAACACCTTCAGAGGAATGGACACCGTGATTTTCTTGACTTGCTCACTCTTCTTACCGTGCTCAGCGTATGGGCTGATATATTCGCCGCTCCATTCAGCCATGAGATACCTTTAATCCTCTCAGTCATTAATCTAAAGGTGCAAAACCCGTAACCATCAGTTTTGAACCGTAATCTTGCGTAGTTTACCGTAGAGACGATACCGAGGCACGGATATTGCCGCTGTAGCGTGTCCTAAAGCATATAATTTTAACGGCTATTTGCGCATTGCTCAATCTATACGCAAAGAAGTTTAGATGTCCAGATGTATTGACGTCCATACTTTCAATGTTTACTCTGGTGCCTGACTTTTCACCTCATTCGCCAGGAAGCCTCACCATGACGCGTAAACAGGCCACCATCGCAGTGCGTAGCGGATTGAATGATGACGAGCAGTACGGCTGCGTTGTCCCGCCAATTCATCTCTCCAGTACCTATAATTTCACCGGATTTAATGAACCTCGCGCGCATGACTACTCGCGTCGCGGCAATCCTACGCGCGACGTCACCCAGCGCGCGCTGGCGGAACTGGAAGGCGGCGCAGGGGCGGTATTAACCAATACCGGCATGTCTGCCATTCACCTGGTAACCACAGTGTTCCTGAAACCTGGCGATCTGCTGGTGGCGCCACACGACTGTTACGGCGGCAGCTATCGTCTGTTTGATAGCCTGGCGAAACGTGGCTGCTACCGTGTGCTGTTTGTCGATCAAAACGACGAACAGGCGCTGAAACAGGCGCTTGCCGAGCAGCCGAAGCTGGTTCTGGTGGAAAGTCCAAGCAATCCATTGTTGCGCGTAGTCGATATTGCGAAAATTTGTCAGCTCGCAAGGGATGCGGGAGCGATAAGTGTAGTGGATAATACGTTCCTCAGTCCGGCCCTTCAGAACCCACTGGCACTGGGTGCCGATCTGGTGTTGCATTCATGCACGAAATATCTGAACGGCCATTCTGACGTGGTGGCGGGCGTGGTGATTGCCAGAGATCCCGACGTTGTCACCGAACTGGCATGGTGGGCCAATAACATTGGCGTCACCGCGGGCGCGTTCGACAGCTATTTGCTGCTGCGCGGTATTCGCACGCTATCACCGCGTATGGACGTGGCGCAGCGTAATGCCCAGGCGATCGTGGATTTCCTGAAAAACCAGCCGCTGGTGAAAAAGCTTTATCACCCGTCGCTGCCGGAAAACCAGGGGCACGAGATTGCCGCGCGCCAACAGAAAGGATTTGGCGCGATGTTAAGTTTTGAACTGGACGGTGACGAGCAAACGCTGCGTCGCTTCCTGAGCGGGTTGTCATTGTTTACGCTGGCGGAATCCTTAGGGGGAGTAGAAAGCTTGATCTCCCACGCCGCAACTATGACGCACGCAGGTATGGCACCCGAAGCACGTGCCGCCGCCGGGATTTCCGAGACGCTGCTGCGTATCTCGACCGGTATTGAAGATTCTGAAGATTTAATTGCCGATCTGGAAAATGGCTTCCGGGTCGCAGCCAAGGGGTAATCATGAGTGTGATAGCGCAGGCAGGGGCGAAGGGTCGTCAGCTGCACAAGTTTGGTGGTAGTAGTCTTGCTGATGTGAAATGTTACCTGCGTGTCGCAGGGATCATGACCGAGTATTCACAGCCGGGGGACATGATGGTTGTCTCTGCGGCAGGCAGCACCACCAACCAGTTGATTAGCTGGCTGAAACTGAGCCAGACCGATCGCCTCTCTGCGCATCAGGTGCAACAGTCCTTACGTCGTTACCAGAGCGAACTGATTGCCGGTTTGCTGCCTGCGGACGTGGCGGACGGGCTGATTAGCGCTTTTACGCACGACCTTGAGCGTCTGGCCGCTCTGCTGGACAGCGGCATTACCGATGCGGTGTATGCCGAAGTGGTTGGCCACGGTGAAGTGTGGTCTGCGCGCCTGATGGCCGCCGTGCTGCAACACCTGGGTGTGGAAGCCGCCTGGCTCGACGCGCGTGATTTCCTGCGTGCCGAACGTGCCGCGCAGCCGCAGGTGGACGAAGGGTTGTCCTACCCGCTGCTGCAACAGCTGCTGGTGCAACATCCCGGTAAACGTATTGTCGTCACCGGCTTTATCAGCCGCAGCAATGCCGGCGAAACCGTTCTGCTGGGCCGTAACGGCTCTGACTACTCGGCAACACAGATTGGTGCCCTGGCGGGCGTGTCCCGCGTCACCATCTGGAGCGACGTGGCCGGTGTGTACAGCGCGGACCCGCGCAAAGTGAAAGATGCCTGCCTGCTGCCGCTGCTGCGTCTCGACGAAGCGAGCGAGCTGGCGCGTCTGGCGGCCCCGGTGCTGCACGCGCGCACGCTACAGCCGGTTTCCGGCAGCGACATCGACCTGCAACTACGCTGTAGCTACACGCCGGATCAGGGTTCCACCCGCATCGAGCGCGTGCTGGCATCCGGTACGGGCGCGCGCATTGTCACCAGCCACGATGACATCTGCCTGATTGAGTTCCAGGTGCCTGCGGGCCAGGATTTCAAACTGGCGCACAAAGATATCGACACCATCCTGAAACGTGCTCAGGTGCGTCCGCTGGCCGTTGGCGTGCATAACGATCGCCAGCTGTTGCAGTTCTGCTATACCGCCGAAGTGGTGGACAGCGCCCTGAAAATTCTGGATGAAGCGGGCCTGCCGGGCGAGCTTCGCCTGCGTCAGGGGCTGGCGCTGGTGGCGATGGTAGGCGCGGGCGTCACCCGTAACCCGCTGCACTGCCACCGCTTCTGGCAGCAGCTGAAAGGCCAGCCGGTGGAGTTCACCTGGCAATCAGAAGAGGGCATCAGCCTGGTTGCCGTTCTGCGTAAAGGGCCAACCGAAAGCCTGATTCAGGGCCTGCATACCTCCCTGTTCCGTGCGGAAAAACGCATCGGCCTGGTGCTGTTTGGTAAAGGCAACATCGGTTCCCGCTGGCTGGAGCTGTTCGCCCGCGAACAGGTCACGCTCTCGGCGCGTACCGGGTTCGAATTCATTCTCGCAGGCGTGGTGGACAGCCGCCGCAGCCTGCTGAACTACGAAGGGCTGGATGCCAGCCGCGCGCTGGCCTTCTTTAATGATGAAGCCGTCGAGCAAGATGAAGAGTCGCTGTTCCTGTGGATGCGTGCGCACCCGTATGACGATCTGGTAGTGCTGGATGTGACCGCCAGCGAGCAGCTGGCCGATCAGTATCTGGATTTCGCCAGCCACGGGTTCCACGTCATCAGCGCCAACAAGCTGGCGGGCGCGAGCAGCACTGATAAATATCGCCAGATCCACGACGCGTTCGAAAAAACGGGTCGTCACTGGCTGTATAACGCCACCGTTGGCGCAGGTCTGCCGGTTAACCATACCGTGCGCGATCTGATTGAAAGCGGCGACAGCATTCTGGCGCTGAGCGGGATCTTCTCCGGCACGCTCTCCTGGCTGTTCCTGCAATTTGACGGCACCGTGCCGTTCACCGACCTGGTGGATCAGGCGTGGCAGCAGGGTTTAACCGAGCCGGATCCGCGCGTTGACCTTGCCGGTAAAGACGTGATGCGCAAGCTGGTGATCCTGGCGCGTGAAGCCGGCTACGACATTGAGCCGGGTCAGGTACGCGTTGAGTCGCTGGTGCCTGCGGGCTGCGAGGAAGGGTCCGTCGATCACTTCTTCGAGAACGGCGACGAGCTGAACGAGCAGATGGTGCAACGTCTGGAAGCAGCTAACGAGATGGGGCTGGTGCTGCGTTACGTGGCGCGCTTCGAGGCGAACGGTAAAGCGCGCGTGGGCGTGGAGGCGGTGCGTCCTGAACATCCGCTGGCGGCGCTCCTGCCATGCGACAACGTCTTCGCCATCGAAAGCCGCTGGTACCGCGATAACCCGCTGGTGATCCGTGGCCCGGGCGCGGGGCGCGATGTCACCGCCGGAGCCATTCAGTCCGACATTAATCGTCTGGCTAAGCTGCTGTAACGTCTGCATTTCCCTCTCCCTGTGGGAGAGGGTCGGGGTGAGGGTATCAGACCGCACTCACCCCCATCATGAATGCCCTTCATCTTCCCTGAACAAACCTCACCGTTAATGTTGATTATTTCTGTTGACGTCATCCCGCTTTTCCGTCATTTTTACATCTGGACGTCTAAACGTATAGAAGTTCACAACACAACAGACAATGACACGCGATTGATAGGGGTAGGGTATGAGCTTTTTTCACGCCAACCAGCGGGAAGCACTGAACCAGAGCCTGGCCGAAGTAAACGGCCAGATTAACGTCTCTTTTGAATTTTTCCCGCCGCGCACCAGTGAAATGGAGCAAACCCTGTGGAGCTCTATCGATCGCCTGAGCAGCCTCAAGCCGAAGTTCGTCTCCGTGACCTACGGCGCCAACTCCGGTGAGCGTGACCGCACGCACAGCATCATTAAGGGCATTAAAGACCGAACCGGTCTGGAAGCGGCGCCGCACCTGACCTGTATCGACGCCACCCGTGATGAACTGCGCGCCATTGCCCAGGACTACTGGAATAACGGCATTCGCCACATTGTGGCCCTGCGCGGCGACCTCCCGCCAGGCAGCGGTAAGCCAGAGATGTTTGCCGCCGATCTGGTCGGCCTGCTGAAAGACGTTGCCGACTTTGATATCTCCGTGGCCGCCTACCCTGAAGTTCACCCGGAAGCCAAAAGTGCCCAGGCGGATCTGCTCAACCTGAAGCGTAAAGTGGAGGCTGGTGCTAACCGTGCGATTACTCAGTTCTTCTTTGACGTTGAAAGCTACCTGCGCTTTCGTGACCGCTGCGTCTCGGCAGGTATTGATGTCGAAATCATCCCTGGTATTCTGCCGGTCTCGAACTTCAAACAGGCGAAGAAATTCGCGGATATGACCAACGTGCGCATTCCGCTGTGGATGTCCAAAATGTATGAAGGGCTGGACGACGACCCGGAAACCCGCAAGCTGGTGGGAGCCAATATCGCGATGGACATGGTGAAGATTTTAAGCCGCGAAGGGGTGAAAGATTTCCATTTCTATACCCTGAATCGCGCGGAAATGAGCTATGCCATTTGCCATACGCTCGGTGTTCGCCCGGCGCTGTAAAGTAAAAAGCCCTCATAAAACGAGGGTTTTTTAATCGAACAGAGAGTTAAAAGGTATTAGCTATCGAATCTGTGGATTAATTCAACTATCTCTTATCGCTAGTGGTGTATATCGTAACGGTAACACTGTAAAGGGAGCATAGCGATGAGCATGTCAGACGAGACCAATAACGCGGCATCCGCCGGCAAATGTCCGTTCCACCAGGGCGGCGTCGATCACAGCGCGGGTGCAGGTACCGGCAGCAAAGATTGGTGGCCTAAACAACTCCGCATCGATCTTCTAAACCAACATTCCAACCGTTCGAACCCGCTGGGTGAAGACTTCGACTACCGCAAAGAATTCAGCAAGCTCGACTATTCCGCCCTTAAGGGCGATCTCAAAGCCCTTTTAACCGACTCACAACCGTGGTGGCCTGCCGACTGGGGAAGCTATGCGGGCCTGTTTATTCGTATGGCCTGGCACGGTGCGGGTACCTATCGCTCCGTTGACGGTCGCGGCGGCGCGGGGCGCGGCCAGCAACGTTTTGCGCCGCTGAACTCCTGGCCTGATAACGTCAGCCTGGATAAGGCTCGCCGTCTGCTGTGGCCAGTTAAGCAAAAATACGGACAAAAAATCTCCTGGGCCGACCTGTTTATCCTCGCGGGTAACGTGGCGCTGGAGAACTCCGGCTTCCGCACTTTTGGTTTCGGTGCCGGGCGTGAAGACGTCTGGGAACCGGATCTGGACGTGAACTGGGGCGATGAAAAAGCCTGGCTGACCCACCGTGACCCGGAAGCGCTGGCGAAGCGCCCGCTTGCGGCCACTGAAATGGGCCTGATTTACGTTAACCCCGAAGGGCCAAACGCCAGCGGTGAACCGCTGTCTGCGGCGGCGGCGATCCGCGCTACCTTTGGCAATATGGGCATGAACGACGAAGAGACCGTCGCGCTGATTGCAGGCGGCCATACGCTCGGTAAAACGCACGGCGCAGGCGAAGCCACGCATGTGGGCACTGACCCGGAAGCGTCGCCGATTGAAGCGCAGGGTCTGGGCTGGGCCAGCACGCACGGCACCGGTATTGGCGCTGACGCCATCACCTCCGGGCTGGAAGTTATCTGGTCTCAAACCCCGACCCAGTGGAGCAACTACTTCTTCGAGAACCTGTTCAAATACGAATGGGTGCAGACGCGTAGCCCGGCGGGCGCCATTCAGTTTGAAGCCGTGGATGCGCCAGAAATTATGCCTGACCCGTTTGACCCGTCGAAAAAACGCAAGCCAACCATGCTGGTCACCGACCTGACGCTGCGTTTTGATCCGGAATTCGAGAAAATTTCCCGTCGCTTCCTGAACGATCCGCAGGCCTTCAACGAAGCCTTTGCGCGCGCGTGGTTCAAGCTGACCCATCGCGATATGGGGCCAAAAGCGCGGTACATTGGCCCGGAAGTGCCGAAAGAAGATTTGATTTGGCAGGATCCGCTGCCTCAGCCGGTGTTCCATCCGACGCAGGAAGATATTGAAAGCCTGAAAGCGGAAATCGCGGCCTCTGGTCTCTCCGTGAGCGAGCTGGTTTCCGTGGCCTGGGCGTCGGCATCGACCTTCCGCGGCGGCGACAAGCGTGGCGGCGCTAACGGCGCGCGTCTGGCGCTGGCGCCTCAGCGCGACTGGGATGTGAACGCCGCGGCGGTACGGGCGTTACCGGCTCTGGAAGCTATTCAGCGCACCACTAATAAAGCCTCACTGGCCGATATCATCGTGCTGGCAGGTGTTGTGGGCGTTGAGCAGGCGGCGAAAGCGGCAGGCGTTTACGTCAACGTACCGTTTACCCCAGGCCGCGTAGATGCGCGTCAGGACCAGACGGACATCGAGATGTTTAACCTGCTCGAACCGGTTGCCGACGGTTTCCGCAACTACCGTGCGCAGGTGGATGTGTCCACCACCGAGTCGCTGCTGATCGACAAAGCCCAGCAGCTGACCCTGACCGCGCCGGAACTGACGGTGCTAATCGGCGGTCTGCGCGTACTGGGTGCAAACTTCGATGGCAGCAAGAATGGCGTGTTTACCAACCGCGAGGGCGTGCTGAGCAACGACTTCTTCGTTAATCTGCTGGATATGAACACCCAGTGGAAAGCGACCGATGACTCAAACGAGCTGTTTGCCGGTAGCGATCGCGCCAGCGGGGAAGTGAAATACACCGCCACCCGCGCCGATCTGGTCTTCGGTTCAAACGCCGTCCTGCGTGCGCTGGCCGAAGTTTACGCCAGCAGTGATGCACACGAGAAGTTCGTCCGTGATTTTGTTGCCGCGTGGGCGCGAGTGATGGATTTGGACCGGTTTGACGTGAAGTAACCCATGTGCCGGGTGGCGGCTACGCCTTACCCGGCCTACAAATTAAAGTGCCATGTAGGCCGGGTAAGCGCAGCGCCACCCGGCTTTTTTCGTTACTCCCACTCCTGCAAGAATCGCTGTCCATACTGGTCGGCCACCAGCAGCGCCGCATAGACCTGATCCGGCGTGACGCCGCCAGGCATGTTGTGAATGGTTTCACCTTCGGCGCAGGACGCTTCCGCGATCAGCCGCATTTTGGCCGGAATATCCTCTTTGATGTTCAGCTGCGCCAGGGTGATCGGCAGCCCAACGCTGTGGCAAAGCGCGGCGACGGTCTCAATTTCTTCAACCGGCGCGTTCTCCAGTACCAGCTGTGTCAGTGTGCCGAACGCGACCTTTTCACCATGGTAAAAATGATGCGCATCCGGCACCGCCGTCATGCCGTTGTGAATGGCGTGCGCCGCCGCCAGCCCGCCGCTTTCAAAGCCCACCCCGCTGAGATAGGTGTTGGCTTCGATAATGCGTTCCAGCGCCGGTGTGACGACATGCTGCTCTGCCGCCAGCATCGCTTTCTCGCCCTCTTCAACCAGCGTGTTGTAGCACAGCTCTGCCAGCGCTAACGCTGCCTGCGTGCACTTGCCACCCGCCATGGTCGTGGCGCCGCTGCGCGAACAGGCGCGCGCTTCAAACCAGGTTGCCAGTGCATCGCCAATCCCGGCGGCCAGCAGGCGCGCAGGTGCGCCTGCCACCACTTTGGTATCGACAATCACCATGTTCGGGTTGTGCGGCAGCATCAGGTAGCGATCGAACTCACCGCTGTCGGTATAAATCACGGAGAGGGCGCTGCACGGCGCATCGGTGGAGGCAATGGTCGGGGCAATAGCCACCGGCACGTCCATAAAGTGCGCCAGCGCTTTGGCGGTATCCAGCGTTTTTCCGCCGCCGATACCCAGCACCGCCAGGCAGTCGGCGCTGTCGGCCAGCTTTTTCAGGCGATCGATTTCATTTTGCGAACATTCGCCACCAAACGGTGCGATTTCGGCATGGAGTCCGGCTTTTTTAAAACTCTGACGCAGGGTTTCTTCAGCAAAACCCAGCACAAATTTATCGCCCACCACCAGCCAGCGATTCGCCAGCGGCTTCAGGTAGTCGCCGAGGCGAGTAAGAACATCTGCACCCTGGATGTATTTCCCCGGCGATTGAATAATACGGTCCATAACAGTTCTCCCTTAGAGGTTGAGGTTACCAAACGCGTTTTTCCAGTCCTGCTCGAACTTCTCTATGGCTGACTCTACCGCTGGTGTGTCGAGCATTTGTTGCGCTACGTCTAAGGGAAGCGTGATTGCCTCACATCCTGCCAACAGGCAATCCAGCGCCTGGCGCGGCGTTTTAAAGCTGGCAGCCAGCACCATGCTTTCCGGCGCATGCAGTTCCAGCAGGGACTGCAGCTCCTGTACCATGCCAATACCGTCGCCGCCCTGTGCGTCGACGCGGTTGACGTACGGCGCAACGTATTTCGCGCCTGCCAGCGCGGCCAGTAAACCCTGAGCGGCGCTGTAAACGGCGGTGCCCAGCGTGGTAATTCCCTCTTTCTTCAGCGCCTTAATCGCGATGAGCCCCTGTGCAGTGACGGGAATTTTTACCACGATGTCCGGCAGGGCATTGTTCAGCCGTTTTGCTTCCGCCACCATTTCTTCGGCATCGCGGCTCATGGTTTGAGCAAACAGCATGCCTTCCGGCCCAATGGCTTTTTGCAGGCGCGGCAGCACGTCCCAGATGGATTCACGGCTGGCGGCAATGATGCTTGGGTTGGTGGTGACGCCCGCGATGGGGAAGATGCGTGCAAGGCGTTCAACTTCCGCCACGTTGGCGGTATCCAGATACAGTTCCATTATTTTTCCTTAAGTCAGAAAGGTTGAATAAAGGGTAAGGCCCGGCTGAGTGCGGCGGATACAGGTCAATTTTGCCAAATACTGGACAAATGTAATGTCCTTAGCGAAGTGCGATAGCGATCACAATGCTATTTTTGGGCGATAAGCTGGCTGTGATACTGGCGACGATATTCGGAAGGGGAACGCTCGGTGTGCTTGCGAAAGAGGCGACAAAAGTAGTTGCTGTCAGGAAATCCGCAGCGTGCGGCAATATCTTTAATTTTGAGATCGTAGCCTTTCAGCAACTGGCGTGCATGTTCCAGCCGCGTTTGTGTCAGATACTCGTTGAACCCCACGTGGCCGATCTTCTGAAAGAGATGGGAAAGATAGTTCGGCGAGATGTAGAACGCCTGTGCCACGGATTCGCGCGTTAACGAAGAGGCGTAATTTTCTTCGATATAGCTACGAACGGCTTCGAATAGCGCCCGGCTGCGGTTAGCGGTGTGGATGTCACTCCCAAGCAGATCCCGGCAGTGGCTGAGCAAGCTTAATACCACCAGCATGGCTGTGTCTTGCTCGTCTGGCTGCATCTGTAATTCGGTGAGCGCTTGCAGAAGAAAAGCACCCGTTCTCGGGCCACGCCGGGGAACCTGCAGCTGCTGCAAAAGCGCGTTGTCACGCTGTAAATCGAGAGTCAGCTGCTGCTTACCGAAATGTATGCTCAGGGCGTTAGGCGGTGGAAGCGTGATGTGTCCAAAGGATGAAAATATCGCCTCACAGGGGGGAGCAAGGGTAATGACGAGGCAGGGAGATGTTCGGGGATGCTGTTCAGCCAGCGCTGAGAAATGAATCTGGCCCAGCGGTAACGTTCGGTTCACCAGGTCAGTCAAAATTCGGGTGATATCGGAATACATGAGAAGACTACCGAAACGTGCCGGGCGGCGCTAAAAACGCCTGCCCGGCATAAAGCATTACCCAGTGTTACGCATGCCCGCCGCAACGCCCGCAATCGTCACCATCAGCGCCTGTTCAACGCGTGGATCCGGCTCTTTACCTTCCTCTTCCGCCAGACGCGAACGGTGCAGCAGTTCAGCCTGTAAAACGTTCAGCGGGTCGGTGTAGATGTTACGCAGCTGGATAGACTCGGCGATCCACGGCAGGTCTTCCATCAGGTGGGAGTCGTTAGCGATGTCCAGCACCACTTTGATGTCGCCTTCCAGCAGTTCGCGCAGCTCTTTGCCCAGCGCCCACAGCTCCGGCTTCACCAGGCGCTGATCGTAGTATTCCGCCAGCCACAGGTCGGCCTTCGAGAAGACCATCTCCAGCATTCCCAGACGGGTAGAGAAGAATGGCCAGTCGCGGCACATGGTTTCCAGTTCGCTCTGCTTACCGTCTTCCACCACTTTTTGCAGCGCCGCACCGGCACCCAGCCAGGCTGGCAGCATTAAGCGGTTTTGCGTCCAGGCGAAGATCCATGGAATGGCGCGCAGGGATTCAACGCCACCGGTCGGGCGACGCTTTGCAGGACGCGAGCCCAGCGGCAGTTTACCCAGCTCCTGTTCAGGCGTGGCCGAGCGGAAGTAAGGGACAAAATCTTTGTTTTCACGCACGTAGCCGCGGTACAGATCGCAGGAGATGTCAGACAGTTCGTCCATAATCCGGCACCAGGATTCTTTTGGCTCCGGCGGCGGCAGCAGGTTGGCTTCGAGGATCGCGCTGGTATAAAGCGACAGGCTGCTGATGGTCACTTCCGGCAGGCCGTACTTGAAGCGGATCATCTCGCCCTGCTCGGTCACGCGCAGGCCGCCTTTCAGGCTTCCTGGTGGTTGAGAGAGCAGCGCCGCGTGTGCAGGCGCACCGCCACGACCAATTGAGCCACCGCGTCCGTGGAACAGGGTCAGCTCGATACCGGCTTTCTCACAGGTTTTGATCAGTGCATCCTGCGCCTGATACTGCGCCCAGGAGGCTGCCATCACCCCCGCATCTTTCGCGGAGTCGGAATAGCCGATCATCACCATCTGTTTGCCCTGAATAAAGCCGCGATACCAGTCGATGTTCAGCAGCTGGGTCATCACGTCGTTAGCGTTGTTCAGGTCGTCGAGAGTCTCAAACAGCGGTGCTACCGGCAGAGCATAGTCAATGCCCGCTTCTTTCAGTAGAAGGTGAACGCCCAGCACGTCGGACGGGGTCTTCGCCATGGAGATCACGTAGGCGGCCACCGATCCTTTCGGCGCATCTACAATCGCTTTACAGGTGTTGAGCACTTCGCGGGTGTCATTGCTTGGCTCCCAGTTGCGCGGCAGCAGCGGGCGCTTGGAGTTCAGCTCGCGGATCAGGAACGCCTGTTTGTCGGCTTCTGACCAGCTTTCATAGTCGCCGATGCCGAGGTAGCGGGTCAGCTCGCCCAGCGCTTCGGTATGACGGGTACTTTCCTGACGAACGTCGATACGCACCAGCGGCACGCCGAAACACTTCACGCGGCGCAGGGTGTCGAGCAGTTCGCCGTTGGCAATGATGCCCATCCCACAAGCCTGGAGCGATTTATAGCAGGCGTATAGAGGCTCCCAGAGCTGTTCGTTCTGGCTCAGCAGACCTTCCGGCTTCGGCAGGCGCTGGCCTTTCAGGCGCGCTTCCAGCCAGGCCTGAGTGGCCATCAGCTGACCGCGCAGCTTTTTCATCAGGAAGCGGTACGGCTCGCTGGCGCCTTCTTCACCGGCCAGCGCGCGCAGTTCCGGCGTCGCTTCCACCATCGACAGCTCGGAGATCAGTACCTGGATATCTTTCAGGAACAGGTCGGTCGCTTTCCAGCGGCTCAGCAGCAGGACGTGACGGGTGATTTCCGCCGTCACGTTCGGGTTGCCGTCGCGGTCGCCGCCCATCCAGGAGGTGAAGCGAACCGGCACAAAGTCGACCGGCAGGCGATAGCCCAGATTTTCTTCCAGCTGTTCGTTCAGCTCGCGCAGGTAGTTGGGTACCCCTTCCCACAGGCTGTTTTCCACCACCGCAAAGCCCCACTTGGCTTCGTCGACCGGGCTTGGGCGATGCTTACGAATTTCATCGGTGTGCCAGGACTGGGCAATCAGCTGGCGCAGGCGGCGCATAAGCTGGTTACGTTCGTAGTCGGCGATGTCTTTGTTATCCAACTGCTTCAGACAGTTGTTCACTTCCACCATTTTGTGGATCAGAGTACGACGGGTGATTTCGGTTGGGTGTGCGGTCAGCACCAGCTCCAGCGAAAGGGATTCCACCGCTTTTTTGATGGTCGCTTCGTTGAGGTCGGGCTGGTCTTTGAGTTTACGAAGGGTGCGGGCAATGACTTCCGGGTTGCTGGCTGCTTCGCCTTTTGGCGAAATGCTGTGGTATTGCTCAGCGGTGTTTGCCAGGTTCAGGAACTGGCTGAAGGCGCGGGCAACGGGCAGCAGCTCATCGTTGGAGAGGTTCTGCAAGGTGGTAAGCAGCTCCTGACGGTTGGCCTCATTACCGGCGCGGGAAGATTTGGACAGCTTGCGGATGGTTTCAACGCGGTCGAGGATGTTCTCCCCCAGTGCGTCTTTGATGGTATCTCCAAGCACTTTGCCGAGCATACTGACATTACTACGCAACGCGGAATATTGTTCGTTCATAAAAACCCAGTCACCCCATCATTTTTGTTTATGCCCAGGCGAAAATCTTCTGGACATTATTTTGTCATCTCCCTTTATAAAGCCACGTAAAACCCCCGTCGTCAATTGCTGCGAAAACGGTTCAGCAGACGAATAAATGCGGGCAATTTACGAAATTTAATTCGCATTGCGTCAGATAAGAGATGCTTATGGAAATGTGACGGTGATCATGCGATTTGTTGCCCTCACCCTAACCCTCTCCCACAGGGAGAGGGGACTTTTCGGTGCGGTTTTAATGCCAGCAGAAGTGATGCACAACCTGGGTAATGAGTTCGCGGGTGGGCTTGATGAAGCGGGTTTCGAGATATTCGTCCGGCTGGTGTGCCTGGTTGATGGAGCCAGGGCCCAGAACCAGCGTCGGGCACAGCGTCTGAATAAACGGCGCTTCGGTGCAGTAGTTCACCACGTCGGTTTTCTCGCCGAGCAGTTTTTCCACTACCTGAACCAGCTGATGGTCAGGCGGGCATTCGTAGCCTGGAATCGGCGGATGCAGTTCGGAGACCGTCAGACGGCCCGGCCAGCGCTCGCTGACCGCTGCCAGCGCTTCGTTCAGTAAGCCATCCAGATCGCTCAGCGTCATACCCGGCAGAGGACGGATATCCATATGCAGTTCGCAGCAGGCGCAGATACGGTTGGACGCATCACCGCCGTGCAGGCTGCCGAGGTTAAGCGTTGGGTAAGGCACGGTGAACGCCTCGTAGTGATAGCGCTCTTTCAGATCGTCGCGCAGGGTCATGATGCGGCCAATCGCGTCATGCATCAGCTCAATGGCGTTCACGCCGCGCGCCGGATCGCTGGAGTGGCCAGACTGGCCCAGTACGCGCACCGCGGTAGAAATATGGCCTTTGTGCGCCCGAATCGGTTGCAGAGAGGTTGGTTCGCCGATGATCGCGCAGTCAGGACGAATCGATGTGTTTTCAGAGAAATAACGTGCGCCCGCCATGCTGGTCTCTTCATCGGCGGTCGCCAGAATGTAGAGTGGTTTTTTCAGCTTCGTCACGTCCACGTCACGCAGCGCGTCGAGGATAAAGGCGAAGAAGCCTTTCATGTCGGCGGTGCCCAGACCATAAAGCTTGTTGTCATGCTCGGTCAGCGTGAACGGATCGCGCGTCCAGCGGCCATCATCAAACGGCACGGTGTCAGTGTGCCCAGCCAGCAGCAGGCCGCCCGCGCCATGTCCGGTACTGGCGAGCAGGTTAAATTTGTGGCGTGTTCCGGGGACGGGCTGAACCTCAACGTTAAACCCAAGATCGCTAAACCAACCCGCCAGCAGATTGATTAAAGACTCATTGCTCTGATCCAGGGCTTCTTCCGTCGCGCTGATGGAGGGTGTGGCGATCAGGGCGCGGTAAATCTCGATAAATGGCGGTAAGTTCATTTTCATTGTTGACACACCTTAGGTCGTGATAGTATCAATATTCATGCAATAAATGTGAATAAAAATACATTAACGTTGAGCATAAAGGAACCCGATGTTGAATACGCTGATTGTAGGCGCTAGCGGTTATGCGGGCGCAGAGCTTGTAAGCTACGTAAATCGCCACCCTCATATGACCATAACCGCTTTGACCGTGTCAGCGCAAAGCAATGATGCCGGAAAGTTAATTTCCGATTTGCATCCACAACTTAAGGGCGTGGTTGATTTGCCTTTGCAGCCCATGTCTGACATCAGCGAGTTTACCGACGGCGTTGACGTGGTGTTTTTAGCCACCGCACACGAGGTCAGTCACGACCTGGCGCCGCAGTTCCTGGCAGCCGGATGCGTGGTGTTCGATCTCTCCGGCGCGTTCCGCGTTAACGACGGCGCGTTCTACGAAAAATATTACGGTTTCACCCACCAGCATCCGGATCTGCTTGAAAAAGCGGTGTACGGCCTGGCGGAGTGGAGCGCAGATAAACTGAAAGAAGCGAACCTGATTGCCGTTCCGGGATGCTACCCGACGGCGGCGCAGCTTTCCCTGAAGCCGCTGATCGACGCGGGCCTGCTGGATCTGAACCAGTGGCCGGTGATCAACGCCACCAGCGGCGTGAGCGGTGCAGGACGCAAGGCGGCGATTTCCAACAGCTTCTGCGAAGTGAGCCTTCAGCCGTATGGCGTGTTTAACCACCGTCATCATCCTGAAATCACGACGCATCTGGGCGCGGACGTCATTTTCACCCCGCATCTGGGCAGCTTCCCGCGCGGGATCCTCGAAACCATTACCTGCCGCCTGAAGCCGGGTGTGAACAAAGAACAGGTGAACGAGGTCTTCACGCAGGCGTATGCGGACAAACCGCTGGTGCGCCTGTACGACAAAGGCGTGCCGGCGCTGAAAAATGTGGTCGGCCTGCCGTTCTGCGATATCGGCTTTGCCGTGCAGGGTGAGCATCTCATCGTGGTGGCAGCAGAAGATAACCTACTCAAAGGCGCTGCCGCACAGGCAATGCAGTGTGCAAATATTCGTTTCGGCTTCCCTGAAACGCAGGCTCTTATTTAAGGTGTGATGATGAACCCATTAATTATCAAACTCGGTGGTGTACTGCTGGACAGCGAAGAAGCGCTGGAGCGCCTGTTTAACGCACTGGTGAACTATCGTGAATCACACCAACGTCCGCTGGTGATTGTGCACGGCGGCGGCTGTGTGGTGGATGAGCTGATGAAAGGGCTCAACCTGCCGGTGAAAAAGAAAAATGGCCTGCGCGTCACCCCTGCTGACCAGATTGACATCATTACCGGCGCGCTGGCGGGCACGGCGAACAAAACGCTGCTGGCATGGGCGAAGAAACACCATATCGCTTCCGTTGGCCTCTGTCTGGGCGACGGTGACAGCGTAAAAGTGACCCAGCTTGACGAAGAGCTCGGCCATGTTGGACTGGCGCAGCCAGGTTCGCCTAAGCTGATTAACACCCTGCTGGAAGGCGGTTTTCTGCCGGTGGTGAGCTCAATCGGCGTGACCGAAGAGGGCGAGCTGATGAACGTTAACGCTGACCAGGCGGCAACCGCGCTGGCGGCCACGCTGGGCGCAGACCTGATCCTGCTCTCCGACGTGAGCGGCATACTGGACGGCAAAGGCCAGCGTATTGCGGAAATGACCGCCGCAAAAGCCGAGCAGCTGATCGATCAAGGCATTATCACCGACGGCATGATTGTTAAAGTGAATGCGGCGCTGGATGCGGCCCGCACGTTGGGTCGCCCGGTGGATATCGCCTCCTGGCGGCACGCGGAGCAACTCCCGGCGCTGTTTAACGGTACGCCGATTGGTACGCGTATTCTGGCTTAAGATTCTGTGCCGGATGGCGCTTCGCTTATCCGGCCTACGTGAATTTTGTAGGCCCGGTAAGCGCAGCGCCACCGGGCAAAAATATCATCATTAAGGAAATTCGTTATGGCACTTTGGGGTGGGCGTTTTACACAGGCAGCGGATCAGCGGTTCAAACAGTTCAACGACTCTTTGCGCTTCGACTACCGCCTGGCCGAACAGGATATTGTCGGCTCTGTGGCCTGGTCCAAAGCGCTGGTGACCGTTGGCGTGCTGACCGCAGACGAACAGCAGCAGCTGGAAGAGGCGCTGAACAATCTGCTGGAAGAGGTGCGTCTGGATCCGCAGCAAATCCTCCAGAGCGATGCTGAAGATATTCACAGCTGGGTGGAAGGCAAACTGATCGACAAAGTCGGCCAGTTGGGTAAAAAGCTCCATACCGGGCGTAGCCGTAATGACCAGGTGGCGACCGACCTGAAGCTGTGGTGCAAAGAGACCGTCGGCGAACTGCTGGCGGCGAATCGTCAGTTGCAGGGCGCGCTGGTGGACACCGCGCAGAACAATCAGGACGCGGTGATGCCGGGTTATACCCACCTGCAACGCGCGCAGCCGGTGACGTTCGCGCACTGGTGTCTGGCCTATGTTGAGATGCTGGCGCGTGATGAGAGCCGTTTACAGGATACCTTAAAGCGTCTGGACGTGAGCCCGCTGGGCAGCGGCGCGCTTGCCGGCACGGCTTATGAAATTGACCGTGAGCAGCTGGCAGGCTGGCTGGGCTTTGCCTCCGCCACCCGCAATAGTCTGGACAGCGTCTCTGACCGTGACCACGTGCTGGAACTGCTCTCAAATGCGTCTATCGGGATGGTGCACCTGTCGCGCTTTGCCGAAGACCTGATCTTCTTTAACTCTGGCGAAGCCGGGTTTGTGGAGCTGTCCGACCGTGTGACGTCCGGCTCCTCCCTGATGCCGCAGAAGAAAAACCCGGACGCGCTGGAGCTGATCCGCGGGAAATGTGGCCGCGTGCAGGGTGCGCTGACCGGTATGATGATGACCCTGAAAGGGCTGCCGCTGGCGTACAACAAAGACATGCAGGAAGACAAAGAGGGGCTGTTCGACGCGCTCGACACCTGGCTGGACTGTCTGCATATGGGCGCGCTGGTGCTGGACGGCATTCAGGTGAAACGTCCGCGCTGCCAGGAAGCGGCGCAGCAGGGGTATGCTAACTCTACCGAGCTGGCGGACTACCTGGTGGCGAAAGGCGTACCGTTCCGCGAGGCGCACCATATTGTGGGTGAAGCGGTAGTGGAAGCGATTCGTCAGGGTAAAGCCCTTGAAGAGCTGGCGCTTGCCGACCTGCAAAAATTCAGCGCGGTTATCGGGGATGATGTCTACCCGATTCTGGCCCTGCAATCCTGCCTGGATAAGCGTGCAGCGAAAGGCGGCGTGTCACCGAAGCAGGTAGCGCAGGCGATTGCGGATGCGAAAAACCGGTTGGTTTAAACCGTGCGGGCTGGTGCCCTCACCCCGGCCCTCTCCCACTGGGAGAGGGAGAAAAACGGAGCCTGGCTTAGTGCTGGGCTTTTTTTTACGCAAAAAAAAGCGGACCACGGGGTCCGCAAAAGTTCACGTTGGCTTTAGTTTTTCGAGTTTTGAGAGAAACTCGCTGACGGTGCGGGGACGTCAAGGGTCAAACACGTGCCGCCTCGTCTATGTGATGTATTATTCAACAGAATGCTTGATAGGGATAATCGTTCGTTGCTATGCTATCTATCGCCATGAACTATCGTGGCGACGGAGGATGAATAATGAATATTCGTGATCTTGAATACCTGGTAGCGTTAGCTGAGCATCGCCATTTTCGCCGCGCGGCAGACTCCTGCCATGTCAGCCAGCCAACGCTGAGCGGTCAGATCCGCAAGCTGGAAGATGAGCTGGGCGTGATGCTGCTGGAGCGCACCAGTCGTAAAGTACTGTTCACGCAGGCAGGTCTGCTGCTGGTGGATCAGGCGCGCACCGTACTGCGCGAGGTCAAAGTGCTCAAGGAAATGGCAAGCCAGCAGGGGGAAGCGATGTCCGGCCCGCTGCATATTGGCCTGATCCCAACCGTTGGCCCGTACCTGTTGCCGCAAATCATTCCGATGCTGCACCAGACGTTCCCGAAACTCGAAATGTACCTGCATGAAGCGCAAACCCATCAGCTGCTGGCGCAGTTAGACAGCGGTAAGCTCGACTGTGCGATTCTGGCGCTCGTTAAAGAGAGTGAAGCGTTTATTGAAGTACCGCTGTTCGATGAGCCGATGATGCTGGCGATCTATGAAGATCACCCGTGGGCGAACCGCGATCGCGTACCGATGGCCGATCTGGCCGGTGAAAAACTGCTGATGCTGGAAGACGGCCACTGTCTGCGCGATCAGGCGATGGGCTTCTGCTTCGAAGCGGGTGCCGATGAAGATACCCATTTTCGCGCAACCAGCCTGGAAACGCTGCGTAATATGGTGGCGGCGGGAAGCGGTATTACGCTGTTGCCGGCACTGGCGGTGCCGCACGAGCGTAAACGTGATGGCGTGGTCTATCTGCCGTGTATTAAGCCGGAGCCGCGTCGCACCATTGGTCTGGTTTATCGTCCGGGGTCACCGCTGCGCAGCCGCTATGAGCAGCTGGCAGAGGCCATCCGCGGTGCGATGGATGGCCATTTTGACAGCGCGTTAAAACAGGCGGTTTAAGCCGTTCAGCGCAGCGACCCGATAAGCTTCCGCCATGGTCGGGTAGTTAAAGGTGGTGTTAACGAAGTACTCAATGGTGTTGCCACCACCTTTTTGCTCCATGATCGCCTGGCCGATATGAATGATTTCCGCCGCGCGTTCACCGAAGCAGTGAATACCGAGGATCTCTTTCGTCTCGCGATGGAACAGGATCTTCAGTGTACCCACGCTCATTCCCACGATTTGCGCCCGCGCCAGATGTTTAAACTGGGCACGACCCACCTCGTAAGGCACCTTCATGGCCGTAAGCTGCTGCTCGGTTTTGCCGACAGAACTGATTTCCGGAATGGTGTAGATCCCCGTCGGGATATCTTCAATCAGATGCGCCGTCGCTTCACCTTTCACCAGCGCCTGTGCGGCGATGCGGCCCTGATCGTAAGCGGCGGAGGCCAGGCTTGGGTAACCAATCACGTCGCCCACCGCGTAAACGTGCGGCAGCGCAGTCTGGTACATGCTGTTGACCTTGAGCTGACCGCGGCTGTCGGTTTCAAGCCCGATATTCTCCAGCTGCAATGAATCCGTGTTGCCGGTACGGCCGTTGGCATACAGCAGGCAGTCGGCTTTCAGCTTCTTACCGGATTTCAGGTGCATGATCACACCGTCATCGCAGCCTTCGATTTTCTCGTACTCTTCGTTGTGGCGAATCACCACGCCACTGTTCCAGAAGTGGTAGGAGAGGGAATCTGACATCTCCTGATCGAGGAACGCCAGCAGCCGGTCGCGGGTGTTGATCAAATCAACTTTGACCTCCATTCCGCGGAAGATCGACGCATATTCACAGCCAATCACCCCCGCACCATAAATGATCACATGGCGTGGCTCGTGGTGCAGGCTGAGGATGGAGTCGCTGTCGTAAATGCGCGGGTGCGAGAAATCCACGTCTGCCGGATGGTAAGGACGGGAGCCGCAGGCGATCACAAATTTTTCAGCGGTGAGCGTCTCAACCGAACCGTCGTGGCACTCCAGCGCCAGGGTGTGTTCATCCACAAAATGCGCGTTCCCTTGCAGAATTTCACAGTGGTTGCGCTCATAGAAACCCTGACGCATGCGCGTCTGCTGGTTAATGACCGTGTCTGCGTGATTCAGGATATCGGCAAAGGAGGAGCGAAGAAGTCGGGAGTGGTCGCTGTAAAGAGGGTTCTGGTTAAATTCGATAATGCGGCTAACGGCGTGGCGGAGGGCTTTCGAAGGGATGGTGCCCCAGTGGGTGCAACCGCCGCCGACATTATGGTAGCGCTCAATAACCGCTACTCTGGCTCCCTGTTTTACCAGACCCATAGCAGCACCTTCGCCGCCGGGGCCGGAACCAATAACTATTGCGTCGTAATCGTAGGAATGTGGCATGGCAAGGCTTACCTGTTCTTATACATAAAAGCAACAGAATCATAACATCATTGCCAGGGTAACCCAATTATCGTTGTGCTTTTTTCGGGCAGTGGAGCACAAACCGCGCGTAAACAATCATTCACAAAGTCAGGTAAACAGATTAATTTTATTCTCTGGTATAGTGCCAACGGGCCTTTGGAAGGATTCAACTATCGTGATGGGCGTAAGAGCACAACAAAAAGAGAAAACCCGGCGTTCGCTGGTGGAAGCCGCATTCAGTCAACTGAGTGCTGAGCGGAGTTTTGCCAGTTTGAGCCTGCGTGAAGTGGCGCGCGAGGCCGGGATTGCGCCAACGTCCTTCTATCGTCATTTCCGTGATGTGGATGAACTGGGCCTGACCATGGTCGACGAGAGCGGTTTGATGCTGCGCCAGCTTATGCGTCAGGCGCGTCAGCGTATCGCCAAGGGCGGCAGCGTGATCCGCACTTCCGTGTCGACATTTATGGAATTTATCGGCAATAACCCTAACGCGTTTCGCCTGCTGTTGCGTGAGCGTTCCGGAACGTCAGCCGCGTTTCGTGCCGCCGTCGCGCGTGAAATTCAGCATTTCATCGCGGAACTTGCCGACTATCTTGAACTCGAAAACCATATGCCGCGTGCGTTTACTGAAGCACAGGCTGAGGCGATGGTGACGATTGTGTTCAGCGCGGGTGCTGAAGCGCTGGATGTCAGCATTGAACAACGTAAGCAACTCGAAGAGCGACTGGTATTGCAGCTGCGGATGATTTCTAAAGGCGCGTACTACTGGTATCGCCGTGAACAAGAGAAGTTGGCACATCAAAACGATGAGTGAAGGTGAGTAATGAAACAGTCAGGTCAGGATAAAGGAACGCTGTTGCTGGCATTGATCGCTGGCTTATCCATTAATGGTACGTTTGCGGCGGTTTTCAGCTCAATTGTACCGTTCTCGATTTTCCCGATTATCGCGCTGGTGCTGACGGTGTACTGCCTGCATCAACGTTATCTGAACCGCACGATGCCAGTTGGGTTACCGGGACTGGCCGCAGCCTGTTTTATTCTGGGTGTATTGCTTTATAGCACGGTGGTGCGCGCGGAGTATCCGGATATTGGCTCTAACTTCCTGCCTGCGGTACTGTCTGTGGCGCTGGTGTTCTGGATTGGCTCTCGCATGCGTAGCCGCAAGAGCGAGTTGCCGGAGTAGAGAAGGGTTTTGTAGTCGTTGTAGGGCAGGTAAGCGAAGCGCCACCTGCCAAAAAATGCCGGATGGCGCTACGCTTATCCGGCCTAAAGATTATCGTGCAGTAAGCAGTACGCCGCACTCCATATGGTGCGTATACGGGAACTGATCGAACAGCGCCAGACGTTCAACCTTGTGCGTCTGGCTTAATGTTTCCAGATTCTTGCACAGCGTCTCCGGGTTACAGGAGATGTACAAAATACGCGGGTACGCCTGCACCATCTTCTCGGTTTCGCTGTCCAGGCCACTGCGCGGCGGATCGACAAAAATTGTCTCACACTGGTAGCTCTTCAAATCAATCCCTTGCAGGCGGTTAAACTCGCGTACGCCGTTCATCGCCTGGGTAAACTCTTCTGCCGCCATACGAATAATTTGTACGTTATCAATATGGTTAGCGGCGATGTTGTACTGCGCGGCTGCCACCGACGGTTTGGCGATTTCCGTCGCCAGCACGCGTTCGAAGTTACGCGCCAGCGCCAGCGAGAAGTTGCCGTTACCGCAGTAGAGTTCCAGCAGATCGCCCTTAGACCCTTCCGTCGCCTTCAACGCCCACTCCAGCATCTGCACGTTCATGGCGGCATTCGGCTGGGTGAAGCTGTTCTCCACCTGACGGTAAACCATCTCTTTTCCTGCCACCGGCAGACGCTCGTCGATGTAATCCTGGTCCAGCATGATTTTGGTTTTGGTCGCGCGGCCAATCAGATGCACGTTGATATTCTGCGCGCGCAGCGCATCGCGCAGGGCTTCTGCCTGCTCGCGCCACTCGTCAGTCAGTGCTTTGTGATAGAGCAGAGAAACAATGGCCTGATTGCTTTGGGTGGTCAGGTAGTCAATCTGGAACAGCTTGTTGCGCAGTACCGGATTGTTGCGCACACCGTCGATCATCAGCGTCATCAGCTGGTTGATAAGCTCACTCGCCGCCGGAAAACTGTCTACGCGAATACGGGATTTCGTCTGCTGATCGAAAATGATGTGGTACAGGTCATCGCCATCGTGCCAGATGCGGAACTCAGCGCGCATACGGTAGTGGCTGACCGGAGAACGAAACACCTCGGGAACGGGCGCGTTGAAAGGCGTCATCATACTTTGCAGGCGGACAACTTTTTCTGCCAGCTGTGCGTCGTACTGTTCTGTCGGGAGGTGTTCGGGGGTCATGATGCGTCCTGAGTGATAAAGAATTACGCGGGGATTGTAGGGATTGTGCAGTGGATGTCCAGATTTAATGGCTAATAGCTATCTGGACATCTATACGTGTCTAATTGTAGCATTCTGTTTCCGGTCTCCTTAGAGTGAAAAGGGAATCCAGTGCAAATCTGGAGCTGACGCGCAGCGGTAAAGACTGGCGGGATGAGAGTTGTAGACACTGTGAAAATGGGAAGTCTTCATCCGTATAACGCCACCCAGCCCGAAGACCTGCCGGGATCACGTCGCATTTGGTTTCATCATCGCGTGCTATCGGTGAGGCCTGCGGCATCCTTCTTATATTGTGGATGCTTTAACAATGATTAAAAAAGTATCGCTGTTGACGGTGTTTTCCGTCACGGCATTTTCGGGCTGGGCGCAGGAAAGTGCCGACTCGTTGGTGGTGACAGCAAACCGTTTCGAACAACCAGCAAAAACCGTTCTGGCTCCGACCTCCGTCGTGACGCGTGAGGATATTGAACGCTGGCAGGCAACGAGTGTTGTGGAAATCATGTCACGCCTGCCGGGTGTGGACATCGCACAAAGCGGCGGGATGGGGTCGACCTCTTCAACGTTTATTCGCGGTACGGAATCCCGCCATGTTCTGGTACTGATTGATGGTATCCCTCTGAATAATGCCGGGATCAGCAACGTTCCCGATTTAAGCCAAATTCCGACGTCGCTGATTCAGCGTATTGAGTACATTCGCGGCCCACGTTCGGCGCTGTATGGCTCCGACGCGATTGGCGGTGTGATTAACATCATTACCGGGCGCGACAAGCCGGGTGCGGAAATTTCTGCGGGTGTCGGTTCAAAGGGGTATCAAAACTATAACGGTGCCTTCCAGCAGGTGTTCGATAAAACCAAAATCACCATGGCCGGTGATTATACCTATACCCGTGGTTTTGATATTGCCGCAAAAGATGCCCCGCGCCAGCCAGACCGCGATGGTTTTATGAGTAAATCGCTGTTTGGCTCGGTGGAGCAGCAGTTTACCGACAGCGTCAGCGGATTCGTCCGTGGCTTTGGCTACGATAACCGCTCCGCGTATGACGGTTACGATCACTATGGCGCGACCGGCATTGATGGGCGGCCGGACACGCGTCAGGTTTACAGCCAGAACTGGGACACCGGGTTGCGCTATAACCAGGGTATTTTCCAGTCACAGCTGGTGGCAGGGTATGGCCGTAGCAAAGATCAGAACTATGATCCGAAAAAAGGCCGCTACGCTGACTCCGCAACCATGGATGACGTGAAGCAGTACACCACCCAGTGGCTGAATACGGTTGAAGTGGGGCACGGCAATATCGGCGCGGGTCTGGACTGGCAGAAGCAGAAAACCCAGGCGGGTACGGGCTATCTGGAAAAAGGTTACGAACAACGTAATACCGGCGTGTTCCTTTCGGCGATGCAGCAGTTCAACAGCGTGACGCTGGAAGCGGCGGCGCGTAATGACGATAACTCTAACTTTGGCAATCATGCCACCTGGCAGACCAGCGCCGCATGGGAGTTCATCGACGGGTATCGCATCATCGGTTCTTACGGCACAGCGTATAAAGCGCCAACCATGAGCCAGATCCACAGTAAGGATTACGGCAATCCGGACCTGAAGCCAGAAGAGAGTAAGCAGTGGGAAGGTGGTTTTGAAGGCCTGACGGGGCCGGTAAACTGGCGTGTGACGGGCTATCGTAATGATATCGATAACCTCATTAATAGCGACCCACGGACTTACCGTTATTACAACGTCGATGAAGCCCGTATTAAAGGAATCGAGGCGACGGCCCAGTTCGACACTGGCCCGTTAGGGCATCAGATTTCTTACGACTACGTCGACCCGCGTAATGCGAAAACTAACGAAGTCCTGGCTCGTCGCTCAAAGCAACAGGTTAAGTATCAGCTTGACTGGCAGGTGTGGGATCTCGACTGGAATCTGGCGTACCGTTATCTGGGCACTCGCTATGACGTTGCCGTTGATCCGAATACCTATGCAACAGAACGCGTGAAAATGGGCGGCGTCAGCCTGTGGGACGTCGCGGTTTCATATCCCGTCACCTCTCATCTCACAGTTCGTGGTAAAATAGCCAACCTGTTCGATAAAGATTACGAGACAGTTTATGGCTACCAAACTGCAGGACGGGAATACACCTTGTCTGGCAGCTACACCTTCTGATCCGCGTCCCACCGTGCTGGTGTTTGATTCCGGCGTCGGTGGGCTTTCGGTCTATGATGAGATTCGGCAGCTCCTGCCGGATCTCCATTACATCTACGCCTTCGATAACGTCGCGTTCCCGTATGGGGAAAAGAGTGAAGACTTTATTGTTGAGCGTGTGGTTGAAATCGTCACCGCGGTACAAAAGCGTTATCCTCTGGCGCTGGCGGTCATTGCCTGTAATACGGCAAGCACGGTCTCTCTTCCTGCCCTGCGCGAAAAATTCCCGTTCCCGGTTGTGGGCGTTGTGCCGGCAATTAAACCTGCTGCGCGTCTGACGGCGAACGGCATCGTGGGTTTGCTGGCGACGCGTGGTACGGTAAAACGTCCTTATACGCGCGAGCTTATTGAGCGCTTTGCCAATGAATGCCAGATCGCCATGCTCGGTTCCGCGGAGCTGGTGGAAATGGCGGAAGCGAAGCTGCACGGCGAGACGGTCTCGCTTGAAGAGCTGCGTCGTATTCTGCGTCCATGGCTGCGGATGCAGGAACCACCGGATACGGTTGTTCTCGGCTGTACCCATTTCCCGCTATTACAGGAAGAGCTGTTAAAGGTTCTGCCTGAAGGGACCCGGCTGGTGGATTCCGGTGCTGCGATTGCGCGTCGGACGGCCTGGTTGCTGGAACACGAGGCGCCGGATGCGAAATCCGCTGATGCGAACATCGCTTTTTGTATGGCGATAACAAAAGAAACTGAACAACTTTTGCCCGTTTTACGTCGTTATGGCTTTGAAACGCTCGAAAAACTGGCGCTGTAGCACGGTTTTGAGCAAAAAAGAGACGGTTGAACGTTTTTTTTCAAAGAGGGGTTGTCAACGTCTGAGAACTCCCTATAATGCGCCTCCACTGACACGGAACAACGGCTTGCAAGCCGCCGGGGCAGCGGGGTTCAGAGATGAACGCCAACAGAAAAAAGTGAAAATAATTGCTTGACTCTGAATGAGGAAAACGTAATATACGGGACCTCGCAACGATGTGCTGAAAGCCGCGTTGCAACTGCTCTTTAACAATTTATCAGACAATCTGTGTGGGCACTCAAAGTGACATGGATTCTTAACGTCCTCGGACGAAAAATGAATACCAAGTCTCAACGAGTGAACACGTAATTCATTACGAAGTTTAATTCATTGAGCATCAAACTTTTAAATTGAAGAGTTTGATCATGGCTCAGATTGAACGCTGGCGGCAGGCCTAACACATGCAAGTCGAACGGTAACAGGAAGCAGCTTGCTGCTTTGCTGACGAGTGGCGGACGGGTGAGTAATGTCTGGGAAACTGCCTGATGGAGGGGGATAACTACTGGAAACGGTAGCTAATACCGCATAACGTCGCAAGACCAAAGAGGGGGACCTTCGGGCCTCTTGCCATCGGATGTGCCCAGATGGGATTAGCTAGTAGGTGGGGTAACGGCTCACCTAGGCGACGATCCCTAGCTGGTCTGAGAGGATGACCAGCCACACTGGAACTGAGACACGGTCCAGACTCCTACGGGAGGCAGCAGTGGGGAATATTGCACAATGGGCGCAAGCCTGATGCAGCCATGCCGCGTGTATGAAGAAGGCCTTCGGGTTGTAAAGTACTTTCAGCGGGGAGGAAGGCGATAAGGTTAATAACCTTGTCGATTGACGTTACCCGCAGAAGAAGCACCGGCTAACTCCGTGCCAGCAGCCGCGGTAATACGGAGGGTGCAAGCGTTAATCGGAATTACTGGGCGTAAAGCGCACGCAGGCGGTCTGTCAAGTCGGATGTGAAATCCCCGGGCTCAACCTGGGAACTGCATTCGAAACTGGCAGGCTAGAGTCTTGTAGAGGGGGGTAGAATTCCAGGTGTAGCGGTGAAATGCGTAGAGATCTGGAGGAATACCGGTGGCGAAGGCGGCCCCCTGGACAAAGACTGACGCTCAGGTGCGAAAGCGTGGGGAGCAAACAGGATTAGATACCCTGGTAGTCCACGCCGTAAACGATGTCGACTTGGAGGTTGTGCCCTTGAGGCGTGGCTTCCGGAGCTAACGCGTTAAGTCGACCGCCTGGGGAGTACGGCCGCAAGGTTAAAACTCAAATGAATTGACGGGGGCCCGCACAAGCGGTGGAGCATGTGGTTTAATTCGATGCAACGCGAAGAACCTTACCTACTCTTGACATCCAGAGAACTTTCCAGAGATGGATTGGTGCCTTCGGGAACTCTGAGACAGGTGCTGCATGGCTGTCGTCAGCTCGTGTTGTGAAATGTTGGGTTAAGTCCCGCAACGAGCGCAACCCTTATCCTTTGTTGCCAGCGGTTAGGCCGGGAACTCAAAGGAGACTGCCAGTGATAAACTGGAGGAAGGTGGGGATGACGTCAAGTCATCATGGCCCTTACGAGTAGGGCTACACACGTGCTACAATGGCGCATACAAAGAGAAGCGACCTCGCGAGAGCAAGCGGACCTCATAAAGTGCGTCGTAGTCCGGATTGGAGTCTGCAACTCGACTCCATGAAGTCGGAATCGCTAGTAATCGTGGATCAGAATGCCACGGTGAATACGTTCCCGGGCCTTGTACACACCGCCCGTCACACCATGGGAGTGGGTTGCAAAAGAAGTAGGTAGCTTAACCTTCGGGAGGGCGCTTACCACTTTGTGATTCATGACTGGGGTGAAGTCGTAACAAGGTAACCGTAGGGGAACCTGCGGTTGGATCACCTCCTTACCTTAAAGAACCTGCCTTTGCAGTGCTCACACAGATTGTCTGATGAAAAACAGCAGTAAAAAACCTCTACAGGCTTGTAGCTCAGGTGGTTAGAGCGCACCCCTGATAAGGGTGAGGTCGGTGGTTCAAGTCCACTCAGGCCTACCAAATTTTTGCTGATGCTGCGTTGCGGCGACACTCACATACCTGAGTATG